>CAZIIM010000007.1:0-35546 GCA_964539305.1 uncultured bacterium | reverse complement strand
ATCACAACCGAACGCTTGATCCCCACTTTCGAAGCAAACCAGTTGTAGGCCAAAGCGGCGGGAAAGGCCACAAACTGGACCAGAAGTAATGAAGTAATTAGAGTGGAAGCCGGGAAACCGATAGAGGTTCCATACTTGACCGCCATTTTGATTATTGTGTCTACGCCGTCGATATATAGCCAGTAAGCCAGGAGAAAAGTACCAATGACCTTTAATTCCCTGATTTGAAGGATAGTGTCCTTCAACTGACCCCAGCCCTGAACCACGGCGGTGGAAAGTTTCATCGGATTGTTTGATGCCGGTTCTTTTACAAACACCATAATGGGGATGGAGAAGACAGCCCACCAAATCGCCACCATAAGGAAGGACAGGCGAATGGCCGTGGCCCCATCCGGGATCCCGAATAATTCCGGTTTCTGATACATGATGACGTTCACCAAGAAAAGGAGTCCACCTCCAATATATCCCAGGGCAAAGCCCAGCGAGGAGACATAATCCAGCTTCTTTCGGGAGGCAACTCCAACGAGCAGGGCATCATAAAAAATATTTCCGGCCATGAATCCCGCCGTTGCCAAGGCATAGAAAACCAGGGCCATCTGCCAGTGCCCCTGCTGCACGATCCACAATCCGCCAGTCATGACGATTCCAATAATAGCAAAAAAGATGAGAAATTTTTTCTTGGCCGTTCCTTTATCGGCAATGGCTCCCAGAAAGGGGGCCAGGATGGCGATCAGGATTGATGCGGCTGAATTTCCAAGTCCCAGGTAAAAAGTACTTTCATTCACATTCTCCGTTGTGGACCAGAATTGTTCATAAAACACGGGGAAAAAACCAGCCATAACCGTCGTTGTGAAGGCACTGTTGGCCCAGTCGTAAAGCGCCCAACTCCATATGGATTTCCGTTCATCTAGCATTCGCAGTCGCCGTCATCTGACAAGGGGAATATAGGCTTGTTCTACCAGCCCTGGAAATAAGAACTCCAGGTTAGCCACAGGGTCCGGTACCCAAAAGCCTGATAGGTCAGGAAGGGGACGTACCAGCTCAGCCCGATTTCCAGTTCAAACGGAAGGGGACCGATTTTCTTCAAAGGGTCGGCGTTCATCAAGGTCAAACGCACTTGCTGTCGGCTGATAAAACTGCGGGTATCGTAATTTTTACGATGGGACATCCATTGATTCCAGGAATGGTTTTCGGAAAAATAGTGAGCCCGGCCACGGATTTCCCAACTCATTCCGACAGAGATGAAAAAACGGTTGGGCCAAAGCTCCAGCTTGCCATCAATCTCACCCCAGGCACGGTTTCCATCCTGAAACAACACGGTTTCGCCGATGGAGGCGGCGATGGAGTCCGGGTCCGTCTCCGAAGTCCATAGGAAAGTGATCGGTGGATTGACCATCTCCCGGGAAAACCGGCTCAAGCGAATACCCCAGTTTACATTGATTAGACGCTCGTAAATGATCGTATAAAATTCACCGAATAACCTGAGTTGCCATTCCGTCAGTCCCGTCCCCAATGGTAACTGAGAGAACTGTTTCGGCAGGCCATTTTTATCAACGGCATTTTTGTCGTACGCTATCAAACGTTTCCCGAACGGCATGGTCATCTGGAATCCGGTGTAAACCGAAAAATTGCCTTGTTGGCTCCAAGCCGGTTTCCCCATAAGCAGGTAGTGAAACCCAAGTGAAATATCCCCCAATCCACTGGTAACGGCCCTCGTGGGATAAAAATAACCGAGCAAGCTGTCCAGCGTAGCAGTGGAAGTATCACCTGCGGTCTGCCAGGTAATGATTCGTTCGCCGAAACGCACCATGGGGATTTCCAAATAAACCGTCGTCCGATTGGTAAATCCATAGTCAAGATTCAGGTGGGATATTTTAAAATGCTGCTCCGTAAACTTGGATAGGGTGAACTGGGATGAATCCAGGGAATAAGCAAAATCCCTCCACCCTTTCAAGCCATTATGTCCTTTCCAATTTCCTTTTGAATCCTCATATCCCAGTTTGATCCGCCAGACATTCTGGGGAACGGTTAAATACGTCTGTGACCATAACAGTACCGGTATGAAACAAACGGATACGAGAAAACGCTTTACCATTTTTCAAGGGTAGATGAGAAACCGTTTTCTGAAATCGTTAAAACGGACTACATCATGGAACCAGAGTGGCGGGAGATAGTTGGGCGGCTTTAACTGGGCCGCAAAGAGACGTAACTGGTCGTATCCGTATAATTTATCTATCCGGTCATTCTCCGCCCATTTGAATTCGCGGGGATAAAGCTGACTGGTCAGAATAATCACGGCAGTTGCGGTGGCTAAGGGATCAAATTTATTTTTATCGGTAATAATAATATCGATTCCATTACAGAGTTCCCCATCATACAGGGGAATAAATTTTTCACCCTGCCGATGTCGGGGGACGTATTGTACCACTCTCAGCTCGATACCTGGAAGTTTGTACTGCAACAGCCGTTCCGCCAGGTGCTGCCCCGAGAGCCAGGGCGCTCCTACCCTTAAATAGGGCCGGTCTGTACCCCGACCGTCATTTAAATTGGTTCCCTCCACCAAACCAAATCCTACATAGGCCAAATCGGTTTCCAGATTCAAAAGGTTGGGCGCCGGTTGGACCCAGGGGTGATCCATTTCATCAAACCAGAGCGATCGCTTCCAGTTAATCAGCGGAACCACGGTTAAATCCACCCGTTTCAGATCCTTGACCCACCCCATCTCATTGATTAGGATCGCGTATTCACCGATCGTTAACCCGTGGCGGATCGGCACCAGGTGGTAGCCTTCAAAAGACTGGTAGGGAATCCGCACCACGGGGCCATCAACCCGGTCTCCCCGCAAAGGGTTTGGGCGATCCAAGACCATGACAGGCAATGACCAGTCACTGGCGGCCTCCATCACTTTGGTCAAAGTGGTGATATAGGTAGAGTATCTTACACCTGTATCCTGAAGATCGACGAGAATTAAGTCCAGGTCTTCCATGGCCCAATCAGGTGGCTTCACATGGCGGCTGAATAAATCGATGATTCTGGCACCGGTCGTGGCTTCACGGTCGCCCTCCCCCAGAATTTTTAACCGCTCATTTTCCGTGACAAACATTCCATACTGAGGCAGGAAGAGTATTTTTACTTCAATTTCAGGGTGCTCTTTTAATAAATCCAGTAAATGCCGTCCCTGGCGATCCACAGCCGATTGATTGGTTAAAACACCAATGGCTTTTCCATATAGTGGTTTGAAATCCATTTGTTCCAGAACGTCCAGACCAAAAAAGACTGCCGGATGAAAGGATAAATCCGGTACGGGGAGCACAGTACTGTATTTGAATTCCTGCCCCCTTCCCTGTCCCATGGAAAGGATGAGCACTACAAAAAATAGAATGAACCGACGTCTGTATTTCATGACCATAACATTTACAGTAGAGTAATCTGAAGACTCATTTCAGGTTTGGAATATGAATGGGAAAAAGGGTTAATCCTCCAAATAAATCCGTTGCGTTCTACCATGAATTCCGGTAAAAATGACATAGGTTGTTGTCTTAATGGTCTGGGCGATGGTTTCAGCAGTTAAACTACCCTCCGAACCTGAGCCGAATAAAAGCACTTCATCCCCGATGGGGGGAACCTGACCCTCAAAGTCCACCATGAACTGATCCATGCAAATCCGGCCCGCAATCCGGTAGCGGTTACCCTTCCAGAGTACATATCCCCGTTCATACCAAGCCCTGGGAAAGCCATCGGCAAAACCGCACTGAATTACCCCGATTGTGGTCTCTTTCTCCGTGGAAAATACGCCACCATAACTGACGTGTGTTCCTGCCCCCACTTCTCTGACCGTGACCACCGGAGCCCGGAACTCCATCACCGGATTTACCGGTAAATCCATCGGCACTTCATCGGAAGGGAAGGCGCCATACAGCAGCATCCCCACCCGAACGAGATTGAAAGGAGACTGATCCAGATTCAGAACCGCTCCACTGTTAGAAAAATGAATCCATTGGAAGGGATATTCCTCATGCTTGGCTATTTCCAAAACAGAAGCAAACTGCCGAAGCTGAAATTCGGCGTAGGATAAATCCCCTTCATCGGCGGTGGCCAGGTGAGAATAAATACCTTCGCAGCGGAGTTCCGGATGCCTTTTTAACTGCTTTACTACCGACTCAACTTTATCGATCGGGATTCCCAAACGGGTCATGCCCGTATCGACTTTCAAATGAAAGCGGGGGCCGGACCCTGTGTCCTCGTAATAGCGAAGCAGTAATTCCAGGTCCTCAGGCCAGGCCAAATTCCAGATCAAGTCCTGCTTCATTACAATCGGAAACAATTCTGCTTCCATTCGGCTGAAGATTAATATTTCACTGCGGATGCCGCTTTTTCTTAATTCAAGTCCTTCACCCACCGTGAAAACGGCGAAAAAATCACAACCTGCCTTTTCCAGCGTTTCAGCGCATTTGACGGCACCGTGGCCATATCCATTCGCCTTTACCACAGCCATGAGTCGCTGCCCACCGAGGTGCTCTTTAATACAGCGGTAATTTTCAGCCAGACGATCTAAATGAATATATGCCCTGGGTCCGAACATGGATACCTAGACCATCGCTTTCCCATATTTCTGTATCAAGAATTGTTTCAACGCGTCAAAATCATTAAAACGCTCGGTGCTGCAGGCCATAATCCAGCCACTGAGTTCCTCCGGTTTTAATTGATTCACAAGATAGACAGGGGTCCCGGAATGAAATGCCAGCGTCACCTCTCCGGCGGTTCCAGCCCCCTTAAAAACACCTTCATTCCAAAGGCAGACCAGATAGTCCACCTGTTGAACCATTTCCAGGTCCCGCTGAACACAGCGGCGAATGAAACCGGCATACCGTTCCGGATCACGAAGTTTCCACGATCGATATTCCGTAGCCTTGTACTGCTTCGCCAGAATTTCAGATTCAACCACGGGATCGTAAACCGAATGGTTCAGCTCTGTTTTAAGCCAGTGACTTAAGGCGATTCTCCAATCAGCCCCTTCCTGGTGGGCAAATTCCATTGCCCCGGATAAATAAGCCTTCATTGATTCAATTTCCGTTGCAGCAGGCGACCGTTCAGCCAGATCCAGCAAAGGGTAATCAGGGTCGGAACCACAATCCCCGGCCAGTCCAGACGATGGTAAAAAATCAGGGCCCGGAGACTGGAAAGAATCATGCTGGTGGGGAAATGG
The DNA here is from genome assembly GCA_964539305.1 of uncultured bacterium. Classification (GTDB taxonomy): domain Bacteria; phylum Fidelibacterota; class Marinisomatia; order Marinisomatales; family TCS55; genus CAZNUM01. Next base: position 30,340 of record CAZIIM010000007.1, on the reverse strand, counting down.
GATAAGATCATCCCAATGGAGTAAGGATAAAACTCAAATTCCACCAAAATACCGGAACCGAACAGAATGACAATAAAAACAATCAGTATGGCGGATAAATAGGTGGTAATCCGGTCTGTGATGAGGGACAGGGTAATCATGAGGTTCCCCAGTAGTGCGCTGAATCCCAGGGCAAAAACGGGGATTAAAAAATAGCCGATCAAGGGAAAAGGATGGGGGGTTAAAAACGATAGGATCAGCATTCCGGTCAGAACAAAAACAAGGGACTCCGAACAGGCGGCCACCAGGAAAGATGTAATTAGCATTGTTTTACTTACGGGAGCCAGGGTCATGGGAATGAGCGACTTTTTATGCACCCGTAAATCGAATAAATCCCGGTATAAATGGGGAAACACGACAACGGCCGAGATCACCATTAAAATCCCCGGGAAAACCCACGCTTCATAGGGAATTTGATTGATGCTCCGAACCATAATATTTTTCATGACCATGGTTATTCCCACGTGGAGCATGATGGGAAAAAGAATGAGAAAGCCCACTGTGGAGAAGAGGCGATTCCGAATCAGCCACCAGCGACGGAGAAGAAAGGCCAGGATCATTCAATACCCTCCCGGGCGGACTTGGCATCCAGCAGGTCCTGAAGACCCAGTTTTTTCAGATTCAGATCGACAAGAATCCCGTCCGCAGCCTGTTTCAAAACTTCAAACAGAACTTTCCTGGAACTGCCATAAAATAGAAAACTGTCTCCAATGCGTGAGGGTTTCTTCACATGGGGAACGGCCGCCAGTTTTGAATAGAGGTCTTCCGTGAGTGATTCAAAATCCAGACGGAATTGATGGAATTCAAAGGTACTTTCCAACAATCGGTCCAGATGGCCATCCAGGACAATTTTCCCGTCCTGAATCACCAGAATACGATCGTGGGCCGCCTCCACCTCCGGCAGGGACTGGCTGACGTATAAAACCGTTTTATTCCCGTGAAATGATTTTAAGAGGTTCCAGGTCTGGCGGAAGGATTCTGCATCCATATAGGCTGTGGGTTCGTCGAGTATCAGCAATTCCGGTTCATGAATCAACGCCCGTAACAGCATGGCCTTTTTTAAAAGACCCGGAGAGACCGTTTTAACGCTTTTGGATAAGTATTCCTCCAAAGCAAGTTGCGGAGCGTACAATCCCAGACGCTTGGATATTTCAGCATCATTCAGCCCGTAGAGATAGCCCATGAAGCGGCAGTTCTGTTCAATCGTCAGCCAGGGGTCAAGGTCATTTTCAAAGGGCACATAACCGATCAGGCGACTGGTATCGGGGCGGCGCTTTATTGTATCAAGACCATGAACATATACGGAGCCGTATTCCTGATTCTCAACGCCTGCCAGCACCCGCAGTAAGGTGGACTTCCCCGCTTCATTATCGCCAACAATCGCTACCAAGGAGCCTTTCTCGATTCCGAATGACAACCCGGCCAGTATGGTTTTCTCCCCCGAAAGTTTCCCAACCTTTTTTAAGATAATACTCGCTTCCATACTTCCTTCTTATTTAGTGGGCTTCAAACCAGGAATCCCCGACACCACAATCCACCACAATCGGGACGGAAAGGGGTAAAGCCGTTTCCATTTCATGAATAATGATCGGCTTCAGTGTTTCCAGTTCATCCTCCGGGACTTCAAACAACAATTCGTCGTGTATCTGGAGGATCATTTTGGCGTTAAATCCCTGTTGAATCAACTGGTTTTGAATCGCGATCATGGCAAGTTTAATCATTTCAGCATTGGTTCCCTGAATCGGCATATTTATAGCCATTCGTTTTGCCGCCTCCCGATGGAGGTGATTATCGCTATCAATGTCCCATACCGGCCGACGACGACCCAGAATAGTTTCCACATAGTGGGTCTCCCGAACCTTCTCCAGGGTCGAGTCAATATAGTTTTTAATCCCTGAATACCGGGAAAAATACGCTTCCATAATGGCCCGGGCCTCTGAATGGGGGATTCCCAGCTCCCGGCTTAAACGGTAGGGACCGGCTCCGTACATTAATCCAAAATTCACGATCTTGGCCGTCCGACGCATTTCGGGCAAAACCGAATCCAACGGAACACCGAAGATGTCACTGGCTGTGCGGGTGTGAATATCCTCACCCTGCTGGAACGCCTTCACCAGAGCGGCATCCTGACTCAAATGGGCCATGATCCGTAATTCAATCTGGGAATAATCAGCCGAAAATATTTTCCAGCCTTTTTTCTGGGCCCGGAACGCCTTTCGGATTTCCCGCCCAATTTCCGTTCGAATGGGAATATTCTGAAAATTAGGATTACTGGAAGAGAGACGACCGGTGGCAGCCACGGACTGGCTGAAAGTCGTGTGAATCCGTTTCGTTTCCGGGTGGATCAGCTCCGGCAGTACGTCCACATACGTATTCTTTAATTTATTGAGCTTCCGATACTCCAAAACCAAGCCGGGCAAGGGGTGGTGGTTCTTCAGTTGTTCCAGAACATCCTCTGCCGTTGATCGTTTCCTTATCTGGGGCAGGTCGAGTTGATCAAAGAGAATCTGAGCCAGCTGCTGGGTTGAATTCACATTAAAATCAGTGCTGGCCTGACGGTGAATATCCGCCACCAGTCCGTCAATGGTTTTTCCCAGTTCGCGGGACATGGTTGCCAATAATTTCTCATCGACAAATATTCCGTGATATTCCATTTCCAGCAGGACCGGTAAGAGGGGGATTTCAACCTGATTAAAGTATTTCTCCAGGTTTTCTTCCTTCAGTTTGTCCCTGAATATTGTTGTCAGCTGCAAGGCAACATCCGCATCCTCGGCAGCGTAAAAGCTGATCTGTTCCAGGGGGACTTCCGCCATGGATATTTGATTCTTCCCTTTTCCAATCAAATTCTCGATAGGTATCATGCGGTAATTCAGGTGTTCCAGGCTCAGGTGATCCAGTTTGTAGGATCGTGTTTCGGGGCTGATTAAATGGGCCGCCAGCATGGTGTCAAACACAATATTATTGACCTCAATTCCATGGCGTTTCAGTATCAGCGCATCGTATTTGACATTCTGACCGGTTTTAGGAATCTGATCCGATTCCAGAAGGGGGCGCAGCAAATCGAGGATTGCCGATAAATCATCTTCTCCGAAGTGATTCGATGCTTTTTCCTTGTACTGGACGGGGATGTAAACACCTGCATTGGGCTTCTTCGCCAACGAAAACCCCACAATTTCAGCCCGCATTGGATCCAGGGAAGTGGTTTCCAGATCGAAAGACAACAGGGTGCCTGTTTTTACGGATCGGATAAATTTCTGTAATGCTTTTTTATCGAGAATGGTTTCATACTGTTTATCCGGTCGCTGATCCGCCACCTCGGGAGCACCGTAGAAAACATTTAACTGGGTCTGGAGGGCCTGGAATTCCAGGGTACGGAACAATTCGTTCAGACGGGCCACAACAAAACCGTCCGTTTCCATTTTCTTCAAATCAATATCCAGTTCCACATCCGTGTCAATTGTAACCAGTTCCTTGCTCAGAAGGGCTTTATCCCGACCCTGCTTTAAGCCCTCCCTCGCTCGCTTATTTTTCACTTCATCCGCATGTTCCAGCGCTGCCGTTAAGGAACCGTACTCCTGGAGGAGCTTCACGGCTGTCTTTTCACCCACACCGGGTACGCCTGGAATATTGTCGGAACTGTCCCCCATCAGGCCCAGAAGATCAATAATTTTCTCCGGTGGTACCCCCCATTTCTCTTTCACTTTTTCCCGATCATAGACCTTGATTTCCGCCTGTCGCCCCGAAGGAGCATATAAAAATATGTGATCATTTACCAGTTGCATGAAATCTTTGTCGCCACTCACAATGTAAACATCCAGTCCTTTTCCGGCGGCATGACAGGCCATCGTACCGATGATGTCATCGGCTTCAAACCCCGGTTTTTCAAAAGAAGGAATTCGCATAGCTTCCATCAGTTCCCATACGTAAGGTAACTGGGCCCGTAATTCCTCCGGCATTTTTTCACGGGTGGCTTTGTATTCAGGGTACTTTTTATGTCGAAACGTTTTCTCGGAGGAATCGAAGGCGGCCATTAAATAATCGGGCTTTTCCGTCCTGAGTAGTTTCAAGATTTGATTGGTAAAGCCAAACAGAGCCGATGTATGGAGACCATAACTGGTAATCAGGGGATTCCGAATCATGGCAAAATGCGCCCGGTAGAGTACGGCATACCCGTCTATAAGGAAAATACGTTTCTGAGTTGATTTTTCCATCACCGTGTGGGCTTGAAGTTAAATTGTATCCGCTTAGGGGTGAAACTGGTTTCGCTTCAATTCCAATGAAACCGCGAAAACCGGTCAATCAGGTCAAAACCAACTGGACCGTATCGACGTATCTGCTTGATGAAAATATTAAAAGGTATAGGCAACGGATACATACCCGTTCCGGGTGGCGCCGGGCCAGTAAACGGCATGATAACCGTCCCATTCATAACTATACCCGTAGGTAGAGTACAGTTTATCAAACAGGTTATTTACTTTCATCAGGACCTGTAAATTTTTAAAGGAAAAGGATACGCCCCCATCTAAAAGGAAATAGGGGTCAATACGGCCTTCATCCCGGTTTTCACGGTCAATGAACATTTCGCCTACGGATTTCAGGTGGGCAAAGAAGTGCCACTTCGGTCCAGGTTGGTAATCCAGTGTAACATTCATTAAGCTGGTCGGTATATTCGGTAAAAGGTTTCCATCTGTAAACGTATTCAGGACAATGGCGCCGTTGGCAGAGACTTCCAGCCAGGGATTAATTTCGTACACCATTTCCCATTCCACACCCTGGTGGGTGGTAGAGTTGGCGGAGTAATAATCATATTCCCCTTCCTGGGCTACATCAATATTTTTTAACTGCTCATTGAGGTATTCAATCCGGTAATAATTCAGGCTTCCGGTCCCCTTTCCAAAGGATAAATGAAAACCCATTTCCCAGTCGTGAATTACTTCCGCTGCCGCCATAACCGGTTCGCTCCAAACATCGTCTGCCTGAATGATTTGGTCATCGGCCGGTTCCATTTGAGCCTTCCCATAGTTTAAAAACCAGTACAACCGGTTATCGACATGGTACACCATCCCCAATCGTGGATTCAGGAAATTCCAGTCCGCCGAGAGTTTGTGCCCGGCTGCATGACCAATTTTATCCTGTTCCAAACGCCAATGATGGAATTGCTTTTGCAAATCCGCCATTAAAGTGAGTTTCTTAACTGGTCTCCAGACCAAATGACCGAAGGCAGAGACAGTGTTTTTTCTTCCCTGATAACGGTAGTAACGATACCAGTCAGAGCCGAAAACACCCACCAGACTGGCTACGGAAAAATCGGTGACTTCACCAAAGTGATTGCCCCGGTAGAAACGGATTTCTGAGCCAATGTCGATTCGCAGGTTCGCTTTTTTCCAGGTAACCGTTGGTATCACTCCCCAGTACTGATTAACAATCCATTTCCGCCGGAGTAGATCTGTTTCCAGATTCATTTCCTGTTCATCGGTGTACTGATCATTTAAATCCAGGTTATAACTGTAATAATCCCGGTTGTATTTGTACACCTCATAATAACCTTTACCCGTCACCAGGTAGGCCGTATTCCGAAAAAAGAATTCGGGTGAAAAACTGACGAGAGAATTCAAAGAATAAATCTGCTGGAGAAAATTATCCGTGTAACCCTGGGACCCCTGGCGTCGCTTGGTACGGTTCGTAATGTCCTCCATGGGGATTCCATCCCAAAGCAGCTGGGTATTTTCATATCCGAGTAAAGCGCGGAATTGGTGTGTTACTTTTTCAGATCGACGTTCCAGGCCAAAGAAGAGTCCCCGCTGGAGGCTGTGGTGGTTCTGGCGGTAGCCATCAGATTCCGTTTGGGAAACACGAAAAGAAAGACGGGTCGACTCGCCCAAATCTTCCCCGGAACGGTACCGAAGCTGGTATTTGGAAGAATTGTAGGAACCGTTCCCAACCAGGATTCCAATTTCCCGTTGCGGGGAGGCGATGGTGGTGGTGACATTAATGGATCCGCCAAAAGCCGAAGAGCCGTAGAGACTATTCCCGATACCCCGCTGGATTTGTACATCCTGGGCATCGCTCAGAATATCGCCATGATCTACCCAGTAAACCTGGTGACTTTCATTGTCGTTCAAAGGAACGTTATCAAGCATAACCGCTATCCGGCTCTGATCGAACCCGCGAATGGATACATAGGAATAGCCGGTTCCATTCCCGCTTTCGCTGTAGGCCCACACGCCCGGCTCGGAGGACAATACCATAGGCACATCTTCAATTGTGAACCGGGTTTGAATCTTTTTGGCTGTGAGATTAGAAAACGATACAGGTGTTACCCCCACTACTGCCCGGGTGGCGTTCACGAGAACTTCCGCACTTTCAAGGACGATTTGCTGTAAATGAATCACCAGCTCCGGCTGGGCGGGTACGGTTACAGGTTCAAAACCAATAAATGCAAATGTGAGGTTTGACCCTTCCGGAACGGTAAGGTTAAAATGCCCCTGCTCGTCCGTGATCGTACCCGTTTCATCCGATGTAATATTGACCCCAATAAGGGGTTCATCGTCCTCTGCACTCAAGACCACACCGGTGACGGTGATATCCTGGGCTGAAATCAGGGAAAAAAGTATTATAAGGAAAGGAAGGAAAATGTGACTGGGTTTCATGGTTAGACTCCCTACGCTGGCATTATCCAGATCAGGTTACCGGGGTATATTCTCAGCCGTCCCGTCTGGTTCGAAACAGCACCCCCTGCGCGGCTAAAATTACCCGATTATTATGAATCAGTCAATGTACGAAATCGTGGCGGGTATTATTCAATGAAAAGTTCCCATCTTATTTTTCCCAGTCAAGTCAGTTTTCATGGGAGATTCTTTTCAACGTGGTTGCTGCCAATCCCCCTTTCGTCCTACTTTCCACAAACAATTAGGAATAATCATGTCTAATAAAAGTCTCCCTGAAATTACGCTGAAAGCAGTTGTTCTGGGCATTTTGCTCTCCATCATCCTCGCCGGCGCTAACGCTTATCTGGGTCTATTTGCCGGCATGACCGTTTCCGCTTCCATCCCGGCAGCGGTCATATCCATGGGAATCCTCCGGTTTTTCAAGACCTCCAATATTCTGGAAAATAATATCGTTCAGACAGCCGCTTCGGCGGGCGAGTCCCTGGCAGCCGGTGTCATTTTTACATTACCAGCCCTGATCGTCATGGGTTACTGGAAAACATTTGATTACTGGGAGACGACCATCATCGCCGGTTTGGGGGGCCTGCTGGGCGTTTTATTTACCATTCCCCTGCGACGGGCATTGATTGTAAAAGAAAAACTGCAATTCCCGGAAGGGATTGCCACGGCCGAAGTATTGAAATCGGGCGACCGGGGTGAAGGTGTAAAATACATCGCTCAGGCCGGGATTGTGGGCGCCCTGTTTAAGTTCGGTGAAACGGGACTGCGTCTGTGGACCGGCGTAGTGGAAAGCGCCGCCCAGGTGGGTCATTCTATCGCTTACTTCGGGACCAACCTCTCCCCCGCCCTCATTTCCGTGGGATATATCGTTGGCATCAATATCGCAGTTCTGGTTTTTATGGGAGGTGCCATCAACTGGCTGGTGGCTATTCCCATCTATGCCGCCACCCACTCCTGGCCCATGTCAGGCGGTCAACCCATACCGGCCGTGGAATGGGCTGGACAAATCTGGTCCCAGGATACGCGCTTTCTGGGAGTAGGAGCCATGATCGTTGGTGGTTTGTGGGCTCTGATTAATCTGCGGAACTCCATCTTTTCCGGGATCAAGACCAGTTTTAAAACGGTAAAATCCACCGAAACCGGACAGGCGGTCGAAATCCCCAGGACAGAACGGGACTTGCCCATGAAATGGGTGGGTATTTTACTGCTGGTGGCAATTATTCCAATTTTCGGTGTGTATTACTACATTATCCAGGCCACCATTCCCTCCCTGTTTATGGCCCTGGTTATGATCGTGGCCGGCTTCCTCTTTTCAGCGGTGGCAGCCTATATGGCCGGACTGGTGGGTAGTTCCAATAATCCCATCTCCGGCGTTACCATTGCTACCATTCTATTCTCATCTCTAGTCCTCCTGGCGTTGGTCGGGACAAAATCGGCCACCGGTCCGGCGGCAGCTATTTTTATCGGTGCCGTGGTGGCGTGTGCCGCTGCCATCGGAGGCGACAATATGCAGGATTTAAAAGCAGGCTGTCTGGTGGGGGCCACGCCCTGGAAGCAGCAGGTCATGCAAACGGTAGGCGTGCTCTCCGCTGCTATCTTTATTGCGCCCGTCCTCAAATTGATCGCAGAAGCTTATGGAATCGGGGTGGCTACGGCTGAACACCCGAACCCCCTGTCTGCCCCCCAGGCTACACTCATGTCTTCGGTCGCTGAAGGTGTCTTTCATCAGAACCTGCCCTGGGTAATCATTATTATTGGCATGATGATCGCTATCCTGGTGATTATCGCCGATAAAATTCAGGAAAAGCGGGGTGCTTCCTTCCGTCTGCCTGTTCTGGCCGTAGCCGTAGGAATCTACCTGCCATTCGAACTCTCTGTGCCCATTTTTATCGGTGGTTTAATCGCCTGGGCCGTGGAGAAAACGTTCAACCGTCGCAACCAGACTCTGTCGGAATCCCATCGTCAAGGCGCACTAAAACGGGCCGGAAACAGAGGACTCCTGTTTGCTTCCGGACTGATTACTGGTGAAGCGCTGGTGGGAATTTTAATGGCCATTCCGATTGTCATTTCGGGGGATAAAAATGTCCTGGCCATTGTGAAAGAGCCGTTGGGGTCCTGGCCCGGAATCATCCTGTTGATTCTGGTCGTGGTGTGGTTGCGAAAAGTGGCTTTTCCAACAACGGCAGATCTGGAGCAGAATACTGAAGGATCATCTTCATGACCATCAGCGAAGATCTGATCCGGCGTTTGCCCAAGGTGGAATTGCACTGTCACCTGGATGGCAGTATCCGTATTGACACGGTTCTGGACCTGGCGGAGAAAAACAACGTCCGCCTCCCGGCCACCAACCGGAAAGATCTGGAAAAAATTCTGACAATTGGGAAAAAACGGGGTTCCCTGGAAGATTACCTGGAACGGTTTGATATCACCTTGTCGGTGATGCAGACACCCGAAGCACTGACCCGGATTGCCTATGAACTGATTGAGGATGTGGCCCGGGAAAATGTCCGGTACATTGAAATTCGCTATTCTCCCATCCTCCATACTAAAAAAGGGATGACACCGGAGGATTCGGTTAATGCCGTACGAAAGGGTCTTAAAAAGGGAGAAAGGCGGTATGGTGTTAAATCGGGGATCATTATTTGTGGTATCCGGAACATTTCACCGGCTGTTTCCCTGAAACTGGCGGATTTGACCGTCCGCTATAAACACAAAGGTGTGGTTGGTTTTGACCTGGCGGGGGCGGAGGAAAATTTCCCTGCCAAAGATCATCGGGAAGCTTTCTACTTAATCCTGAATAACAATATCAATGCCACCATCCATGCGGGAGAGGTTTTCGGGCCCGCTTCCATTCACCAGGCGATTCATTACTGTGGCGCCCACCGCATCGGCCACGGCACCCGCCTGCGGGAAGATCGGGATCTCATGTACTACGTCCGGGATCACCGCATTCCCCTGGAAATTTGTCTCATCTCAAACTGGCACACGTATTCTATCCGCTCCCTGAAACACCATCCCATGAAATTCTATTACGACCAGGGAATCCGCATCACCCTGAATACAGATAATCGACTGATTTCCAATACCACCCTGACCAAGGAGTTTATGGTTGCCCGGGATTTATTCGGTTTCCAGTTGCATGATTTCAGGGAGGTGACCATTGCAGCTATGAAAAGTGCCTTCCTGCCCCACGATGAACGGAAAGTATTGATCCGGTCCATTGCCCAGGAACTGGAAGAAGAATTCAATATTTTACCTGAATATATCGAACGATCTCAATTCAAAGGGGGTTAACATGAGTCCAAAGGAATCTTCACGCCGTTTCCAGCCGGAAAGCCTGATGATGTCCTACGGTTATAAGCCGGAATGGTCTGAAGGGGCGGTGAAATGCCCCATTTTCCAAACGTCTACATTTGTTTTTAATACGGCCGAGGAAGGAAAAGCTTTTTTCCAGGTGGCCTACGGATTACGGGAACAACGACCGGGTGAAAAACTGGGCCTGATTTACAGCCGTCTGAATAATCCCGATCTTGAAATCCTGGAGAACCGCCTGACCCTCTGGGACGGTGCCGAAGACTGTGCTGTGTTCGAAAGTGGCATGTCCGCCATCGCCACTACCCTTCTGGAATTCCTGAAACCAGGTGACCTGTTGCTTTACAGCAAGCCTCTTTACGGAGGCACAGATCATTTTATTAATCACTTTTTAACAAAATATGGAATTCACATTATTGGATTCCATTCGGATAATTCAGAGAAGGAAATCCAGCGGAAAATAGAAGCATCCGGATTACAGGATTCCCTGAAATTCATTTATGTGGAAACACCGGCGAACCCGACCAATGCATTAATCGACCTTTCCCTCTGTCGCCGAATTGCGGACCAGTATTCGAATGAGAATCGGATACTGGTTGCTGTGGATAATACCTACATGGGACCAATCTGGTCCCAACCATTGAAGTACGGTGCGGATTTAGTCCTTTATTCCGCCACCAAATATATTGGTGGTCACAGCGATGTTATTGCCGGGGCCGTTTTGGGTTCCAAGCCAACCATCTCCCGGATCAAGAGTCTCAGGACATTCATGGGGAATATGGCGGGGCCGTGGACCGGCTGGCTGCTGATGCGGAGTCTGGAAACCCTGAAGCCCCGCATGGAAACACAACTGGCTAATGCACAGCAGGTCGTTGCCTTTTTATCTGACCACCCGAAAGTGGAGAAAATATTCTACCTGGGGAACATTCCACGGGGTACAAAACAGTATGATATTTATAAACGGCAGTATTCCTCTCCCGGCGCCATGCTCAGTTTCAATATTAAAGGGGGCGAAAAAGAGGCCTTTACCGTATTGAATCATTTAAAATTAATCAAATTGGCCGTAAGTCTCGGTGGAACCGAATCCCTGGCGGAACATCCCCAGACCATGACGCATGCGGATGTACCGGAAAATGTAAAACAGGCCATGGGAATCACGGAAAAAATGATTCGACTTTCGGTTGGGGTTGAAAATGCGGAGGATCTAATCTGGGACCTGGATCAGGCCCTGGCTCACATTTAACGGTTCAATTAATGGCGGATAACTGTAATCTTCTCGTAATCTACGTTTCCCCGGTGGTCATAGACCGCGATTAAATAAACGCCACTGTTCACCCATTTCCCCTTGTCATTCCGGCCGTCCCAGAATGCCTGGTAACCCTGAATGAAACCGGAATCCTGCCCCATTCTGCGGATGACTTCACCATTCAACTTCATGATGGCCACAGAACTTTTGTCCTTTAAACCATCCACAACCAGCGGTCGATCGCTGGGGATATGAAATGGACTGGGGAATACAGAGACATTCCGGTAATTTTTTCTCGGTTCTGCAAACGGTATTTTTACCACGCTGATTCCCCGGTCCGTGGTAATATAGGCCAACCCTTTCCGCGCATCGAAGGTTACATCGCGGACACGGTTGGAGAGCAAATCGCTGTTTTCCACGGTGAGGCCGTTCACGTCAGGCCAGTATTCTCCATCCGACAACAAGATGCGGACTCCATCGCTGGGTGAAGTCACCCAACTGTTCCCCCGGGGGTCTATTTTCACTTTGGAACCCCTGGAAAAAACGACATTGGGAAAATAGGGATAGAGCTGACCATTCGCCGAGACAGGACCCGTGATCCGGACCGGCTGTTCGTCCGAAATTTGTAAATCCTTATAAATCAATCCTGCAGGAGTCAGGACGAATAACCTGTTTTGTGGGGAGACCGCCAGATCCCAAACCGTTTTTAATCCGGATCCAAATTCCAGATCTTCCACCACCCATGTTTCATCCACCGGATCCCCCGATGCATGGTTTATTTTCAGCATGGTCAAGCCCCCGTTCCGAGTTAAACCTGAATTGAGAGAATCATCGGTAGCAGCCCCGATCCAGACCCGCCCGAAATTATCCACTGTCAAGGACGTCACAGACCGGGAGAGGGTATGACCGGATTGATCAATGGAAAAGTTCTTCCAGCGATTCTGGGCGTACACATGGAGCGGCTCCGAACGGCTGTTGATGGAAACCGCCCAGAGATATCCCTGTGCATCAAATACCATATCCTGAATCTCAAAAGTGGAATCATTGGAACCGGAAATGAACGGAGGCAGAGAACCGGAATTCAGCCCATTAAATTGCAGGGGATCCGTGAACGATTCGATGGTAAATATTCCTCCACTGGCTGGATCATAAGGTACGCCGGTAACGGCTCCGAAAAGGGTGCCGGTGTTGTCTTCTATGAGAACAGAAACGGAACGGCCCAGAGACAGGGCTAACGGAAAGATGGTAAAAGGTCCCGGGTCGCCAGGAGCAGGATCGTATCCCGTCACCCAGTTCTGCCAGCGCCCTTCCCTAAGAAGGGAAAAACCGATTGTTGAAGCTGTAACAAGACTCCCATCCTCCAGAACAATGGCAGTGGAGGGGTCGCCAATCGCCGGCGCGTCGGGAGCCTTCAGCATAAGTCCATTATCATCCATCACAATCCCCATGGCAGATCCATAAATGGTTTCTCCCGACGCATCAATATAGAGTGTCGTAAGCGGAAAACCGGAATAAGTGGAAATCGTATCCGTTTTATCGATTGTGAACTGGTAGATCACCGAGTCGCTGATGGCCAGATAGTCCTGCTGACCCCGGATGGCCAGGGCTTTTAACTGGAGAACGGTTGAATCGATTGTCAGGGGGAGCGGAGTTGAGGATTCGGCCGGAAGCGAATACACCCGAAGGCCGGCGATAAAAGCAAGTTCTCCGTTTTTTTCTTCCAGAATCCTGATGGAATCGTGGATGGCAGGGAAAGGGTTACCCCAGCGGGTGATATGGGTTTGATGGGGATTCCCGGCCAACAAGCCCTGGTCCGTTCCAAGGTAAATACTATCCCCTCTTGTGACAATTCCGGTGATCCGGTTTAAAGACGGTTGTTCGTATAAATCCCGGTAATAATATTGATCATTGGCATAAATAAATTCTGAAATCCCCCATCGTTCTCCCTGCCGGTAGGCTCCGTAAACCACTCCTTTGAAAACGGTGAATCCCACCACAGTGTCCAAGTCAAAATCGAAGCGGTTAAGGGAGCGGTGACGGGCCACATCGTATACCTGAATAATCCCCTCCCCTGTTAACCAGAGATAATTATGGGGATCTTTGTAAAGGGCATTGATTTTGGTGACGGCCAAACCGTCCAGATTGCTAAGGATATCGAAAGACGCTCCAGCCGGGTTATACAACAGCAAACCGCCATCGGTGGCACAGACCAGCGTATCCCCAAATGAGGTCATGGCATTGATGTGTAAAGGGGAAGTAATCGTATGCCAATCGCCGACCCGCACCTGTGCCAGTCCCAAGTGAACCAGCAGGAACCACCAGCCTCTGATTTTCATATCAGATTTTAAAGGGTGCGGGGATAAAACAGAGAATAAAAATCAGCAGGCAGAGATAGCCAATCCGTTTATTCGTCTGGGATAAGGGGGTGAGAATATCCTGAATGGGTGGGTGGCTGGTGGTACGCATCAGGGCCAAAATGAGCAAACCCCAGATCAACCAGTTCAGGGAGAAAAAACTCAGGGGAATGAGAGCCAGGAACGCCAGCCGGGCCACAAGATTATGTTTTTCCCCCAGCATGGCATAGGCAATATGACCACCGTCCAGTTGTCCAATCGGTAAGAGATTGAGCATGGTCACAAGCAATCCGATCCAGCCGGCGAAAGCAATCGGGTGCAACATCAAATCCTGGGACGAACCCAAACCGGGGTGTGTTACTGCGGTCAGGATCTTCATTAAAATGGAATCCCCCAACAGGATCGCATTCTCGGTGGCAACTTTTTCCACCACAGTTGATTTCATAAGTCCGATTAGCAGCGCTGGAACGGCCACGACGAATCCGGCGATGGGACCAGCGGCGCCAATTTGCAGCAGTGCATCCTTCCGATAAATCGGAGACTTGATCTTAATGAAAGCGCCAAATGTTCCAATGAGAAAGATGAAGGGTGGAGCGGGAATAAAATAGGGCAAAGTGGCATCCACATGATGTTTCTGTGCAAAATAATAGTGACCAAATTCGTGGGTTCCCAGAATCAACATCAGGGTTACGGAAAAGGGGAATCCCTTTAAAATATCCGCCGGTTGGGACCAGGGCTGGCCGCCGGCCATCAGAGAACCAGCCAGTAACGTGGTCAGAATGGTCGCCAGGAACAGAATCCAGTGGATTCTTGATATTTTTGGGATCTTTAAAATCACCTTTCCCGGCGTTTCGTTTTCGATCCTCAGGTAAAGATTACCGTTTTGGGAGTGAAGGGCATAGGAAACAGCCTCCTTTTTTAGCAGCCGGTCCAAATCTTTCTGCGATGCTTCATTCACCAGATGCCCCACAATCATCCAGGCCTGGGCCGTGGAGCCCACCTGCCGGGGTCGGAAAATGGAATCGATCCGTCTTAACAATTCCTGAATTTCGGTTTCAGTCACAAATAATCCTTTGTTTTAACAATCAGCTCTCTACTCAAACAGGTTAATCGAGCAGTTGGTTCCTTTAAATCCTGCGTCTATTCTCAAATGATTCATCTTTTGTCATGCCGTAGGAAAAGGTGGTTTCAGGGATTCCGGTCCCCCGCGGGTGCAGCATGTTTTTTCTGTTTATCCTGCAACAATTTGTACATCCCTTCCGCTTCCATATCCAAAACCAGTTGGTTAATCCAGAACCGGGTTCGATCTACAAAAGCCTCAATGACGTCCACCGGGACCTGTTCGGCGTACATATTGGCAATAAACATGGCGGACACAACCGGAACATAAACGTGCGTCGGATCCCGATAAAAATCGTCAATATTCCGGATCATCTCCCGGGGGGTTAAATAGTCAATCGGATCAGCATAGAGACTGTCCGCAAACGCCTGCTGTTCGGCCCAGGTTTTCAGGTAGAAATATAATCGGCCGTCCTCCACCCCATTGATGTAAGCGGCCTTGATCCGATATTCATCCCTTGGATTGGAGGCAATTTCCTGAATATGGTTCCAGTTGCCTCCATCCCAAAACAAGCGGTTAGTCGTCTGCCCCCAGAGACCACCGCAGAGAGGAATCACCCATAGCAGAAAAAACGGAAAAGTCTTTCTCACCGGATGTACACAGTTTTAATGTTCACAAATTCCAGAATTCCGAACCGGGAGAGTTCCCGTCCGTACCCGGAGGCTTTGATTCCGCCAAATGGCAGGCGGGGATCGGAGCGGACAAAATCATTGACAAAACAGGCCCCTGCTTCCAGTGTCTGTTCAGCAATCCTTCGTCCTTTTTCAATGTCTTTGGTGAATACGGCCGCACCGAGACCAAAGGCGGTCTGGTTAGCCCGTTGCAGAGCCTCTCGCTCATCCCGGGCGGGAATCACCACCGCCACCGGGCCGAATAATTCTTCATCGAAAGCAGGCATCCCCGGTGACACCTGAGCCAGAACGGTCGCAGGATAGAAGGCGCCCGGACCCTCCGGAACCTCCCCCCCCAGCAGGCAAGTGGCCCCCTTTTGAATACTTTCCTGCACCTGACGGTCTAATTCATCCCGGGCGGAAACATTCACCATGGGACCCAGATCCACACCGGGCTGAAGCGGGTCTCCCACAGTGACCTTCTTCATCCGATTGAGTAACAGTTCGGTAAAATCCGAAAGGAGCGGTTGCTCAACAATAAACCGTTTGGCGGCAATACAGCTCTGGCCCGTATTCAACAGCCTTCCTGTGACACATGCCTCCACCGCCTGGTTTAAATCCGCATCAGTCAGCATCACATAGGGGTCACTGCCTCCTAATTCCAGGACGGTCTTTTTCAAGCAGGAACCGGCCTTTGCTGCTACAGACTGTCCAGCAGGCGTGCTGCCAGTTAGCGTCACCGCCTGAATGAGAGGATGTTCAATGACGGTTCCCACCCTGGAAGCGGGGATCGTCAGGTTTTGGAAAACACCTTCCGGAAATCCCGCTTCCTTAAAAATGGTTTCTATTGCCCGGGCACAACCCTGAACATTGGAAGCATGCTTCAAAATGCCCACATTCCCAGCCATCAGCGCCGGGGCCGCGAATCGGAAGACCTGCCAGAAAGGGAAATTCCAGGGCATGACAGCCAGAACAAGACCCAGCGGTTGAAAAGTGACATAACTTTCAGAGGCATCCGTTGATACCGGTTCCGGTTTCAGGAAGACGGTAGCGTTCCGGGCATAGTATTCACAGACCCAGGCACATTTATTTGCCTCTGCCTCCCCCTGGGAGAGGGGCTTCCCCATTTCCATCGCCATCAGACGACCGTATTCGGTTGCATGGGCGCGTAATATTTCAGCCGCCTTCAATAATTTCTCACCTCGTTCCTGAAACGTGGAACGGCGCCATAGTTCAAAGGCCTGCTGCGATTGCTCCAGACGGGAATTGATTTCCTTCTCGGAAAGAATGGGGTAAGACTGGAGCTCTTCTCCCGTGGCCGGATTGATAGAAACTAATTGATTCATGATGGTAATTAATTCCCTGAAAAATGACTTATCCTATTTCGGAAATTATTCAGGAAAGTCAGATAATTGCAGTGAATAATACGGAGGGATACATTCATGGAAGTATCACACCGCCGGGAAGTGAATGAGACTGGAATTAAAGTGTTTCTGTTTTAACGGGGACACCGTCTTCAGCCAGGGCAGCCTGCCGGTATTCTTTCCGCCGGAGAAAAACGAAGGGCAGATAAGCTGCCCCAAAATGAATCAGGGCCACAAATTCCGCTGTTAGAATATACCAGGGCCAGGGACCCATGTAGTCCAGAATGGAGGGAACGGGTGGTTTTCCCAGGATCCAGAAATAATTGGTTCCGAGAATCAGGTTGACTCCGAGAGCAACCACCAGGAAAATATTCAGGGCGGCGAAGGCTCTCCACAAACTTTTGTAGGAGGGTCGCATATTGTAGACGACCGTGGTGTAGATGACGGCCACTACCAGTCCGTTGTGCCCGACAAAAAACCGGAAAAAATGAAAATGGGGGAATCCCTGGACAATGTCTGGCGTAAAGGCGCTCTGTAAAACTCCCGACAAACCCCAGAAATACAATATTTCGTACAACCTGTAATTCCGTTTCCACAGGACCAATGGTGTAATCAGGTTTGCAAACCGGCACAGGTGGAAAGGAAGATGTTTCGTTACATCGAAGGTACCAGCGATTAATTCCAGCACGACCCAGATCAGATAGTTGGACATGACAATGAATCCCAGAACGGTACCCACAATCTGCTGCTGACGACCGTTTAATTTCTTTTTGGCATAGATCGGCAGCCCGATCGCCAGAATAAGGGAAATAACCAAACCGGTTATATGAGCCGGCCCAAAGAGGACGAAAGGTTGTTCCTGGGTAAGATAATGGTGAACTGCCTCACGCATAAGAGCGAAATTATAGGCAAAGATTTTTTAAATTAAAACAAGTTTATGCATCACCGGCTGGCGGCTCTGAATCGTCGTTTTTTTCGATTGCTTTCTGCAGTTGACGCATGGCTGCAAGGGCAAAAAGAATCCCCAGAATGATGATATGGTTGAATTTCTCACCTCCCTGTTTCAATAGGTAAGCGTCAACAAATGAACCAATCATTCCGATGAACAGAACGATCCCCAGTCCGATTCGGATCTTCCAGTTAAAAATGGACGAGGCCCGGATTAATCGGTTTTGGCCTTAGCGGCTGCCTTGGCAGCTGGTTTCTTGGTCGTCTTTTTGGCTGTGGATTTGGTTGCTTTGGCTTTTTTGGGTTTTTCAGGTGCAGGTTTGGAAGGCGCCGATTCCGCTTTTTTCCGGGCGGTTGCCTGACGGGCCAGTACCTCCAATTTAATACGTTTCATGCGGGCAATATTTCGACGATGTTTCTTTAAAACCAGTCGCTTTTTCTTATTCATTGGACCTCTTTAACCTCGCTGTTAAACTCAACCTCTTATTTCACCTGCTCCGGAAATTTTCGCCTGTCTCGGTTAACGTAAACAAACGGATTTTTCCTCATCTACCCCCGAAATCCAGGCGATAAGTTAAAAACGCCGTCCGAATAGTGTGGAAGGATATTCATGATTAACGCGTTAAACTATCCTTTGGACAATTACGAAACCACAGATCCTCAACCCAAAAAGTCGTTTCTTTTTTAAGCCTGATTTTCCAGATAAGGTACTAGTTGGTTCGGGGCCTGGGGTTTGCTGAAATAAAACCCCTGGATTTCATTACAATAATTTTCCTGTAAATATTTTACCTGATCTTCCGTCTCCACTCCTTCGGCAATCACATTCAGGTTGAGGCTATGGCCCAGCTTGATAATGGAAGCAATAATGGCCCGGACCTGACGGTCAATGGCAATATCCCGGGTAATGAATGACTGATCAATTTTCAGGGAATCGACCGGAAGTTGTTTTAAATAATTCAGGGAAGAATAGCCCGTTCCAAAATCATCGATCGAAATCCTGACACCCATGTCCTTCAGTTTAAACAGGGTTTCCACCGCTTCCTCGATATTGGACATAATGGTTCCTTCCGTAATCTCCAGTTCCAGGTAATTCGGGTCCAGCTTCGTTTTATCCAGAATCTTTTTTACGAAATCCAGAATATGCACATTATGAAAATGCTGGGGTGAAAAATTTACGCCGATCCGCAGAGGCGGTAATCCGGCATCCTGCCACTTTTTATTCTGGGTGCAGGCCTGTTCCAATACCCATTCGCTCAGGGGAATAATGATTCCCGTTTCTTCCGCAAAGGGAATGAACCGCTCCGGCGGAATCAAACCTTCTTCCGGGTGATTCCACCGCAACAATGCTTCCACACCGGCCACTTTTCCGGTGGAGAGATCTATCTGGGGCTGGTAATGGAGCACGAATTCATTTTTCTTCATGGCTTCTTCCAGCCGGTGTTCCAGCGTAAAGATTTTGGTCTCTTTTTGATGGGCGATCTTGGAATAAAATACGATTGAATTCTTGCTTTTTTCTTTCGCCGTGTACATGGCGGAATCCGCCAGGCGAATCAGATCCTCCATGGTGTGGGCATCTGAGGGGTAAAAGGCAACTCCCATGCCAGCACTCAATTTTAATTCATATTGATCAATCGTCACTGGCTGACGGATTACATCCAGTAATTCGTTGGCAAAGGGTTGAATCTGCTTGATCAGATCCTTTCCCAGATCCAGACCAAATTTGATCACGACAAAAGTATCCGTGTAAAGACGGGCCAGAAGATCATCCTGATGAAGGATACTCCCTAGGTGCTGGGCTATTTCCCGGAGATAAAAATCGCCCACATTATGACCAAGGGAATTGTTCACGGACCGAAAACGGTCAATATTCATCAACAAAACCGCCATCCCCTTCTTTTTGCTGGTCTTTGAAACCATGGTGGGAAAATGCTTAATCAGAAAATTCCGGTTTGGAAGAGCGGTCAGATGGTCATAAAGCGTCTGGTGAACCACCAGACGTTCATTGGCTTTGGCCAGTTCGTAAAATTGTTTCAGGGATAGGAGATTCCTGATACGCGCCAGTAATTCAATCTTGTTAATAGGTTTGGTAATGTAGTCGTTCGCTCCCAAGCCCAGGGCAGTTGCCACATTCTGCGATTCGGCCAGGGCTGAAACAATCAGAATCGGCAATTCGAAAGGTGTCAGTTGTTTTCGGATGACCCGGGTCGCCTCCAGCCCATCCATTTCGGGCATCATAATGTCCAGGATCAGCAGATCATATCCACTGTTTTTATTGATTTTATCCAGGGCTTCCTTCCCGTTAAAGGCTGTATCCACCTGGAATTTTTCCGGCTTTAAAAATAAACGGATCAGATCAACAATCGCCGGATCATCGTCCACAATCAGCAGCTTGAATTCACTGTCGCTTTTCCCGGTTTTGGCGGCTTCCGTCTGGTTCTGGTTCTGTTTTTTCATAAGCTGACTACAATCGGTCCAATGGCATTGACCCTAAAACACGGTTTGTGAAGGATTCAATGTAAATAATCTTTACAAATTGGAATAGAATTAAAATCCGGATTCAGTCGTTAAATACACATGAATTTCTGATTTGTTTCCCTCATTTTTAACCCGCAGGGGAGTCACCTTAAGTGGGATTCAAACAGCACAGGCAGTGAGGAATAGGGCAAATAAAAAAAGAAAAGAACATAAGCTTACGTCTTTCATAGTACCCCCTACGTACATTCAGGGGAAAATACCCTGGGCGAGTTAACAGTGGGAGGGTAAAACAGCAATATCCAGCCCCCCCGGGGTGGAATCCTCAATTCATGGTGGTGGAATCACTGGGAACGACGATAGTGAAATTATGGGTGTGCCCCCCGTCCGAAGAGGAGGTTTTCACGATCGTGTCACCATTCTTTAAAGCCGTATAATCAGCGGCCGTCAATGTTACGGTATGGGTGTGGTAATTATTGGAAGAACTGGTAATGGTTTTACCGGACATGGGAGGATCACTCACGTCGGCATAACGAATGAAGATGGAATGATTATGCCCGCTGTTGGTGGTGGAAGTCACACTGAATGTTTCACTGGTTGTATTGGTATCCTCTCCATCACCGTAAGAGTCCATTTTATCTTCGCAGGCGTAGGACTCAATAATGAGAGGTAAAGCCAATAAGCCCGGAATTTTTACGAGAAATTCACGTCGGTCCATGCGATTGCTCCTAGTTATCTAATCTAAGTTAAAATGAGCTCGATCGGGAAATTGTCGCCCAGGTGACATTTAAACATAATTGATATTTGCTCGGATTGAAATGCGGAAGGAGGTTCTGTTCAGCTTAATTGGTGTTCTTCTGAAAACTGTAAGATCCCAGCCTTCCCTGAAAGGGCAACAGCATCAGGTTGCCTAAACCAAGCTTTTTTGGATTTCGAAATTCCCTGAGTCCGATTTCCATTTGAGTCTGCCCTTTTTCAGGTTCAGCTTTATAGGTTCCGCATAACCGATCCCACCAGGAAACAGAAAAGCCGAAATTGGAATTCGTTTCGTCCACAAGTACCGAGTGATGGATCCGGTGCATATCGGGTGTTACGATGACCCCTCTTAGCCAACGATCCACTTTCACGGGGATGGAGACATTGCCGTGATTGAACTGGGAGGCGGCATTCAGGATCATTTCAAACAGTACAACAGCGAGAGGTGGTGCGCCAATGAGGAGGATGATTGCTGCTTTGAATACCAGGGACAGCAGGATTTCCAGGGGGTGAAACCGAAGGCCCGTTGTCACATCAAAATCCAGGTCAGCGTGGTGAACCCGGTGCAGACGCCAGAACAGAGGTACGGCATGGAAAACAACGTGTTGCAGGTAAATGGAAAAATCCAGGATCAGAAGGCTTCCCACCATACTGATCCACGGAGGAAGGGATACGTAATGAAACAGTCCCCACCCCTGTTCACGGGCCAGGATCGCCGCTGAAAAGGCCAGGGCTCCTACCGTCAGCCGAACCAAGAAGGCGTTAAACACAATTAGACTTAGATTAATCAGCCAGCGCCGTGGCCTGGAGACAACCGGCTGTCTTCGTGGTGTCAGGACTTCCCAAAGGGCCATCAAAAGAAACACGCCCAGAAAAACGGAAAACCGCAGCGTTGTTTCAGAAGTGAATTCCATGCGTGATCAGGGTCTTGTGTTCACCGGGCGAATACGGCCACCTGCCAGATAAAAGTTGTGCTATAGAAATACCGTTTAAACCCGTTCCCCCGGATGATGGTTTCCACATCCTCTGTCGGATGGACGAAAACACGGAAAGGACTGCCCATAATTTTAGGGTAAAGGTTCAGGATCGGGCGGGCCAGTTTCGTCCACCATTCATCCCGTAAATACACCACACCATAGACTTTTTTCGCCAACCTGGAGGAAAGTCCCACCAAGGCAGTCATATCATCGTAACAACAGATCACCCGATCCAGGGTTACAATATCGGCTCCATCCGCATCCGTGGCAACAGTCGTAAAATCACCGTGCTTAAATTCCATGCGATGGTCCACACCCCGTTGATGGGCCTCCTCCTGAGCCACTTCCAAGTAAGCAGAGGAGGCATCAATGCTGGTTCCCTTCCGGGCCCCCCGGTCCAGTAAATGAAATTGAATGGCCCCCACGCCACCACCAATATCCAAAAATTCCTGATCCTGAATTCCCTGTGTTTCAATCGCCTCCAGCAACAGGCGAGTCGTTTTAGAGGGGCCTTTCTTTTTATATTTTTTTAATTCCCGTAAGGCCGTTTTTTTATTGAACATCTTTTCGATGCCCTGACACTGACAACATCCCATGGTTTTCCCTTTTCGTTACGGTCAATTTTATGAAGGAATCTTTACATCCACATCAGTTTAGTTTCAGGACTGCAACAGAAGAGCACCCACGCGGCACCAGTCAATCCGCCTTACAATTTCCTGTGCCGGTTGTAGATTTCTCCCGTTTTTAATCCCTTTTCACTCACAAGTAGCAATCCAAACCGGATCAATATGGACCCGTTTAAAATTTTATTGCTGGATAATAACGATTCATTCACCTACAATATTGTGGATGGACTGAGAAAGATCGGTTATTATCGTCTGGATGTGATTGAAACGAAAGAATTGACCCTGTTAAAAGTTCGTACTTATGATAAACTGATTCTTTCTCCGGGACCCGGTTTACCGGAGGATTATCCGCCTCTTTTTGATGTGCTGGATGCTTTTCACGAAACGAAACCAATCCTGGGCATTTGCCTCGGACTCCAGGCCATCGGCCTGTACTTCTCAGGTCGCCTTTTCAATCTGAATCCCGTAGTCCACGGGCAGGCCGCCCTTCTCAAAACGATCAAACCTACACCCCTCTTTAACGGGCTGCCACCCCAGTTTCACGTCGGGTTGTACCACTCCTGGGCATTGGCACCGGATCCTTTTCCAAACGATCTGGAAATCATTGCTCAATCGGAGGCAGGGATCATCATGGCGATCCAATTGAAGAACAGACCTGTATTTGGCCTTCAGTTCCACCCCGAATCCCATATTACGGAACACGGTCTGGCAATCCTAAAAAATTTTGTCCACCTGAAATGACTCTGGAAGAATTCACAGCTACCGCCAATGCCTGGGGAGCCCGGGGTAAGCCATTCCTGTTCCTCTTCGATTTTGAATTGAAAAAACCGGTCCTGTTTCCCCTGGAAGCCCTGGAATCGGAAAACATTTTTTACCAGCTACCCGACTCAACCCATGAACCGTCATCGCCTCCCCTTTTAAAGCCATCGCTGGACCTCGACCCCCCCTCCTACGAAAGCTATCTGATGGCTTATGAACGCGTAAAAAAGAACCTCCAGAGCGGAAACACCTACCTTTTGAACCTGACATTCCCCACGCGAATTAAAAGTGATGCAAACCTGCGGGATCTGTATGCCGCCGCCAGGGCGCCCTACAAGCTGTATTACAAGGATCAGTTCATCCTTTTTTCTCCGGAATGCTTTGTCCGGACTGACGGCGGATTTATTTATACCTATCCCATGAAGGGAACGATTCCAGCAGATCTTCCCGACGCCCGGCGCCTCGTTCTGGCGGACCGTAAAGAGACCTGGGAACATAATACCATTGTAGACCTGTTAAGGAATGATCTTGCGATTGTCGCAGAACAGATTGAAGTCACCAAATTCCGGTTTATCACTGAAATTCACACGAATCAAACCGATTTACTCCAGGTCAGCTCGGAGATTCGGGGGACCCTACCCTCCCGTTGGCAGGAAACGATCGGGACGCTGCTGGTTCAATTGCTCCCTGCCGGTTCCATCAGCGGCGCCCCGAAACAGAAGACGGTGGACCTGATTGCAAAAGCAGAAAAAATGGATCGTGGTTATTTTACGGGGATCTTCGGTGTTTTCGACGGGATTAACCTGGACAGTGCCGTCAATATCCGTTTTATTGAAAAGACAGAACAGGGTCTGCAATTCCGCAGCGGCGGTGGTATTACGGCCGACAGCGACCCGCGGAAGGAATACGAAGAATTAATACAGAAAGTCTATATCCCCTGTTAATACACCTGTGTTTTCGCAAATCCTGTGCATTATTACACATCTATCTGGATGGAAAGACATACTTTCAACAAACCAATAAAAAGCAGTTTTTGCTTATATCAAGAATTGCCTCCCTGCCGAAACAGAGAGGCAACTCTTGATACAGACTAGAATGAAGGAGAGTGTATAATACAGGTAGTTTTATTCCTCTTCTTCGCCCCCAGGGAATGCGGTGGTATCCTGTCCCATAACCATCATATCCCGGATGTCCTGATCCGTGATATCTTGGGCAGGCATCATGCCCGCATCCGCGCAACCAGCTGCCACGTGTTCAGCATCGTAGGGCATACCCCAAATGGCTTTATGCTGGATTTCATGCGGATCATTCCGAAACATATCACCCAGGTATTCCCCTTTACAGTAGATGTTTATTTTGGTCCCATCGGAACCATGGCAACTACTGCATTTTGCATTATACACGGTTCGGCCCGCGGTGGCACTGCCACCTTTCCCAATGTTGCTGAAGACAGCCTTTCCTGACGAAATATCCATATCATAAAATTCAGAAACGTCATGAGCCGTTTCCTTAATGAATTTCACCAGGTCCCAGGCGTCCTCTTCACTGAGAATGGTTCCCCAGGCAGGCATTACATTCCTCAGATTGCTGTCAAACGTTTCGAAGCTGGGTCCATCGGTTGACATGATATGCTCATAGATTTCCTCAATGTCATCGTTCGCCCGCACCTCCATTAAATTGACAGGGGCAGGTTCCGGTTTGGTCGTCGAACCGATTTGACCAATGGCAACTCCCTCGTTCCCTAACAAATCCCATCCATGACAGGTCTTGCATCGGTAATAATTGGAATGGTCATTAGCGGCTAAACCGGTGATTCCCAGTTCATTGAGAGCATGATCATACAGCCTTGCACCTCTTACACCGTCAGCAGCATCATAAGCAGCCTGTATGTCGTCTTTTGATTTATCTTTCTCGCATGAGGATATTGTCATTGCTAATCCAATGGCAACGGCGAGAAAGACCACTTTTGCGGTATTCATAATTCCCCCATTTTATTACGAGTCTTATACTGTATTCGTTAGTTCTTAACATTTGAATTTAAGTTGATATTTTAAGACATGACAAGAAATCAATTGAATAATTCAAACGAAAACTTGATGATTGCTGGATCATAATCACGAGATACCATTCCAGCCTTTCCAGGGGAAAACTACCGCCCCATAATAAACCTATCATCCAATGCTATAATCTAAGGGGAAAAACGGCCCGGACGATCATCGGATGACCAGCAGCCACACATGTTATTAAAAAGGTTGCTTTATTTAGGTATTTTGGATCAAACTGAGGGTTTTCATCATTCCCAATGCTGCTTCCATCGCTTGCGCACCTTTATGCCCTTTTGATCCCCCCAGACGTGCTTCTGCCTGTGCCCGGTCAAGCGTCGTCAATATCCCGAAAATGACGGGAATCTGGGCCCTTTGGGCTATTTCACCTAGTCCCCGTGTCACATTTTTACAGACATAATCAAAATGGGCCGTCTCACCGCGAATTACTACCCCCAGACAGACGATGGCATGGAATTCACCCCGGTCCACCAGTTGTTGGGCGGCTTGCGGAATTTCAAATGTTCCCGGAACATGAAACTGGCTCAAATTCTCAAGTTCCCCCCCCAGTTCCAGAAATTTCCTCGTCGCTCCTTCAACCATTAAGGTACTTAAGTCGGAATAAAACTGGCTGACAACCAGAGCCACCTTTTTTTTTCCAAAATCAATCATGTTTGGAATCTGAATCCTGTAGAATCAGGTGATGCAGTTTATCCCGCTTGGTTTCCAGATATTTCCGGTTGGCCTCACGAGGAGGAATTTCGAGTGGTATCCGTTCCACCACTTCCAGATGATAGCCCGAAATTCCAACTATCTTCCGGGGATTATTGGTTAATAATTCCATCTTCCGGACACCTAGGTCATAGAGGATCTGAGCACCGGTACCATATTCACGCAGATCCGGCTTGAATCCCAGTTTTTCATTGGCTTCAACCGTGTCCATTCCCAGGTCCTGATACTCATAGGCTTTTATTTTATGCTTGATACCGATACCTCGACCCTCCTGCCGTAAATAGAGCAGAACACCTGTTTTCGCTTTGCCGATCATCTGGAGAGCGGTCCGGAGCTGGTCACCGCAATCGCAGCGAAGGGATCCCAGGACGTCCCCGGTGAGGCACTCGGAATGAACCCGGACCAGGGTCACTGCACAGCGGTCAATTTTGCCCTTGACCAGTGCCAGATGATTTTCATCCGTAATGGTATTCCGGTACAAATAAAGTTTAAATTTCCCGTACTGACTCGGAAATTCAGACATTGCAGTACATTCAACCAGTTTTTCCGTCTTCCGCCGGTAGGCTATCAGGTCCTCGATCGTCATTATTTTTAAATCATGTTCTTTGGCGATTTCCACCAATCGCTTTCCCCGGGCCATTTGACCGTCATCATCGATTATTTCGCACAGGACGCCCACCGGCCGGTAGCCAGCCAGTCGGGCCAGATCAACACTGGCTTCCGTGTGACCTGCCCTTTCCAGCACACCCCCCGGAGCGGACACCAGCGGGAAGATATGTCCCGGTCGCGCCAGGTCTTCCGGCTTGGTTTCCGGATCGCTGATGGTACGGATGGTTTCAAACCGGTCGAAAGCGGAGATGCCTGTAGTGGTATTCTTAACGGCATCCACTGAAACGGTAAACCGGGTTTGGTGGAGAGCGGTATTCTTGCGGACCATTTCCTCCAGATCCAATTCATCGGCCCGTTCCTTGGTAATGGGGACACACATTAAACCGCGGCCATACTTAGTCATGAAATTGACAGCGGCTGGCGTAATCGTATCCGCCGGAATGATGAAATCCCCTTCATTCTCCCGGCCCTCGTCGTCTACCACGATCACGATTTTCCCCTTGCGGATATCATCCAAGATTTCAGGGATGGCTGCCGCCTTTAAATGATCTTTCATTTCTCTGGATTCTCCTTCCAGTATTCCAGTGCTTTCAATATATATTTACCAATCATGTCAAATTCCACATTCACCTGACCACCCGCCCGGTAATGTTTCATAGTCGTGAGTTTCAGGGTATGAGGAATTACGGCTACTTTAAACTGATTTCCAATACATTCCGCAATCGTGAGGCTGATCCCGTCAATGGCAATGGAACCTCGCGGAATGATTAAAGAGTTGAATTCAGGTGGAATTTCAAATACCATTTCTCTGTTTTCACCAAAATCTTTGATCGTGGCAATCTTGGCGACCGTGTCCACGTGCCCCTGCACAAAATGGCCGTCAATGCGGTCCTGAATGCCCAGCGACCGCTGGAGATTAACAAAATCACCTTCTGATTTAAAACCAAGGGTGGTTTTTTTTAATGTTTCCGGTACCAGATCAAACTTCAGCCTCTGAGCATCGATATCCGTCACCGTCAGGCAGACACCGTCAACCGCAATGCTGTCATTCGGTTTTACCTTGCCGGCAATCGTAGAGGCAGCTATGTGAAATGTGACCATATTACCGGATTGGACAATCGTTTGAATAGTGCCGGTTTCTTCGACAATGCCGTTAAACATCTTGCTTCCGGTAAGTGATTTTTTCATCCTGGCTGCACGTGGAATGGCTCATGACTTTAAAACCGTATTCCGGGAGGGAGGTTTCAGGGAATTTTACCCCGTCCCCGAAAGTGGCGCCACCCCGGTAGAGAATAATTTCACTGCACAGATCCGATTTCAATAGGGACATAGCAACGGTGGCACCCCCTTCCACCAGCACGGACTGCTGGTCCCGTTCACCCAGGATTTTCATGATTCTGGACAAATTGAATTCATGATGGTTCAACGTCACCTGACTCACGTGGTCAGGCAGATCCTTTCGGTGCACGGAGGAAAAATAAAATATCCGACGGGTATTGGGGGAAAATACCTTCAGATCGGGAGAAAGGATCCCCTGGCGGTCAAGGATCACCCGATTGGGGTTCCTTCCCGAAACATGACGAACCGTCAATCGAGGATTATCAATCAGAATTGTTTTCGTTCCCACCATAACAGCATCGTACTCCGACCGAAGGCGGTGGACATCCCTCCGCGATTCAAAACCGGATATCCATTTTGAATTCCCCTCCGAATCCGCTATGAACCCATCTCTGGTTACAGCAAGTTTTATGGTGAGATAGGGTACCCTTCTGTTTATCCACCGGGTGTAAAATCGAATGAGTTCTTCTGCTTCTTCCTTCAAAATTCCCGCATCCACCTGAAACCCCATGCTCCTGAGGAAGGTAATGCTTTTCCCCTGCATCCGGGGGTTGGGGTCAACGGCCCCAATCACGACGCGCTTGATACCACTCGCGATGATTTTTTCAGTACAGGGCGGTGTTTTACCGTGGTGATTACATGGTTCCAGAGTAACGTACAAAGTGGAATCTGCCACATCGTTTTTACCAATCGCATTCACTTCTGCGTGATTCCCACCAAACCTGGCATGGTAACCCCTCCCAATGATGCGATCCTTTTTTACAATGAGGGCTCCCACGAGGGGGTTAGGAGACACCTTTCCGACCCCCTTTAGGGCCAGTTCCAGGGCTTGGCGCATAAACCGTTCATCCCTGTCAGACGAGGCTATTGCTGACTCCGTAGCTGCGCCCCCGGTTGTTATTGGATTTACCTGCAAAACTTATGGCGAAAAAATAATTATGACCGTTGAACTCGATCTTGAACTTAAGACTGTTTTTTTCATCCCACATTAAACCAATTTAACTTTTTAATCCGCTCTGCATCTAATAAAGCAATTTAAAGAATGGGAAAATTGATGTCTGCGCCTGCAATGAAAGTCATCCGACGAACGACCCTGGGTTCTGCTCTGGGACTGATTTTCCTCTTCGCCTGCAGCAATCCGGCCAATAGCAATAAGAATAGTGCTTATAATGACCAGTTGATGGATGTGCACGGGGCCGGAGCTCAGCGCAGTGATCCCAAAAGCGGTAATCCTGATGACTATGCCGGTGGGCACGGGCCCCAGGGAGATGTGGTCTATATTTACAATTATGTACGCTGTGTCCGGGGGACTTCCCTGGAATCCACCGCCTCCGATTATATTGTGGTAGACACGGGTCAGGATCACTGCTATGATGACGGTTCCATCGGACTATTGACCCCCTGCCCGGAACCGGGGGATCCCTACTACGGACAGGACGCCCAGTACACCGGCGCGCTCCCCCATTATATGGATAACGGAGACGGAACGGTGACAGACCTTGTAACCGGACTCATGTGGGAGCAAGGCTTTCATCAAGTGGCCTGGGATCAGGCTGCCGCCGATGCGGCTGACGCAACCACCGGGGGATACAACGACTGGCGGGTGCCCACAATTAAGGAATTGTATTCGTTGATAAACTACAACGGCACCACTGGATCGGCCGATCCTTCCAGTCCCAGTGCCCCACCGGACGCCATTCCTTACATTGATACTGATTATTTTGACTTCGAATATTCACCCACGGGGCGTTATATCGATTCCCAATATATCACCAGCACTGCCTATGTAAGCACGGTCATGAATAATCAGGAGGCATTTTTCGGTGTCAATTTCGCCGATGGTCGTATCAAGGGTTATCCCAAAACAGGTAATCCGAACCGCAGCACCTACTACGCCCGGTATGTCCGCGGGAACAGCCATTATGGCGTCAACCAGTTCCAGGATAATGGGGACGGTACGATTACAGATAAAGCTACTGGATTGATGTGGATGAAAGTGGACAGCGGCGACCCCAGCGTGAAAAACGACCTGAATGGAATGACCCATTCAAATGGTTCCCTGAACTGGAAGAAGTTTTAAAGTTTGCTGAAAGCCTGACCTATTCCGGTTATGAGTTATGACGACTGGCGACTCCCCAACGCCAAGGAACTTCACTCAATCGTAGATTACACCCGCTCCCCGGCCACCTCTAATTCTCCCGCTATTGATCCCGTCTTTAAAGTGACATCCATTACGGATGGAAACGGCAATAAGGATTATCCCTACTTTTGGAGTAGCACCACCCACCTGGACGGCCCCGTATTAGGGGCTTATGCCATTTATATCGCCTTCGGCGAAGCGGAAGGGTTCATGGATCTGACAAATCC
>CAZIIM010000006.1:67486-70690 GCA_964539305.1 uncultured bacterium | reverse complement strand
ATTCCCGTCTTTCCCACTTTCACTTTTCCCAACCATCTTTCCATTATTACGGGCCAGTACCCGGAACACCACGGTATTGTTTCCAATACCATGTACGATTCGGTGTTTGACGCCTGGTACTGGATCGGGGAGGGGAGTACGGCTGTTCCTGAAAGCCGCTGGTACGAGGGAGAACCCTTCTGGGTGACGGCGGAGAAACAGGGTCTTGTGACCGCCACCTATTTCTGGCCCGGATCCGAGGCGGTGATTAACGGAAAACAGCCTACGTACTGGTACCCTTACACCGGCTCCGTCACCAACGAAGCGATTATCGATCAGATTCTCCACTGGCTGGACCTGCCAAAGGACCAGCGGCCCGTCTTCATCACCGGCTATTTGAATGATGCCAATTACTGGGGGCACCGGTTGGGGCCCGAAGTGGCTGCCATGGACACGGTCATTCAGGGACTGGATGCGGATCTGGGGCGCCTGCTCACCGGTCTATCGGAACGGGACCTGCTGGATAAGGTAAACCTGATCCTGGTTTCTGACCATGGTATGACCGCCCTGGACCGGAACAAGGTGATTTTTCTGGATGATTACATTTCCCTTTCGGACGTGTCCATTGTTACCTGGTCGCCGGTGACGGCTCTGGTCCCGGCACCGGGGCGGGAGGATTCGGTGTATTATGCATTGAAAGGGGCCAACCCCCATTTTGCCGTTTACCGGAAATCCAGCACCCCAAACCACTGGCACTACCGGGACCATCGTCGCATTACGCCTGTCATTGGCGTGGCGGAGGAGGGGTGGTCTGTTACCTCCCGGAATTACTACAACGCCCACCCCCAGGCCTACGTGGGCGGAACCCACGGCTATGATCCCCTGGTGAAATCCATGCAGGGTACTTTCATCGCCTCGGGACCCGGTTTCAAGTCCGGGCTGAAAGTACCTTCCTTTCAGAATATCCACTTATATGAACTCTTTTCGGCCCTATTGGATGTGGCGCCCGGTCCCAACGATGGCGATCTGGATTCAGTCCGAATTCTGCTGAAGCCGTAATCATTTCAATTGCATGGAATCGGACCGCTTTTCTGGTAGCACAGTGTCCGGTACCGGCTGTAAAATCACCGACCATAATTGAGCTGAAACATCTCCAATAACTGACAATGAATTACGAACCCAAAACGATTGAACCCAAGTGGCAGAAATACTGGGAGGACCATGGTACCTTCCGGGCAGTGGACTTCTCGGAAAAGAAGAAATTCTACTGCCTGGTGGAATTTCCCTATCCTTCGGGGGACGGTCTCCACGTGGGCCATCCCCGTTCCTACACCGCTTTGGATATTCTGGCCCGGAAAAAACGGATGGAGGGGTACAACGTCCTTTTTCCCATGGGTTTCGACAGTTTCGGCCTGCCCTCCGAGAATTATGCCATTAAAACCGGTGTCCACCCCCGGGTCATTACCAAACAGAATATTGAACGCTTCATCCGCCAGCTGAAATCCCTGGGCTTTTCCTTTGATTGGGAGCGTGTATTCTCCACCACGGACCCGGATTATTACCGCTGGACCCAGTGGATCTTTATTCAGTTTTTTAAGAAGGGTCTGGCCTATAAGGCCAAAATGCCCATTAACTGGTGCCTCTCTTGCAAAATCGGTCTGGCCAACGAAGAAATTGTGGAAGGGCGCTGTGAACGCTGCGGCGGGGAAGTGGAAAAGCGGAATATTGAACAGTGGATGCTGAAAATTACTGCCTATGCCGACCGGTTGATTGACGATCTGAAGGAGGTGGATTTTCTGGAGAAGATCAAGACCCAGCAGATCAACTGGATCGGCCGTTCCGAAGGGGCGGAGGTGGCTTTTTCTCTTCCGGGATTTGATAAGGCAATTCATGTTTTTACCACCCGACCCGACACTCTTTTCGGCGCCACCTACATGGTTCTGGCACCGGAGCACCCTCTGGTACCTGAAATCACCACTCCTGACCAGAAGGAGGAAGTGGAGGTCTACATTCAACAATCGGCCCGGAAAAGTGACCTGGAACGGACCGAATTGAGCACGGAAAAAACGGGCGTTTTCACGGGGGCTTACGCCATCAATCCCGTCAACCAGGAACCAATTCCGGTGTGGATCGCCGATTATGTCCTCAGCACCTACGGTACCGGCGCCATCATGGCGGTTCCCGCCCACGATACCCGCGATTTTGAATTCGCCTGGAAATTTGGTCTGACGATCCACTGCATCAACCGTCCCGACGAAACCCTGGCCCGGGAAGAGGGCGTGAAGGTGGAAGACGTTCTGGCGGGAGAAGCCTGCTGGACGCTGGAAGGGACTGCTTTTAATTCCGCCAACGATCAGGGCCTGGACATTAACGGCCTGCCGGTAGCCCAGGCCAAGGAAAAAACGATTCAGTGGCTGGAAAAGCAGGGCATCGGTAAACGGGCTGTGAATTACAAGCTTCGGGACTGGGTTTTTTCGCGCCAGCGGTACTGGGGAGAACCCATTCCCATGATTCATTGTCATGAATGCGGTTGGGTACCCGTTCCCGACGAAGAATTACCCGTATTACTGCCGGATGTGGAGAAATATGAGCCCACCGATACGGGGGAATCACCCCTGGCGGCCATGACAGACTGGGTCCACACCCCCTGTCCCATATGCGGCCGTGAGGCACACCGGGAAACGGATACCATGCCCAACTGGGCCGGTTCCTCCTGGTATTTCCTGCGCTACACGGATCCGAGGAATACGGAAATTTTCGCCGACCGGAAAAAACTGGAATACTGGATGCCCGTGGACTGGTACAACGGCGGCATGGAACATACGACCCTCCATTTACTGTATTCCCGGTTCTGGAATAAATTTTTATACGACTGCGGATTGGTCCCCACGCCTGAACCTTACCAGAAACGAACCTCTCACGGTATGGTGCTGGGTGAAGGGGGCGAAAAGATGTCCAAATCCCGCGGGAATGTGATTAATCCCGATGACGTGGTAGCTAAATACGGGGCAGATGTTTTCCGGGTCTATGAAATGTTCATTGGACCCTTCGATCAGGCGGCTGCCTGGGATACGAAAGGCATTGCCGGTATTGACCGTTTTTTAAAGAAAGTGTGGCGTTTAATCAACGAGACACCCCTCACAGATGAGGATTTAGCTTCCGAGACGGCCCATGTTCTCCATACAACCATAAAGAAAGTGACCGAAGATATTGAAACCCTGGACC
>CAZIIM010000006.1:53412-67386 GCA_964539305.1 uncultured bacterium | reverse complement strand
ATTCAGGTGAATGGAAAACTCCGTTCCCGGATCAGCGTTCCCAAGGAAAGTGATAAAGAAACGATCCTGAATCAGGCGAAAGCCGATACGAAAATCCAGAAATATCTGGAAGGGAAGGAGCTGGTGAAGGAAATCTACGTGCCGGGGAGACTGGTGAACCTGGTGATACGCTGATTTTCTATGATTATCTATTATTATACATAATATATATTATACGGCATTTTTCAATTGGCTCTTGAAGGTGTCCAGTTTCTCCTTGGACCCGATGACAATGATTTTCTGATCTTTCTCCAGCATGACATCGGACGCCGGATTCAGAATCGTGCTGCCATCCGGTTTTACGATTCCTACAATTAAGATTTCGTATTTCTCCCTTAACTGGCAATCCCGAATCGGTTTTCCGGTTAAAGACGGCAGATGGGCCAGATTAAATTCCTCCAGAACCATATCCAGCTGGGGTTCTGCCGGTGTGTCAATGCTGACGGCGTCTTCCACAAACGGACTGGTGAGCAGTTCCGCCATTTTATGTCCTCCGGTAATATAGGGGTTGACCACTTTATTAGCGCCGGCCCGGAGCAGTTTTTCACCGGTGTCACTCTTGGAACAACGACTGATGATGTAGGCGTCATGGTTCAGATTACGGGCGGACATGGTCACAAACAGGTTGTCCTGGTCGCTGTCCAGCACCACCACGATCCCTTCTGCCTTGGAAATATTTGCGTCCTGCAGCGTAGAATCCAGACTTGCGTCGCCATGAATTACGTAATAACCGCGATTCTGAATAATACCCACCTTTTGTTCATTGAGTTCAATCACTACAAAGGGGATCTTTTTCTGATCCAGTTCCTCGGCAATCACCGAACCCATGCGACCGAAACCGCAGATAATGTAATGGTACTGTAGTTTTGAGATTTTTTTACGCATTTTGCGTCTCCGATATTCTTTGAATTCCAGCAACTCCACGCCGATTTCTGAAATCATGACGGCGAAGCCGCTCACTCCGAAGATAATCACCAGAACGGCCCATAATTTTCCAATTTCATTCAGGGGATGCACTTCGGTAAAACCGACCGTTGACAGGGTAATAATGGTCATATAGATGCTGTCCATCAGGCTCCATTCTTCACCGCCAATAATGTGGAAACCGGCAGACCCTACCGTGATTAAAACCAGGAAATAGTAAAGAAATTTTAAGCGTTTATCCATGCACGTTGTCTTTAATCCACTGGAAATATCGGTTTTCAATCCCCAGATCAGTAATAGTAATTAATTCCAGCAGTTCGTAGGAATGTAATTCACCCACCCGGTCATAGACCTGTCGCTCATTCTGATCAGTGGTTTTAATCAAAAGGAGCCATTCCTCTTCCTGCACGACGGAACCTTTCCAACGGTAAATGGACTGTACCCTGGGAATCACATTCACACAGGCGGCCAGGTTCTCCCGGACCAGCGTTTCAGCGATGGACTTCCCCCGGTCGGGATCGTCCACAGTCGTCAAAATGAGAACCGGTTTCACGGAAATAATTTAAAACCGGTGATTTCCCGCCCCAATAGAAACTGTCCCATGAAATTCGTGATTAGACGCTTCTGGAATAAACCTGTTCGTTGTAATTTCCAGCCCTGTTTGCGCCCGTAGCTCAGCTGGATAGAGCGCATGCCTCCGGAGCATGAGGTCACAGGTTCGAATCCTGTCGGGCGTACCAGAATAAAAAAGGACCTGAACAGGTCTTTTTTTAAATCGTCAATGAATATTAAAGAAGGCCCACCTGCCGTTCGGCGGCTTCCACCGTATTCTCTACCAGCATAGCGATGGTCATGGGTCCCACACCGCCGGGAACCGGCGTTAAGGCTCCAGCCCGGCCCATGAGGCTAGTTGTCTGAGCATCTCCCACCAGTCGATAACCCTTCTCCGAATCGTCCTCTACCCTGTTAATTCCCACATCAATGACTACAGCCCCCGGTTTAATATCCGATCTGGTTAAAAATTCAGGGGATCCCATGGCCAAAATGAGGAAATCCGCCATTTGGGTGATTGACGACAAATCTTTGGTACCTGAATGACAAATGGTTGTGGTGGCGTTGGACCAGCTCTTTTTCATGCTGGTCAGGATGGACAGGGGCCGTCCTACAAGCTTGCTGCGCCCCACAATAACCACCTGTTTTCTGGCTAAAGAATATTCAAAATACTCCAGAATACGCAGGATACCCTTCGGTGTACAGGGAATAAAACGGGGGCGCTCTGAAACCAGTAGACCCAGATTATAGGGATGAAGCCCGTCCACGTCTTTTTTCGGATCGATGGCTTCCAGGACGCGATCCTGGTCTAAATGGGCCGGTAGCGGAAACTGAACCAGAATTCCATGATAACGATCATCCCCATTGAAGGCTTCGATCTGGTCCAGTAATGTTTCCTGGGAACAATCGGCACTTAATACGATTGTTTCAGATACAAGGTTTAACTGCCTGAATTTACGGGTCTTAGAACGAACGTAAACTGCAGAAGCTGGGTCATCCCCAACCAGGATTACGGCAAGGCCGGGGACAACGTGATATTCTTTCAGGTTCTCGATCCGGCCGGTAAGTTCCCGGTAAACGCTGGCCGCTACTTCCCGGCCTGAAAGAATTCTGGTTTTCATGGCAGTCCCCCCTCCAGGAGAGATTCAGTCTTCCAGGGCCTCGTCCACCATTTCGATCAATGAAGAGAGTTTCTGCCCTACTCGGTCCGTCAGGGATTCATTCTTCTGTCGAATGGAAAACAGTTCATCGGAGATATTCATGGCCGCCAGAATGGCTACTTTTGCCGGAACCTGGGGTGTGGCCAGTTCCTCCTGTACCTCCCGCATTTTCTGGTCCACATATTCAGCGATATTCTTGATATAACTGGCATCTGCCGGAGCCTTTACGGTGTACTCCTGACCATAGATGGTGACCCGCACCAGATTTCCTTGATCTTCCATGTTCATACCTCAAACAATGTTTAGCGTAATTTAGCCTTAAAATTCTTTTCCACCACCCGTACAATGTCCTCAACGATTGGATTCACATCCCTGTCTTTCAATGTTTTATCCGGGCTTTGAAATACGAGGTGAAAGGTAATACTCTTCTTCCCAACCCCCAGACTTTCGTGGCGGAAGAGGTTCACCGGTTCCACCGAACGCAGCAGCTCCCGGCCGTTCTTCTGTATTTTTTCCACCACTTCACCTGCCGCAGTGGTTTCATCCAGAACGAAATTCAGGTCCCGTTCAATAACCGGATAGGGAATAATGGGATTGTAGCGCAGGGGTTTTTCCAGCAGTTGAAGGAGTGATTCCACCTTTAATTCAAAGGCAAAAACAGGACCACATTTTAATTTTAAGGTTGTGATGTAATCCGGGTCCACTTCACCCATCCATCCGATTGGTTCTGAAGCGATTGACAAGTCCTTCATGACGCTGTAACCCGGTTTCAATTCAGAACGGGCCTGAAATGTTACCTTTCCAAGATGCAACGCGTCGAACAACCCCTGAATCACCCCTTTCAGGGCAAAAAATGAAACAGGTGTTTTTTCCGGCTGATGGAGATTGGGACGGTTCAGATTTCCGTGTAATACACCGGCCAGGAGGAGCGTTTCCCGAATGCCTTCAAACCCCGGTGATTCCTGGACAAAGACGTTCCCCCATTCGAACAATCGCAGGTCCGGCGATCCGTTTTTGATGTTGAAATCCACTGTCTGTAAAAGACCCGGCAGTAAACTAGTTCGGACGTGGGTCATGTCCTCCGTCAGTGGATTCATGATTTTCACCGCTTTTTCGCGGTGCAGTTTGACAATCGTTTCCGGGTGCAGGGAATTATTGAAACATTGAAAGAAACTCATCCCCACCAGACGAGTGACGATCCGATCCAGGTTGGCCAGAGGGTCCGAGTCTTCCGACAGCATGACACCGGTGTAGGTTTGGGCTGCAGGGACGTGGTCGTACCCAAAAAGACGGACAATTTCCTCCACCAGGTCCACTTCCCGTTCCAGGTCCGGCCGGTATGTAGGTGGTGTGCACTCCCAGCGACCGCTTTCAATTTCCCGAACGGAACAGCCAATCCCCTGGAGAGCAGTGACGACAAAAGTGTCATCGATGTCACATCCCGAGAGCAGATCCAGTTCGCTCCGGCGCAGGAGAATGGTTTTGGGTGTAATCTTTTTAGGGTATGCATCAATGATCCCCGGCACCCATTCCCCTTCGGCATATTTTTCCAGCAATTCAACCACGCGCCACAGGGCTGTAACCGTTCCTTCGGGATCGGCACCCCGTTCAAACCGTTTCGAGGCTTCCGTGGAAAAGCCCAGTTGTTTCGCCCCCCGGCGGATGACAGAGGGATTAAAATAAGCGCTTTCAATCAGAACCGTGTGGGTATCTTCCTGGACGGCTGAATCCAGACCGCCCATGATGCCCGCCAGTGCCAGGGGATCCGGCCCATTTGTAATCAGTAATTGTTCCGGTGTCAGGGTACATGTTGTTTCATCCAGAGTGGTGAGCTTCTCCCCTTCTTTCGCCCTCCGGATGACCAGTTCACCGGTGCGGATCTTGTCAAAATCGAAAAGGTGGGTGGGATGACCCATTTCCTGAAGGACATAGTTGGAAATGTCCACAATATTGTTAATGCTCCGCTGCCCTACCGCTTCCAGTCGCTTGACCATCCAGTCCGGAGAAGGACCAATGCGTACATTCTTTACTACGGTGGCGATATACCGGGGACAGGCCTCCTGGTCGTCAATCGTGACGGATAGAATCTTATTCAGATCCGCTTCCTCCCTCACCCGTGGTTGAACTTTCAACGGTTTGAATTCACGATCGAGTTTGGCGGCCAGATCCCGGGCAACGCCCATGTGACTGAAACAATCGGGGCGATTGGGGGTAATGTCCAGTTCCAGGACCGCCTGGGACTCCATTAAAAAGGATTTAAACCGGGTTCCAGGCTCGACCTCGGCAGGCAATACCAGAATGCCGTCGTGCCGCTCAGACAGACCCAGTTCCCGTTCGGAACAGATCATGCCCTGACTCACTTCTCCCCTGATTTTGGCTTTCCCGATTTTGAACCCGCCCGGTAAAACCGCTCCCACCGGTGCAAAGGCAACCTTCTGTCCGGCGGCCACATTCGGGGCACCGCACACCACGGGGACGGTCTGGGTACCGTCAAAAACCTGGCAAAGACTCAATTTATCGGCGTTGGGGTGTTTAATCTTCTCGCGAACTTCCGCCACTACAATGGGGTCCAGCGCATCGTAGTCAATCCCCTGTTCCGCCTCCAGGCCGATCATGGTCAGGATCTCCTCCAGAGTGCCTGGATCTTCCTGAAGGTCTACAAAATCTTTCAGCCAGTCAATCAGAATGCGCATCAGAACTGCCCCAGAAAACGGACATCCCCCTGGTAGAACATGCGGATGTCGTCAATACCATATTTCAGCATGGCAATCCGTTCAATTCCCATTCCAAAGGCGTAGCCATGCCACTTTTCCGGGTCATACCCCACCGCTTCGAACACCGCCGGGTCCACCATACCACAGCCCAGAATTTCCAGCCATTGCCCCCGTTTTTCATTCCAGATGTCCACTTCCGCGCTCGGTTCGGTGAACGGGAAGAAACTGGGCCGGAAACGGGTTTTTGTGTTGGGACCGAACATTCGTTTGACAAAATATTCCAGGGTGCCCTTTAATTCGGCAAAGGAAACCTGTTCGGCCACAAACAGCCCTTCCACCTGGTGAAACAGGCAGTAACTTTTGAAACTGATGGCCTCGTTCCGATACACCCGGCCGGGAATGATGTAACGAAGGGGTGGTGACTGTTCTTCCATTAAATGGATTTGAACATTGGAAGTGTGGGTTCTGAGAACGACATCCGGCTGAATAAAGAACGTGTCCTGCATATCCCGCGCCGGATGGTCCGGGGGAAAATTCAGGGCGGAAAAATTGTGAAAATCATCGTCAATCTCAGGTCCGTAGGCGACTCCGAAACCGATATTCTGAAAAATGGTTTTAATTTCTTCCAGCGTCTGCTGGAGTGGGTGCACATGACCGGGATAAAAGGGAATCCCCGGTAAGGTGTAATCTACTTCTTCGTGACGGGCGGTCGTAGCGGCGGTCTGGGAAATCAGGGTCTCGAACTGTTCGCTTAATTCCCGTTTCAGATCGTTCAACGCTTTTCCCATGGACGGTCGTTCTTCCGGGGGGACTTCCTTCAGCTGGACGAACAGGCGCGTCACCAGGCCTTTGCGGCCGAAATATTTGATTCGGAGGGCTTCTGCTTCCTGGGCAGAAGTTGGAAAGGGATCAGTATCGGCCCGGAATTGCTTCCGGACCGATGTGACCGATTCCTTAAGTTGCATCAGCCTTTCACGGCCTTTGCAAGTTCACCAAAGGCACTGGGATCGTTCATGGCCAGGTCCGCCAGTACTTTCCGATCCAGTTCGATGCCTTTGTTTTTCAGACCTGAAATGAAGGCAGAATAGGACAATCCATGTTGCCGGGCAGCCGCATTAATTCGCACGATCCAGAGCCGTCTAAATTGACGTTTTCGTTGTCGGCGGTCGCGGTAGGCATAGAGCCCCGCTTTAGTGACTGCATCTTTGGCAGCCTTGAAGTTGCGGCTCCGGGCACCATAGTAGCCCTTGGCCTGCTTTACGATCTTTCGATGTTGTCTGTGCCGGGGCACAGAACTATTCGCTCTTGGCATGCTGTCTTCCTTTTAGTGTGCGATCATCCGCCGGACGCGTTTTTCTTCCGTACTGTCCACCAGTCCCGCCCGACGCATCTTGCGTTTGGCGCTGTTGGAACGGCGAATGAGCATGTGACTATGGTTTGCTTTATTCCGTCTTATTTTTCCAGTGCCGGTCAGGCGAAAGCGCTTGGCTGCACTGCGTCTTGTTTTCTGCTTCGGCATTGACTAACTACTCCTTTTAGCAGTTAAAATGATCGATTGTGATCGACCTTCCAATTCATTTTCTTTTTCTACTTCAGCCACGTCGCTGAGCATTTCAATAATGCGATCCAGAACCAGGATCCCCAGGTCCTGACGGGCCAGTTCCCGCCCCCGGAACATGAGTGTAACTTTCAATTTACAACCATCCTGTAAAAATTTCTTTCCTAGGTTTACCTTCGTCAGCAGGTCATTATCATCTATCCTTGGCCGCACCCGGATTTCCTTCACCTTAATAACGTGCTGTTTCTTTTTGCTGGCCTGGGCCTTCTTTTTTTCTTCGTACTTTAATTTTCCGTAATTCAGAATTTTGACCACCGGCGGTTTGGCATTGGGCGCCACCTCAACCAGATCCAGATTTGCTTCTGCTGCCCGCTCCAGGGCATCGTTAATGGGAACAATTCCGAGCTGTTCCCCTGTCTCCGATATTAGCCGGACTTCTTCCGCCGTAATATCCTCATTGATTCGGGTATTATCCTTTTTTGCGATCGGTTCTTCTCCTGTCTTTTATTTCGGATTGCAGTTCTTCCAGCAGTGTTTCAGCCGGTGTGGACCCCAGATCCCCCACCAGGCGCCGGCGAAGGGAAACGGATCCGGATTGGGCCTCCCGTTCCCCGATGATGGCCATTACTGGAATTTTCTTCAACTCAGCTTGACGTATTTTTGCCCCGATTTTGTCGGGACGATCATCCAGCTGTACACGGATTCCGCCGGCTCTGAAAGTTTTTTCGAGTGTCCGGCCGTAGTCTAAAACTTTTTCGGATATGGGTAGAATAATCATTTGTACCGGCGCCAGCCAAAGAGGAAAATCGCCCCCAAAATGCTCGATTAAAAAACCGATGAAACGTTCATGGGTGCTCAAGGGCGCCCGGTGGATGCACAAGGGGGTTTCTTCCCTTCCATCCTGGGTCGTGTAGGTCAGGTTAAACCGTTTTGGAATGGCGAAATCCACCTGGTTGGTGGCCAGGGTGAATTCTTTGCCAATGGCGCTCCAGACCTGAACATCAATTTTCGGTCCGTAAAATGCCGCTTCCCCCGGAATTTCGGTGTAGTGGATACCGCCTTTGTCCAGAGCCTTCCGGACGGCTTTCTCTGTTTCCTGCCACAGTTCCGGTTCGTCAATGTATTTCTTCCCCAGGCCTTCCTGATCGTGGAGGCTCAGGCGCATTTCGTACTTGTCGATGCCGAAAATGTCGAAATATTTCAAATACATCTGGCAGACGGCGAGGAATTCATCCTCGAATTGGTCCTGTGTGCAGTAAATATGGGCGTCATTCATCTGCATGCTGCGGACGCGCATCAGTCCAAATAACTGCCCGGATTTTTCATAGCGGTAACATGTGCCGTATTCTGCCAGGCGGTAAGGCAGATCGCGGTAACTTTTGGGCAGGGCGGCATAAATTTTATGGTGGTGGGGGCAATTCATGGGTTTGATGTAATACTTGATGCCATCAATGTCCATGGCCGGATACATGGCCTCCTTGTACAATTCCAGGTGACCTGATTTTTCATAAAGGCTGCCCTTGGTCAGGTGGGGCGTCCGCACCCGTAAATAACCTGCCTCCTGTTCGGTTTCCTTGGCCAGTTTTTCCAGTTCTTCAATGATGATGGCTCCGTTGGGCAACCAGAGCGGCAGACCCGGACCCACTTCCTGGTCAAAGGTGTAGATTTCAAGCTCCCGACCCAGTTTACGGTGGTCCCGTTTTTTGGCCTCCTCCAGGAAATGGAGGTAATCTTTTAACAACTGTTTGGAACCAAAGGCCGTCCCATAAATGCGCTGGAGCATTTTATTGTTTTCATTTCCACGCCAGTAAGCCCCGGAGGTAGTGAGTAATTTGAAATATTTAATCCGGCCAGTGCTGGGGACGTGCGGGCCGCGACAGAGATCAATGAAATCGCCCTGGCGGTAGGCTGAAATCGTATCCTTGGGATCAATCGCTTTAATGATTTCCACCTTGTAATCTTCACCGCGCTGTTTAAACAAGGCCAGGGCTTCCTTCCGGCTCAATTCCTGGCGCTGAATATCCAGATCCTCCTTCGCCAGTTCCCGCATTTTTGCTTCTATTTTATCCAGGTCCTCGTCGGAAAAGGTTCCTTCCAGGTCAAAATCGTAGTAAAAGCCGTTTTCAATGGCTGGACCGATGGTGATTTTCACATCGGGATACAGGGCTTTTACGGCCTGAGCCATTAAATGGGCGGTGCTGTGAAGCAGAACTTCATGTCCTTCCGGAGTGGTCGCCGTGAGCAGTTTCAGCTCCGCATTCTCATTCAGGGGCCGGTTCAGGTCCACCAGTTGACCGTTGACTTCGGCCGCCACAGTATCCTTGGCCAGCCGTGGACCAATCTGACGTGCAATCTCCAACGGGGTTATACCGGAGGGGTACTGTTTGGTGGATTGATCCGGAAAAGTGATCGTAATCTGATTCATGAATGAGTGGTAGGTAGTGACAAATTAAATGGTAAATGGAGTATAGAAAGGCCGCTGCGGCTCGGAATCCGCAGGACAGACGAAGTAAACTGAATAGTCAGAAGTCATATTTATTCGAAAAATGGTTGTGGGCGATACTGGAATCGAACCAGTGACCTCTACGATGTCAACGTAGCGCTCTAACCAACTGAGCTAACCGCCCCCTGAAAAAGCCGTGGAATTTACAGTGAATCCCTCAATAGAATGAAAGTTTAATCTTCAGTTCGCCGATTCGGCCATCGATTTTGCCAGAAAGGTATCGTAAGCCAGTTCATCCGACATGAGATCGATGGCGGTGGCAATGGATGGATCGTGTTTCAGAACCTGTTTGGTCCGCCCTGCCGGCCCTTCCAGTAACCCGGCGAATTCAATCAATAACTGTTGCCGGATCTTTTCCCGCTCCGTCTGAAAAAGGGTGCTTTTACGGTGATCATAAAACGATTCAATTTTTTCCAGAGCGGATTCAACGGTTTGATTCGTACTGTCCACCTGATGGATTTTCTTGTCCAGGTTTTCCAGTTCCTTCTCCCCAGGTAACTGAATATGAACTGTTTCATCGGCCAGGAAATGGGCGAATTTTTCCAGAAGACTTGAATCAGCTTCCACTTCCTCCATGGAGGTATACTGGTGTTTGAATTTCTGTGCAAACGAAAAGAAATATCCCCTGCGCCAATATTTGGTTGTAAGGACCGGTACAGGACCGTAATCAATGATGCTGTCAGGGGTGATGCCGCCGCTGCCTTTTACCGTACGGCCATTTTTGGTTGTGAAGAGCGTATCCAGGTGGGCCCGGTTCAGGATGAAAGTGGTGTCAATATAATCGCTTTTCTGAATCAGTCTCCCGCTGGGGATGTAATATTTGGCGGTAGTGATTTTCAAGGTTTTGGTTTTGTCCAGATTATATACCGACTGAACCAGTCCTTTTCCAAAGGATTTCTGTCCCAGAATAAGCCCCCGGTCCAGGTCCTGAATGGCACCGGCCACGATTTCACTGGCAGAGGCGCTGCCATGATTAATCAGGACTGTAATGGGTACCGATTCCGGCACCAGGGGATCCGATTTCGAATAAAAAGTTTTATTGGATTCCGGGGTCCGTCCCTTGGTGGTCACCAGTAACTGGTCCTTGGGAATCAACATATCGAGAATCGAGACGGCGGCATTCAATAATCCGCCCGGATTGTCCCTGAGATCCAGGATGATGTCATG
Organism: uncultured bacterium; assembly: GCA_964539305.1. Classification (GTDB taxonomy): domain Bacteria; phylum Fidelibacterota; class Marinisomatia; order Marinisomatales; family TCS55; genus CAZNUM01. The sequence continues at coordinate 56,769 of CAZIIM010000006.1, read as the reverse complement.
GACGTTCTGTTGCATTAAATCGTTCAGGGCAGACCGCATTTCCGATGGGGCATTCCGGGAGAAACGGCTCAGCCGGACGTAACCTGTGCTCGAAGCCACTTCCCCGTAATAGGTCACATCCTTGACCTTGATATTGGCCCGGGTGATGTTGAAATCCAGCAGTTCATCAATTCCGTAACGTTTGATGGTCAATTTCACGGTGGTTCCCTGTTCGCCCCGAATCAGGTGCGCCGCTTCATCGAGAGACAGTTTCTCCACACTCTTGTCATCTACTTTTACAATGATATCTCCGCTGAGAATACCGGCCGCTTTCGCAGGACTTCCGTCCATCGGTGCAATAACAGAGAGTTGTTTATTCCGCCATCCCAGCTGAATGCCGACGCCGCCGTATTTCCCGTAAGCCAGGATATTGATATTGTCCCGTTCATCCTTTTCCAGGTAAACGGTGTAGGGGTCCAGGGCGGCGGTGATATTCCGGATACTGGCCCGGGTGAACGCTTCCGGATCCAGTTCATCCACATAGGTGGCAAAAACCTGCTTGTAAACTTCATTAATCAGCCGTTGGGATTTCCCCAACTTCCGGTAAAAATCGGAGCGACTCAGGGCCAGAGAACCGACTGCCAGCACCAGGATGAGCAGGATCCATTTTCGGTTATGTTTAAATGTACGCATTAAAATAGTTTTCTCCTTTTCAGTTCAGACAGGATTTCATTGTGGATCACATCCACCGGTTGATGACCATCCAGTACAACCATCCGTTCCGGGAACCGTTTGGCCAGCTCAAGGTAGGCATTCCGGACGGCGGTTTGTAATTCCAGGCCGGCCCGTTCAATGCGATCCTTCTCCTGTTTCCGTCGCCGTTCTGCCTCGGACGGTAATAGGTCAACAAAAAAAGTCACGTCCGGTTCCAAACCATAGGTGGCGAAGGTGTTTAATTTAATCAGCCATTCCAGATCCAACTTCCTTCCACCCCCCTGATAGGCCAACGTGGAATCGGAATAACGGTCTGCAATGACATGTATCCCCGCTTCAATATTGGGCAGGATAATTTCGTAGGTCAACTGGGCCCGACTGCCACACATTAACAGGGCTTCCGTTCGGTCGCAAAGTACCGATGAGGGCCGATGGAGAAGAATTTCCCTGATTTCCTCAGACACGAGGGTCCCTCCCGGCTCCCGTACCAGAATGGATTTTTTCCCATCCCGATTTAACGCCTCCACCAGGAGTTTGACCTGGGTACTCTTCCCGCATCCGTCAATTCCTTCAAATGTAATCAATCTGCCGCGGTTAAAAATAGACATTTGGATCTTCCTTCCCTACCATAATGACAAATTCACCCCGGGGGGCTTTCGTTGTAAAGTGTGAAATTAATTCCGATACTTTTCCGCGGATGATTTCCTCGTGCAGTTTGGTCAGCTCCCGTCCAATGGCTGCCGGTCGATCCCCTAAGTGGGTTAAGATATCCTTCAAGGTCCTTAAAAGGCGGTTCGGACTTTCAAAAAAGATAATCGTCGCTTCTTCATTCAGGAGGCGTTTAAGGCGTTGTTTCCGGCCTTTCTTTGCCGGGAGAAAACCTTCAAAAATAAACCGGTCGGTGGGAAGTCCCGAGGAGACCAAGGCTGTTAATACGGCGGAAGCGCCGGGAATAGCTTCAATATTACAATCGGCTTCCAGTGCGGCCCGAACCAAGCGATAGGCCGGGTCACTGATGCCGGGCGTTCCTGCGTCCGTGACGACGGCCAAAGACTGACCTGAAACCAGATGGTCCACGATCCGGGGAATCCGGGTGAAACGGTTATGTTCGTAGTAGCTGATCAGGGGGGTGTGAATCTGGTAGTGCGACAATAGTTGACGCGTGCGACGGGTATCCTCCGCTGCAATCAGGGGCACTTCCTTTAAAATCCTCAGTGCCCGGTGGGTGATGTCTTCCAGATTACCGATGGGAGTGGAAACAATGTACAGGGTTCCTGAATTTGCAGCGACAGTCACAAGCGGTTCAGGGCATCCTCAATTTTCCCCAGTCCAAAATCAAGTTCATCCTGGGTTACATTTAAATGGGGCCGGAACCGTATGGACCGCTCTCCGCTTCCCAGCATTAGAACCCCCTCCTCTGCAATAAACTGAATCGCCCGATCGCGGGTGGCTCCATCGGGGAGATCAAAAGCACAGAAAAGACCTTGCCCCCGAACATTGGAAACTAAATCGGAAAAACGATTCCCCAGATTTTCCAGTTGGTTTAATAAATAGGCGCCTGTTGACTTAGCCTTTTCGACCAGGTGATCCTGTTCAATGATTTCCAGGTAGATGGTGAAACGGACCATGTCTACCAGATTCCCACCCCAGGTAGAGTTTATTCGACTCGATTCTTTAAAGACATGGCCTTCTACTTCATCGACGCGGTTCCCCACAAAAATACCGCAAACCTGGGTTTTCTTTCCAAAACTGATAATATCAGGACGGGCTTTTTTGCCAAATAACTGGTGAGCCCACATTTCCCCCGTAATCCCTACGCCGGACTGAACTTCATCATAAATCAAGAGGAATTCGTTTTCATCCGCCAGGTCGCGCAGGGCATGGAAAAATTCAGCCCTGAAATGATTGTCACCGCCTTCACCCTGAATCGGTTCAATAATTAAGGCGGCAATATCGTCCGGATTTTGAGATAAAGCTGTTTTGATCTCATCCAATGCTTTGGATTCCAGTCGCTGGATTTCTTCCAGATTTTCCTTCGTCAGAGGGAATTTGATTTTTGGATTGGTAATCCTGGGCCAATCAAATTTAGGAAAGTAGAGTGTTTTGCGCTTGTCCGGTGAATCTGTGAGGGAAAGAGTGTAGCCGGTCCGTCCGTGAAAACATTGCTTAAAATGGATGACCTGGGAGCCCTTCTCCCCTCTTCCGATGGCCAGGTTTTTTCTCACTTTCCAGTCAAAGGCTGTTTTTAAGGCATTCTCCACCGCCAGGGCACCACCTTCAATAAAGAAAGAATAGGGTAGGTACTCCGGCTGGGCTACCCGTCCCATGGTGTCGACGAATTCAGCCAGTTGGGTGGAATAAACGTCCGAGTTCGTCGGTTTATTTAACGCCGCTTCCAATAACCGAGCCTTGTTTTCCAGAAGATAGGGGTGGTTGTAACCAACAGAAAGGGAGGCAAACATGGAAAATAGATCCAGGTATTCCCGGCCGTCGCGGGCATCCACCAGCCAGGATCCGTGGCTGTTTTTTAAATCAATGACGGGTTCCATTCCATCAGCCAGCATATGGTTGCCGATCGTTTTTCGTACATCAACAGGTTGAATGGTCATTTCGTTGCGTCTTTCCAGTTAAAAGGGTTCAAGGATTCAGGCGTTAATTCAATTC
>CAZIIM010000006.1:38667-53312 GCA_964539305.1 uncultured bacterium | reverse complement strand
TTGCCAAAACGCTTCGCCACCTGTTCACTGACGTGCCGACCCATGGCTGTCGAGCCGGTGAATGAAATGAGAGGAATGCGCTTGTCCTTGACCAGCGTTTCACCAATGGTGGACCCTTTTCCAATCACCAGATTGAAAATGCCGGAATAGCCATTGGCCTCCATCACCTCATTACAAATGTTTTGGATGGCAATACTGCATAAAGGAACCGACGAAGAGGGTTTCCAGATGACCGTATCCCCGGCAATAGCGGCAATAAAAGCATTCCAGGCCCAGACGGCGACTGGGAAATTAAAGGCCGAAATCACACCGATCGGTCCTAGGGGATGCCACTGCTCGTACATCCGGTGATCTTTCCGTTCCGAATGCATCGTTTTACCGTACAGCATCCTGGATTGCCCGACGGCAAAATCGGCGATATCAATCATTTCCTGAACTTCGCCATATCCCTCCTGCTTGATTTTTCCCATCTCCAGTGCTACCAGACTTCCCAGAGCATCTTTCTTTTCCCGCAGGGCCAGTCCCATTTGACGGACCAATTCCCCCCGGACCGGCGCCGGAACTGTTCTCCACTGTTGGAAGGCTTCCGATGCCCGTTGAACCACCTGGTCGTACTCCTTCTGTCCGGCCATGGCAACGGTTGCAATGACTTCTCCGGTCGAGGGATTAATCGATGGTAAAATTTCCCCTTCAGTTGAAGCCCAAAATCCTTTTCCAGAACAGGATCCGGGATTCAGGGATTCTATTCCCAGTTCTTTTAAAATTGTATCCACGTAAAAATCCTTTAATTAAGTAATATTGTACCTGTGTTTTAAATATCCTTCAACTGGCAGGTTTCTATAGTAAAACCAAAGAAAAATTTACATTGGTTTCAAAGTCATTCGGAAGCACCCCTTCCCTCCAGAGCGTAGTTACAAAACCAGGAATGTTCCGCCTCTGTTTCCGTCTTCGGTTCGCCCTGTTCGCAATCCGGTTTAGCATAGGAACAACGGGGATGATAACGACAGCCAGAGTGGTAGTCATGGGGCGCCGGGACCGTACCCGGAATCGCTGGGAATTTCCCATGCCCATTCTTTTCCAAAATGGAAAGCTTCATTAAATCGGCCGTGTAAGGGTGCCTTGACGCAGTTAAGACTTCTTCCGTCGGCCCGGATTCGACGATCTTTCCCGCATACATGACCATGGTCCGATGCGCCACTTTTTTCACCAGACCGAGATCGTGCGTAATAAACAGAATGGAAAGACCAATCCGCTGGTTCAATGACTTTAACAGAGCCACAATCTGGCTCTGTATGGTGACGTCCAGGGCCGTAGTGGGTTCATCGGCAATCAACAGTTTGGGTTTCCGGGCCAAAGCAGCAGCAATGAGCACCCGTTGCCGCATGCCACCGGAGAATTCGTGGGGATATTGCTTGTACCGTTTTTTCGGCTCACTGATTTTTACTTCCCGTAACAATTCATAAACCCGTTCTCTGGTGGCGAATGCTTTTTCTGAAATCGCTTCCCGAATTTGTTCTCCGATAGTAATAACCGGGTTAAGAGCGGTCATTGGTTCCTGAAAAATCATGGCTTTCCTGCAATCCAGTCCCATTCCGGTTAATTGGACCTGCGCCTGGGGATGGTTCAAACCCATGAGCGCCAGGGCAATCTGGGATTTTCCGCACCCTGATTCCCCCACTAACGCCAGGATTTCCCCATTAAAAACAGAAAAGGAGACCTGATCCACAACCGGAACCAGGTCTCCTTTTACGGGAAAGGAAACGGATAATTGTTTAATATGAATCAGCCGGTCATGCTTCATCGGTGTTGGGCTTATTGCCACTCTGATCCTTGAATGCGCTGTAACCAAGTAACAACACCATGATGACTAATATCCATAAAGTGGCATGGTGGTACCGGCCTCCAGAATAGTCGATCAGGTCAATAAAACGTCCAATTAACAGGGATATTCGCCCCATAACGGCAAATCCGAAAGATGCACCAAAGCTGATCATCAGGAAATAGATTCCGAATCGTGAAACTTTACCCAGCCAGCCCGTGTGCTCCCTGGAAAAGTAAAAATACAGGAGTCCGGCAATTGTACCCACAATAATAATAAAACTGTTGAAAATACTGTCTCCCAGAAGGCTGAAAAAGGGTAAATCACCGACGAACCGAACAGCGGACCCCTTGATTTGTCCAATTACATTCGAATTCAGGAATCCGTAAGCTCTCAGACCGGCGGCCATACCCACCGTATAGGCGATGCCCCACCGGGCAAACCAGCTCATCTTGGAAAAGACACTTAATAACATCATAATCCCCAGGATGAAGGGAATGATGTAAATCAGGTGCATTCCATGCCCCTTATCGATACCCCCTGTCGGGAAAACAGCAGGTAGAACCGCTCCCAGTGTATTGTAAATCCCATACCAGAATTTCATGAAACCGCTGTCCAGGGTTCCGGGTTCAATCTTGGGCCATAGCCGACCAAAAAGGTTTGGCTGGATCTGGGTCCAGAAATACATGGAAGTCCAATATCCCGCCGAAACCCCGACAAAGATGTGTTCCGCAATCTTGTAGAAGGGGTTATCCTTGTAAAGATAGGAAAAGATGGCCAAAGTCAGGAAGGCTGCAATCCATCCGCCGAAAATTTCTGCTCCATTCATATTAAATCTCTCCCGACCTTAATATTTTCTAGCACGTTTGCGTTCGATGAAATAACCCACGTTCCCAAGGACGATAAACAGGACGATCACCAGGTGGGCAATGGATTGGGCATCCATACCGCTGGTTCCGATTCCCGGTTCACCAATGAGAGCTTCGTATTCGGCGGCTCCCGGCATGCCTGCCAGAATCCCGTTCACCTGGCCCGATTGGACATAGGGCATTACCTCATTTACCTGAATTGAAGTGGTACCGGTGCTCATGGGCACCCCCGTGGGATCGGAGGCATACTGAACCCATTCCACCGTCCCGGGATAACCGGCGGAAGCGGAGAAAAGGAAGTCGAAATCCTTAAAATTGTTAATCCCTTCCATCATGGGAATTTTATCGATTAGAGTGCCCCGGGCATCCACCGTGTACATTTTCCTTAAATTACTGACAACGCCCTTCACGACCGCTTCATTCCCCGGTCGGAACCCCAACAGGACGTAATCCTCACCGTAGGTGAGATGATATTCTTTTTTCGCCACCTGGTTCAAGGCCTCCTCCGCCATGAATTGACCATCGGGCCAGAGACAGGTGACATACACTTTCTGTCCGTTCCGGAAGAGGTGGCGTAAAACAGCGATCGCCATGGGATGGATTTCCGGCTTAGTGCTGGGACCGTACTCGAAAGACACGAGGACCTTCGAATTCGGCGGCAAGCTTTCAATGGCATTATAGGCCACCTGGGTGGCATTGGTGGGACGAATGGGTAATCCTAACGGGAAAAACAAAGGCAAGGCCACTACAGCGGCAATAATCAGGAAAATCCAGCGCCGATCCACATGCCCCAGTTTCAGAATCAGATTTTCAAGAAATTTCATAATTATTCTCCGATATAGGATTTTTCAATACCGAGGATGTAGCGTATGGACGTGGAAATGATTCCCAGACCAATTCCAATCATAATCGCTCTTGCGCCGGCCACATTGGGGAAATTGTAAATCCAGTCCTGTAATAAAGGTAAATAAAATATTCCCGGTTTATCCACCGGCCACCCTGTAAGGAAACCGGCGATCGTTACCGCAAGCAATCCGCCGGCCACGGCAAAAAACGTAATTTTTTTATTCTTGAGCCACTGGTTAATGCCAATCCCACAGAAAAGGACTACGATGTACATAATGAACCAGCTGGAAATTTTACTCCCCACCGGTACCCTTCCCAGCATGATAATGATTCCCGAAGTCAATAAAAGGGTCGCCTCAAAATTCCGGATGCGGAATGCCCGGTAGGAAGCGGAAGCGACGAAGAAAGCCAGCAGAGCAAACATGGTGGCACTCAAAGGCGTAAAGATTTTGTAAAACATCCAGTTAAACAGGCTGCCCCGGGTGCTAATATGGGAGCCCCATTCGGCTGGAATCACTCTCGCAGTTGCTCCGGCCGCTGTCAGGGCCTCAGCCACCTGATCGGCTTTTTTCCGCGTCCAGTACGGTGAATCCATTTTAAAAGGCGTCTCAGCATCAATAATGGATAAAATGGAGGTTGTCGTTTCCATATCCTTGTGAATTTCAGGTGCAAGGACGGCCGCGACCTGTTGGGGATTGTTGCCGGGATTTTCAATCTCCAGGGTATAGGAACCACGGAGAACGAACCCGGCAGTGAGGGCGAAGAAGAAACCCAAGATAGCCATAACGCTGTAAGGCCATCCTTTTTTCCGTTTAATTATTTTCTGCGATTGCAGTTTCATTAGGTTCAATGCCCCCAGAAAAATGGCAAAACTGGCCAGAATGTCGAACCACTGGGTTGCGTCGTCATTGACAAAGGCTTCGATTGCAGGGTGATCAATAAACCAGCCAAACAGGGTGATGAAACCCACCACTGCCACAATCGTTATCGGAACTTGCCGTTTCCAAAACATAGTGTTCTCCTACTGGACGGTTAAAAATTGCAGGACATTCCAGTCGATCCATCCCATTTCGTGGATAAACCGGAATCCCATTGTGAGAATAATGACGGCAATAATCAGGGCTTTTAAAATGTCTTGCCCTTTGACGCCGCCGATCAGTTCCGGTTTCTGGGATAAATAGGCACTGGCAGCGAAGAATTCCTCGCCAATTAACGTATAGTCACAGGCGGTCACAAAGAACGGGATCTGGGCTGGCGAAGCCGTACCGGCGATCTGGATGGCGCCGATGGAGTTCCCTGTTTCCGCCAGAATTAAGGACTCCGCATAAAATTTTCCCATGTAAAGGCACGCCGCCGGTCGCTCCCGATTCATAATGCCATTGACCCCTGCAGCATAGGCGAATTGATCATCCGTCAAATAATGAACCATATCCTCGTGGAACATGTCCGGACGTCCCTCCAGCAGGTAGGACTCCTTGCAGGATTCTCGGGCTGCTTTCATCACGATAGAACGAGATACGGGAACATTCAAATTCGTCTCATAGCGGGAAGTCATTCTGGCCACATATCCCAGGATGATGACGCCGGCTACCGTTTCCACCTGGTCCATATCCATGATACCGGGAACGTACAGTACTTCTTTTCCCATTTCAGTACTGCGTCCCACCGCCTCTTCAATCGCCTTTAAACCGGGGATGGTTCGCAAGAAAATGGGTTCGCCCCGTTCAGCCACCCGGATGTAGTAAATCAATACCCCCACCATCAGCAGGATGGCGAAAAACATGACAATCCGTTCCAGCTTGAAATACGGATGTCCCAATAACCAGTAGATAAGAAAGGCTAGGGCAAAGCCCCCGACTACCAGCCAGAACTGTTTATCTTTCACTGAGGTTTCTCCTCCTTGTTCTGTTTTGCTACCTGATCCAATCGTTCGATTTCACGGATTAAAAATTCCACATTCTGAGGTTCTTCAAATAATTCAGCAGCCCGGTAATAACCGTCTGTTCGAATAAACGCATTTATAATTGGTCCGAAAAATATCAGTGCGTGGGAGCCTAAAAGGGCCAGTGGTTTGGACAGCTCCAGAAAAAAGATGGCTGGAGTAACCAGACCGGAATCCAGAATCTTTTTAGCCAGACGGGAAATAAAAGCTTCGTCTTCGGCGGAGCGTAGACGAATTTCGGGTTCCAGGGTCTGGGTTGAAGTATTAATTGGTTTCCACCATCTCAAGGTTTGATCTGGGAATGGAGTAAATATCGCCGTCGATTTCGACTTCCGCTACCCTGACCATCGTTTCAGATTCCATTTGCTGCAATTCGGGTGGAAGTTTAACAATTTTCCCCAACAATCCAAAGTACGGTGCGCGGATAATTCGTACCAAACTTCCCTCCCGGACGGCTTCGGCCCGATGAATTTCCTTAGCGCTACCGGTCAACTCTTCCGGTTCCAGAGGAATGACAATTTCCGGACGTATGACGCCCGCCCGGATCTGGGTGGCTCCATTGATGGAGGCATCCCGTCCTTCGTACTGCTTCAATAAATCAAAGGTGCGGTCGCTCATTTTAATGGAACCATAACCCTCAGTAACGATGAGGGAAGTTCCGATTTCTTCCGAGCCTGTAATGGCTACACCCAACGTGTATCCCAGAATAGCTTTTAGGTCGGAATAATTAAATCCACCCACCACGACACCGGCCACTTTCATACGGATCGCTTTTTGAAAAGCTTCTAGACTGATGAAGGAGCCGCCAACGACAATTTGCCCTTCTAAATCTGATGTAATCAACTCCGGTGTAATTTCCTGATCCCGGCTATTAACCAGGATTTTGAGTTTTCCCCTGTTTTCGCCGCCGATGCCGAAGATCCCCTGAATAAAAGCACCCTGAGTTTCAACGGTAACTCCTTCTTCAGGAATAATCTTGGTAACCGTCCCCCGCATATAAGCATCCACGTTGACAGGAATGGGGGCTTCTCTGAAGACCGCCTGACCGGTTACATCCGAAATGGCCTCCAGCGTTCCATCAATCGGTGAGGTCACGTTGGATTTAAACAATCCAAAAATGCCTTTGGTCTCGGCGATTATTTCTCCCTTTTTAACGGGACTACCCACTTCTTTCGTTAAGACAGTTTTTGCATCCCCGGGATCGATATTCAGCAGGTTGGCAATGTTGACCATCTGAATATTTCCCGGCAAATCGGTTTTTGCCACCACATCGTCCGGTTCAACCTGTTGGCCGACTTTAACGACCACCTCCCCTTTCAGGGGCAGAATACGATCTTTAATGATTTTAGTTTCATGCAGAACTTTAAGTCCAGGTGTGTAAGAATGTGCCATTATTGAAGATTCCCTGTGTCATATTCCGGATATTCATCCATAGCCCTGAACCAGGATGTGAGAGCACTGATGCGTTCATCGTGGTTGGTCGGCAGGACTAGTGGACGTCCCCGGCCGTCAAAAATAAGCCCTACAACCCCTCCGTGGACAACCGTATTAATTTCAACACCCTTTCCACTACCCACATCCATCTGTTTAGAGGGAATGAGTTTTGCCTGAAGCGGTTCATAGGGTGCCTGAATAACCTTTAATTCGCCTGCTTTTAATTCGAGTGTCTGGGTCTGTCCATCGGGGAATTTAATCTCGGCTTTCAGAAGGGTGGCTCCCGGTTTCGCTTTTCCCACGGGTGCAATACAGGTCCCCAGTCGAATCAAGCAATCTTTTTCAAATACTTCCAGGGCAGCCCGCCGGGCACTTTCAGCCATTTCCTTTTTATCGATATTGGCCAGAACCCCCAACTGGGGCATCATAAAAATCGAATCAACAGCCAGTTGGGTAATCGCTTCAGGCAGGAAAGCATCGATCAGCATTTTGGCCGCCTGTTGACGGCGGGGAGCGTGGGACAAGACACCACCGGACCCTACAATCAAATCCAGTTCTTTCATGTTCACCAGTGATTCTCCCGTCGCCGTCTGTTCGAAAGCATCAGATATGGTGCGTTCTTTCTGCACACCCTTCAGACTGACAGCAAATTCCCTGTGCTGAATAAAAGACAGGCGTAATGCTTCCCGGGCGATGGCCTGTTCAACCATTAATTCTTCCAGGGACTGGGGAACGGTGGTAGGCCGGATCATTTTATTCCCAATGCGGTTACTCAATTCTTTTTCGTCAATATCGAAGGGAACCCACCGTAGCACGTTTGGTAGCGTGGCCTCCGCCAGTACATTACAAATGGAATAGCTCATTCCCAGATTGGCACTTACTGTCCGGTTGAACTGCCCCTGAAATACAGAGAAAATATCGGTGGTGGCACCACCAATATCGACCCCCACAACAGAAATGTTTTCTTCCTTGGCGATCATTTCAATGAGAGAACCAACTGCTCCGGGCGTAGGCATGATGGGGGCATCGGTCCAGGACATGAGTTTTTTATAGCCTGGGGCCTGCTGCATGACGTGTTCCATGAACAGATCGTGGATCTTGTCGCGCGAGGGTCGCAAATTTTCCCGTTCCAACACTGGTCGGATGTTTTCCACAATATCCAGGTCTGTAATATTTCCCAGGGTTTCCTGAATATGTTTCTGGGCCTTGTTATTCCCGGCATAAATCACCGGTAATTTATAATTAGATCCCAGCCGTGGTTTCGGATTAGCCGCTGCCAGTATTTCGGCCAGTTCCACCACGTGTTTGGTTGTTCCACCGTCGATGCCCCCCGAGAGCAGAATCATATCCGGACGCAACTGGCGGATGCGCTGTATTTTCTGGTGAGGGAGACGTCCGTCATTGGAAGCCAGCACATCCATTACAATGGATCCGGCACCCAGGGCTGCCCGTTCAGCGCTCTCTCCGGTCATGGATTTAACCACCCCCGCCACCATCATCTGCAGTCCACCCCCGGCAGAACTGGTGGAAACATAGACATCCACACCCACATTCCCCTTTTGAGGTGTAATAATTTGATTCTCTTCCAGCAATTTTCGGCCTGAAAGTTCCTCAACTTCCATAACGGCATTTAACACTCCCTTGGTCACATCCTCAAAAGGTGCCTCTACGGTGGTGGGAGCTTCTCCCCTCACCTTCAGGCGGTATTCACCATCCACCAGTTCAATCAGAATGGCCTTGGTAGTGGTACTACCGCAATCGGTTGCTAAAATTGATTTTAATTCCATTGAGTCCAATCACTTTAATTTAATCAAAAGATAAAGCAAGGTCAGGGGACTGGTGAACATCAGTGAATCAAAGCGATCCAGAACACCACCGTGCCCCAATAAAATTTTTCCAGAATCCTTTACTTTGGCATCCCGTTTAAAAAGGGATTCCACAAAATCACCCAACTGTCCAAATACACCCACAATAACGGTCATGATTACCAGGTCAAAAAGGGAAAAGTTTATGCCGATCCAGTCATAGTGATTTAAAACCCAAAAGGTAACGAACGCGCCTAAAATACCACCGAAATAACCTACCACAGTCTTATTGGGACTCACCCGTTCGATCAGTTTTTTCTTCCCCCAGGCTTTCCCGAAGAGATAGGCGGCTGAATCACAAATCCAGACTGAAACGACCATTGCCAGGGTTATTTTTGTTCCCTGGGTTGTATCCCAGTTCCGCAGAGCAATCATCGTCCCCAACAGGATCGCCACATAATAGAGACCACCAAGCGTGGCGGTCATATTACCGTAAGGATTGGGAATGCGCCTGAATAATTCCCATAACAAGGTTAATAAGGCAAAACCAATAAAGGTGGCCATAACCAAGGTAGGGTTCACCGAAGGGAATTGGAAGAATAGTACTGAAACGGGAATGGTCGCCACCAGCCCCAGCCCTATCAACGGTTGGGTTCCATCCTTCTGTTTGAGAGTATAAAATTCGTACAGGGCCAGGATAATAACGAGATTAACAAAAACAGCAAAAGGGTACCCCCCCAGGTATAATAAATAAAGAACGGCTGGAATGCCCAGAACAATGACAGGGAATCGATTTTTTAGCCAATTAATCACAGAATACCTAATAAAGAGGCGTGAAAGTACTTTTCTTTATCACCTTAATACAACAGGGATTCGCTTAAACCAGGACTTCCAGCGCTTGAGGTAGTACTTTCACATGGATGGGAGTGCTCCCCAGGAGTTCGCCGTCGATATTCAACGTGTTCCGGTCCTCCGGTAGAATAGAGAATTCACTCACTTGACGATAATCCACCACAGAAGAACTCACGTGGGTTCCCTTAAAGACTTTTGGGAAGAGACGCAGCATTTTAAAGCGACTTGCTTTACGGACAATCAACAGATCGATGAGGCCGTCATCAAGCCGGGCCAGGGGGGCCATTTTCATTCCCCGTCCGGTGTGAATAGTATTGCAGCCGATGATGAAACCAAAATCAGCGACGAAGGTTCTGCCGTCAATTACAATACGGGCCAAACGTTGTCGATGCCGAATCACTTCCCAAATCACGGCTACATTGTATCGCTGAACGCCCAGCCAGCGCATTTTTTCCGCCAGGAGACCTGCATCCGTGGGCAACCCCCACCCCATGATATTAAATCCATAATAGAGGATACCGTTGGCATCCGCTTCAAACAGGTCAATTTTCCGGATTCGATTGGTCAGAATACGCTTCACCGCCAATTCCGGATCGAGACAATTCAGATCGTGCATGAATGAATTCCCTGTGCCTCCGGTGATTAAACCGATGGGAATCTTTTTCTTATCCGGACGTGTCATGATACCATTAATAACTTCATGCATGGTGCCGTCACCACCGATGGCACAAAAACCGTCATACCCGTTTAAATCGACTGTCTTGGCAAATTCCCGGGCGTGTCCGGCGTATTCCGTTTCCAGGATGGCGATTTCCGCCCCCGCGTCTTCAAATATGGGTTTCACCCGTTCAAGAATATCCAGTCCCTTTTTTACGCCGCCGTGGGGGTTGACCGTCACATAGTATTTACTCATGATCCGTCCTTATGATTTATGTTTCATGTACTGGTCATCGCCCCACTCGATGACTTCGATCTTCACTTTGGCGGTGCCTTTATTCACAAACCCCAGTTTAAGGGCCGCACCATAGGAGCAATCCAAGATCCGTCCTTTAACATAGGGCCCCCGGTCATTAATACGGAGAATAAGGGATTTGTTATTTTCCAGGTTTGTTACTCGAACGATGGTATTCAATGGAAGCGTTTTATGAGCAGCGGTCAGACCGTACATGTCGAACACTTCTCCATTGGCTGTCAATTTACCATGAAAATCTTCCCCGTAATAAGAACTGATACCAATAAATGTTTTCTGCTTATGAGAATAACCTTTCGTACTTAAACTGGGTGAGGATGCTTCCCCAGATGGTCCTGTACGGTACCGGGGTGCGGTGGTACAGGAAGCGATTAGAAGTCCTGTGGCAATAAGACATAGGGTGAGACATTGTTTTTTCATCAGGAATGAAGAATGACTTTGCCAATGAGTTCCTTAACCGAATTCAGGTGTTTTCTCTGAAGGTAATTTATCAAATCCGGGACAATTTGGGGAGCCGTATGGGGATTTCGGAAGCTGGCCGTTCCCACCTGTACAGCCACTGCCCCCGCCAGCAGATATTCCACCACGTCTTTTACATCCACAATACCCCCGATCCCGATGACAGGAATAGCCACTTCCTTCGCAATTTTATGGACCGCCGCCAGTCCGACGGGTTTAATTGCCGGACCGGAAAGACCACCATAGGTAGTGTATATATTGGAATGCCATGAATCGGAATCAATGCTCATTCCGACGACTGTATTGATCGCCGAAACGGCATCTGCCCCGGAAGATTCAGCCGCTTTAGCTACCGCCACAATGTCCGTAACATTTGGACTGAGTTTCATGATTAACAGGCGCTGGGTCCGCTTCCTCAAGGCCTCTGTCAACAATGAAGTTTGGTCACAATCTACACCAAATTCCAGACCACCCTGCTTCACATTGGGACAGGATATGTTGATTTCATACCCATCGATGCAGGATGAGACTCCCTCAATTGCTTCCACCACATGAAGGTACTCTTCAATCGTGGATCCGGCCACATTCAGGATCACCTTTGTTTCCAATGTTTCAAACCGGGGCAACATGGTTTTAATGCATTCGTCAACCCCGATATTGGCCAGGCCAATCGAATTAATCATGCCGGAGGCCGTTTCTACAATTCGGGGCGGTGGATTCCCCTCCCGGGGATACCGGGTAATTGATTTGGTAACAATCGCTCCCAGGCGTGCCACATCCACTTCGGGTAATTCAACGCCATACCCGAAGGTGCCGGAAGCCACAAAAATCGGATTGCCGAAAGTAACGGGTCCGATCTGAATGGTGAGATCAGGCAAACCGGATTTCCTCTGCTTTGTACACGGGACCGTCCATACACGTCAGGGAATATGTCTCATGATAGCTGTGTCGGCGGTTGGTATTCTGATTTTTCTCAATAACGCAGCCCTGGCACAAGCCGATCCCGCAGGCCATATAGCTTTCAACTGATAACTGTGCCGGAATTTGCCGTTCCAGGGCAAATTTCTGAATCCGGACAAGCATGGGCTCCGGACCGCAGGCGTATATGGCGGGATTGGGGAGGGTTTGAATCACCCGTTCTAGCGGTTCCATGACGGTACCACGAATTCCCAGGCTTCCATCATCTGTTGTAAGAATCAACTGCTGGGTTTCATCCGGAACAAGAAAATGGCCACCGCTGTCACGGGCACCGAAAATGGTGGTGTGGTTCACGCCGGCTTGCTGACATTCATGATGTAAATTAAGGATGGGAGCGACTCCCGTGCCACCTCCGATCAAAACAGGATATCGATCCTGCTTATTCCAACCCGTAAATTGATTCCCCAGGGGACCCAGGATACTGATCGTGTCAACCGTTTTTCTGGTTGTCAACAAGGCTGTAATTGGTCCCGCCGGTTTATAGATAATCTTAAAACGGGAACCGTTGACACCGGCAATACTCATGGGCCGCCGTAGCGGATGATCCCATTGATCCGAGACCAGGATGTTCACGAACTGACCGCAACCACGGTAGTCTTTTACAATTCCAGGGGCGGTTATTTCCATCATCCAGAGATCGTCAGCGATGGATTTATTGACGGTGATTTCCCCTCGTTCGATGATCATTGTACTGCCAGGGAGTCGGTCTGCTGTCTGATGATCATCGAATTCAATAAAGCCAGGCGTTTGCGCGCCGTTTTAGCCTGTTCAGAATCGGGGTAATAATTCAATACCTTTTCATAATACTTGATGGCACTGTCCGCCTGGTAAGCTTCATAATCAAAATAGTGTCCAAGAAAATAGGCTGCCAGTAAACCGGCATCTGAAACAGAATCGGTGATTACAACCTGACGGTACTTGTTCAAGGCCAAAGTAGTATCGTTTTCAAGTGCAGTTTCTGATTCCAAGAGCAGTGTTTTGGCCGGATTAACAAGGCCTAAATCGAGATTGGCCTGTTCAGTCAACGCTTTGGAGTACTCACTCTGAGGGTAAGACCTGAGAAGTTGTTTTCGGTAAGCGGCAGCAAGGGAGTCCTCGCCGGATTGCTCCAGTAAATAACTGTACGTATAGAGTGCCTTTGGCACGAGCGGCGACTCGGGGGTCTGGGTTAATAATAGTTGAAGATGTATTTTGGCACTATCCGGTTGGTCAAAATGGAGACTTTCCAATTCTGCTAGTGTATACAGATGTTTCGCCATCGAATTAAGGATGGTTTCGGTTTTCGCCTTTATCGTAGAATCAACAGCAGTAGAATCAGAAGCAGAGATTAGTACTGTCGTGAGTTCTGACAGTTTTTTTCGAGCATTTTCATAAGCAGTGATTTCCTTTATCCGCGCCCGGGCCAAGTTAATAAACCGGGACTTGGAGTATTCTTTTCCCACGCTGCTGTAATTTTTACTGGCGGTCTCCAGATCCCAGTCGTCCTTTAAAGCATATTCACCCAGGAGATAAAAGGCTTCGGCCGCGACCGGCGTTTTGGAATAATCCTGTACAATGGACTCCAGCCGTACCCGGGCGGCAGAATGTTGATTCTGTAACTGGTACAACTTCACCAATTCCAGCTCCAGATTTCCGTGAATGGCTTTGAAATCCTCGTCCAGGAGCATGGTTTTAATCGTATTAGTTGCTTTCTTCCAGTTCCCCTGTAAGCGGTAAATCTGGACCGTTTTCAGGCTGGCCTCCTGAACTTCCTTCTTCGAGAGAGAATATTTCATGACCAACCCATAGGCTTCCAGAGCCCGCTTGTAATCTTCGTAATGAAAGGATAAAGAGGCGATTCGATAATAAATCTGCCCTTTATCTTTCCGGTCTTTGGAATAAGTAGCTGCGGCCTCCAGGTGATCCATCGCTTCCGAGTTAAATTCCTGTTCAAGCAGAATATCGGCAATAGCGGAATGAATTCTGGCTTTTAATTCATCTTCGATTGGTTTATCCAGGATTGATTTCAGTTCATCGATGGCAGGCTGTGGTTTTCCCAGTCGCCATTTTACCAGCGCCAGCCAGAATTGTATTTCCTCACTGCCTTTGCCCGGGAATTCCGATTCCATTTGACGGAGAGTCGTTTCCGCTTGTCGATATTCCCCACGGTAGTAATGGGACTTTGCAATCAGAAACAGGGCTTTCTTTCGCAAACGTGTCTCAGGGTATTTCTCCAGAACAAATTCTGATTTTTCAATGACCCGTTCGTAATTGTCAATGGCCGCCTTGGGAAGGGTCTCATTCCGATGTTCCAGTCGCGCTTTTTCCGCTTTTTCAAAGTAGTCCTGAGCGTTGTAGAAGGTGTTAAAATAAGCACAGGAGGCATTTAAAAATAATAGAGCCAGTCCGGCCATAAATGCCAACACGCAGTATTTAACCAATTTCATCGGTGGAAATTTAGATGGAAAAAATGTCTCTTCCAGACTTGATTCATCGTGAACTAATTTAATTGAATGGAAATGACACTGTCTTCAGGATTCAGAAACGGGTGTGGGATTCTGTTTTCAATTATGCTCCTTACTCCCCTTCTCACCGCGCAGAACATTCAAAATAAACCTGAATCCCTGTCATATCTAATCATCGTAACCGATACCAGTCATGTTCCCATTTATATTGATGGCGTTCTCATGGG
>CAZIIM010000006.1:19664-38567 GCA_964539305.1 uncultured bacterium | reverse complement strand
TCATCGTAACCGATACCAGTCATGTTCCCATTTATATTGATGGCGTTCTCATGGGATATTCGCCACTCAATAAACCGGTTCCTGTGCCATCGGGTCTTCATACAATCAGTTTTTTACCGGGTTCTGTCCAGAATATTTACCGGGACCGGTTATGGGGCGTGGTAAAACAGGTGTACATGGCGCCAGCAGATACGCTGACCATCTCTCTTGAAACAATGACTTATCATCAGGAACTCTTAAAGTGGCGCACCGATCGTCAGCGGTCAACTGTTGTAGGTCTAACAATGGGATTATTAGCGCTGGTCCTTATCTGGATCGCAGCGCTTTAAATATCATGGCGGAGCCGCTGGAATTCCAGTTCAGGCTGGTTTTCAAATTCATGGATATTCCGAGCAATTTCACCGCAAACATCGTCTCGGATACATTTTCCAGCCACTTTAATCGCATTAGATATGGCTTTTCCACTGGATCGGCCGTGGGCAATAATCACCATTTTATCAAATCCCAGAAGGGGTGCCCCCCCATACTCGGAATAATCGGTCACCTCCCGGAGCATGTTCAATCCCTTCCGAAGCATGATTAAACCCAGTTTCCAGATAAACTTCTTCTTGAAGGCCATTTTACTGAGTGTACCCACCGCTTTGGCGGCCCCTTCCAGGGTTTTAATCACAATGTTTCCGACAAAGCCTTCTGTTACAATCACATCCACGATGCCCCGTAAAATATCTTTTCCCTCAATATTTCCAATAAAATTCAGATTGGGTGTCTGTTTCAGGAGTTGAAAGGCCGTCTGCATCGTCTCCCCCCCTTTGGAGGCTTCTTCTCCAATATTCAGTAAAGCAACGGTGGGATTATCGACACTCCGAACCGTTCCCACGTAACGGGCGCCCATAATGGCAAACTGAACCAGTTCTTCGGGACCGCAATGAACATTGGCACCCACATCCAGCATGAGGGCTAAATGGTCATCTTTCTTAAACTCGTTCATGGTGGGGTAGACGGTGGCAATTGCCGTTCGACGGACCCCTTGAATTCTGGGGATATATTTTGCTGCGGATAGCACCACCGACCCGGTACTGCCAGCCGATACCAAGGCATCCGCCCGACCCTCCTGCACGAGTCGGGCTGCCACCAATACGGAAGCATCATGCTTTTTTTCAACGGCTTCTTTCGGGATTTCCTCCATCCCGATATTTTCAGAAGCATGAACGACTTCGATGGACCCTTCGGGAAAAATGTGTTGTTCCAGTTCCCGGTTTAATTTTTCTTCGTCGCCCACGAGAATAATATGAACCGGATTGGCATTTGTGGCTAACACGGCACCGGCAACATTGGGGGCAGGACCGTAATCTCCCCCCATGGCATCCAGGGCAACCGTAATCATCTTACTCATAAAAGAACTCCTGCTTGTGCCGGGATAGTTCTGTTGTAGAGTTTTGAAACGGGTTTAAATTCAGGCATGGAAAATGATTCAAATCTAGATTATCCCGTCAAATTCAGGCCCGATTACAAATGGCCTGAACCGGGCACCCAACGGAAATGTCCCAAGTGTGATCACGATCTGGAACTCCAGAAAAATGTTCCCGAATACTACGGCAAACCCTGGTGGTGCCCCGCCTGCCAGTGGCAGTTTTCAGAAGAAGATCTGGAAAAGCTGTCCTGATCCAGGTCACGCCTGGAACACATCTTTATATTCGACCATAATCTGATCTACTACCCAGCGGACCAGTACGTAGTCATCCAGTAAACCAATTCCGGGAATGCGGTCAGGAATTTCGTCTTTTTCATCGAGAAAATATTCCAGTGCGAAAAGAATCCGCCGTTTTATGTCGTCAGATACTTCAGGATAATTCTTTAAAACAGTATATAATTTGGAAATATCGGTAATGAGTTTAATCTGGTATTCCGCCAGGGAGGGATTCTGTACCAGGGCTTCCACTTTCGGGGGGATCTGCTTCAGCACTTCCGGAATTTTAGACAGATCGATTTCCGCAATCCGCTTCCGGTAACGTTTCATATCTTCTTCAGTTAGATGAAACTGCGATAACTCATCCATGGGGTTTAATTTATTAAGATGGCCGGTACGAAACTATTTAAAATGCAGGCCGACTATCTCAAACGAATGGAAACATCCTGACTCATTCCACAGTACGTAAAACCATCGATTGGACTATGGATAATGTAAACACTCCACATCAAATGCGGAGAGGGAGGGATTCCCCGCCCGACCGCCGGTCAGGCGGGCGGGGAACCCCCGTTACTGTTTAATAAACGACTTACGTACCGACGACCTGCTGCTGATTTAAGATATTTCTCCCGCTTCCTTGCTGAAAGCCGATCCCCTACCGTTTCATGATACATCAGCTCGAAAGGACGATGGGCTTTGGTGGAACGGACTTTACCCCGATTGTGAGCTTTTAATCGAGCTGGTATATCCTGACTCATTCCACAGTATGTAAAACCATCGATTGAACTACGGATAATGTAAACACTCCACATCAAATGCGGAGAGGGAGGGATTCGAACCCCCGTTACCCGAAGGGTAAACCGCATTTCGAGTGCGGCGCATTCAGCCAGACTCTGCCACCTCTCCAGAAACAGCGAATTAAATTAAAGCTAACGCCTGGACTGAAAAAAGTCCTGAATCAATCCCAGGCACCGTTCTTCCAGGATACCACCTTTCACGGCCACCTGTACTTTAAAACGGGGATCACTGCAGAGCTGGTACAGGGAACCGCAACATCCCTCCTGTTCATCATAACACCCAAACACAACCTGTTTTAAACGGGAATTAAGAATGGCGCCGGCACACATGGGGCAAGGTTCTTTCGTCACGTACAACGTGCAATCCTGCAAACGCCAGCTTTCCAGTGTATTGGCTGCAGCCGTAATGGCGATAATCTCCGCATGGGCCGTGGGGTCGTTCAGGGTTTCCCGCTGATTATAACCCCGGCCAACGATTTTACCCTGATGAACAACGACAGCACCTACCGGCACTTCTCCGGCTTCAAAGGCCCGATTTGCCTGCATCAGGGCCTGCTCCATCCAGCGCGTATGCCGTTTCAACAGACTACACTAATTTTTAAACAGAAAGTCCTGAAGCGACTGGATTTGGGCCGCCATGTTTTTCCGGCCCTGAAGCGACGTATCGGTCACCACTGTGTCTGATTTACTTAAGCTGTCCAGAATAATCCCGATTTGCAATGCGGTAGAATCAAACTTCTTTTCATCGAAATAGGCGGCCGCCAAAGTGATTCTCACATCCAGGTAATTCAGGAGTGAATCATGAGAAAAGGACCAACCCGGTTCCAGTGGCTTGGTTGTGCGGGTCAATAAGCTGTCAGCGTAATAAATGGTATTTCTGGCATCGCCCTGAGCATAATAGGAAAACGTCAACCCTGCTAATATTTCGGAATGAATATCCGTCTTGATGAAAGGATCCTGGGATTTGCTCAGCCCTTTGGTGAAATAGGAAATACTGCTGTCCAGAACCATCAATTTACCGTAGCTCCACCCCAAGCCGTTGTACCCGTCCTTCCAGGACGTGTCTGAATCCACCGACTGTTGGAACCAATTATTGGCGGTGAGATAGTCTCCGGACTCATACAAAGTCCAGCCGTAATCGGTCATGTCCTCCGGCAAGGCGGAATACTGTTTTCGGCAGGATTGCATTTCCAATCCGAACCAGATCAGCGTCACAAAAAGGGTGATTTTTGGAAACCACTTCATCGGATTAACATAATCTTTTTGGTTTGGGATCGACCACGGTCGGTCATTAAGTGGACGAAATAAATTCCGGAGGCTACATCCACCCCGTTTTCATCTTTTCCATTCCAGCGAACCGTATAGCGCCCAATTCCCTTTTCATCGTTCACCAGTGTTTTCACATTCTGCCCCAGAATATTGTACACGGCCAGTTGAACCCGCTGATAAGGTCCATCGACGAAACCCAGATCAAAAACAATGGTTGTAACAGGATTAAAAGGATTGGGGTAGTTCTGATGGAGTGACGTCATTCCCGGAACGATGAGTGTTTTCGGTCCCAGGCGGAAATAACCCATTTTATCGGTGTAGGCTCTAACACGTCCGTTTTCCGTAATGGAGGGCAATTCAATCCAGCCCATGCCCGTGGTCCGTTCATAAATGGCGATTTCAGTTTCCCGACTTGGGAGTGAAACTTCCACCGGTCGTTTGAAACCGTAAATATCATTACCCAGCAGGTACGATGCCCGGTCACTGAAATAAGGATCAAACATGGTCGAGTCGATGATCAGGACTGTCTGATCGTATTCCACCGTTCCGGTGGAGCCGGTCACCCGGAAACGGCCGTCGGGGCTGGCCCCTGTCCAGGAGGTAAACGTCCGCGCCACGGCAAGTCCCACTGTATTCGATACCGTCGTATCGCCCACAACTCCTGTCGCCCGAACTTCAAAAATGTAGTTTCCCTGTGTTTCAGAGAATTGATGATGTCCCACGTAAGTGTAGGCCGCCACAGTGTCCAGGGGTACCTGTTTCGATTGGATCTCCAACGTCAAGTCAGTGGTCTTCCCGACCGAATCCACGATGAAGACCTCATAGAAGTTGGTAAACGCATTGTTTTGGACAACGTACATGCGGATCTCAGGACGAGGTACCCGCTGGACTCTGACGACAAAACTGTCAACAACGGTTGTATCACTGTCGGCTGCTGAAATCTGGATCAGGGAGGAATCCGAATTGCTGATTTTCCAGGGACCCGTAGGGCCGAACCAGAGTAGAGCCGGTTTAAATTTCACCGTATCGTTTTTAGAAGAACTCGTGAAAACAACGCCGTTTGAAGTGGTTGAATAAGTTTTGGATGGCTCCACCGTCATGCTGGAACCGAAAGTCAGGGGTTGAATGGTAATGGTCAGGACCGAATCATCCACATCGGAGAGGTAATTGGCGAAATCAAGATAGATGGAATCATTTTCCACGATGGTTGTGTCGTTCAAACCGGTCCATTCCGGCGGATCATTGATAGGTGTGATCGAAAAAGTAATCGTATCCTTTCCTTCCAAATTTCCGGGATCGATCACCGTGAATTCCACTTGTAAATCGGAGGTGCTGTAATAATTGGTATCCACCGGGGCAATGGAGGCATAGGTGGAATCGCCTGTTTTTGGAAGGTTGACTTTTAATTTGTCTCCAGCCGCATCCAGACTGAGGTATAACCCGCCTGTTTCTGTATTTATTCCCTGGTAGATACGCGCCTGGGGATACTGTTCCTGAAGTGATTTTCGAAACGCTCGAATGGTTGCAGGTGGATGAGTCGGATCGAAATCGATTCGTCCCGTCGGATAGGCAGGTAAATCTGGTAATGTGGAGAGGATCCTGGCGGACCATTTCAATGCTGTGGTATCATCATCCTCATCGTAGGAGTAAGCGGTCAGATTAATCGTGTCGCTGTTTGCCCCCTCCAGGAATTCCAGTTTCCCTACGGAGGATAAATCAATAATGGGCGCATCATTCACGGGAAGTACCGTAATTCCATAATCAAGTGTATCTTTAAGCCCCCATGCATCCGTTACTAAGACCCGGAACACATAATCCGCCGTATCCCATTTTGTGGGCGTAAATACAATTTTACCCGTATTGGAAATGCTGGCATTAAGCGTGTCAATCAAAACAGTATCAGGGTTAGAACCGGAATGATCAATGATTCTCGTTTCTAATTGATAACTGAATAAATCTCCCCTTAAGGTGGTTAAATCGATATCATCTACCTGCACCAACTGAGAATAATCAATATCCTCTTTAGCGGTTGTATCCGCAATCGTTAAAATGCTGGGAGGCGTGTTATACCGTAAAAACGGAGATGAATCAGTAAGCAGGTCGGAGGTATTTCCAGCTACGTCCACTGCTCTTACTGATACGGTGTACTGCTTATTATGTTCGAAAGCCAGTGTATCAATTAGCAGTGTATCGGTTTTATTCAAGGATTGTAATTCGACCTGATCCATTGCCCGCCAGCCTCGAAAACCATCCAGCGCTCCGGAACCTTCTTTTACAGCATATTCAAATCGGTCAATCCCAGAACCGGCGGCACTGCTTTGAAGGGGATCAGAAAATCCTTCCCAGCGGACATAAAGAGTGTCATTTGAGATTAAAGTATCCTTGTTAACCGTGAATTCAGAACCGGTGCTGAAAGTACCCTTTGCTGGAGGGAGTGTATCCAGAATAAAAAATGAACTACTGGGAGTTCCCTCAGTTGTATTCCCAACTGCATCGTTGATCACTGCCATTACATAGATCGTATCCCCCTGAGTCAACCCTTTTGGAGTGAGTTGGTCGATAATATTCTGTCTACTACGGGAGAAGATTGAATCGGTTAACGCTTTGATGGAGTCTTTAGGTGCCCCCGGATTTCCGGTGTCGCTTGTAGGTATGCTGACCCAGCTTGTGTCCGACATCCTCTGAGCAATCCGCATCTTGATATCCACATCTCCACCATTGAGGAGAGAGTTATCGTTTTGAGTACCATTTAATTTGGGCAATGGGACTGTAATTTGCAGACGATCGGTAGCCGCGTTAAACCAGTTAACTACCACTGTATCTCCGACTGCAACAACTTCGCCGGTTGTAAATATCCCCGGATCCGTATTATCAATCTTAACAACCGCCTTATTGGAAATTGAGTCGGCGCTCAGTTTATTCAGGGCTTTATCATAGGCAATAATTGAATCAACTGAAATGATTCCATCAATGGTATCCGGTAAAGACAGATTATAAGTGTACACCGTGTCTGCAAGCCTGGTCATATCCGCATTTTCAATATCACTGGATGTCTCCGGAAGATTAATATAAATAGTTGGTAAATAATTAATATTAATGCTGTCCGAAAAAGTGGCTGTGATCAGCAGTGTTCCATCTTCAAACCGCACCAGATTGTCCGGATCATCGTACGTGAGTACGGCGGAAGGTTTTTGAGTATCAATTACAATGTTTTTCTGGCCTGCCAGGGAACTATCACTGTTTACTCCGGGGAGTGTTAATGTTAGAGCATTACCAGCTTCATCTTTGATCGTCCCTCCATTAAGAGCTAAGGCATCCGTAGCACTGTAGTTTAGGTCAGAAGATGACTCTCCACTACTTACGATATATTGAAAGACAAGTGTATCGTTCCCCGAACCGCTAATATAGCTGGTTACTGCATCTGAAGTTCCTGTTTCAAGTGTCATTTTCGGTGTTCCTGTAACCACCAGATTCTCAGAACCAATTACCAGGATCTGCAGCGTATCCCCGGTTTTATAAGCCTGATCAGGATTGGAAGATGTCACCTTGGAAACTGTTGGAACGATACCATCTACGATTAAGTCTTTGTTATTCCCAAGGGAACCGGAAGCACCGGGAGTCGGCAGAGTAGCGGTTAAGACATTCCCGGCCAGATCCGTGATTCCACCTGCCACGTCCAAGGCGGACACAGATGTGTAATCCAGATCATCGCTGGAGTCACCCGAAGCAACGGTATAGGTGAATAAAAATGTATTTGTCCCGGAACCACTGGTGTAATTAACGGTTTCATCCGTTGAACCTGTTTCCAACGTAACCGTGGGTGTACCGGAGGTCACATAGACGTTTTCATCAAAATATATTTTAATGGCAATTTCATCGCCAATCATATAGCTGCCATCAGCGGTAGTCGAGGATACAGAATCCACCGTCGGAGCTACCGTATCGATAATGATATCCTTGTTGTAAGCCAATGAATTGGCGGCTCCTGGAGTCGGCAGGGTTAATACGGCCGTATTCCCGGCTGCATCAATAATGCTTCCTCCATTTAATGCCAAGGCGGTCGTATTGATGTAATCAAGATCAGAAGTTGTATCTCCACTGGCAACGGTGTAATTAAAAACCAGAGTGTCGGTAGTTGATCCGCTGGCGTAATTAATCGTCTCATCACTGGTTCCTGTCTCTAATGTGATTTGAGGTGTGCCAGAAACGATAACCGGTTCACTGAACACAATATCAACAGGAATAGTAATCCCTGCTTTATAAGAACCATCGTCTTTGGTTGAAGTCACCAGCGATACGGTAGGTGCCCGGGTATCGACGATAATATCTTTACTTCCTCCGAGTGATTTTGACCCGCCCACAGTTGGCAGGGTGAGAACGGCCGCATTTCCAGTGGCATCTTTAATCGTTCCACTGTTTAAAGCCAGGGCAGTAGTACTACTGTAATCAAGATCTAAACTGGAATCACCTGCAGCCACAGTATAATTGAATGTCAGCGTTGTAGTACCACTTCCGCTGGAATAGTCTACCGCTGTAGTACTGCTCCCAGTATTGAGGGTTATCTGGGGTGTCCCCGCCACTACGACTGCTTCGTGGAAAGTGACCGTAATTGGAATGACATCATCAGCCTTGTAAGAAGTATCCGTTGCTGTAGAGGTTACCGAGAGAACCTTGGGGGCAATAGCGTCGATGACCAACGCCTTATTATTTCCCAGAGACCCAGGATCACCAGGAGCCGCCAGTGTTAAAACGGCAGCATTGCCAGCTGCATCCTTAATAGTCCCCCCATTCAAAGAAAGCGAACCAGCGGACTGATAATCCAGGTCTAGACTGGAATCACCGGAAGCAACCGTGTAACGAAAGGTTAAAGTCGTGGTCCCGGAGCCGCTGATATAATCTGCTGCTGTACTGTCGGTTCCTGTGTTTAACCGTAACTGGGGTGTTCCCGTCACTGTTACAGCTTCAGTAAATAGGACCGTGATATCAATCAATTCTCCTGTTGTATAGGAACCATTGGTTTTATCAGAAGAAACATTTAACACCCTGGGGGAAGAAGTATCAATAATAATCGCCTTGTTGGCACCTAATGAATTGGGTTGACCGGGCGTTGCTAAAGTAAGGGTTGCACTATTCCCGGCAGAATCAGCGATCGAACCTCCATTCAAAGAAAGAGAACCAGCGGACTGATAATCCAGATCTAAACTGGAATCACCGGAAGCTACGGTGTATTGTAAAGTCAGAGTATTGGTGGAAGAACCACTGGTATAACTGACAGCGGTGCTGTCAGCGCCCGTATTTAATTTCAATTTCGGAGTACCGCTTACAACAACAGATTCACTGAAATAAACCTGAATCGGAATGACTTCTCCAACAGTAAAGGAGCCATTCCCAAAGGTAGATGATACGGAGTCTACCGTTGGAACGATTGTATCAATGATTAAATTTTTATTCGCTCCTAAAGAACCGCTTGATCCAGGAGTCGCCAGCGTGAGGACAGCGTCATTACCAGCCGAATCCTGGATGGATGTACCCGGAGTCAAAGCAGAGGCGGATAAATAGTCCAGATCAGTACTGTTTTCCCCTGAAGAAACAGTATAATTGAATGTAAGGGTACTTGTTCCTGTTCCGCTGGAATAGTCTACTACCACGTCGGAGGATCCTGTTTCTAACGTCAGTTTCGGAGTTCCACTCACAACGATATCTTCACTAAAGGTTACTGTTATCGGGATAACATCCCCGGCATTATAGTAGCCATTATCTTTTGTAGAGGTAACATCAGATATTGTTGGAGCAGTTGTATCAATAATAATCCTCTTTTGGCCGGAAAGAGATGTGGATGATCCAATTATTGGTAAAGTTAACGTGGCTGAATTACCGGCGTTGTCCTTAATAGTACCAGAGTTTAAAGCTAATGCACTGGTGGATTGGTAAGACAAGTCAGAGCTGGATTCCCCACTGGATACTACATAACTAAACGTGAGAGTATTATTTCCTGAACCACTGGCATAGTTAACGACAGCATCGCTTGTCCCAGTCTCCAGAGTCAGTTGTGGTGTTCCCGTAACATTTACAATTTCGTCGAAAGTAATAGTGATATCGATTTGCACACCTGCTTTATAGGAACCATCTGCCTTTGTAGAAGTGACATTTGAAACTGTTGGACGAACCCCATCAATGACAAAATTTTTATTTGCACTTAATGAACCACTAGCTCCAGGAGTGGGTAATGTTAAATCTGCGCTATTCCCAGCTGCATCCTTGATTGTGCCTGAAAGTGCACTTGTGCTGACATAGGCCAAATCACTACTGGAATGCCCCTCACTAACAGTATAATTGAAAATTAAATCAGTTGTGCCCGATCCGCTGCTGTAGGTAATGCCAGTATTGACACTGCCGGTATTAATAACAAGTTGTGGACTTCCCGTCACAATGACGGTTTCATCAAAAGTAACCTTAATTGGTATCACATCACCAATTTTATAGGTGGCATCAGGAGAGGAAGATGAAACAGAGGAAACAGTGGGTGCAGTTGTATCAACGATTAGACTTTTATTGTAACTTAAAGAGCCTGTTTGACCTACACCTGGTAATGTTAAAACAGCGCTATTTCCGGCCAGGTCTTTTATGGTTCCACCATTCAATGCCAAAGAGGTTGTTGTAGAGTAATCCAAATCACTACTCGTCTGCCCGGATGCAACAGTGTAGTTAAAAGTTAAAACAGTCGATCCCGACCCACTCGTATAATCTACTGTGGCGTCAGTAGTCCCAGTCTCAAGAGTTATTTGAGGAGTCCCAGTAACATAAACTGTCTCATCAAAAGTAACGGTAATGGGAATAACGTCTCCAGCTTTATAATATCCATCCGTTTGTGTTGACGAAACAGAAGAAACTGTAGGAGCCGTATCATCAATTATTATTCCAGACGTAACTGGTGGAGAAAAGGTCAATGATGCATCATTTCCGTTCGCATCCTGCATCGTTCCACCGTTAAGTACCACAGGACTTGTCAATGCAATTCCATCAGAATCGTTATGTCCATTTAATACTGTATAGCGAAATACTAAACTTGTTGAACCAGATCCTGAATTGTAGCTTGCGTTGACGGCAGTTCCTCCGACATTTAGAGAAAGAGTAGGTGTTCCTGTAACAGTGACTGCTTCACTATAATTGACTGTAAAATCCAGTATTGATCCTTCCTTATATGAGCCATCATTTGGAGGATTAATTGAGGATATTGTTGGAGCAACACCATCGATCACAAAATTTTTATTATATCCAAGCGACCCAGCTTGACCTGGGGTTGCTAGCGTTAAAGTAGCATCATTCCCTGCTTTGTCTCGAATAGTCCCTCCGTTGGTTGTTAAAGCAGAAGTATTAGTATAGTCCAAATCACTGGAAGTATTCCCGGAGGAAACTGTGTATCGAAATATTAGATCAGCAGTACCAGTCCCACTATTATAGCTTGCAGTAGCATCGCTTGACCCAGTTTCCAACGTTAATATTGGTGTACCACCTGATGTCACAACATCTACTATTTCTGAAAAGGTAATTTTAATATCGACAGTTTGTCCTATGATTTTCGTGGCATCTGTATTGTCCGAAGTAACATTTGAAACTGTTGGAACTGTAACATCGTAATAAAAATAGTCTTTATCTCCCACTGAATTTGATACAAAATAATATCCATCGTCATCCGCCTGAGCAGTTACTTCAGTATTAGACCCAAAAGCATCGTTAGTAATGTAGAAAATGATTTTATCACCGTTACTTAGAGATGGTAGACTAGCATTCTGAATATCAATATTCATGCTGGTCCCTACATGTGTCCCTGTAGTTAACTGCGTTTTAGTACCACCATTGATTTGATATTTAATCACGTAAGTAGTATTATTGGTGAATGAAGAAGTTGTAATTCTGAAACCACCCGTAGAATTATAGGTACTGGCAGCATAATTATAATAACCACTTGGGGATAATTCAGTACCGATATCATGGATCGTTCTGATTGTAGCCGATTGACTAAATACGATGGAAATAAATAAAAAAGTCAGTGGTATTTGTCGTTTGAACATCAAACTAAATAAATAAGACTAACACTCGTTTGTAAAATCGAATGAAATTGATTATTAAGCATAAAACTAATTATTATAGTGTTATACCCAGTATCACCAACCCGTCCATCCAGCTCACCGTTCCCAGTTTCTGCTTCTTGCTGTCCACCACATTAAAGGCAGTAGTGGAACGAATTCCCAGGCGAACATCCAGACTGTTGCCGACCGCGAAGCCGTAGGAATTTTCAGCAATAACACCAACGTTACCGCCAATCATTCCACCGCCTACCCTTACCTGTCCCGGACCAGCAGGGAACGAAAGAATACCATTAATACTGACTCCGGAAAAAGTCCCACCCACGGGCTTATAATTGGTGAATTTGAAGGTCCCCACTTCTGCACCCAGTCGGAAGCGTAACGGCCCGACCTGCATTAACATGGGAAATTCAAACGCCAGCCGGAAATCCACCCCTGAATTGTAGGTGTTAAGCTGATGGTTTACAAAACTGGGGGAAGCGCCCACCAGATTCAGGGTGTAACCCATCCGTTGTGCCACTTCTGAAAGGTCTTCTTCAACCGGTTCCTCTTCCGCAAATTCATCTTCTGCGAAAGCATCGTCGAAAGCCGTATCTTCTTCAAAGCCTTCCTCCACCGGTTCTTCATCAAACTCGAATCCACCGAGATCCTCTTCAACCGCAGCCGTATCCTCCTCGAATCCGAAATCATCCAGATTGAGATCCTGATCCAGACTTGTATCGTCTTCTCCCCAGAAGATTTCAGTAGTGCCTTCCTCGTCCTGAGCCATAAGCTGGTTCAGGGGATAAAAGCCAATCACCAAGCTCACCAATAGCAATAATCCGTGGTGACGGATGGATAAAAAGTTTTGTATTTGAGATTCCGCTTTCATATCCGTACCCATTTAATTCTTACCCCCGAAGGGGTTGCTGGATGGAATGTTGTACTTACCTCGAAAATGTACGTTGTCCGCCTTAAATATAATCCCTGCCTTTCGTGTCAGGCAAATGTAAATATGCTATGGGAATATTACGCCATTTCGCCCCAGTTAAGTCGTGGGGGAAATCACATGGGTGTAAAAAGGAGCGGATCGCCAATAGGTGGAATCAAGGGACAGAATCGTCGTAGCCCGTACGGGAATCGAACCCATGTTACCGCCTTGAGAGGGCGGCGTCCTAACCGCTAGACGAACGGGCCATCTTTCCCCTGAAAGTCATTCAGGGATGAAAAGGACCGATCCCGGGGATCCATCCTCAGTACGCCCGGAAGGACTCGAACCCTCAACCTCCTGGTCCGTAGCCAGGCGCTCTATCCAATTGAGCCACGGGCGCATACTGCTGGGGAGCAGGGACTCGAACCCCGACCGGCAGAGCCAGAATCTGCTGTCCTACCGTTAGACGACTCCCCAATGAACCGCTTGAAAAAGCGGCCGGAATTTAATGGCTATCCAAGAACCGGACCAACGGTTTTCAAACCGGTGGCCCAAAGTTATTACAGGGAAAGGTCCTGGGTCTGCAATATTTCCTTACTGGAATAATCCTGAATCCAGACCACAAGTCGTAAATCCTTCGCATCCCAGGTAAAGCTGGTGGCTTGCTGCCAGGAATCCAGGATCGTCCAGTCAAAATGGTACTCTAAAGGATATTCTGAATCCAGGGTCAATACCTGGCCCGTATTGGGGGTCAACATTCCCATGACGGCATTATGATGTTCACTCAGACCATTGGAGGACCCGGGATATTGAACCGTATCCATGACTGCCGCTACAAATAAACGCAGATTTCGATGGCTGAAATCCTGCAAACTGGTAACTGTAACGGTCGTTGAAACCTCCATCCCTGTCCTGGAACCGGTTAAAACAATTTTGATTGGAGAAAGGGAACCGGCCAGATTGCGGGGTTTTTGCGTCCAGTTAATAGAGTTGGATTTGGAATCGGAACCATTGGTAAACATATGAGGGGTGTAATTATTCCCGTAGTAATCGTTCCTTGCCGTATTCATTTCTTTATTGGCCCAGCACATGGGATCGTCCCCGCTTCCGGGCCACCAGACGTGGTAGCGAATATCCAACCAGGTGGAATCAACGGTTTCACGCACATACATGATACTGGACATAGGAACGAACACTGGAAAGGCTTTTCTGTGAATCCTGATTAATGGTAAGGATCGTCAATCCACTGTCACCGTACGTCCGCTGAAACTGATCCAGAAAAACCATTTCTTTTTTACAGGGCGCGCACCAGGTAGCCCAAAAATCAATCAATACGGGCCCCTGTTTCGTTAAATCTGCCAGCTGCACCTGTTTCCCTGTCTTCAGCTTGAACTTCAGGTTAGGTACGGTTCCACTCACTTGAGCCATAAGAAAAACGGTCTGAATCAGGACCGTAAGCGTCAGATTTTTCATCGTTGGAAGGGGAATTTAAAGAATACGATTCAGGAAGGACGGGAGTTCGTCTTCAGGGATAAATTTCAAACTGACACGACTGATATCCCTCGCTTTTTCTATGTCCATCGTTACGGTGTAACGGGCCTGAATTTCTACGGTTTCCAGGGCAACCTGCATGGACCAACCACCAATGGTAAAATCAATCAAGGGGGAAAAGAAATGAAACGGTTTATAAATCAGGCGTTGGCTGTCCCGCTCGTAAGCATTCATGTCGGGGGAATCTACAAAAACAGCGATGGGTTCTCCGGATTGATTTAAGAACTGAATCACCGGAACAGCCCGGTATGTCCCCCGGCTGATCTTCTCCGAAATAGAGGGAGGAAAATTGAAATTATCCCGGTTGAAATAAAAAATGGTGAGTGAACCCTCCTGTTTCAGCCCCGAATAAGGCAGGGAACTGAGCATATCCTTAATAATATTCCCTTTCAACGAGTAGGAAACCGGCAATATCACATTGAATTTTTTCCGGTCGCCTGGATCAAACTCAAACTTTGGTTTTTCAATTTCAACGTGATAGGGCTGACTCATCAGGTTGTTCAGGACATTCAGCATGATATTGGTATTGGCCGTATTTTCAGGATTGTCCTTATGGAAGGGTTCCATGGAAATATCCAGCACCCATTCACCGTCTTTTTCTCGCACACCGGTTGTATCCACCACTCCTCTGGCTCCAATCGTTAGATCCATTTTTTCTTCCAGTTTATCCAGGGCCACATCTATGGACTCTCCCACCTTAAACGCCCGTTGGCCGTAGGCCGGTGGCTTGGTCATTCCCTTCCCTTTTTTCAAGGCCGGATAAGGTCCTGCTTTCTTTTCCGGAAGATAGGGTGTCAGCATGGTCCGGATCATTTCAGTCAGGGAGCGGTTCAACTGTTTTATATCATTGTAATCCCCGGCAATTTTGCGTCGATCCAGTTCATCCCAGGTATTGATATCCACCAACTGAACCGATACGGTCACTTTATTCAGAGCACGTTCGTATTTTCCAAGGACGAGTAAATTTTTCGATCCGCGCCGCTGCTGCAAGAGCAGGGAACGATTCGCCATCACCGCTTCCAGACCTTCCTTATCTTTTAGAATCACATCGTCCAGGTCACGCAATTCACCGTTCACCATCTCTACAAAGGCATCGGAAAGCCAGGAAATGGCTTCATCGTCCTGAAGATTTTCAAATGGAATTACGTAAACGTAAATGCCGGGTTTGGCCAGAATCAAACCGGAACTCAGCACGGTAAAAAAGAGGAATGACCGAATCAGGCGCTTCATAATTAATCAAATTACCCGCTTTTTTGACCTTTTCACAATGCTATTTTTTCCCCATGGTATGCTGTTTTTCAATTTTCGCCCAGCTGTCCCTGAGGGGAACCGTCCGGTTAAAAACCAGGTGATGACCTGTCGAATCAGGGTCCACACAGAAGTAACCCAGCCGTTCAAACTGAAAATGGTCTCCTGCCTGCGCATTTTTCAAGGAGGGCTCCACACGACAATGAGTAAGCACCTTCAGGGAATCGGGATTTACGACCGCCATAAAATCCGGCTCACTCCCCGGATCTGGTACAGTAAAGAGACGATCGTAAAGACGCACTTCCGCTTCAAGGGCGTGTCTGGCCGAAACCCAGTGAAGCGTTCCTTTCACTTTCCTGCCGTCGGGCGCAGATCCACCTTTCGTCTCAGGATCATAGGTACATCGTAATTCTACAACCTCCCCTTTGGCATTTTTCACCACTTCCTGGCAGGTAATGAAATAAGCGTACCGTAACCGCACCTCCCGCCCCGGTGCCAGACGGAAAAACTTCTTGGGCGGATCTTCCATAAAATCTTCCCGTTCAATATAAATAACCTTTGAAAAAGGGATTTCCCGTTGACCGGCCGACTCATCTTCAGGATTATTAATCGCCGGCAGCCATTCCTCTTCGTCTTCAGGATAATTGACAATAACAACTTTCAGCGGATTTAAAACAGCCATGACCCGATTTGCCCGCCGGTTCTGGACCTCCCGCAGACTGTGTTCCAACAGGGCGATTTCGGCTGTATTATCCCGTTTGGCAATCCCTACCCGCTCTGTAAAATGACGAATTGCTTCCGGTGTGTAACCCCGGCGCCGCAACCCGGAAAGCGTGGGCAACCGTGGATCATCATATCCCGAAACAATCCCCTTATCAACCATTTCTTTAAGTCTACGTTTTGAAGTGATTGTATAACTGACATTTAACCTTGCAAACTCGATTTGCTGCGGTCGATAAACACCCAGTTGTATCAAATACCAGTCATACAGGGGCCGGTGGTCTTCAAACTCCAGGGTACAGAGGGAATGGGTAATCCGTTCGATTGAATCCTCCAGTCCATGAGCCCAATCGTACATGGGGTAAATGCACCATTCATCCCCCGTCCGGTGATGGGTAGCATGGAGAATTCGGTACATCACCGGATCCCGCATATTCAGATTGGGATGGGCCATATCAATCTTGGCCCGCAGGGTTCGGCTGCCGTCAGGAAATTCCCCCTTCTTCATCCGTTTAAACAAATCCAGGTTTTCTTCAATCGGCCGATTCCGGTAGGGACTCTCGGTACCCGGTTCCGTCAGGGTGCCGCGCGTTTGACGAATCTCTTCTGCCGTTAAATCGCATACGTAGGCTTTCCCCTTTTTAATCAGGTCAATGGCATAATCGTACATCTGCTGAAAATAGTCCGAAGCGAAAAACAGGCGGTCGCCCCAATCAGCCCCCAGCCAGCGTACATCTTCAATGATGGATTCAACATATTCCGCCTCTTCCTTAATGGGATTGGTATCATCAAACCGGAGATTAAACAGTCCCCCATATTCCTGGGCCAGGCTGTAATTGAGGATAATAGCTTTGGCATGACCGATATGAAGATAGGCGTTCGGTTCAGGTGGAAAGCGGGTGTGGACACGGCGATCGAATTTGCCACTGGCATTGTCTTCATCGATGATGCGCTGAATGAAATGCCGGGGCTGTTGGGGTTCAGTCATTCGGATTCTTCCTTCGTAAGCGGTAAGCGTTCCATGGCCTTTTCAAGGCGCTCCAGACAGGAATCTCTCCCCAGGAGGGTCATAATGTCAAACAGGGAAGGTCCCCGAGATACACCGGTGAGGGCCAGCCTCACGGGATGGATCAATTTTCCAGGGGAGATTTTCAGGCGTTCAGCCAGTTCCCGCAACGCTGTTTCCAGTGTGTTCTGATTCCAGATCGGGACCGCGGTTAATGTCTTTAAATATTCCTCTAACCAGTGATTCACCTCATCGCTTCCCCAATGTTTCCGGGCGGCTTTTTCTTCATAAACATCCGGGGTGTGAAAAAAGTAATCAGACTGAAGGGTGAATTCGGGTATGGTTTTAGCCCGTTCTTTTAATAATTCAATCACGGAAAAAAGATAAGGAATTTCATGCCCTTTACCCCAATCTGGTGACAGGGCACGGATTTGCTGGAATAAAAAATCGGTGGGCTGACGTTTTATATGCTGACCACTGATCCAGTGCAATTTTTTTTCATCGTAAACAGCCCCTTTTTTCTGCACCTGGGTCAGGTCAAACCGGGTCACAAGATCCTGAAGCGAAAACAATTCTTCGTCGGTCCCTGGATTCCATCCCAGAAGCGCCAGGTAATTTAACAGGGCCTCCGGTAAATAACCCTGTTGCCGAAATTCCTCAATGCCGGGTGCGTTGTGGCGTTTACTCAAGCGGCGTTTGTCCGGACCCAGAATCATGGGTAAATGGGCGAATTCCGGCGGGGAATACCCTAAAGCGCGGTAGATCTGCAGCTGCTTGGGCGTATTGGACAAATGATCATCGCCCCGGATAACGTGGGTGATCCCCATGTCATGGTCATCGATAACAACAACCAGATTATAGGTGGGCGATCCATCGGACCGGGCGATCACAAAATCGTCCAGTTCCTGATGCTTGACGGTTATTTTTCCATAGATCTGATCCTGAAAGGTTGTTTCTCCCTCGGGGATTTTCAGTCTGATCACATAACTCTGGCCCTGATTCAGATGCGCTTTCAACTGATCCGGGGTCAAATGCCGGCAGGTTCCGGGATAGGCGTATTGACCTGCTTTACGCTGGGCTTCCAAAACGGCAGGGGTACAAAAACACCGGTAGGCAGCCCCTGAATCCAACAACTCTTTTATTTTCGCCCGGTAAACGTCCGTGCGCTGGGACTGGTAAAAGATCGGGCCGTCCCACTTCAGGCCGAGCCATTCCAGGGAATCACATATTTGACGTACAAAGTTCTCCCGGGAGCGTTCTTGATCCGTATCCTCGATTCGCAGAAAGAAATTTCCTCCCTGGTTTCGGGCAAAGAGCCAGTTAAACAGGGCTGTGCGCGCGCCTCCCAGATGGAGGGCACCGGTTGGACTGGGTGCAAAACGTACTTTTACAGTAGTAGTGGGCATGGATTATTGAATATTATGAAGATTATGGTTCGGAAATTACAAAGAAAAGCTCAGCGGAGGGGAAAGGATTCCCCGCTCGACCGCTGGTCAGGCGGGCGGAGAAACCCCGTGTAAGCTCAACATTTGTTTAAAAAAAGGGCGGCCAGACACCGATTTAAAATACTTTCCCCGCTTCCTTGCTGAAAGCCGATCCCCTACCGTTTCAGAATACACCAGCTCGAA
>CAZIIM010000006.1:0-19564 GCA_964539305.1 uncultured bacterium | reverse complement strand
CCCGCTTCCTTGCTGAAAGCCGATCCCCTACCGTTTCAGAATACACCAGCTCGAAAGGACGGTGGGCTTTATTGGAACGGACTTTACCTTTATTATGAGCCTTTAATCGTGAAGGAATATCCTGACTCATTCCACAGTACATAAAACCATCGATTGAACTACGAATTATGTAAACGCTCCACATCAAATGCGGAGGGGGAGGGATTCGAACCCCCGAAGGGTGTAAACCCTTGCCGGTTTTCAAGACCGGTGCATTCAGCCAGACTCTGCCACCCCTCCATGCCCACTGTCCCATGACCGTCATAACAGAATTATACTATCCTTTTAAAAAGCTGGAATGACGGTAGTGGAGGCAAAAAAGTTGCGGAGAGACCGGGATTCGAACCCGGGATAGGGGGTT
This sequence comes from uncultured bacterium, assembly GCA_964539305.1. Classification (GTDB taxonomy): domain Bacteria; phylum Fidelibacterota; class Marinisomatia; order Marinisomatales; family TCS55; genus CAZNUM01. The sequence continues at coordinate 19,164 of CAZIIM010000006.1, read as the reverse complement.
ACCCTATACACGCTTTCCAAGCGTGCGCCTTCAGCCGCTCGGCCACCTCTCCAGATCATTCAAATCAATAAAGAATAATTGAAGCTATTCCGCTTTCGCTTCGGAAGCTGCTGGTTCTTCGCTACTCACCTCCTGCTCTTCCGAAGAATCCTCCCCGTCCGTTTCCTGGTCCTGTGTCGCTTCCTCTTTCTCCGTCGCCTCTGCTTGAGGAGTCCCTTCCTCCACCTGTTCCTCTACGGCAGGTGTTTCCGGTATGGAATTCATCTCCGATACGGTTGCTTCTTTTGCCAGCCGTTTCAAAGCAGCTTCAACCGTCTCCCCTTTTTCGACACTGATCATTTGTTCGTTAAATCGCCAGTGACCGGTTTTTTGAGATTGAATACTCCGGACCAATTTCACCTGGGTAATTTCTTTTCCCTTTTTACCGCCGACTTTCTGTGCAAAACCACGTTGTTTCTTTGCCATGAATTATGTTCTCCAATAAATACTGAATTTGTGCCGGCGAATTTACTCCCGAATAATGGCTTAACAAATCTGAAAACCCGCCTTTTTACGGCCGGTATTCATACTCCATAATTTCACCGTCCGACCAGCTCTTCGGTTTTTTCGTCCCGGTAACAACCCGCATATGGGTATTATCAATGAATTCAAAAAGACTGATACGACTTTTCTCCGGATTATCCATCTCCAAAGTGAGTACCCAGGGTGTCGTGTCAAAGTTAAACTGATAGCGACCTTTTTCCTGGTCGCTGATCTTGGTCCCCAGCGACAATCCCTGTAAGAAACGGCCCCTGGAACCGTCCGAGTCCGGGTCCGGATCAAAGACCCATACGACCTCAATGATGGCACCTTTGAAGTACCACTTCCCGGCCATGGGGCGAATATAGGTGACATTTTCCACCAGTTCAGGCTGGTTCCCATTGCCCGCTGAATCTGTGCCCTGGATTGTTAAACTATAGACGCCTCCAGCCATCAGGGGGTAATTGAAGGTTAAATCCACATCGTCAAAGGTACCTTTCTGAAGATAATCCGCCGGTAGCTCCAGTTCGTGTTTGGGATGAGAATCAGAGGTGCCACCACTGTGGGACCAGATAATGGCTCCCTCCTTCAGATTTTCCGAAAGATTGAAGCTCACCCTGGAACCGATGGTGTAGTGATCCTTCACCGGTTTCAAAATGGAAAGAACCGGCTTGGTAATATCATAGCGAACATTTTCCACTTTTTCGGCGCTGGAAGCGTTACCGGCCAGGTCGACACCCTCGAAATCGATTGAATAGACGGACCCATCCTGCAAAACCGGCGGCTGGTTTGGCGTTTTCGGCGTTTTGTACACCGTTTCCAGTTCAAGACCCGAAAGTTCAACCACATGGGGAGAGGACGGATCGGAGGCGCCACCGGTACGGGTATAGGTAAATTGCCCTGAATTAAGGCTTTCAGTGATCTCATAGGCAATATCCACGTTGTTGACCTGGGAGTTAGACTCCGGGTAAAGGATGTGCAATTCCGGCGGTTGATCATCAAACACAATACTCATGATGAACTTTTTTCCCGTATTCCCGGCCCGGTCGGTCCCGGTGAGGGTAATCCGGTACATGGCATTGACAATGAGTTGCGGAGCCGGCAATTCCGAATTATCGTGGTCCCCCTTTGTCAGTAAATCCGCTCCGAATTCTACCTGATGTGGTGCGTCAGGATCCTCCACCCCTCCCATGTGGATCCAGGTATAGGAACCAGACTGTAAATCTTCGTTAACGGTCCACTGGATTAAGGGCGAATTCACCCGCATTCCCGTCGTTGGGAAGAGGCGCGTAAACTTGGGTTTGGAAATGTCATAGGTCACCGAATCGGCCAGGAGTGTTTCCGCCGTATTCCCGGCCCGGTCCGTACTGTTAAACAGTATTTTGTACAAAACACCATCCTGCAAGTCCGACTGGTTCTTCAAAATTGCCTGTTCAAACGTTCCCGAATCCAGTTCCGTGTCTGCCAGGCGAACCCGGATTTCCCGGTAAGCAGAATCCTCCGGTTTCCAGATCACCATCCCCTTTGTCAATGGTTCATTCAATTCATAGCTTACTTCCGGTGTATTAATAAAGGCATTATTGGCCGGGTATTTTCCAGCAACCTTGGTCGGTGAATTGTCAAAGTAGATCGGTTCCACCTGAACCGTCTGTTCGTTCCCGGCCCGGTCGGTTCCCCGGAATAAGACCCGGTAAATTCCACCACTGACCAATTGGGTGGTCAGGTCCAGCTCAATCTCCGAGTGTTCTCCTTCAGTTAATTCAGTGGTACTTAAAGCTGATGTGTGGGGCGCCTGGGGATCGGCACTGCCGCCGGTCCATTCCCAGACAATTTCCCCAAAAGACAGATCTTCGCTGGAAGAAAGACTCACTACTGTAACACGATAATACCCGTTTGCTTCCGGAGCTGTTAGGGATAATTGGGGTGGAGAAATATCATAGACGACATTCATCACTTCCACCACTTCAGCCTCGTTTCCTGCCAGGTCCTGACCTTTCATCGCCAGGATATAGGTCGTTCCATCGACGGGATGCAACCGTTCCACCAGGTCCAACCCTGAATGTTCTCCGGCGGAAAGGAATTCATTTTCCAAAGAAAGGATCCGGGGACTTTCAGGATCGGCTGTGCCTCCTCGCCGTTCCAGCGTCAGGTCAATGAACTTGAACGGCTCACTGAGTGAATAATCCAGGATTAGCTGGTTGTTGTAGCTGTTTTCAACCGGACTTGTAATCTGAATTGTCGGTGGCGTGATATCGTATCGTATCTGATTCAGGAGAACCGGATCTGACCGGTTTCCTGCCAGATCCATGCCTTCAAATGTCACAGCATAAATACTTCCGTCTTGCAGGGGAAGCTCAAGCGTAACATCCCGATGATCTCCCTGCTGGAGTTGCTCCCCGGATAGCTTATAGGTGTGCGGTCCATGAGGATCGGCCGTACCGCCCGTGGGTGTGAAGGTGATTGTTCCTTCAAGCATTTCTTCCGAAGATTGATACGATAAAAGGACCTGATTGATTACCGACCCTTCCGGCGGACCCAGGAAAGCGAGCTTTGGTGGCCGGACATCAAATAGAATATCCTGAACGGGTGTAATGGTTACCGCATTCCCGGCCCGGTCTGCCCCGGCGATGGTTACTGCATATCGCCCTCCATCAGCCAGCAGCTCTTCCAAATGGAGATCCACATCCGTGTGAAGCCCTTGCTTGCGCTGCTGGAGATCCAGCGGGATTTTATGGGGCGATGAGGGATCCACCGTCCCCCCTGTTTGGGTAAATACGGCAAACCCCGTTTCCAAATCCTCTGAAAGCAGATAGGTGATTTTTGTATCCTTGATCTGTTCCCCGTCAATCGGTTTACTTAGGGAAGCTTCCGGTGGAACATTGTCGTAGAGAACATTCTCCACCGTCGCATTTTCCCCCTGATTCCCGGCCTGGTCAACACCACTCAGAGTCATGGAATAAATATTCCCGTTAATCCACGGTCTTCCATTCGTTAATTCAATACTATCTTTCTTACCGGCGGACAATTCATTTCCGGTCAGTTCAACGTCGTACGAGACCATGGCTTCACCACCGCCTGTGATTCCGGAGTAGGAAACAACGCCTTCCAGTAAATCTTCACTTAAAGTATAACTTAATGCCTGATAGTTTACTGCACTGTTACTCAGTGGATTATTTAAGGTAATCACCGGAGGGGTAATATCGTAGGTTATGCCATCCGCAATAGCTGGTTCAGCTTCATTACCGGCTTTGTCATGTCCCCTGATTGTAATACGATAAACGGCTCCATCCACCCAGGTTTCCAGTCCCGGAATCGTACGATCTGTATAAACACCTATTTTACGATCAGATGAAGAAAGGGATACAGTGACCGGAGACTTCGGCACCGATGCACCGCCAATCTGTTCCAGTATTATTTCGGCCTCGTCCAGATCTTCACTGAATGAGTAGGAAATCAGAGTGGAGTTCACAAAGGAATGGCTGGTTGGAGCGGTTAAAGCAATGACCGGTGGCTCATTATCAAATGTTACCTGATTAATAAGCGTCTCCGGTGTTACGTTCCCGGCAGAATCCACACCTTCAAAACGAATCCGGTAAATACCCCCGTTCACCAGAGAAACCAGACTGGACGGGATCAATCCCCCACCCGGTCCTTTCAATTTTCGTTTGCCTACCAGATTGACGACCCGCCGCTTCTGGGAATCACCAGTTCCTCCAATATTTTCAAAAATGATCTGGCCCGATTTCAAATCTTCTGAAAGAGTATAGGATATATTCACTTCCCGGATATACTGGCTGTCCACGGGGGCAATGTCAGTGAATCGGGGTGGCGTAATATCATAGAGGATATTTTCGACCGTGGCCGGTTGACCTTCATTACCGGACAGATCTTTACCCGTTAAACGAATGGCGTAACGACTTCCATCCTTCAGATCCGGTGGGATCGAAAATTCAATATCAAGATGTTCACCCGTTTCCAAATCTGCACCTGTAAGTTCCACGGAATAAGGTGTTTCGTGCTTATCGTTTTCCAACGGTTCCCACTGGAGGGAAGCGAAAGATAAGGTCTCACTGGTGGAGTAACTGATCCGGGTATGGTTGACGGCGCTATTCGAAGCCGGTCCCAGGATTGCCAAGATCGGGGGAGTCTGATCAAAAATCACCTTTCTGACTGAATCGGATGAAGATACATTCCCCGCCCGGTCCATGCCGGTGACAAAGACCTCCAGTGGAGTATTTTCCGTCAGCGACAGGGAGGTGTTCAAGAGTTGATGTTTACCAACCTCAAGATTTTCGCCCGTGAGCGGGACTTCAACTGGGGTTTCGTCCACCCCCTTCCAGACAATCCGGGCCTCAACGAGTAATTCATTGGTTTGATATTCCACACGCTTTTCCCGGATGTGGGCACCGTCCAAGGGATAAATCAGGGTCAGTTCGGGCGGTGAAATATCGTAAGTCACACTGTCAATGGTCAGAGTATCCGACATATTCCCGGCAAAATCAATCACCACCATTTGAATCCGGTACTTCATTCCGTCTTTCAATGATAGTGGTGAACTCAGGATCCCCGGTGGTCTGATACCGGCCTGGCGCTCCTGCTCCTCTAAAGGCACGGTTAATTCTTCCGTTCCTGAGAGTGAATGAAAAAGCAGGGAGCCGGATGCCACGTCTTCCGACAGTTCCCAACCAAACTCCAGTTTCCGGATAAAAGCACGATCCGTCACGGTAAATCCGGAAATTGCAGGCGGGGTGCGGTCAATGCGATAATGGGTCAGTCGGGCTGTGGTGCCCTTGTTACCGGCGGCGTCCTCCCCCTCCAGGGTAATGGTGTAGTCAGCTCCATCCTGAAGATCGGGGATATAGAAAGAATCGGAATGGTGTTCGCCTGCTTTGGCTGCAGGGCCGGTTAAATCGAAAACATCCAGTAATTGTTCTCCATCCGGCCCGGTACCTTCCCATACGAGACGGCCCTGGGTCAGGTCCTCAGAGATAGAATAGAGTAAATCCGATTCCGTGGTAAAAATATCCGAAGTGGGCGAAATAAAGGCGAGTACGGGGGGTGTCACATCATAAGTAATGGAATCCACCCGCACCGTATCACTGGAATTCCCTGCAAAATCCGATCCAAAAAAGGTCAGCCGGTAAACCGACCCATCCACCAGATTCAAGGATTGATTAAAAGCATGATCTTTAAAATTGCCTTGTTTGAGTTCATCTCCGGTGAGGGTTATTTGATGCGGGGAACCGGGATCTGCCGTTCCACCGATGCGGGTCCAGATCATAGAGGCCTGTTTCAGGTTTTCACTGTTTTCGTAGGATACCAACGCCCGGTTGATGGCTGTATTCTTTTCCGGGTAGGAAACGGTTAGGGTGGGCGGTGTAGCGTCATAAATCACACCCTGAATCTGGACCGTACGGGCCCTGTTCCCAGCCTGGTCCCTTCCTTCCAAAGTAATGGTGTAAACTGCCCCTTCCACCAGTTCAGGGCCTCCCTTTGACAAGGCGGATCCATGGACTCCCGCCGCCTTCAGGGTGGAATCCATTTCAATAATATGGGGGGAATCGGGATCGGCACTCCCCGACGTGCGGGTAAAGGTGATTTTGCCCTGATAAAGCGTTTCTGACAATTCGTACTGGACGACGGGGGAAGCAATGTAAGTGTACTCATTCGGGGCAGTGGTTCGAATAACGGGGGCAGTTATGTCGTAGTAAATATGATTGACAGAAATCACATTCGATTGGTTACCGGCGGGATCCACCCCTGAGAACAGAATATTGTACCAGGCACCGTCCACCAGCGGAGGGCTGGAAATCAAGTTACCGAGGGGGTGCTCCTGACCATACAATTCTGCACCGGAGAGGGCAACCACATGAAGGGAATCCGGATCGGGATTCCCACCAGCCCAGACCCAGGTGATGCTTCCCTCAGCCAACAGTTCACTCACGGCATAGTGAACTTGTTTATGATTCACCGCTGTATCGTCTTCCGGCTTGTACCAGGTAATCACCGGAGGGGTAAAATCGTACTGCAGACCGGGAACCATTCGCGGTTTTGAACGGTTACCCGCCCTGTCAAACCCCTTCACGATTAACGTGTAGAGGGCATTCTCCCGGAATTCGGGCATGCTGTCCAGCAATACAGCTTCATGGCGACCCTGCGAGAGTTGATCCCCCGCCAGTTCCACGGTGTAAGGTGCAAGGCTGTCTGGATCGCCACCCAGCCAGATCCACTTAAAGGTGGCCCGATCCAGATCTTCCGACAAGGTATAGTCCATGGCAAGAGAATTGGAAATGGAACGCTGTTGCGGATATTCGATGACAATTTCGGGGACTGTGAAATCATAGAGTACATCCGGTATTTTCACAGTATCCGCCAGATTCCCGGCCCGGTCCGACCCGGTGAAAAACAGGGTATAAACTGAACCGTCATGTAAGCGGGGTTCGTTCATCAGTCGAATGTGATCATGGAATTCACCGATCAGCTCCTGCCCTTCCAAGACGGCCAGGTGTGGTGCATCCGGGTCAGGACTTCCCCCTGTATTGACCCACAAGACGGAACCTTTGTCCAAATTTTCAGAGATTTCATAGGAAAGTTCCATAGAATTGAGGGCTGCTCCTGAATCCGGTTCAATTCGCGAAAATACGGGTGGACTGGCGTCAAAGAGAATCTGGTTTACCACGACCGGTTCACTATCGTTTCCAGCCCGGTCCCTCCCAGTCAGGGTCAGGGCATAGTACGCTCCGTCGGCCAATCGGGGCGCATTTACCAGGGTAATGTGTATTTTCTCCTTTGGTGCCAGTTCTTCCCCCACCAGGGTCACGATCTGTGGCGAAAGGGAATCGGGGGTACCGGCAGTTTGGGTCCAGAGGAACTCCCCGGCCTGAAGCGGTTCATTTACGGCGTAAGAAACGGTGGGATCCTTGATAGCGGCACCGTCGTAGGGGAAGATCATGGTCAGGACTGGCGGAGAAACATCATAGTGGATGGAATCTACACCGGTTGGTTCGGAAACATTGCCGGCCAGGTCGGTGATTACGATTCTAATACCATAGATTCCGCCATCCACCGGTTGAAAATAAGTCTGTAAATCTGTCACTTCCGGCGTTTCTGCGTCAACCGTATCGCTGAAATCCAGTTCATAGGGCGCCCGATCGTCGGCGACCCCTCCCTGCCAGACCCATTCCACTCGCCAGTGCTGTACGGCTTCATTCACCCGGAAACTTAAAACCTGATGATTCAGATAATCGCCGGTGGAGGGTGTATCAATTGTGACCAGGGCCGGTGTAACATCATAATACACACTGTCCACGACACCCGGCGAAGATAAATTTCCCGCCTGGTCATATCCAAAGAGTTGCACCCGGTACCAATGCCCATCTAATAGAGGGGATTGATGGTTCAGGATGACCGGTTCAGATTGGGCAGCCAATTCCTCTGCTTCAAAAGAAATGGTATCAGCCGGCAGGGAATCGGCCTGCCACACCAGGAAGGCCGAATCCAGTGGTTCGGTGGAAGAAAAGGTAAAAACCGGTTCATGAATATAACGGTCTACCCAGAGGTCCATTAGCGGCGGACTAATATCGTAGGTCACATCCCGAATCTGGCGGGAAGTAGCCCGATAACCCTTGGTGCCCATACCGTCAAACAGGATGGTGTACCGGGCACTGTCCCGCAGCACCATCCCTTCAGGAATACCGACGCTATGGGTACCCTTTGACAGCGTAGAATTATCGAAGGTTATGGTCTGGGTATCTGCTGTTTCCGTTTGAATCCAGCTTAACTGACCCCACGCCAGATTTCCGTCAAGATTAAACACGACTTCGGCTGTATTCACGATGGAGGAATCCTCCGGTTCAAGGAAAGACAGGATCGCTTCCGTCCCATCGGCGCTTAATTTCACATCCATGACCAGGACGCCGTTGGAATCGTATTCAAATATGTGGGTGATATCGGTTCCCGGGATATAGTCATAGAGATACCGATGCATGGATTTATTATCGGGGCGCCGGAACCATTCCTGCCGGGTCATCCGACCGCTGGAATCGTAATCAAACTCCATACCGCCGTACTCAAAGGCGTCCACATCGAAGAAACGGTAATTTTCCGGCTGACCGGCGGCATTCAATTCGCTGGTTGTAAAGCGATCCTTCCACTGCTTCACCGAGTCCAGGCCAAAAACGTAATTAATGTAGGAGAGGGACTGAGGCTCAGGACCAAAAATGCTCCGATACTTTAAGGTCCCTCCCGCGTCGTAGACCTCTTTCTGACGCACTTCATCGGAGGTATCCGGATAGGTAAAAACTTCCCGCCGGAGGGTTTTTCCGGTTGCATCCACCGTTATTTTCACTACCAGGCGATCCCGGTCGTCGTATTCCGCCCGGATATGCGCCTGACGGACTACTTCTGACGCAGGAACGGGCCGGTTGGAGAGAAAATCGTGTTCTGTAAGGAAATATTTGATTCTACCGGCAGAGGTGGCCAGCAGGAGCATAAAAAAGAGAAGCAGGCTGATCCGATAGACACGTTTCACAATCAGTAAATTTAGGACAACGGGAGGGGCAATGGAACGGGGGATTCCGCCCCGTGTAGGAATCGTCTATTCCGGTTTTTTCTCGCGGGCCAGTTCCGAACGCCGTTTTTGCCGCTGCTGATCCTTGGCCAGTTCCCGCATATCGGCCACTTCATCCGACTCGTCCATGATTTCCACCCCCAGAAGCGTTTCAATGCAGTCCTCCAATGTAATCAGTCCGGAGGTTCCACCGAATTCATCCTTTACAATGAACATGTGGGACCGCTTTTTAATGAATTTGTCCAGGATCGTTTCCACCGACTGTTTTTCGTAGACCGTATCCACCGGTTCCGCCAATTCCGCCATGGTAATGTCATACTGATCATCGGCCATGGCTTCCAACAAGGCGTCCTTGTAAACAATCCCTATAATATCATCCAGGTCTTCGCCATAAACGGGTATCCGGGAAAAATTGATTTCTTCGTGCTGCTCCAACACTTCCTTGACGGTGGCATTCTTTTCAAAAGCAAAAATGACGCCCCGGGGAGTCAGAATGTCCTCAGCCGTTATGCGTTTGAGCTGGAACAGGTTTTCGATGATGGTACTTTCATGTTCTTCAATGGTGCCCTCATCCTCCCCCAGTTCTGCCATCGCCGTAATCTCCGCCCGGCTGACTTTCTTCTGCTGGCCTTTTCGGTTCTGTAACTGACCGGAAAAGGTTCCCGAAAGCCATACGAACGGGTAGGTAAACCAGATCAAAACCTGGACCGTGTAGGCCGCCGGTACGGCCAGTTTCCGCCAGTAGGTGGCCCCCAGTGTTTTCGGGATGATTTCAGAAAAAACCAGAATACAAAAGGTGAGAATGGCTGAGGCGACGGCCACTTTCCCCGATCCAAACAATTTTAACGTCTGGGCGCCAACCACGGTGGCCCCGACTGTATTGGCAATCGTATTGAGAGTGAGAATGGCGGCCAATGGACTGTTAATATCATTTTTCAGCTTCAGCAACAGGTCACCGGTCCGGTGCTTTTCCTTGATTAAAACACCGATATGGGAGTGGGTTACCGATAAAATAACGGCCTCCAGAAGGGAACAGAGAAAGGATATTCCCAGTGCCAGCAGAAAGAACGTGATTAGAATGGACATTGAAACAGTCGAATTTACATTAACCGGAATTAGGGTTAGGCCGGTTTTTAGGAGCGCTTCCGGGCCAAAACCATGGGAATATAAATGACAGCCAGGATCAGAATACCGAAGACTTCAATACCGATCAAATACCAGGGCCAGGGTCCGATCATAAAGGGGGAGGCTGTATCCGGTTTAGCACAAATGAACCAGTAATTGCTGTGAAGAATTTTGTTTACAAAGGTCATGATAAAAGCGACACCATTAGTGACAAGAATGACATTCAGCAGCGATCCCGGCCGGCAGCGCATTCCATCCACAAAGACGAGCCAGAGAACATTCAGAATGATGAGGGTATGACTGAGAAAGAACAGGAAACGGGTGATGGGCGGTCCCAGGGTAGAGAATTCAGGCGTCAGAATAGCCTGGATCGCCCCCGCCAGTCCCCAGAAATAGGAGAGCTCAAAGGCGGTCTGGTTTTTTGTGTACAGGGCGTAGGTGGTGGTGAACAGGCTGAAGCCGCACATGTGAAGGGGCAGGTTTTCCGCCACCGTCCAGACTCCCTGCCGCCACCGGATTAGGTCATTGGTTATTTCCTGCCCCAGGGTGAAACCAATTAGGATAAGGACTACAACGAATCGCTGATTCCGGTTTAAAACCGTTCTTCCGATGGTGGGCACCAGAATCCAGACGACCAGTGCGCCGCCAATATAGAGTAAATGCTGACCGCTGAACAGGGACAATTCACTCATGATTCAAAGCCATTTTTCGTCTTCCCAGCACCATCGGAAGATTGAACAGACACATAAGCAGGAACCCCAGCACTTCAAAATTGAGTAAATACCAGGGCCAGTTGCCAAACACCAGTGGATTATTCACGTGTGGTTTAGTACACAGATACATATAATTCCCACCGGTGAGCCAGTTCACGATTCCCGCCGGGATAATCATCAGGTTCACGAGCACCATGGTCCGGAAGACGGCTCCTTTGGTGGTTCGCATCCCCTCCACCACAATCAACCAGAGGCAGAACAGAATAATCAGAGCATGGTGAATAAAAAAAGTGATAAAACTGGTCCAGTTGTCAAAATCGGTCATATCCGGAGTCAGAAGCGCCTGAAGGGCGGCTGTCATTCCGATCAGGTAGGAAAATTCAAACAGGTACTGGTTCTTCGTGAACAACGCAATCGTCGCAAAAATAAGGGCATAATGACAGACATGAAACGGCAGGTCCAGTTCCCAGGAAAGGGGGCGCACCTGCATCCGGTTCCAGTAGTCTACCATTTCCTGGATGATGGCAAACAGGACCAGAAAGTGGACGGTTTGTTGTTGACGTTTCGCCGTCAGGAAGCGACGGCCCGCCCAGGGGATTCCCACCCAGGCCGCCAGGCTGAATCCCAGGGCAAGCAGGTGATGGTAGTCAAATAACGCCAGGTTCTGGAGTTTCATGCTCCCGGCGATATTTGATTCCGTAGGGGATGTAAACCAGGAAAAAGTGGAGTAACCCGGCCACTTCAAACCCAATCAGATGAAAGGGGAACTTCCCCCAGACAAAGGGATTTTTCACCAGCGGAGCCTCACAAATGTACATGTAATTGGCGTCCAGAAGCCAGTTAATGCCACCAATGATGGGCAGGGTGAGCTGGGTCCAGAGAAAGATCTTCCACCAGGAGCCTTTCCGGGGTTTAAAGCCTAAATAAAGGGAGCAGAACAAGGCGCTGAAAATAATGCCGCCGTGGGCCAGAAAATAATCATAGAATAGCCAGCCATGGGTTCCCTGGGTGAATTCAGGTGTTAAAAAGGAATGGAAAGCGCCGGGGATGCCCCAGAAATACAGGAGCTCGTACAGCCATTGCCTACGGTAAAACAAGATGACACCAGACATGATGGATGATAAGCCGCACATCTGCAGGGGCAGGCTGCTTTTTACCGTCCAGACGCCCAGGTACATTTCATAGGGGTGAACAAAGATCTCCCGCCCGATCAAGATGACTCCAACGACCTTCGCCATCACCTCCAACTGATCTTTATTCAACTGTTTAGCGTAAACCAGTAATACGGTAATAACTGCCGCTGAGGAGAGAATCGCCTGCCACCAGAGCTGAGAAAAAGTGGGTAGTATTTCGTGGGGAATCAATGGGTTGCCGGTTGCTTTTTTACTGTCAAATATACTGGATGGATATTAATAAAAACTGCTACGACTTTTAAAATAAAAAATGAATGATCCTTACATCTAAGGTACTTGATAAAGATTCGGTAAATGGAATGAATTTTTATTCCCTTATATTCTCCCAATATTTTCCCACGGATCAATGAAAAAACCTTTATCTCACAATCATACTCTTTTCGGTATTAACGGCATCGGACGCCTGCTTTCAGTCAGCCGTTTTTCAATTACTAAAATCATTCTACAGGAACAGGGAACGGCAGACAGAAATCCGCAGCTTCAGCAATTGATTGCTGATTACGCTGACAAGGTTATTCGAATGAAACCGGATTTATTCCAAGACCAATTCGGTAAATATCGGACCCAGGGGATTGTGGTTCAATTCACGGGGAATCTCACGGTACCTTTACCTGCTTTCAGAGATAAAAAGGGTCCCCTCTGCCTGTTGGCCCTGGACCGGATTCACGATCCCCAGAACCTGGGACAGATTATTCGGACCGCCGAGTGCGCCGGGATCCAGGGGATCCTGCTTCCCCGCCATGATTCCTGTGGCATGACCGATACAGTCATTCAGGTAAGCCAGGGCGCTTTTGCGAGTCTGCCAATATATGAAATTGGAAACCTTCATCAGACACTGGAAACATTGAAGGCTGAAAACTTCTGGATTTACGGGTTAGAGAATGGTCTTCAGGCTAAGCAGTGGTTTGAGCTGGATTACAGCGGAAGGGTGGTAATTGTGATGGGCAGCGAAGGGCAGGGAATTCGACCCCTGGTGCTGAAAACCTGTGACGAAGTGGCCACCATTCCCATGCAGGGAAAAATGGATTCGCTGAATATATCCGCTGCTGTCAGTGCCGTTCTGTTTGAACGACTCCGCCAGTTAAGAAGCTAAATCAGGGCTTTTCTTTTTAACAATCAGGTATTCCCAGTCCCGGATTTCCAGGACGGAAAAGGCGGGAATTTCCAGCATCTGGATTTTTTCAGTGGGAAAGATCCTCACCTTTTTTCCGTTTAGATTCAGATCCAGGGGCATGCGGAAACCGGAAATGACATCTGCCCAGCGATAATAGAATCGTTGACCGGATTGATAATATTCCAGGGTCGGGGGACGGCGGTCATAAAAATACTGTTTAAAGAAATAATCCAGATCCAATCCCGATTTCTGTTCCACATGCTTTTGAAAGTCTTCAGTGCGGACGTGGCCCCGGGCATTTTGAATAGCGAATGATTTTAAAATATCAAACCAGAGGGAATCGTCATTCACTACATGGCGGAGGGTGTGCATGATCCAACCGCCCTTATTGTAGGCATCCCCGAAGGCCCAGTAATTCTCGTTTTCAGGTCCCACAATGGGAAGGCGATTTTGAATCGTCCGCCGTTTTTTCAATAAATAATCTACGCTGACATCATACCCGAGTTTGTCTTCGATATACAACGCTTCGCAGTAGATGGCCATGCCCTCGTGAATCCACATGTGAGCCGGATCAGCAGCCGTAACCGAATTCCCCCACCATTCATGGGCTGTCTCGTGGAATAATAACCCGTCCACAATCCCGTAGAAATCATTGAGCCATCCCCTGCTGTCGCTATGGTTGCTGAAACTGTTACCGTAAGCCACGGCGGATTGGTGTTCCATGCCCAGATAAGACACCTCCACCAGTTTATAGCCGTCCTTCCACCACTGATAGGGTCCGAAATATTTTTCCATAAAGTGGATCACTTCCCGGGCCTGCTTGAAATGTTCCCTGGCGACGGCAGCGTGGTAATCCAGGACATAATGATTCATGGTTTCGACGGTTCCGTTCCTTTGGAGGGTATCCTGAACCAATACATAGTTTCCTAACTGTACAGATACATCGTAATTATTAATGGGATTCAACACAGCCCAGGTGTAGGTTTTAAAACCTTCCAGTCCATCAGACACAGCTTCCAGTCGCCCGTTGCTGACACAGAATAACGCTTTCGGAACTGTAAAGGTCATCCGAATGCTGTCCGGCTCGTCCAATATCTGGTCCTTGTTGGGCCACCAGAGGCTGGCGCCGTCGCCTTCACAGGCCACGGAAATATAGGGCCGTCCCTGCTGATCTGTCTCCCAGACAAAACCGCCATCCCAGGGCGGACGCCGCGCTTCCTTGGGCTGCCCCTCGTACTCCACCCGGAAGGTGAATTCCCTGCCGGCCTCCATTGCCGGAAACTGGACAAAGACAGCATCTTCCTCCCGATCGTAAGATAAGGCCTGCCCCTGGTACAGAATCCGGTTCAGGGTCATGGACTTAGCCAGATCAATCTGAAGCCGGGTGAAATTCCGCATTGCCCTGGCAGAAATATCCACAAATCCCTGCAGGTATTTTCTCTCCGGGTCAATAGTCAGGTTTATCTGGTAATAAGTGACGTCGTAGCAGGTACGCTCCGGGGACTGAACTCCCAGTAAACGATTGCGTTCCGTCAATTTCGGAAAGGATGCTTCTTTGGAAGGTACGGTCACCGTAGGACCGTGGCGGTACCCCATCCTGCTGCATCCTAAGATTAACAAGACGAGAAGGATGGGTACTATTTTACGACTCATGAACGAAATGCTAAATCTTAATGGATAAACCGATGGAGGTGACGGTATCTTCCTTTTTATAATGTTTAATATTGATTTTATTACCGTCTGCGTCCAGTTCAAATGCCCGGATCGCTGGAGCAGAATTATATTTATACTGGTACTGGACTTCGATGGTGAGC
Source organism: uncultured bacterium (assembly GCA_964539305.1). Taxonomy (GTDB): domain Bacteria; phylum Fidelibacterota; class Marinisomatia; order Marinisomatales; family TCS55; genus CAZNUM01. Next base: position 4,117 of record CAZIIM010000006.1, on the reverse strand, counting down.
CATTCAGCCTTGGTTTCGATGGAAAGGGCGTTCTGCCAATCCACCAGATAAACATTCAAATCATTCACAGTCGGTTTAAAGAAGATCTGGGACTGGAGAAAGATTCCCTCACCAAGCGTTGTTTTCAGTTTGGGACGCAGGGAATGGCGGGTAAAGGTGTCCGCATCCCATCCTATGTACTTTTCATTCTCATACATGAAGGCATAACTGATAGAGAAAAAATCCCCCAGAAGGCGATACTTTGCCCCGACACCGAAGTTGGTCCGATTGTCCAAACCCTGGGTGGAATCGTATTCCACTTCCGAAAACATGAAAGGTGAGAATTTTTTATTGGCCCATAAATCCATTTTCAGAATGGCATGGGCATCATTCTCATAGGGTTTCTTTTTGTAATCGGAGCGACTGTGACTGATCGAGAAAAGGAATTCCGTATCTTCCAGGGATAAATTGCCTAACTGTATGTTGCCCTGGGCCTCGGAAGTCCAGGATGCATTGAAATAATTATAATCAACATTGCCCCCTACGGAGTAATAGGACCCGGTTAATTTATTCGTGATGCCCTGAGCTGATAAAGGGGAAACAAGAATACAAAAACAGATAACAACCAGTGTTTTTAACATGGTGATTTCTCCTACGTAAGCGAACTGATTTAATTAACTGGAAATAATAATATTAATGTAACAGGTAAAAAAAATAGGGCGAAACACTTATTTCGCCCTATTAATCATTGGAAATGATCGGGTAACCTATGGATTATCCGATTTGTTTCCTCCGAATAAGCGTTGGAAAAAGCTCTTTTTTTCTTTAGTTGCAATCTTTTTCTGTTCAGTCGCAATTGCTTCTTTCTTTGTTTTTTTCTCCACAGGTTTAGCCTCTGATGTGGTTTGTGGAGCTGTTTCTCCTTTTTTCTTTATCTTTTCCACCGTTTTCATATTATCAACATCATTCGGAGCTTTTTCCATTTCAGCTTTTACAGCAGGTTTAATTTCTTCATCGCTTACTTTTTTCGCATCTTGAGCCATCGCCAGTGTCATAAACGAAAAGACAATCCCTACCGTAAGCAGTGTCTTTATAAATCGGTCCATGCTCTTTCTCCTTTTTAGCTAATTAGCAATCTATACTATTCAAATATAGGTTAGGTGGAACTTAACTTTTCATTTCCAAGCGATCAAGAGGTTAATTCCAGCCTGTGATCCGGGTCACTTTTTGGTCATTCTCTTCTGTAATGTCCCTATTAAAACCTGTGATTCAATGGTAAAAAGGCTGGATTCTGCTAAGTGTTTTTATCGCCGTTATCGGCAGACTCCCTGCCGGAATCCTCATCCTTTTTGAAGGGACTTTCCAGCAGTTTACTGAAGCCCTTGACCAAGGAATCATTAAATCGTTCCAGTTTCTCCCCCAGATTGGCAGCCGTTTCTTCGACCAGCTTTCCCAGTTTCTCCACTGGATACGATTTGTTTTCAGTTTCCAATGTTCTTTTAACCTGTTTCACCTGCGGGTTTCTTCCTCACATGAGCCAGGGACAGTAACATTACGCCCAACCCGGATAAAAAGACAATCATTTTCAGAAGCATGCCCAGGAATGGAATCTGTCCAATGAACCAGACCAGTCCCACACCTACAAGGGCCGTCATTAACACGGTAGCGGTTTCCAGCTGAAAGGCGTTCAGTAACCGTTTCCCCAGTAAATAACCCAGTAATAAATACCCGACCAGGTAAGCCAGTCCATAGGAAAAAACCAGAATCGGGATCAGGGGAACTCCAATGATGGAAATGATCAGCAAAATCAGGATTGGAACAAAGAGTACAACCGCGGAAACACCAATCAACAGGGCCTTCCCGGGGGCCGCTCTAAAGCGGTCAGCTGGTCCGGTAATCAGGTTTGGAAACAGCAGCGCGATTATCAGTACAATGGACAACAGGCTCATCAATGAAACAAAGCGGAGAACCCAAGGAATATAGAATCGGGTGAAAAAATGAGCCGGATTCAGGGCCTGGCCAATGCGACCGGACTGAACTACCACTTGATCCCCTTCAAGCGTTCCACCGGCTGAAAGGAACACCTGACCGCCCACCGAGACGGCATCACCCGCCACTACGCCTTCGGAATGAATGGTCACATCGCCGCCAATAGCCACCACCGCCTCCTCCACCGTGCCGTAGACATCAATATCGCCACCCAGAGCAATCGCTGCATCCACCGTTTTACCGGCTTCAATCACAATATCGTCTCCCAAGATAAATACCGTCCGGTCCCGGGCATTCAGCAGTGTCATGACGGCTGTGAACAGTAAAATAGAATATTTCAGTTTTTGCATGGTTAAAATTCCTGTTATTTAACGAGAATTAGACACGACAGGTTGCAGATGGTTGTCTCAGGGAACGCCGGAGGGAACGGGAGGTTCGTACCCAAACGGCAGCATGTCGGCCATTCGTTCCCAGGCCATGTAACCGGAGGTGCGAAGCATAAAACGCTCAAAATAACGTCCTTTCGTATCAATGATGATGGAATCAGCCTGAAGTGTCAGCCAGGAAACCTGTGTTCCCGGTTCCCGGTGGATATGCATATCCCATAAATAAGCCCGGGGTTCCTTTTCCAGGAGGTACTCCACCTGGAGGTAGCCGGGGAATTTCAGGTACAATTCATTCTCCCGTTCCGTCACTCCCAGGAGATCATCCGTATTCACCCACTGATAATCTTCCTTTTTCTTCCTGGGACCGATTTCGGCGGTAAGTAATACCCGGAAGCCCTCCCGAAGCAGCAGATCGGGTGTAACCGCCTTCGTCTTTCCCACCAGGGCCGACTGGGTCGGACCGCCAAATTGACTGCGGCTGGTGAATCCCCCTGCCCGGGTTTCCAGGTACTGCTGAGAGATGGTCTTTAAAAAATGCCGCAGGGACCCCTGATAGGTTTTCAGACGGTTCCTTTCCCAGTGCTGTCGTTGTTCCGGGTTTTCCGCCACCAGTTCAACAAACATGGGTTCACCTGAATATTTCACATAATCGGGTGTCGCCTCAAAGGCTTCCAGGTTGTATTCGATCCGGTACCCCAGTGCTTTGTTTTCAATGATAATGGGCGAGGAAGCCGTGGCCACCAGCGTTTCTCCATGCCGTTCAAAGTCCAAAACTCGTTCATTCTTTATTTCAGTTTCCAGGGCATTGGCTGAATTCCCTAGAAATGACTTTTTAAAGTTTTTATAATTCTGGCGCCACCGGCGCATGTCCCGAGCCGTTACCGTCACTTCCGGCAGAATGATCGGTTTTTGCTTTAGTTTAAAGTCAAATTTCAGTTGGCTGGCGGAATCGATCCTGATTTCTTCCTTCTGAACCGAATAACCAATCATGGATACAATCAGGTCGTACCGTCCGGGCGGAATATGGCTCAGGTAAAACAGGCCCGTGGAATCGGTTGTTGTTCCCAGGACCGTATTGGATAGAAATATATTGACCGCTTCCAGCGATTGGGCGGTTTTTCCATCAATAACCCGGCCGGAGAGTGTTCCCTGACCGGCGGCCAGAGCGGACAGGAGTATCCAGACGAATAGGAAATGGAACACAGTTTTCCCGTGCATCAGGGACCAATTTACATCACAATTTGTGCTTTACATAGAAGTCGGTTTTACTTTAGCTTTCTCTTCAAAATAAACCAAAGGTGCAGCAAGCATGAAATTCAAGACCACCAAACCATCGAATGTCTATTTACAGCTAGTAGGGGCCCTATTTACGATTATTGGAGTATGGATGATGGCCGCGAACACCAATTTTCTGGGAGCGATCCTTGCCGTTGGAGGGTATTTACTGGTAAAAACAGGACGCTAACCTCCCCACCTGCCCCCTGTCTGTTGATGATATCAGCGACCGGGCGTTCAGGCTTCCAGCCATTTTTTAATGGCATCGAGCGTTTGAATCCGGCTGATGGGCTTGGGCAGGAAATCATTACACCCCGCCGCCAGGCACCGTTCCTTATCGGTAGTAAATACATGGGCAGTTGTGGCAATGATGGGTATATCCCCCCACTTTTTACTGGCACGCAATTCCCGCACCAGGTCCAGCCCATCTTCTTTCCCTTTTAAAGACAAATCCAAAAGAATTAGGACCACCGGTTCATTGTCCAATA
>CAZIIM010000005.1:76785-88101 GCA_964539305.1 uncultured bacterium | reverse complement strand
GTTTACGGCGTGGACTACCAGGGTATCTAATCCTGTTTGCTCCCCACGCTTTCGTCCCTCAGCGTCAGTATTGGGCCAGAAAGCTGCCTTCGCCATCGGTGTTCCTCCTGATATCTACGCATGTCACCGCTACACCAGGAATTCCACTTTCCTCTCCCATACTCTATCCTGGTAGTTTTGTTCGCAGGTTACCGGTTGAGCCGGTGGATTTAACGAACAACTTTCCAAGACGCCTACGGACCCTTTACGCCCAGTAATTCCGGACAACGCTAGCACCCCTCGTATTACCGCGGCTGCTGGCACGAAGTTAGCCGGTGCTTTCTTGTGAGGTACCGTCTGACATTGACATTATTCACATCAATGCTGTTCTTCCCTCACGACAGACCTTTACACTCCTAAGAGCTTCATCGGTCACGCGGCGTTGCTGCGTCAGGCTTTCGCCCATTGCGCAAAATTCCCCACTGCTGCCTCCCGTAGGAGTCTGGGCCGTATCTCAATCCCAGTGTGGCTGATCATCCTCTCAGACCAGCTACCGATCATCGCCTTGGTGAGCCATTACCTCACCAACAAACTAATCGGACGCAGGCTCATCTTGAAGTGCGTACCCGATAAATCGAGACCGCTTTAACAACATACCCCGAAGGGTCCGCTGCATTATTCGGTATTAGCCCCGGTTTCCCGGAGTTATCCCAATCTCCAAGGTAGATTACCTACGTGTTACTCACCCGTTCGCCAGTTTACTCGCACCCCGAAAGGTACTTTCTCCTTGACTTGCATGTGTTAAGCACGCCGCCAGCGTTCGTCCTGAGCCAGGATCAAACTCTCCATTGTATGTTTGATTCTGTTTTGTCGATTAACGACACTCAATCCTATTGACTGGATCACGCATACCAAATTATCAAAAAACTTGTAATTCTTTCGTATAAAGCAAAGAAAGTTAGCCCCCTATCTAAACGCCTGTCAATAACTATGTTGACTTATTTCAAAGAAAATTCCGGCTCGGGGTAATCCAAAAAGCGCTCCACTGGTAATTTATCCACAATCCGGCCAGCAAACCGCTCCACCAGATGCAAGTTGGCCGTATCAATATCCTGGACTGTTTTCCACATGCTGCCAAAATACAATCCCCCCGCCAATAACAGTGGCGGTACAAGCAGACTGCTTCGCTTCGATTTCAGTTGTATTGAGCCGGGAATATGCTGGTTTCCACCATAAGCAAAACCGGAGCCGCGGGCTTTTAAACCACTGGAGACGGGAAAATTCGTATGCATATCCGTTTGAATCGTAAGAGATCCAGATTGTTTCAAACCCGGATATGTGAGAATAGCTGTATACAGAAACAGGGAAGAAATGGCAGCACCCAACGCATTTTCATATTGTTTTAAATAGGCATGTCCTCCTCCTGGTGCCAATGAAGCTGCCAGGGCTGGAAGGCGTTTTTTCAATGGGGCGTGAATTGCCAGATCAATCGCTTTGTACCAAGGGCGAATTAAACGGGAATAATGCGGGTGGTCAAAACCTGCTTCTGCTGCCTTAAAAGCCTGTCGCGCAGCGGTCCACTCCAGTTTCTGAAAATGGGTATACCCCCGGAATACTAGTTCATAAGGGTCTTCACTGCCCGTGGTTAATTCAATGACCTGGTCGTAGTCCCCTTTCTTGAAGATTAAATACAATCGCTGATAATTGGCCGCTCTGGCAGCGGTGGACAGGGGATCCGCATCGGATAGAATCCGCTCATAATACGACAAAGCCATATCCAGTTTTCCCAGGTTCTCATAACTTTTTGCAATCTGGTAGTAAGCCGCAAATTCCAGACTATCTCCAGGGTATTTGTACAAATATTGAAAAAATCCCAGCAGTGCCCGCTCATAAAATCCATTTGTCATCAGGAAATTACTGAATGAAACCAGCTCCTGTTTCTGGAAATGGGTGTAATCCTGCCACTCCTCCTTCACCTCATCCGCAGATCGATAATTCTCCTGAGACCAGAGGATAAGGGGCACCAACAGGACAATGATTAGAAATGGATACCGAACTTTCATCAAATAGTCCCTACTTGGAGGAGGAAATTAAAGGATAAATGCACGGGGCAAAAGTCCGGAAGACTCCTGGTCAGGAGTTTCTGGTGGTCAGAATCGTGTCAATAATACCGTATTTTTTCGCTTCTTCCGCGCTCATGAAATAATTTCGCTCCGAATCCCGTTCCACCTTTTTCATGGTCTGCCCCGTATTTTTCGCCAGAATACGGTTCAGTTGTTCTTTCATTCGTAAAATTTCGTCCGCCTGAATTTTAATATCAGTGGCCTGACCTTCCGCTCCACCCAGCGGTTGGTGAATCATGATCCGGGCGTTCGGAAGAGCCGAACGTTTCCCCTTGGTTCCGCCCGCCAGTAGAAAAGCACCCATACTGGCAGCCTGGCCCATACAAATAGTGGCAATATCCGGCCTTATATACTGCATCGTATCGTAAATACCCATTCCAGCCGTAATGATGCCACCGGGAGAATTAATATAGAGATAAATATCCTTTTCACTGTTTTCCGCTTCCAGAAAAAGTAACTGGGCAATAATGACGGACGCCACGCTGTCATCAATCGGTGTTCCCAGAAAAACAATCCGCTCTTTCAATAATCGTGAATAAATATCGAACGCCCGTTCAAACCGGCCGCTCTGCTCCACGACCATGGGAATCAATTGACTGATGGAATCTGGTTTCATTTCTGTTGTGCTTCCGCTTCTGCTTTTTCGCGCAGGTCTTTGGTTAGAACTTTTCGCTCCCGGATTTTCGCAAATTCTTTTAAATATGCCAAGATTTTATTTTCCATTAAATCATCTTTCAACCGGGACCGGTTACTGGGTTTCCGGTAATACTTTTCCACTTCCATGCCCTGATCTGGATTCTGATCTTTCAACCGCTGAATCTCGCTCGAAACTTCTTCATCAGTGACTTCAAATTGCTGATCCCGAATCAGTGCTTTGCGGATTAAATACCATTTTAGATTCCGTTCCGCTGCCTCCTTATACACTTCCTTGATCTTCGCTTCATCCACCGGCTGTTCGCTGTTCTGCTTCATTTCCTCAACCATGTGATCCAGGTAGGATTCAACCATTGATGGGGGGAATTCGGGGTTCACGAGATCAATCATGGCATCCGATAACTGACGGTCCAATGCTTCCATGGCTCGTTTCTCATAGGCCGCCTCCAAACGGGTGCGGGCGCGACTGCGCAGTCCTTCCAGATCTTTCGCTTCCGGGTCTACAGCCCGAACGAAATCATCATCCAGTTCCGGAAGAATCTGCCGTTCCACATTTTTAATACTCACTTCAAATTCACCCATCGTTCCCTGCTCATCCAGCGGAACGGAAATGCGGGTTTTATCTCCCGGTTTGGTGCCCGTCAATTTTTTAAGATTGTCACCTGTAAAGGCTCCTTCACCCAGGTGCAAATAGCGGGTTTCCAGCTTTTGACCGATAATGGGCACACCGCTCTGATCCAGACCCTGAAGATCGCAAATAATGTAATCTCCTTCCTGGGCCCCGTCTTCCACCGTTTGGACTTCCACGTTGGAACGACGCATGTCTTCAAGTGCCAGATCTACATCCGTTTCATCAATCACATACTGGGTCTTTTCCACTTTTAGACTGTTTTTCTTGAGTTTCGGTAAAACCACTTCCGGTTCCACTTCGAAAGTGGTTTTGAAGTGAAAATGTTCTCCCAGATGAAAATGGATATCACTAACGCTGGCTTTATTTACCGGATAAAGATCCTTCTCCCGGAGGGCCTGGGAATAATATTGATTAACTTTCTCCTCAACAAATTCGGCTTCTATGGCCGGTTGGAATTTTTGCAGTAACACTTTTCTCGGCACCTTGCCCGGACGGAACCCCGGCAGTTTAATCCGGCGGGAAAACTGTTTTAAAAAGGCTTCGAAATCATCGGAGATTTCCTCCCAGGGAAGTTCCACCGCCAGTTCTTTCGTGTATGTATTAATGTCTTTAATCGAAATATTCACTTTTTCACCTATAAAATTGGGCGGGAATTTACTCTATTTGGTCCAAGCAGGTTAGCCATTTGAAAAATATTTACTCCGAAACATCAACGGATGCCGTAATCGGTAAGCAAGAGGGATCCCTTAAAAATAAAATACAGGGACGCAATCTGAATCAAATGATAGATATCATTGTGGTTGAAATGTTTATGGAGATCGAACCCGCTCATCTGAACGCCGGCTCCAACAAAAGCAATTAGAATCCCATATATTACCAGTACAGCCCCTGATTGTCCGTAATTAAAATGACTGTAAATCATCACACCCAGGACAAAAAGCATGGCAGGGACGTAGAATAAGACAGCATTGAAAAAACGGGGGTCACGAAAAATAACGATAAAATAGATCGCAAGCAGTATCCCCATGAACCAGCGGAGATATCGAATCGTATGAAATGGAAAAACATGATGAAAAGCACCCAAAACCAGGGAAAAGCTGGTTAATCCCACCAGAATGAGGGTCAATTTCCAGATAAAACCCTGAATCCGGGGACTGAAATGGGGGCCAAGACCGTGATACAGGGCACCCATCAGGCTGGCGAAGGCGACAAACCACATGGCGCGACCAAAATACCAGTGCACATTCATGAAATAGAGTTGATAATGATCTTTTAACTCCAGTGCAAACCATACCCCAAAAGCGGTGATCAATAAATCCGTAAAGGCCGTCATAGGTTCGAAGAAGATTGACTTTGACATATTATCTTAAATCGTTGGTTAAAGTTACGATTAGTGGGAAGGCAAATGGATGCTATTCTTGACCCGGCTTAAAATTCCCAGACAAATCCACCCACAGGGAAAACCTTAAATTGCAGCACTTCCTCTGTGGTTCCGTCAGAATTATACTGGATATCCCAAATGTTATCCACATCAAAAACATTTTGGATATCCAGGTATACCGCCAGGCTGGAATGCTCAAAAAAGTTTCGTTGAATAATCATGATATCCAGCCGGTGATAGGGGCGGAATCGGCGTGTATTCAGTTTTGCTGTTGGATCAATAAACCAGCGCCCGTGCACGAAATCATACGTTTTGGGTGTGTAGGGTTTTCCTCCCACGTAGCGGTAACGTAGCCCCAATTCAAACTCATCGGAGGGCGCTAAAGGAAGCCAGGCCACTGCAGGCCACCACTTTTTCTGCTTTAAAGTTTGGTACCACTGTTGCTGATGGAACCGAAACTTATAACCACTCGAAAGGGTAACTACATTCCTGAAATCAAAATCCCAGTCGTAATATTCTACCCGATCACGGAATCGCACGTCGCGGGACCGGGCCAGGTAGTGGGAATAACTCAATGTTCCCCAGAAACGATTCACCAGTTTTTTCTGCAGAAAAAATTCAATCCCGCGGGCATAACCGGAACCTTCGTTATTGTAACCGCCGTAAACATCGTATAAATCAGCGGAGGTGTCTGCATTGGTCCGAATCAAGTCGTGGTAATTTTTCTGGTAGATCTCCAGGGTACAGCGAATATCAGGCCCAAAGAAATGTTCCACTCCCAGGACAATCTGGTCCGTCCATTTATTCTTCAGACCAGCATTCCCTTCCGAGCCCAACAGGTAAATATAGGCTGGTACCTGGTGATGAACTCCGTAGGCCACATTCAGTTTCGTGATGCTTGTCCATTGGTAGGAAAGACCCATCCTTGGCTCCAGGGAAAACTGCTGATTTATATCGGTATAATAAAGATGGAATCCAGCGTTTAGAACTAGACGATCCAGCATTTGCCAGTGTACCGAAGCAAACCCCTGGAAAATCATCAGGTTTCCGTCCTGGTTTCGATCCCAGGAAGGATATTCTTTTTCATGGCCCACTAAAAAGGTGCGGACTGTATCCTGCCCCCGCACAGCCACCCACACGGAATCCCCTTCCTGCCAGGCTGTATCCCGATGGGAGATGACGGGAAAGATTTGGGTGTAAAAAATATCCGAAGAAGTGACCGATAAAGGAAGATCAGGGTGTTCCGGTGTCGAATAATAATACGTATTCAGATTGGACCCTTCACTGTGAGTGTCATAATTCACAATTGCCATTTTGAGCTGAAACCCGCTTCTCATTTCTAAACGTCGGGAGAATCGTTTTAACAGGGAACCTTTCAGAGCCAGTTCCCGCTCCCGGTCATAATTGTGATAAACATGTTCTTTGGATTGATCGAAACGGCGATTGAATACATTCGTATGCCAGTGGTTTGAATTCGAATAAACCGTTAATAAAGTGACCAGTTCTGGATCCCACAGGGATTTCAGGGTCATTCCCACCGAATATTGCTGACCATGAGTATCTACATTTTCAACATTCCCGGCGTAGGGTGTGCTTCCACCGCGAATATGGATGGCATCTTCACCAAACAAGCCATTGAAAATCAATTTGTGTCTGGAGTTCAGTTGATATACCGCTTTCCCTTGGGCATTCCAATACTCCGGGACCGCTGTAAGACCTATATTTTTTATGACCAGGTCCAGATAACTTTTCCGAATGCTGGCCAGGTACGATCCCTTTCGGTGCAGGAAAGGTCCTTCCGCTTCAAATCCAAAACCGGCCATTCCCATATTCATCGATAGTTCAGGATGATCCCGGTTACCCTCCCGCAATGAAATATCCATGACGGAAGAAGCCTTTCCACCATACTGAGCCGGGAAAGCGCCGGCAATCAGTTCCACATTATTAATAAACTCCGTGTTAATGAGATTAATCGGGCCCCCGCCTGTTCCTTGAAAAGCAAAATGATTCGGGTTCGGAATTTCAATTTCATCCATGATGAATAAATTTTCTCCGGGGGCACCCCCACGCACGATAATTTCGTTTTCCTGGTCAGAGCCGGAAACGACTGCTGGAAGACTCTGCATCATTTTCTGGATATCGTAAACACCCCCTGGATCGCTGCGGATTTCCTCCAGGTCCACGACACGACTTCCCGTCACAACTTCAGACCTTTCCCTGAAATAGGAGGGCTTCACCTGAATGGTTTCCAACTCTAGGGCTGAAATTGTCAATTCAAAAATAAGGCTGGTTTGGCGTCCGGGGACGACGTGAACATTCAGCTTCACCTCTTTCTGGTAGCCAATCATGCTTGCCTCCACATGATAAGAGCCCCCTGGAAGTCCTTTAATCTGGAAATGCCCATCCTGATCCGAGGCTGCCCCCAGATCCGTGTTCAAAACCACAATATTGGCGCCCACCAAAGGCTGGTGCGTGGAGCGATCATATACTTCCCCCACGATGGACCCCTTTGCTGCCATTAAACCAGTGGTAAATAAAAATGAGCAGAGAATTGTTTTAAACAGAGAAGCCATCAACAAGATCACATGTAAATTAAAATCGGGACCGTAATTTTAGAATGCAGGTTGACCCCGCTTAAACTGCCGTCAGCATGGTTCACCCCAGAAGGTGGATTGGAATAAGGGCAAACCTACTGTTTTAAACGATAGACGCACCCTTCAATCGTACTGAGAAATTTTTCCACCTGGGAGTAGGTATGAAATAGTTCTTCAATAGGTACATAAGAATCCACTGGATAATTCATTTCATCATAATCCCGTAAAAAATTGGCCTCCAGCTTTACGATCATGTCCCGCATCACCTGTTTGGGGAGTTCTTTGCTGCGTAAATAATTCACCTGAAGGTTCAACTGTCCCTCGGAGGTTAAATGAAACAGGGATAAAACACCAAAATCGGATTCACAACGAAAGGTCATTGTCCCGTGATCATGTCCCCGGCCCCACGTAATTTCGTCTGCATGCTGTTCGGAAAATTCAATAATCCGTTCCGCAATCTTGGCCGTCTCACGGCTGCATTTAGCACGCAAATCCTCTATAAACGTTTCTTTATTCCATTTAGACATGTTGTGGACTCCTCCGGGAAATAGTGAAATTTTAAGTTAAAACTTAGGGAGAATTTACGAACTTCCCCGAGGAAAGGAAAGATTCCCTTTCGGCAGGAGCCCCTTCAGACTTTAAGAACCGATCCGCACCATACGGGACAAATTCAGTTCAAACCGCAGCCGGTCCAGCAGCCAATTTTTATTGTTGGGGTACTTGTGATTCGGCTCCCAGCTCTGGTACAGGGGCAGAATCAAAAATCCGATCTGGACACCTGCATCCACATAAGTTTTCGCCAGTCCGTCCCCGCCTGCAGCATCGACAAACAGGGTCAACAATTTCCCGGTCTTGTGAGACAGGTTCAATCCCCAGGCAAAACCCGTTGTTGAAAGCGGATTCTGTGAGGAGTCCAGGGCGAGACCATGGAGTCCTGGGCCATCCAGCAGGTATTGATCCTTATATATATTCAACCCACTGTCCCCTCCGGTTCGATCCAGAATATTTTTACTGAAATCAGGATCGACACCGCCACTGAAATAGGTACGGTACTGAAGTGGAACTTTTTTTCCATTCAGGAACGTGCCTGCCCACAGCCGAATCCCAAGGTTTCCTTTTTTAGAGTAACGGTAGCTGGAATGGGCTGCAAAAGCTGCCCTCAGAAAATCACCACTACCTTTCATTTCACCCGTAATACTGGCATTGTAGAAAGGATTAGGTGACCATTCACGCTCCAGTGAAAAGTTACCAACCGTGAATTGACCGCCTTCGTACAGGGAAGAATCGACTGCACTGGCATCAATATCATGGTAAAACAGCTGTGCCTTGATTTGGTTTCGTGGATAGGGAATGATCGGAGCCTTCATAGTGCCCTCGAACGAGATATTCAGCCCGGAACGACCACTGTAATCCCCCAGGGCAGCGCTAACCGTGCCACGACTCAACCACTGGTTGGGGACGAGTCCACGACGGAGGGTAATCCCCCCGACCAGCCGGTTATGGCTGAAATCCCACATGGGTCGCACCGCCAGCCCCTTTCCGAAAAAGCCCGGTGTAAACCCGGAATACATCATAAGACCAGGAGTAAATCCGTTGTACACATTGTAACTGAATAACCAGGGCATAAGGTTGATGTCGATGTCATAATAATTGGGTCGATCCCATACAAAATTCACATGCACTTTCCGTTTTGTGGTGTGGTTAGTCCGGTCCGCATCGGGCATAAATTCATCAGGATCGATAACGGCCTTAACACTGCCTTCAGGCCCCTCCACTGCAGTAGAACCGGAGAAGCCCCGTAACCATTTACGACCCAGTTCATTGTCATTTTGATCATAAAAGGCAATCTCCACCGGGGCCTCCATCGTCCCATAATTGGTAACGGTGAACTGATTTCCATGAACCGATATTCCGTAATCAATATAGTTGGTTTTTGTGAAGACATCCTCCAAGTACCAACTCAAATCTTCGTCTACGTGCTTTCTAAAGATCGCCTTAAAATCTTCCGGCTGGGGATGTTTGAATTTCCAGGTTTCGTAATAGTCCTGGAAAATTTCATCAATTTTCTGTTCACCCAGGTAGTGTTCCAGAAACCAGGAAAAAACAGCTGTTTTACTGTAATGCTGACCGTAATTACTGCGCTCATAGTCATTGGCCGTCAAATTCAAGGGCTGGGCATCCCGGCTACGGGCAGAAGGAAGATATTGAATATAATTCAGCCAGTCGAAGGAGGCGTTTTTTCCGATCCCTGCTTTATTCTGGAGAAAGTCCTGAAGAACAAACTGTCCACCCTTAGAAGCATATTTCTTTTCCCAATAACGAATATTACTGTATTCATTCAACCCTTCATCCATCCAGGTATGATCCCGCTCATTGGATCCCAATATACCGTAAAACCAGTTATGACCCACTTCGTGCATAATGACCATTTCCAGTAAATTTTTGGAACCGCCGGAAGAAATAACAGTAATATTGGGATATTCCATTCCACCGCCGGCAGAAAGGTCACCGTCCACCGCTGTAATATGATTATAGGGGTAATCTCCGTAAAAACGACTGTACCAGTAGCCAGCATCATGGATATACTCAATGGAGTTTTCCCATAGCTTGGCATTTTTCGGTAAATAAAAACTCCAGAGTGTAACCTTACGTGTAGAGTCAGCCAAGAAGAGGGTCCCTTTCCTCACAATCCAGTGTTGATCTGCAAACCAGGCGAAATCATGAACTTTTTCCTGGTGGAAATGGAGGGTTTTCAATACAGGGGGTGATTGGGTTGATTTGGGTGCCTTTCCTTTTTTCTTTTTCCTTTTTTTATCCTGCTTGCGAAGTTCTTTGAGCCTGGCCTTGAATTCTTTTTTAGGCAGAGCGTGGAGGGAATCCCCTTCCTGCGCCAGGGAGTCGAGCCACGCATATTCCGCCTCCCCGTCCACTAAATCTCCCGTGGCCATGATCCGATAATTCTTCGGTAAAGTGATGTAAACATCAAATTGCCCAAATTCACTGTAGAATTCCCCTTGATTCAGATAGGGCATGGCATGCCATCCGTCCCGATCATACACGGCCGGTTTGGGGTACCACTGCGTGATTTCATAATGCTTGCCCGTGTGACCTAGACGGGAGAAGACTTGCGGCAGCTTCACAAAAAACGGTGTTTCTATGGTAATTGAATCACCAGGATTCAACGGTTCTGGTAAATATAGTTTTGCCACATCTATGTAAGACGGGTGATACTTCCATTTGATTTTTTTCCCGTTCACGGTGAAATCAAGACTGTCGATGTAGCCCCGATCCTTTGGTTTAGCATAATGGAAACGGGTATTGCGCTGCCTTAATTGTTGCTTTGCAAAAGCAGTCGAATCATTTTTATAGGCATTAGGCCAGAGGTGAAACATGAGATAATTCAGCGTATCAGGTGAATGATTGACATACAGGATCTTTTCCTGTGCCCTGAGGGTATGGGCCGAATCGTTGAGAGTTACGTGGATCTCATAGGCAACATACTGTTGGAAATAATCCTGCTGTGCAAAGAGTCCTGAGACGGTTATTAGACTGAAAAGTAAAAGAGCTTTTTTAATCATGAGGTATCACCACTTAATTCGTTGAAAATTATATTCATCTTAGACAAAGGACAGACGATAAAAGTTGTCATTCATTTCTGTATTTAATATTGGGGCGGACCAAACTTAACAGGGCCGGGAGGAAGATAAGATCAGCAATCAGGGCTGTGAGGATTGTAATGGCAGAGAGCAGGCCAAATTGTATGGTGGGAACAAATTTTGAAAACGTCATGACCAGATAACCTGCCACGAGAATACCGGTGGTGGACATGATCGCAACGCCGGTACTGAGAAGGGTGGCATCATTTGCCTGACGGTAATGCTGGTGCGCTTCTGACAGCTCCATCCGGTAACGGGTCAGATAGTGAAGGGTGTCATCCACGGCAATACCGAAAGC
>CAZIIM010000005.1:66000-76685 GCA_964539305.1 uncultured bacterium | reverse complement strand
CGCAAGTCCTCGAGCAGTTTGGAATGGGGATTCATCTGCAGAGCACCCACAATACTGATCAGGGTAATTAAAATCCCGCTTACGATAATTCCTTTAGGGTAGTTACGTACCAATTGAATGATTTTCTGTACAACCCGGATTCTGAATCCTCGGGAGTAGGATTCCAGCTTGCTTCTGGGAGTCGGTTTTAAGACCAGCAGGATGGTTGGAATGAAAAGAACAGAAATAATAAAGGCGAAAAAGACACCTACGGCTGTCACCCATCCAAACTCCTGTACAATCTGGATATTCACGGAACCCAGAGCCCCAAAGCCTGCCGCAGTGGTTAAACTGGTGAGAAAGATCGCTGTACCGATTTTTTTAATCGATTGAAACAGGGCTTCCCGGCGGTGGCCAATTTCCTGGAGGGAACCGTAATACTTCACCAGAAAATGGATTGAATCACCAATTCCCACAATAAATAGAAGCGTTGGAATTAAATAAGAAACAATATTGATGTTTATCCCCAACGCAGCCATGAACCCAAGCGTCCAGATATCTGCCATTGTAACCGTAATAATCGGTAAGAGAACACCAACCCAGGAGCGGAACAGCAATACCAGAAACAAGATGATTATCCCAACTACCGGCAGGATAAAGCGAATATTGTCCGAAACCATGTATTCTACGTACCGGGTGCGAATTACAGGTAACCCGGCCTGATGCCAGGTCCAGGGGACCAGCTCCTGTTTTGCATCGATTTCCTTCAGGATTCGTTTCCGCTCCTTATGGTAATTCCGGTCCCGGTCTATCTCCACAATAATAGCGGCCGTTTTACCATCATCGGATATGAGATAGTTCCGTACCAGTGGGGAACTCAGGATCTGCTTCCCGGCCATTGCCAGCGAATCCGCCGAACGGGGAATATGATCAAAGACCGGTTTTAGTAAGTACTCCCCCCCTGCTGTGAACAGTTCCAGATTACTGAGACTTTTGACCGACGTAACGCCATCGATTTCTGAAAATTCATCCACCATTTTTCGATTCCGAATCAGATTCTCATAGCTGAAAGGATCATCACAGTCATAGATCAGCATAATTACATTATCGATCCCGGAGAATTCCTCCCGGAAGCGCAGGAACCGGTCCACCAGAGGATCATGATGGGAAAACAGTTGTTCAATCGTAAAATTAAATTTGATCTGGGTGGCGAAGGCCCCCATAACGACCGTAATTAATGCCAGAATTCCCAAAACCAGGCGGGGGTGATCCAGAATACGATTGACCAGCTTTTTTGTGACGACACGCATGAATATTAGAGTGGAAAACGAGGGCCGAAATTACGGCTGAATCCCAATAAATACGGGGTTAGAAATTGAATTCTAAAAAAGAAAGGGTGATACGATGATAAAACTTTTGTCGGAAAAAATTTGGCTTTAAATCAAAACCGGGAGCTTAAATGCACTCAGGACGATTCAACAAGCATCCATCCTTGGCGTCTTCCGTTTCGATCTGTATCGTGGCGTGCACAATTCCAAAGTCATCATGCAGACAGCGTTGCACCTCCCGGATAAAATGATGCGCTGGTTCTTTGGCCACCACCAGATGAACCGTCAGAGCTGTCTCCGTGGTGCTCAGGGGCCAGATGTGTAGATCATGAATATTGATGACATTTTTAATGCGTGTTAAATATTCCTTAATTCCCAGTACATCAATCCCTTTGGGAATGGCATCGATTGAAAGGTTAATCGAATCCCGGAGCAGATTCCAAGTGCCAATAAGGATCACCACCACAATGGCCAGACTAATGGCCGGATCCAGCCATAACCAACCGGTAAACATGATGGCCACACCGGCAATCACCACACCCAGCGAGACTCCCGCATCGGCTGCCATGTGAAGATAAGCGCCTTTAATGTTCAAATCTTTCTTCTGGTCCGAAATAAATAAGAGAGCCGTAAGACTATTAATCACGACACCAATGGCCGCCACGGTAATAATAATGACACCATCTACCGGTCGCGAACTGGAAATGCGCCCAATCGCCTCCCAGGCAATACTACCCAACGCAACCAGCAACAGTACGGCACTGGTCAGGGAAGCCAGGATCGTGATCTTGCGGAAACCGTAGGTTCGTTTTTCAGTAGGATATCGGGATGCCAGAAGAGCCGCTCCCCAGGCAATGAGCAGGCTCAATACATCACTCAGGTTGTGACCTGCGTCGGCAATGAGGGCCAAGGAATCCGCTATAAAACCATAACTGGCTTCAATAATTACAAAGATTACATTGAGAGAAATACCAATCGCAAAGGAGCGATTGTAAGTCTTAAGCTGGTGAGAATGGCTATGTGACATTCAATACTTTAAAATTTTACCAATTGTGTGGATACGAACCCCTTTTTAATCAGTACTAATTTAATACTATTTTAGCACGCTTCTCCATGACACCTTAATTAATTCTCTCATTTCACCGATTGGAAGCGTCGAAGCGCAAGAACACTTGGCTGTGAACGGTTAATCGTGTTTACAAAATATACGAGATCAAAGGCTTTGGCAGGAACAAGCATCGCCTGGGCATCCTGGGCCACCCATTCCCTGGGCTGTTGGAGCCAGCGGGCAGCAGGCGATTCTGCTTTGACGGTTCTAAAATCCAGCAGAAAAGTTTCAATTCCCGCCCGGGCCAGGGCACCATCCATCACTTCCGTGGACTGCATTCGAAATGTTTTTTCTCCGGGGGGTAAATCGGCGGAATAGCTTCCCTTACCGAAACTGGCTCCAATAGCTTCTGGGAGGGTTGACAAATTTTCCGGAGACAGACCAGAGTCGGGGTTTTTCATTTCCAGGGCTTGCTCTCTGACCCACTGGATAAAGGCTTTCCCATCTGGAGCAGGTGCTGGCCCGCAGCCCAGTGTGAAAAGAAATCCGGTCAAACACAAGGACGCAACCAGATGAATAGGTTTAAAAAAGAACATTTTCCTCCCCCTGGTGATTTTTAATTAAGGCTCAATGCCGCTCTTCACTTTCAAATGGCATATTTAATAACAGCAACAAAATGAAAGGCGGTTCCTGCCAGGACCAATATATGCCAAATCAGGTGATTATAAGGTAGTTTTTCTGTTGCAAAGAAAATGACGCCGGTCATGTAGGAAAGACCACCGGCACCCAGCCAAACCAACCCGCCCAGCGGCAATTGTTCCCACAGAGGCTTTATGGCAACCACCACGACCCAGCCCATCAGGACATAGATGATGGTGGAAAGAACGGGAAATTTCAGGCGGGCAATCAGTTTAAAAACAATCCCGGCAATTGCCAGGCCCCAGATCACCCCAAACATGGTCCAGCCCCAGCCACCTTTCAGGACCAATAAGGTAAAGGGCGTGTAAGTCCCGGCAATTAAAACATAGATGGCACAATGATCCAGCAGATTGAAAATGTATTTCGCCCTGCTCTCGGGTAAGGAGTGATACAGTGTAGACATGAGGTACATAAGAATCATGGAAGCACCGAAAACACCGGCGGCAACAATTCCAATGATACTGCCGTGTCGGACGGCCACCAGAATTAAAATAGGTGTAACGGCAATCGCCCCGCCCAAAGCAACTCCGTGGCTAATGCTGTTGGCCAGTTCTTCTCCCCAGGTTGGAGTCTCAGACGGCTTTTTTTCAGGTGACATTACGGTTTCATTTTATTGAAAATAGAATAAAAAGATTCCGTTTTTTCCCATCATTGGAAACTAAAATCGTATTTTAAATATACCAATAAACATTCGATGAAAATTAAAGTTTACAAAAAAGGGTCTTTAGCACGGACCGAAAACGTTCACCTCTTAAAGGTGATCATATTTTTCCAGTGCTGCCTCCATGGCCTGAAGTTCTTTCTCGGAAATGTGTTTTATGGCCAGAGGAAAAACAACATTATCCTCCCGGAAAATATGGAGACGTAATAATTCCACCAGGGCTTTGCCCTGTTCCAAAGCAGCGTCCAAAGTCAGGGCCCGGGAAGGAGCATCTGGCAGGCGGGCCGCCAGGCCCAGCAAGTTAAAGGTCACTGCCGCCAACTGAATGGTTTTAATGTGGTCATCTTCCAGAATATCCACCGCTGTCTTTGGAAATCGCCCCTGGCTGTGCTCCCCTTCAGCTAACAAGCGCTCCTGCAAAAGCGGAAATAATACTTTTTCCTCTTTTAAATTGTGTAAAAGAATGCGCTCGTCCAAAAACTGAAAAAAGTCCCTAAGCTGCCCATCCACATCCCGATCAGGTTTCAGTCCGGCTTGTTTCAACTTGATCAGGACATTTTCGAAAGCTTCCAGTTTTTTCTGGCATACTTTGTGATCATCCACCAGCCTCTTTAATACAGGGGGGAGGTCTTCATAGGGAACCGTTTCCAGCCCCGGGGGCGAATAAGCGTCGGGCGGGTTCATGGGGGACAGCTCCTCCTGATCCGTCTGTTTTTCTACCATCCGTTTTAACGGATCATCCTGCTGTAATTTTTTTAAATCTAACATGGTTGTACTCGTTTTAAGGTGATTCAGGCGGGGAGTCTACGGGCGCCGGGAAAGGAAACAAAACAGTTTATTATAAAATGACCGCCGGGGGACGGAAAAGTCGAAGCGCTTAAAATTTCACGCTGCTCATGAGGAAAAACCAGGTAGAGGCATCCTGCCCTTTGGTTTTCTTGAAGATTTCACCGGGAGTAAAATAAGACAGTCCCGCTACGATGGAAAAACTGCTGTTGTACTGGTGTTTCAGGGTCAAATCAATTTCATTCCCAAAATCAGTGGCGGTGGAATTATCTGAAAGTGTGTACTTCTCGGCCGATTTAAAATTATGGACAGCCAAGATGGCTTTAGTTCTGGTAATTGGAACCAAAGCAAATTTTACATGACTGTCCACCAGACCGCGTAGGTTCGTATGGATCGGAAGATTAGTAAAGTAATCCATTGAACCATAATATTTGTGATTTGTGGAATACATGGTGTCAAATACTTTAAACGTACCATCCCCAAAATCATCATCGCCACTTATATAAGCCACCCCCAGGGAAATCCAAGGCTTGGCACCCAAACTCATAAAGGTATAACCCCCATTGAAAGCGACAAAATAGGCAGCAGCATTCTGAGTTACATTTAAATACGGGGGTGTAATCTTACCAGTCTGGTAGGCCCCTTCCAGGGTATGATCAAAACTACCCCGTTTACCCTGCACATAAAACCCGGTGGTAAAGCGACTGAGTTCATCACTGGGAATTGTTTTCTGCCAGATTAGAAACGCCTGGGTTACATAATTGTCGATCAATTTGAAATCAGTGTAATTCCCAATTACATTTTTATCACCAGAATCGCCCTGAGCTAACTGTTCTTTTTCTTTCATGTTAAAAAATTTGGAGACAAATCTTTTGGTATGGATCGTCAAGATAACACCGTCAAAGCTGCGACCAATATTGTGCCAGTTTACTGCCCCCACAAAGCGCTGAGGACCCAGATTAACCTCCATACGGCCCACCTGTACATCCGCCGGTAACGAAAAGAGATTTTCCACCTTAAAATAAGCCTGGTGCAAATCCAGTTGGTCGGCGCTACCATCGGCTAGGGTACTTAATTCTTCTCCCATAATCCGGGAATCTTGAATTTGGAAAAAAACAGTGACATCTTCTAGAGGCTTAAATGTCATACCTAATCGGCTGCGAAGGTAATTATAATAGTAGGGATTGACGTTACTGTTAAAATCTTTATCATCCACCTCAAAGCGGTGACGCACTTCACCGGAGAATTTCCAGGTCTCTGATTCCTGTCCGACCACATAGCCGGACATACTAAACAAAATCATAAGCCCAAGGAAAACCGATTTTTTCACTTCCAACTCCCGGGTTTATTTTTCAACAACTCTCTGGGAATGGAGTTTGTAAACCACACCCAGGCAGATCAGGGCCAGGACAATGAAGATCATGAACCCGCGGGCATAACCAATGAGCCCCATCTGGTCCGCAATATAACCCATGGCAGGCGGAATGGCAAATCCACCGAAGGCGCCGAGGCCACCAACCCAGCCGGCAGCACCCCCTACCGCTTCCGGTACGTAGGCCGGTACCAGTTTAAAGACGGCTGCATTGGCCACTCCCATCCCAACCGCCATGATGACAGCGGCAATCAGAGAAATAACCAGGTTCTGGGAAATGGTAATGATCAGGGCACCCACCAGCAATATGGTAAGACTGTAAATGGCCACTTTTTCACCACCCAGCTTATCTGAGAGTTTCCCTCCAAATACCCGAATAATGGAAGTGAGGAGTGAATAAACTGCCGTTAACGTCCCGGCAATCACGGCGGACATTTTGTAATACAGTCCCCAGTAAGTGGGGAACCAGGCGGTAAGGGCAATAAAACCGCCGAACGTGGTGAAATACACCACCACCAGTCCCCAGGTACTCAGTTTGGAGGCGGATTTTTTCAGGCTTTCCATTAGGGAACCAGTGGGGAAAATCTCCTGACCCAGTTCTTTGGCCTCCGCCACCGCTGCTTCCTTGTCCATCCCTCCCTGGACGAGCTGAAAATAGTAGGCATTACTGCCGACGATCAGGAACAGGATTGTACCGATGATCAGGAATAACCACCAGGCCATATAGGCGGAGATGAGTCCGAACTGCTGAAGAAACAGGGGTAGGATCAGGGAGAACATTCCCGGCGCCAGATTCCCTACACCGGCGTAAATCCCCAGGGCATTCCCCTGCTCTTTCTGGGGGAACCAGTAGGAGGTCTGACCGATTCCCACAGAGAAGGTGGCAATCCCACACCCGCTGAGAAAGCCGAAGAACAGGATCACCGGATAGAGTTGGGGTGTCATGTGATCCGGATAAAAGAAATACAGTATCCCGCTCACGCCCCCGAGACCGACCACCGAAAGCAGCATTAAAATGGTGAAGGGCTTTTTCCCGCCGGTAGTGTCCACCCAGGCCCCGAAGGGAATTCGCAACAGCGAACCTGAAAGGGAAGGAATGGCTACCAGCAACCCTACCAGGGCCGCGTTTAATTCCATCGATTCTTTTAAAAGTTTGGCCGTGGGGCCGTAAAGCGAAACAGCCGCAAATCCGAAAAAGAAACCCAGGGTGGTTCCAATCAGCCCCTTCCTGGGATTGCCTGTAACTGTCATTTCCATATTCCTGTCTATGTTGGTTAATTAATTATTGCGAGGTTGGGTGAACGTCCATTCCGTCTTGGGATTCCGCACCTTCTTCCGGGAAATGTTCCAGATCACCCGTTGGTAAGGACGCCATAAATAGTGCAGGGGAACCACCAGCAAGTGAACCAAGCGTGAGAACGGGATCAGGCCCATCACCAGAAAGGCACCGACAATGTGCAGTTTCACCAGCCAGGGGAGAGCGCTCACGGCGGCAATATCCGGTTGGAAAATTAGAATGGAACGGAGGTAGGGAGTCAAGACCGCCGCAAACCAGGAGGAACCCCACCGGACCGTGAGCGCCACCAGCAGACCTAAAATAACCTCCACAATCAGCAGTCCTTCGATGAAATAGTCCATGTGGGACGTGACCGCCTTGATGCGCGGTTTGGTGGTGCGGCGTACAAAGAGTAAGACCAGTCCAAAGAGAACGATCAATCCAAAAGCGAAGGCGGTGACTTCCAGTACAAGCAGACGTGCCGGGACGCTGTTAAACGCCAGGACCGATCTGGGAATGAGCAGGGCCGTAATATGACCGAAAAACAAGAATAAAATTCCCCAGTGAAAGGGAGCCACCCCCCAGAAAAGCTGTCTCCCCTCCAGGAACTGGGAAGAGAGGGATGAATAGCTGAATTTCACCACCCGGTACCGGTAGATACTTCCGATCAGAAACACAACCAGCGCCAGATAAGGCAGGGTGATGAAAAGAAAATTATCCAGTGTCGTCATGACCATTCCTTTCGGATTAAATGTTGTTTGCTTCGATCCTGATTTCGCTTCCCACGGAATTCAGAAAATCCGAGCCCTGAACTGTAAGTTCAGCCGGCTTGAGCTCAAAATTAGTGGCCAAAATGAGGTGCAACGCTTTCAGCGGATATTGATAAATCGTCCCGTACTCCTCAGATCGCTGAATTAGGGTTTTCTGATGTTTCTTGTAAATTTTGTTTTTCTGCTGAATCTTTTCGGGGTCGAATTCGGAAATAACCTTATCCAAGGCTGGCGCCACTATTTTTACCACCAGTTCCTCCCGGAGGGTAGGGTCTTCCATCCGGGCCAACAATCGGAGCACATTGGGTAAATGATCCGCCAATTCGGTTTTACAATCCACACCGGCCAGACGATGTTCTTCGTTCAGATGCACCAGCAACCGGCCCCGCTTGTAATCATCCCCGAACAGCACATAGCCAATATCCAGAGTCGTAATCGCCTGAACATCAAAGGAGCGGGTGTACACCTCCTCCATCTGAATTAAAGTTGCCCGGGAGGTATACGCCGTAAAGGGGTGCAGCTCAGTTGCTGCGGCAGGAAATTTCCGGTCCAGGCAGGTTTGGGTGGCCTGCACCCGTTGGGGAAACGTCTGGTCCGGGTAATCGAACAAATCGGCTAATGCAAAATAGTGATTAAAGGGTTTCATTATGGCTGTCTTTCAATTTGAGTAGTTCCCATCCCGTTATTACCATCCCCGCACCGGTTTCTCTTTAAATCCGAAGCCAGTAGAGCCTTTGGTATCGCCGGTGAATTCCAGCATTTCGATGGCCTGCTCCCGGTGGGCGGGCGGAATTACGAAACGCTCATCGAATTTTGCCAGGGAGGTTAAGTTGTAAATGGCATCAGCCATTTCCGGCGTCAAACTGGTTTCTTTTAAGACCGTCTTTACTTTGGCTTCTTCAAAGTCGCCTACTGTTTTCCAGCGCCGGTACACACGAACCGCCATCAGTTTTTTCAGCACCTCCTTAATCGTCCCCACATCACCGGCGCTGAACAAACTGGCCATGTATTTCAGGGGGAAACGGGCTTGGTCGATGGTGCCCCAGAGCTTGTCGGTACTGGTGTCATAGAGCCAGCCATCATTCCAGAACTTGGCGATGGGGTCCAGTTTCTTGGCCTGGTCCCCCTGGTCCGATTCGCTGATGGAGGCCATCACCGGCAAGAGAGGTGGAACATAAAACAGCATGGGCAGCGTCCGGAATTCGGGGTGCAACGGCAGGGCGAGTTTCCATTCTTTCACAAATTTGTATACGGGTGAATCCTGGGCCGCCTTGATGGTGGAATCGGGAACCCCATTCCGCTTGGCCGCTTCGATGACCTGCTCATCAAAGGGATCCAGTAAAATGTTCAACTGCTGATCGATTAATTGCCGTTCGTCCTCCGAATCAGCGGCAGCATTTTTAATCTCGTCCGCATCGTAGAGCATCACACCCAGGTACCGGATTCTTCCTACACAGGAATGCATACAGGCAGGCGCGGAACCGGCCTCCAGGCGCGGGTAGCACAGAATACACTTTTCCGACTTGCCACTGTCCCAGTTGAAATAGGATTTCTTGTACGGACAGGCTGTCACACACATGCGCCACGCCCGGCAGACCTGCTGATTGATCAGGACCACACCATCTTCTCCCCGTTTGTAAATGGCTCCGGAAGGACAGGAGGCCACACAGGCGGGGTTGAGGCAGTGGTTACAAATCCGAGGCAGGTAGAAAAAAGCCATCCGTTGGAGCTGGAACATGGCTTCCTGCTCAGCCGGTGAGAGATCTTTCATATTGGGATCCTGGCGGGCGTAATCGGGAGTTCCACTCAGGTCATCATCCCAGTTAGGGCCCATCATGATATCCATGGGCTTGCCGGTAATCAGCGAAACGGGCCTCGCCGTGGGCTGATCATCCCCCGCTGGTGATTCAATCAGATCCAGGTATTTGTAGGTAAAGGGCTCGTAATAGTCATCAATGACCGGCAGGTGGGGGTTATGAAAAATATTCAACAGTCCCCGCAGTTTACCGGCCCCTTTCAGACCAATACTTCCATTCCGTTTTTCCCAGCCCCCTTTGTAGATCTCCTGGTCTTCCCATTTCCCGGGATAACCGGTCCCCGGTTTGGTTTCCACATTGTTCCACCACATGTACTCGGCACCCTTGCGGTCCGTCCAGAGATTCTTACAGGCAATGGAGCAGGTGTGACAACCAATACATTTGTCCAGGTGAAAAACCATTGAAACTTGTGCTCGAACATCCATTATGATACCGTTTGATTTATGATTTGGGATTTATGATTTATGATTGAGAAATGATTCATGATCATTTTTTCTTTTTTATCTGAATTGTTTTTCTGGAGGAAATAAAAATCGAAGCGAGTTCATTTGTTTCCTCAAGTAAAGAGTGAACCAGTTCTGGTTTGATTAATTTTTCTTTCATGATGAATTCCATCCAAAAAGCTGTCTTGACTAGAACTCGACTTTTGTCATCTTTTTCACCACCACATGGGTGTCCCGGTTCGGCGCTGTGGGACCCCAGTAATTGAAATGGTAAGTAAACTGTCC
This sequence comes from uncultured bacterium, assembly GCA_964539305.1. GTDB lineage: Bacteria > Fidelibacterota > Marinisomatia > Marinisomatales > TCS55 > CAZNUM01. The sequence goes on along the minus strand of CAZIIM010000005.1, from coordinate 66,221 downwards.
ATAGCCACCGGCCAGTAGATTGGGTTTCAGGTGAATCCGGGTAAAGCTGTTGTGTCCACCGGCACGGCGATTTCCACGAACCTGGGACTTGGGAATCCCCACCGTTCGCTCCGGCACGTGGTAGACGATGCACACGCCCTTCGGAATCCGTGAACTCACCACCGCTCGGGCACAATACACACCGTGATCGTTGTACACTTCCACCCAGTCATTATCCTGAA
>CAZIIM010000005.1:6860-65900 GCA_964539305.1 uncultured bacterium | reverse complement strand
CGGGCACAATACACACCGTGATCGTTGTACACTTCCACCCAGTCATTATCCTGAATCCCCAGTTCTTCCGCATCCTGTTCATTCAGCCAGCAGGGCTCACAACCACGGGAAAGGGTGAGCATACGCAGCGTGTCTCCGTAAGTCGAATGAATGTGCCACTTGCCGTGAGGTGTGAGGCAATTCAACACCTTGGCCTCCCCGTTTTTCAGCGTTTCCCGCAGATCGCTGTACGCTTCCCATTTGGGTGAGGGTTTGTAAGTAGGCAGATTTTCACCAAAGGCCAAATAAAGTTCATGATCCAGGTAAAAATGCTGACGCCCGGTGAGGGTCCGCCACGGGACCAGCCGTTCCACGTTATACGTGAAAGGGGCATAAGCCCGGCCATCCAACATCAAACCCGACCAGAGCGGTGAGGTGTTGTAGCGTTTGGGCTGGGCCTGCAGTTCCTCGTAGGTCATGCGTACGTTCTTATTGCCTTCACCAAGGTCTTTTAATACCAAACCGGTGCGTTTCTCCGCATCTTCATACGCCCGTACATTCATGACTCCATTGGTGAGGGTAGACAACTGGAGCACGATATTGGCTGCCCAGACATCTTCTTTCAGCGAGGGATAGACTTTCCCGTTCAATTTTTCCACCGGATGATGGGCTGATTCAATCAGTTCATCGTAGGCATCTTCACAGTGGTAATGATTCCCGTGAGCTCCCAGACCCTGGGTACGGATTTTGTCTCCCAGAGCTATGAATTTCTTGTAAATCAGGGTGTAGTCCCGTTCCACAACTGTGAGACTGTGCATGGTCTTTCCGGGGACAGGGTCACACTCACCCTGGTGCCAGTCTTTCACTTCCGGCTGGGCAATTTCAGCAGGCGTATCATGGCCCAAGGGTGCTGCAATCACATCCTTCTGAGGCTCGGAGAGATACTTTTCTGCCAGCTCGCTGGTTTTCCGGGCGATTTCCTTGAAAATATCCCAGTCCGTTTTGGATTCCCACACCGGTGCAATGGCCGCTGACAGAGGATGAATAAAGGAGTGGAGGTCGGTGCTGTTTAAGTCTGCTTTTTCGTACCAGGAAGCGGCTGGCAGGATGATATCCGAGTACAGGGCGGAAGAATCCATCCGGAAGTTCAAATCCACCACCAAATCCATTTTACCGGTGGGGGCGATGTCATGCCATTTTACTTCTTCTGTCTTCTGGTCATCCCGATCCTTGGCAATGGCATTGGAATGGGTTCCCAGGTAGTGTTTGAGCAGGTATTCATGTCCCTTCATGCTGCCCATGATGGCGTTCCCCCGCCAGATGTACCAGAGGCGGGGATGGTTCTCTTCCGCATCGGGATTTCCCACCGCATATTCCAGTTTCTTGGACTTCAGTTTTTCCAGCACATACTGTTTAATCTCATCATCATTTGTAGCGCCGTTTTTCACCGCTTCTTTACAAAGATCAAGCGGATTCTGATTGAACTGAGGGTAGAACGGCATCCAGCCCATGCGAACTGCTTTATAGATCAGGTCCGCGTTGTGACGGTGGGTCCACTTATTCTCCGGCGTAATATTATACTGACTGAAATGACCATCGTAACGGTACTGGCAGGTGTTGATGTAGTGCCAGATGGGCGCCTGCTGCAGGCGCACGCCACCCACCCAGTCCTTGGCAAAGGCAATCGTACCCCAGGAATCCATGGGCGCCAGTTTTTCCTGGCCTACGTAATGGTTTAAACCACCCCCATTCCGCCCCACGCAACCGCAGAGCATGAGGGCCATGATTCCGGCGCGGTAAATCAGGTTGTTGTGGTACCAGTGATTAATGCCGGCGCCGATGATGATCATACATTTGCCCTGGGTGACTTCGGCTGTGTGGGCCCATTCCCGGGCGAACTGGATCACCGTTTTAGCGTCCATACCCGTGGCAATCTCCTGCCAGGCAGGCGTGTAGGCCGCATCCTTGTCATCGTAATCTTTGGGATAATCACCGCCTAATCCGCGATCGACCCCGTACTGACCCATGATCAAATCGTAGACCGTGGCCACCAAGATTTTCTTCCCATCAGCCGTTTCCAACTGCCGTACCGGTACCCCCCGGAGATGTTTGGTATTCAGGGCGAAATCGGTGAATTCCACCTGGGCTACCTGGTCATGGTTTTCCAGAAAGGTGATTTCCGGGTCATAGGGCTGGTGATTGACTCCTTCTTCCAATTTCATGTTCCAGTTCCCCTTGGCCTTGTCCCAGCGGAACCCGGAACTCCCTTTGGGCACCACTGGTTTGCCTGACTTGGAATCGATGTTGATGAATTTCCAGTCCCCGTTTTCAATGTCTTTATAGTTGGCAAGGCGGTTGGCCCGGACAAGATGGGTGGGTTTGTAATGGTTGCCATCTTTTTTCAACTCCACCAAATAGGGGCTGTCGGTGTAGCGCTTCACATAATCGAGGAAGTAGGGTGTTTTTTTCTCATGGTGGAATTCTTTTAAAATGACATGAGTCACGGCCATCCAGAAAGCACCGTCGCTACCGGCGTGGAGGGGAATCCACTGATCGGAATACTTGGCCACCTGACTAAAATCAGGGGAAAACACCACTGCCTTGGTCCCATTGTGACGGGCCTCGGCAAAGAAGTGGGCATCGGGCGTCCGGGTCATATTCAGGTTGGCTCCCATGACAGCTATGAATTTCGAATTGTACCAATCAGCACTTTCACAGACATCGGTTTGCTCACCCCAGATTTCCGGGGAAGCGTTGGGCAGGTCACAGTACCAGTCGTAAAAACTCAGGTTCACGCCACCTAAAAGTTGCAAGAAACGACTCCCGGCGGCATAACTCAGCATGGACATGGCCGGAATGGGGGAGAAACCGATGATTCGGTCGGGGCCGTGTTTTTTAATGGTGTAAATGTTGGCGGCGGCCATGAGCTCCAGCATTTCATCCCAACTGGCCCGGCGGAAGCCTCCTTTACCCCGCGCTTGCTGATATTCCTGCCGTTTTTCAGGATTGTTCTGGAGATTCTCCCATGCCTGCAAGGGGTCACCGGTTCGTTCCTTTTCCGCCCGGTAAGCGTCAATTAACGCCCCCCGGATCAGAGGATACTTAATACGTAACGGACTGTACAGGTACCAGGAGAACGAAATTCCCCGCTGGCAGCCCCGCGGTTCATAGGGTGGCAGCGTGCTCTCCAGCAGGGGGTAGTCCAACTGCTGGTTTTCCCAGACCACAATCCCCTCTTTGACAAAGATTTGCCAGGAACAGCCTCCGGTACAGTTTACGCCATGGGTACTGCGGTGAACGCGGTCATGTTGAAAGCGGTTGCGGTAAAACTCTTCCCATTGACGGGTCTGTGGTGATAAAACGTCTTCAATCCAGCTCATGGTTTTTTTCCGGTTTTGAATTAGTGGTTTTTAATTGCCGTTCGAATATGGTTTGATTGACACTCTGTTTCTTACGGTGAGACCAGAGTCCCCCAAAGAAAATCAGCAGGAGCAACACTCCGCCTACCCCCGAAAAGAACAAAATCCCACCATAGCTGATATCATTCTGACTTACCTGAACGCGGTCCACATATTGGAGAAAGGCTGCCAGGCTGAAAACCTCATCCTTTGTTAAAGGTCGATTCTGGTAAGCCTGCTTCATGGCAGGGAAAGGTGGATTGGAAAGGATCGCTTTTACCCCTGCTTCATTCAAACGGGTAAATACGGTGGTTAAATCTTTTGCTAATGCCCCACCCCCAATGACCGTATTATTTTTCACATGATGGCAGGAGTTACACGTGGGACCTTGATTTGCCAACCGGGAGCCTCCACCAAACAGGCTTCGCCCCCGATCGATGTCCGCTTTTGTTGCCTGACTGAGAGGACGGTCGCCCGGTGTGGGTGTCGGTACCGGAGCCACAGCTGCTGAGGGTGTTTTTGTTTCGCTCGTTGCAACTTGAACGGTTCCGGTTGCTTCAGGTGGACTGTTTTCCTTGATATAGGAAATAATGGCCCGAATCTGGTCCGCAGTGTAGGGGTTGTCGGGCATAATCAATTTGTTGTACTGGTTGAAAAGTGTATTGGCATACTGGTCACCACTTTTAATAACCGACTGGGAGGTCTGGACGAAACGGATGATCCATTCCTCCGGGCGACGGTTCTGTACGTTTGCCAGGTCCGGTCCAACAAGCCGTCCTTTTCCAATGGTATGGCAGGTAAAGCAAATCTGTTTGAATAATTTTTCTCCTTCGCTTTGGCCCATGACCAGAGTCGTACCGATCATACCTGCCAGAATGAGATTGAATATGGGTTGTTTCTTCATGATCTATTAGATTGGTTTTCGGTCTGATACTGATGGATACTCCTGCACCAACCGCAAGCCCTCTGTTTCAAGCCTGTCTTTGAGTTCCGCCAGGTTGGTGTCTTCGAAAATCGCTTTGAGACTGTCCCGTGTTTCACCCCAATATTTATGCAAGGGGCAGGGTTGTTCTTCACCACAATTGGGCAAAGCCAGAATACAATCTTTAAAAAAGCCTTCGCCTTCAATGGCAACCACAATATCCATGAGTTTGATTTCACTGGCGGGTCGGGCCAGGGAGACGCCTCCATTAGGTCCACGGTAAGAATTGATGATATTATGATTGGTCAAAATCTGAAATATTTTCGTGAGAAAATGGAAGGATAACTGCAAATATTCGGATATCTGACGGATCGGCACATAAGTCTTTTCCGATTCCAACGATGCCAGATAAACGGCTGCCCGAATTCCATAAATGCATGTCTTGGATAAAAGCCTCATTTGCTTATTTCATATTAAAGAGTATTTTGTCTGAAATGCAAGAATTTTAGTGCAAAATCCGGAAAAATTTTTCCGGTTTCAGGTACAGTGGAAAAGAAAAAAGCCCCTCGAAAGGGGCTTTCAGATACAGGTCATACCGTCGGTTTAACTCAAGTTTGTAGCTGCAAACTCCCAGTTGACCAGATTCCAGAATGCCTCCACATATTTGGGCCGGGCATTCCGGTAATCGATATAATAGGCGTGTTCCCAAACATCTATCGTCAGTACGGTTTTTCCACCATTGGCGACAGGTGTATGAGCATTACTGGTATTCACGATTTCCAGGCTTCCGTCGTCCGTTTTAACCAGCCAGGTCCACCCGGAACCAAAATTGGTAACAGCGGACTTTGAAAAAGCCTCCTTAAAAGTATCAAACGATCCAAAGGATTTCTGGAGAGCTTCACTCAGGGCCCCGGAGGGTTCTCCCCCACCCTGGGGGCTCAGACAATTCCAGTAAAATGTATGATTCCATACCTGGGCAGCATTATTAAACAGTCCACCGGAAGCTTTTTGAATGATGTCTTCCAGAGATGCATTTTCATATTCGGTGCCTTGAATCAGCTTATTCAAATTATTCACATAAGCCTGGTGATGTTTTCCGTAATGATATTCCAGGGTTTCCCTGGAAATATGTGGTTCCAGAGCATCCATTGCATAAGGAAGTTCGGGTAATTGATGAGACATATTTTTTCTCCTTTAAATTAAACCAACTTGTAGTGAGAGGCCGGTTTCTGACAGGACCAGAAACCGGCACATCCCAATTGTATTAAAGTTCCTGAGCGTGCTTTGCCAGGTAACTGGCGACGCCTTCGGCGCTTTCAGCCATTCCTTCTTCGCCTGCTTCCCAACCGGCGGGACACACTTCACCGTGTTCCTGGTTGAAGGTCAGGGCATCGATTACACGCAGCATTTCATCAATGTTTCGACCCAGGGGAAGATCATTGAGTACGGCATGGCGGATAACACCCTCCTCGTCAATCAAGAAGGAGCCTCTTAAAGCCACACTCCCGTTCACACTGGAATCGTATTCCTCTTCATCAGTCAGAATGGTCGCTTCTTTGGCGTCGACTAAAACATCATAGGCGCGGGCGATACTTTTATCAATATCGGCAATCAAGGGATAGCGAATGTTTCCAATGCCGCCCTCTTTTACATCTGTATTCTTCCAGGCCCAATGGGAAAATTTTGAGTCCACGGAACAGCCCAATACTTGGACATTGCGTTTTTCAAATTCTTCCAGGCGATGATCAAAAGCGATGATTTCCGTGGGACAGACAAACGTGAAATCCAAGGGGTAGAAGAATAAGACAACTTTCTTCCCCCTGTAATCCGATAGTGATATATCCTTAAATGAATTATCCGGCATAACAGCGGTCTGCGTGAAATCCGGAGCGGTTTTGGTTACTAACATAAAGTATCCTTTCAGTTTTTATTCGTTTGACACGTATTACAAATTCCAATAATGTGTAATTGGTAATCAGCGAAATGATAACGGGTCCTGGTTTCAACCTGGTGCATTAAATCACTCACATCCACATCAATATCAATATCGAAAATATTCCCACAGACCTGGCAGGAAAAATGCTGATGTTCCGTTACATTGCCGTCATAATGAACCACACCATCGTATTTCAGGACATTAATGACATTGGCATCCACCAACTGTCCTAAATTCCGATAAACGGTCCCCAGACTAACATTGGGCATCTTCTTCCGCACCTGGGTGTAAACCCAGTCTGCCGTCGGGTGGGAGTGGGTACTCCGAACCAGCTCTAATATGACTTCCCGTTGTTTACTGTAGCGCATGATTACCTTACTTGACACTGGAAATTATGACCTAAATACCTAATAAACAATAATAATAATGATTATTATTTAGAATTATTTCAATAGAAGTGAATTAAGGTTTTAGAACTACTTAATACGATCCAAAAAGGGAATCCGAATACTATCTTTAATGAAAGGATAGCGATCCTTTTTAATCAGAAGTATTACTTTGTCTCCAGGTGACAAAATTGTATTCCCGTCCGGTACAAGAAAGTTCTCATTCCGGATCACCGCCAGAAAACGATAATCCTTGGCGGAAATATTGGCATCCTTCAATGTTTTTCCTGCCAGTACGGAATTCCTGCGGACAATACCCAGCAAAAAAAACTGACCCGTTTCTTTAATTTCCAAAGGCGTGGGCCATTTTACAATATCTGAAAGGCTGAGACTGATGTGGGTATCTTTCGTGAGCTGACGAAGATTATTGCTCCGGAGCAGTTCAAGTGTCTTCTCCACATATTCCTGACGATGAACAGGCGATTCGGCCCGATCAGCGACTTGCGCCTCGTACAAAGTAGGATATTTACGATCAATCCGCAGCGCCGATTGTACCAGATAACTTAATGCTACCGTAATCATGGTGGGGACGAGTAACCCGTATCCTCCCGTCATCTCTACTACCATCATCAGGGCAGCGATGGGAACGCGCGCCGCGCCGCCAAAGAGACAGGCCATTCCCACAATCGCAAAAGCAGGTGTTTCCAGACTGACGCCCGGGAACAGTGTATCGACGCCTTGCGCCAGGGCTACTCCCATCATGGTACCGATAAAGAGGCTGGGAGCAAAGACACCACCGGAACCGCCGGAGCTGATTGTAAAGGACATGGCAAAGGGTTTTGTCACTAACAACAGGCAGACCAGGCCGAAACCCAGTTCACCATTGATGGCCAGTTGCATCCAACCATATCCACCCCCGAGGACCTGGGGAACCGCCAGGGCCAGCAGACCCAGTGCCAATCCACCGACTGCGGGCCGAAAAATCGGATTGATTGGAAGGCGGTTAAATCCGTCCCGCATCCGGTAAAAAAGACGGGGCAGGATTGACCCAAGCATCCCGGCCAATACTCCCAGTACAGCGTACCAGATAAGCACTCCAGGACGGTGAAAGGTGAGACCCGCGGGAATCTGAAAGATAGGCGTCCAGCCAAAGAAGATACCATTGATAGCATAGGCGGTGACTGCGGCAATGATGGTATAGATGAGATGCCGGGCTTCGAATTCCATCCCGTGATACAGGATTTCAATCGCAAAAATAGCGGCACCAAACGGACTTCGGAACATGGCCGAAAGCCCTGCAGCCATTCCCGTTAAAATCATCAGACGTCGGTCCCGCTCATTCAGATGGAACCAGTCGGCAATCATGGAACCTAAACCGGCCGTAATCTGAGCCGTAGGACCTTCCCTCCCTGCCGATCCACCAGAGCCGATGGTCAGGGCTGCTGAGATGAGTTTCAGGAAAGGAACACGCTGGCGAATCTTTCCCCCCTCCTGATGGTAGGATTTCACTACGGCATCGGTCCCATGGCCTTCAGTCTCCGGGGCAAATCGAAACACCAACCATCCGGAGATCAGGGCACCAAAGGTGGTAATCAGTGGTATCAGCCACCGTCCGTGGGAACCGGTTACTTCGGTTAAATTCCCTCCTTCCGTAACCAGGACCGGTACCTGGTAACCGGCCAACCCAATTAACAGATAAGAGTTTAAAAGATCCACCAGATGGGTAAAGATTAGCGAGGCGATGGCACCCAGCACCCCCATCAAGCCACTAAATAAAACCAGCCGAGTGACATTAAAGCCACTGAGCCGTTTGTAGAGGGTGGTAAAGCGAAAGATTGTTTTTGAAAAAATCATAGGTAAAAAAGCTGGCGAATTTATGAAAAATTCCGCTTTGCTGTCAGGAAGAAAAGATAAAAAGAATCAGTTGGTGCGAACTATTTCACAATTAAAACGGGGCAACGGCAATCTTCCAGCACTTTCAAGGGTTTACTGCCGGTAAAAAACTTTGCCAGCGGACTCCGCCTGGAGGAGCCCATGACAATCATATGATCCTGCCCCGCTTCTTTCTTAATCACGGTGGCCGGGTCCCCCACTTTAAAATGAGATTCGAACGGAATTTTGGCCCGACGCATAAATTTCGCCGCCCGTTCAGCGGCTCCCCGGTAACCGGGGCCAAAATGGTCCTTTTTTGATACCGTCAGCAGGTCCACACCCACGTCAAACGCCTGGGCCACCCGGGCACCATACACGACTGCTTTCCGGGTTCCTTTTGAATCATCCACCGCCAGCAGAATCCGGTATTTCCGGTTAAAATCGTATTGATTCACAATAAATATTGAACTGTCAATATACTGAATCAGGTCGTGCCCCATCCGTCGTTTCTGGCTGCCACCAATAATGGTCACATCGTATTGACCGGTCTGAACTTCCTCCCGCAATTCCGCAATAATATCCCCGGTCCGAAGCACCAGGTTTACATCTTTACACACCGTTCCCTTCAGGAACAGATCCCAGCGGGTCGAGCTGGTTCTGACCAGGGTATGGCGGGCAAAGCCCGCTTCAATATTCTGGGGTTCAATAAATTCATGTTCTGCCAGGTAATTGAAAGCCCACTCCAACACCTCCACGCCGGAGCGGTGAAAATCCCAGGATTCCATCCGCTCATGGGCCAGGTCCACAATATTGGTATTAAAACTGCTGACCTTCTCCCCCACATCAATGATTGTGGCAGAAGCATTGAAGGCACGGGCGATTTTCATGCCAGCCCTTAAGGTAGGTCCTGAAAATTCTTTTCCACCGACTGCGATTAAAATCTTCATGGCTTCACTATATTAATTCCATTTCAATTGAAAAGCATCCAATATGTATTGGCGTAGAGGATAACCAGTACCATGGACAACAAACCCACTTTCCAGCCTGCGCGCATAAAATCCCTGACTTCAACCAGTCCGCTGGAATAAATGATCGTGCAGGCCGGAGCCGCCACTGCTGTAAAAAACCCGAAAGAAGAAGCGATCGCCGTTACCAAACCCAGATGAAGGGTATCGGGACCCATATTCAGGGTTACCGGTGCCAGCACCGCCACCGTAGCGGTGCTGGAAAGGACATTTGCCAGAGCCGTGGTCATGAGCACCACTACCACATCGGTAGCGTAGGGAATCATGTGCAGAATATTCCCGATCATATCCACCAGGTGGTTTGCCATCCAGTAGGCAGCACCCGTATCCTTAATGTTTGAACCTAGAGAGATGGTGGCACCGAACAGGATAATGACGCCCCAATGGGTCTTCTGATTCAAGTCCTCCCATTTGACAAATCCGGCCACCAGATAAAGTAAAACACCCGTCAAGGCGATGGTTCCCAGTCCCACTGTATCCGACAGAAACACCCACCCGGCGAAGATCAGGAAAAACATCACAACGGCAATTGTATTCCGACCGGTGAAAGCTTCCGATTTCGCTACCTGAATCACCAGTTTCCGTACACTGCTGTCCATACGCCTCACTTCCGGTTTGAATTCCCGGAGTAACAACAACACAATGATCGGAATCTCCAGGATTAGGAGGGGATAAATCAGTAGAATCCACTGGACGTAGGAAAGGTCAATGTTGAACTGTTGAAAATAGGACATCATGATGGCGTTCCGGCCGCCGCCACTGGGAGTGCCAATCGATCCGAGTAAAGCGCCGTAAGCAATCGCAAATAATAAGGCCCCTGTCAAACCCTTGATCCTGTTTTGGTCGTCGGAAGTGTATTTAATAAGGGTCATTGCGATGGGGAGCATTAACGCTGCCACCGTGTGCATCCCAATAAAGGAGGAAAACAGGGCCGATATGGCCGTAAATCCGAATACAATCCGGCTGGTCTTATTTCCGGTCAGTCGAATAATACCAAGGGCAATGCGTGTATCCCAGCCCTGTTTCACAATGGCCACCGCCAGCATGAGAGAACCCATAATGAAAAAAACGGCGTCATTCATGAAAGAATGGGCAATACCGTCCGGAGAATCAATCCCGAAATACACCTCCAGCACTAAAATATACAAGGCAATGGCCGGGAGCGGAATTGGTTCCTTAATGATCATGATCAGGGCAGTGACTACAATAATAATGGAACGGTAACCGGCCACAGAGAGATCGCTGGGTGTAGGGAGTAAGATAAGAATCGTCCCGATGAGAAGGGCGATTAAAAACCATTTTTTCTGGGTAACCCAAAAAAGGAAATTGGCCAGCGACTGATGTGAGAAACCCAGCATAATCGTTGTTAATTTAGGCAGGACAGGTCATTGATGCGTGCATTCACTGGGAATTTTGCGACCGTCTGGAAGAATCGCCCATTTCCAGATGGGCACCTCCCGCTTCAGTTGGTTCATGAACCAGGCCATGGCCTGAAAGCCCTCCTGTCGGTGACGTGACCATATGACGACATGAATAACCGTTTCCCCTACTCGCACCTCCCCCACGCGATGACGACAAAACAGATCCTGGATGGGAAACCGTTTTACGGTTGCTTCAGCCAGTTTTTTCAGTTCCTGTTCCGCCATTCCAGCGTATTGCTCATATTCCAATGCCAGGATTTCCCGACCTTCTTCCATTGAGCGGACATGCCCGTTAAAAATGACTTCCGATCCTGAATCATGGCGTAATTCATCCCTGGGGAAAGGAACAATCGTTCCCTGAACAATTTCAGCGATAACCATCAGCCTCCCTGAACCGGGGGAATGAAAGCAACTTCGTCCCCCTCTCTTAATTCCAGCGGTTCCTTGCAATAATGCTGATTCACGGCTGTTCTCAGCGTAATCTTTTCTAAAAGATCCCCTCCCCGTTCACGGATTATTTTCTCCAAATCGGCCGTGGTGGATCCTTCCGGTAATTCCAATTCGAGCGCATCCACGCCGAGGGCATAGCGCACTTGAGAAAAGCATTTAACCCTAATCTTCATTTTAATTCCGAATCTGTCATTTCTGGACCCAACATTATAGTCTGATGGTTTCGGTCTGATGGGTCAGCCCATTGTACAGCAATAATTTTCCGGACAGATTAGGTTGGATCCCCGTAATGAGTTTCACCGCTTCCAGTGCCTGAATATTCCCAATGATTGCCGGTAACATTCCCAGGGTCCCAGCGGTGGAACAAGGATCGCCTTTTTCTATATTGCCCGGGAATAAATCATCGTACCCCGAACTTCCGTTATGGTTTAGTACTGCTACCTGCCCTTCAAAACGGTAAAGGCCCCCATAAATTAAAGGAATCTTCAGTCGCTTAGAAATTTCATTCAACAAACGACGGGTCTCAAGATTATCGCTGGCATCCAGAATAATATGCGCCTCAGAGAGAATTTCATCCCCATTTTCTGCTCTCAAGTACTCCTGAACCATCGCAATAGTCAACTCCGGATGCATCCCCTGAAGGCGTTCAGCAGCAACGACCACTTTAGGTTTTCCCAGATCCGACAGGCCAAAAAGGGGCTGGCGATGTAGGTTCGATTGAGCGACATGATCCCCATCCACCAGAATCAACCGGCCAATGCCTGACCCGGCCAGTACGGTGGCCGCAGCGCACCCCAGGCCCCCGATTCCGACAATTGCCACGGTGGCTTCACGCAATTTTTTCTGTCCAATCACTCCTAGCTCGGGCAGGGCAATTTGCCGGGACCAGGAACTTAAGTCCAGCCGTTCAGCCTGATATTCTTCCCACGCCTGGGCACCTCCCAACAGGCTAAAAGCGTTTTTCAGGCCTCTTTCCACAATAATTCCTTCTGTTATGATGCCATACTGACAAATGAGCACCAGAGGATCACGGTTCTCCACTGGAAAGTCACTATCGGTTTCCGCATCGACCCGAATCCGTCGAAGGGGGTGCTGTCGTCTCTGATCTTCCGGACGCACATCAATGACTTTGAATGGACGGTTCGTATCAATCCATTCCTGGAGCAGGGCCGGTGTCAATATGGTGGCCTCAGACAAGGGATCTCCAGGGTAATAACTGGAGCCGGATTTCACTTCCAACGGTTAATGGTGATTCACCCGGTTCCGCCTCCAGAATACAGTTTGCATCCAGCGCGGCCGTTAACATATGGGAACCGGTTTTGGTTGCAGGTTCACACATCAGGTCTCCCTCCTCCATTCGGGCAGTACCAAATAAAAAGCGATATTTATCCTTTTCCCGTTTGAAGGGGGTCTTCAATCGGCCTGTGGTCACCTTCAATGGGGGTGCTCCCTGCCATTTTGCCAACACGGGCCACACCCAAACCATAAAGCCGACAAAGGCGGAAACAGGATTCCCCGGCAGACTGAAAATCAGTTTGCTATCCCTGCTGCCAAAATACAGAGGTTTCCCCGGTTTTTGAGCCACTTTCCAGAAATGTTCCCTTACTCCCAGACGTTCCAGAACAGGACGAAGATAGTCAAAGCGACCCATGGAAACTCCACCGGTGGTAAGAATTAAATCTGCTGTCTCCAGGGCCTGTCGAAGACTGGTTTCCAGCACTGTTTGATCATCCCTGATCCACGTTTGAATTACTACTTTGGCACCGGATTTCTCCACCAAATCCACTAAAACGGGCAGATTGGAATTGTAGATTTGTCCCGCTTTCAGTTCCACACCCGGTTGTTGCAGCTCATCTCCCGTCACGAACACAGCCACCTTCACACGACGAAAAACCGGGACCTGTCCAAATCCAAATGAAGCCAAAACCCCCAATTCGGCAGCTGTGATTTTGGTTCCAACGGTAATCAAAGAAGTCCCTTCCTGAATTTCCTCGCTGCGTAATCTCACATTCTCACCGGACTTGGCCGAATGGAATATTTGAACCGTACCCGAGTCGCTGAAACCACTGGTATCCTCCACTTTCACAACCGCATCAGCGCCCTTTGGCATGGGGGCACCGGTCATGATTTGAACGCAGTGACCCTGAGGAAGAGAAACTGATTTTGTTTCCCCAGCGGGGATTACTCCGGCGAGTTTCAATTCCACAGGATGGCTCGGCAAGGCCCCTTCCGTATCTTTTGAATGAACAGCAAAGCCATCCATGGCCGAATTATGAAAACGGGGCATGGGGAAGGGGGCGAGAATATCGCTAGCCAGAATCCGCTCTGAAGCTTTCGACAGTTCCACAACTTCTTTTGATGGTCTGGGGATGTGACTTTTAATTATTTGTTGTGCTTCTGTTACAGAGACCATAGCAGTCGATTCACCAGAATAATGATGGCAATCAGAATTACAATTCCCATGATGCCTTGAATAGTTTCAGGACGAAAGCGGACAGCACCAAAATAAGACCCTAACAATCCTCCAAAGGCAACCGCGCCCAGCAGCGGAATCATGAAACCAAGGTCGTAGGCCCCCTGCTGGAACCTGGCTACCAGACCAGTCAGAGAATTAATCCAGATAAAAGCGGCACCCGTGGCAGCCGCTTCCTTCTCATTTGCCAGTTGAAACATGATTAACAGCGGAACCAGATAAATCCCGCCTCCAATTCCGACGGCACCAGCCACAAATCCCAGCACAGCACCAAGTCCCAGGATAACCGCCCATCGATTAAAACCCGCCAGGGAGAAGGTAAACTGCAACCGGTTAAATAAAAAAATGCGTACGGCCACCAGACAGAGGGTAATCAGGAGTAAAATAAGGAAGACAATTCTGGGAAGATCAAGAGACCCTGCCAAATATGCCAGAGGTACGGAGGTAATCAGAAAGGGCAATAGAAGTTTCAGACGTCCGTGACCCCTGCGCCAGAAATGGTACACTCCAAGAGAAGTAACCAGCAAATTAAGCGTCAGGGAAGTGGTGGGTATTAAACGATGGCTGACACCGAAGATGGCCATAAGAGCCGTATAGGAAGAACCACCTCCCAACCCCACACTGGAGTACAGGACGGCGATGAAGAAAAACAGAATCGGAAGCAGCCATTCCACTAATGGTGTGCTCCTTTTAAAATCTCCCCCGCGTGGAAAATCGTTGGAATCAAGACTTCAAGGGCATCTTTCACCGCCCCTGGACTCCCGGGAAGACAGATGATGATCGTCTCTCCGATTGTTCCGGCAAGTAATCTGGAAAGCATGGCAGTTTTGATTTTCTTACGTCCATAGGCGTGAAGCGCCTGCTCTACACCCGGCAACCGTGTTTCAAGGAGCTTCTCAACTTCAGGTATTGTGAGATCCCGGGGTCCCAATCCCGTCCCACCGGTAGTCAGGATTAACTCCACTCCGGACTCAATCCAATCCTGCAGAGTTGACTTTAATTTCTTCGATCCATCCGGTAACAGGAGGTAATGATCCACCGGACAACCGGCCGCTTTAAAACCTTCCTGAAGCAGGGTACCCGATTTATCGTTCCCTTCCCCGGCGGCGATCCGGTCACTCAAGGTGATGACCCCAACCCTGGGGCGGTACTGGGTTTGAAAACTGGTCCTGCCACCCGTTTTTTCAACCAGGCGAATTCCAGTGATTTTCATGGAGGGGTCCACAGCTTTGCACATATCATATATTGTAAGTGCTGCCACCGAAACGGCTGTTAAAGCCTCCATTTCGACCCCTGTTCCGGCCTGGGTCTTGACAATAGATCGGATCAGAATATGATCCTGTTTTGTTTCAAACGCCAGGTCAATCCAGGAAAGAGGTAAAGGATGGCAGAGGGGAATCAAGCCAGCCGTTTTTTTGGCTGCCTGGATCCCTGCCAGTTTTGCCGTCGTGAAAACATTCCCCTTTGGCAATGAATTGTCTTTAATCGCCTGGAGGGTTTCGATTTGTAAATAGATTTTCCCTTCGGCGGTAGCCACCCGAGTAGTCGGTGTTTTCGATGTTACGTCAACCATTTTCACCTGCCCTGTCGAATCCAGGTGGCTGAATTGTTTTCCCACGGTCATTATCCTCCGATCTGGGTCATACTCTCTCTTAAAGTAATTCCTTTATTCTGGGCGCTCCAACCATCTTTTGGTTTATGCCACATGGCTTCTTTCAGCAGAGTGGCCAGATCCGCATCGGTCATCCCTTCCCGGAGACCGGTTCGAAGATTATACTCTTTTGTGGCGTAAAGGCAATTACGGATTTTCCCATCGGCCGTGATCCGTATCCGGTTACAGGTGCCACAAATACTCCGACTGTAGGCTGGTATCACGGCGATCTTGCCGCAGTGACCGGGAATACGGAAAACGGATTGTTCCGTCTTTGTCCCTTCAGCGCGCTCCAGTGAGGGATACAGTTTATGGAGTGTTTCAATAATATGGGTCTGGGAATAAAATTTACCCGTTCTCCAGATCTGGTGGGCGTCAAAGGGCATCAATTCAATAAACCGGACAGTAATAGGGTGATGATGAGTCAGAGCGACAAAATCAGGTAATTCCGTATCGTTAAATCCGCGGAGAGCCACCACATTAATTTTGACATGAAGCTTCTCGTCCAAAGCCGCCTGAAAGCCTTCCAGAACGCTCTCAAGCTCCTGCCGGCGGGTAATCCGGGTGTATTTTTCAGAGTCCAGTGTATCCAGACTAATATTCACACCGGACAGTCCGGCCCGCTTCAGGGAGGTAATCTTTTCCGCCAATAATACGCCGTTGGTTGTGAGGTGAACAGACTCAATCCCCGGTGTTTGGCTGGCTGCTTTCACCAAGTGTACAAGATCCTGGTTCAAAAGCGGTTCACCGCCCGTATAACGGATTTTGGTCACTCCCAGGCGGGCAGCCACTTCGATAATCCGGATGATTTCACCGGTCGTTAATAATTCGTGGCGGGGACGAAACCGGATTCCCTCCTCCGGCATGCAATAAAGGCAACGCAAGTTACATCTTTCGTTCAGGGCAATCCGGAGGTAATCAAAAGTACGACCGTAACGATCGTTTAAAAGGTACTCAGCCCGCGAAACGGGCTCCGGTTCCAGAACAGTAATAGGATATGTTTTTATGTCCATTCTCTTTCCAAATGCGGGAGCAAACAACGCCGTTTCCAGCGCTGCCGTACCGGCCTCAGATCTTATTCCACAACAGGGAACTTAGATCGTTCGGCTGAGAGAACCGTTCAAAATTAGAGACGCTACATTGAATTCCCAAAAAGAAAGATGGAATCCATTTTTTCAAAACTCAAGGGTAGTTATTATACAACCCCTAAATTATTTAAGCGACTTTAACCAAATTTACTCGCGTATCGTAGAAGGAGGCGCTTCCCCCGATGGGGTCGGTCAAGCACACATTTTTCAGAATGGGATCGACCAACATGGCCGCGTTGGGGCACAGCCCTCGACGCCTTATTGGATCTCCGGGAAGGACCACACCATTAACCACCAAATCAGCCGCACCATAAGCCCAATGCCCAAAGTGCCAGCTTACAGCCACAGTCCCAGGACGTATTCCCTCTGTAATTCGCACTTTACCAACCATGGGTACTTTTTGACCATTTTTCAAATCCCAGATCCCCGCTGAATTGGTGGGTCCCGAAAGACGTACCCGACTCCCATTCTTCAAACCGGCCTGTTCAGCATCCTGGCGATTCATTAGAACAAAATTCTCTGGTAAAGTGCTACTCAACCAATAATCTGTAGGCAGGGTACGTGATTGTCCACCAACAATCTCTTTGTAGGTGATTAAATGATACGCGTAACCTTTCATATTAATAGTATTCCCTAAGGCATCTTTTACTGGTTCATAATTAGCAATACCAGAGAAAAGAGCTCCTGAAAGGGCATTTCTGCTGGTTCCCACTGGTTCCGCGTATAGATTAAAGGAACCTTTGAAGCGGTGGTTCAGCTTATTGCCATGATAGGCCAGAGAGAAATCCTCATATCGCCCCCCTCTATTTAAGAGGTAAACCACCCTCTTCCAATATGGGCCAGCAGCTTTTTTCAACCGGCTGGGATCCAGAAGTTCTTTAGGGAAATGTTTACGTGCTGTCCAGAAGAGTTTAATTTCATCTGCACTAGCTTCGGGAAGTTCTTCTCCCGGTTTATCACCCATGGCGATATTGGCGGCCATCTTTAGCCAAAAATCTTCGGGCCGGGTTAAATCCAGCCCCTTGCCCAAACCATTCTTTCCGAAACCGCTGAGTTTCAGTCGCTCTGCAATGGCCAGTATAACCGCCTCCATGGAAACCGGTATTTTCTCGCCCATAACCGTCACGGTTTCAGTCAAAGGTGCCACCACCGGTTGCCGGACCTTACTGGTTTTATTCTGGACATCGGGGGTAATGTGCGGGAATCCCCAGCGCTCCCAAATGGACAAATCCGGGAAAATGTAATCGGCATACATGGAACTTTCTCCTACCACAATGTCACAGGCAAAGAAAAGGGGTATCTTTTCCAGGTCGGTTAAGATTTCTATCATCTTATGTCCCGCCGGGCTGGCGAAGACGGGCGTTCCTTTATGAAGGAAAAGGGCTTTTAAATGGTAGGGGTAGCCCTCTCCAGCGGCCGGAATAACTTCCTGATACACATTCCCGGTGAAAGGATAAAAGGGTCGTTTAGCAGGATAACCATCTTTCTTATAAAGGGTCGTTTCCTCATAGTGAGATTTTTCTTTAGAAATAGTTATGCCGTAAGAACCGAGTTTGCCAGGATGCATGCCCTTACCCAGATTGTAAGGGTTATTGGCTTTGCCCCCCGATTCATGCCAATGACCCCCTCCAGTACTCCAACCTCCTTTCCAGTCCGCGCTACCAATTAACAGGTTCAGAGAGATCAAAGCCTGGGCGTTGTAATACCCATTGGTATGCTGAACAGGACCCCGGTAAAATTCAACAACCGCTTTCTTACCGTGGCTGGTGAATTCATCGGCTAATTCGCGTATCGTGTTCACATCTACACCTGCTAATTGAGCCCACTCAGCCAACGACTTAGAGGCACATTGCTCCCACAGTAATTGAAAGGCCGTCTTTACCCGAATCCCCTGGACGGTTCGATCCACCAATAGCTCTCCCTCCACAGCCTTACCTTTTTCATCAATGGCCGTGGCGATGGGTTTCCCATTTTTCAACACCACAAAAGTATGTTCATCGCCCAGATTGAGTTCTTTGGCCCGCAGATATTTTCCCGGGAGACCTTTTTCATCAATTTTGATTAAATAACCGGCTGTAGTCCAGGTAGATTCTCCATCGGCCTTAGCCGCTGCTTGATTAGCATTGGAGAGATAAGTTACGTCATGCCGATTATTTTCAATGATCCAGCGTATCATTCCCATTGCCAAGGCAGCATCGGTGCCAGGCTGAATGGGAACCCATTTCCAGGCTTTCGCGGCAGTTTTGGAAAAACGGGGATCCACCACGGCAATTTTTAAACGATTTTCAGTAATACCTGCTGTCACCCGTTCTGCCATTACCGTGGGACCAAAGTTGGCTTCGAAGGCACCGGTCCCGAAATAGATGATGAACTCCGAATGAAGGGCATCCGGCTTTAAATGATGTTTACCTTTCGTCCATTTACCCTTGATGTACTTATTGGTGGCCTGGGCAAAAGCAATGTGGTGGCTCTGTTCACATATCGTGGTATGTTCATACCAGTTCACCGATCCAAAACCATCTTTCAACCACCGTTTAGCAAATTCCTTACGCCCATGTTCAATACGACCCGCCAGGAAACAAAACTGGTTGTTTACCGGTCCCAAATCGGGATAGCGGGGATCAATCAGTGCCGATAGATAAGACTGGTGTTTTTTCCGAAACGTTTCCAGAGCCATCTCCCCTTTGGCGACTTTACTAGAATCACTCTTTAAAGCCTTCATGACTTTAGGATCTTTCACTTTGAAAAGGTCCTTTAGTCCTTGCACCTGGCGATCTTCTTCTCCTGGAACACTTTTAAACAGTTTGCCGCCGTTTACGATTTCATCAATAGCTTGCTGAAAGGAAATGACCTCCCACTGATTTGAACCTCGTTTCCCAGCCCGTTTCAAAACCTTAACCAGTCGATAAGGATCATAAAGGCTTTGAATTCCGGCTTGTCCTTTGGGACACAGTTTGCCGTCAATTTTTGCAGCCGCGGCGGGATGGGTGGCATAAGGAATATGAGGTTGGAGTGACATGGTGGAATAAGCCGGGCCGTCGATCTTCGTCAATACTCCGTTCTCCACTTTACATTTAATGGGACAATCCGTGTGGCATTGTAGACAGACAGAATAAATTATGTTCTCTGCATCGTTCAAGGGATAGTCCCTTTTTTTCGTACCGTTATTATTTTGCCCTTGTAACTGGTTGCTAAAAAAGAGCGTCCCACCCAGCAAAGCGCTGGACTTAATAAAATCCCTTCGGTTAATGCACTTTGTAATCAGTTTTTCATCTTGATGAGTCATTGTGTACCTCCAGAAACGTAATCCCGTTTCACCACGGGTAGAATTCGCAAGCCAATTAAAAACACGAGGGCAGCCATTGCTAACGCCCAAATGAAAAGTAACCATTCCGTAACGGAGGGGAAATATTCCACGGTTAATCCAGGCCCCCTAAAAGCTTCTTCTAAGCCCTTTATTTCTTCAACGGCCAGTCCGGGAACAACGATATTGAGCCTGACGGCTAAAAAGGTAATGGCTACCAAACCTCCTGCAATACCGGTAAGAATACGATTTTGACCTTTAAATATTAAGAGAATGACGGGAACGATGATTCCCAGACCAAGATGCACAAACCAGAAGACCCACCAATAAGGACCAAACAAGATAAGCTGCACGCTGGAGATTTCGGTAGGTACCGCATTCCACATGGCTACGGAATATTCTGCCCATTCCAACAAGGCATCAAAAAGCACCAGGCCCAGTGTAATCCGTCCTAAAAGGGTTACGATTTCATTACTCGCAGCGCGGCTCCGTCTAGGGCGCCAGGCAGCAGCGATGAATGTTAATAGAGCGCCACCGGAAGCCAAAGCACCCACGAGGAACATAATGGGGGTCATCCCCGAATGCCAATAGGGTCGTGCCCCTACAACGCCAAAAATCGCGCCGACGGAACCGTGGAAAGCAATGGCCAAAGGGATACCAATGGAACCCAGGATTCTTAATTTCCAGGCGTCCCTTTCCAAGAGGTCCTTTTCGATGTACGTTTTCCCAAAGAGCATGAATCGGGCTACTGCACCCCGGATTCCGGGAAGGCCTCGCTGTAGGGCAAAATCGTGACGCATGGCAATCCAAAGTTCAATTAATAGCAAGATAAAATAGGCTGAATACAGCCAGACCATCCAACCCATGACTGAACCAAAATTGGTGTGAAATATCAATCTCCAGGCCCGGAGAGGATGCCCCAAGTCAATCCAGATTAAAAACAAGGCTCCCAGGAGGGTTGTCAAGGCAATTAATAAAGCCAACTTTCCGATACTTTCAAACACCTTAATACGAAAAACATAAACCAATGTGGAAAGGAGGAAAGCTCCTGCCGATAATCCAATTAAGTAAATATAACCGGCTACCCACAGCCCCCAGGGAACATAGGACCCATAGCCGGCATGTAAATGCCCAAATTGAATTCGGTCAATTAATCCATAGGTCCCCGCAAAAAGTCCCAGGATAACCATGACCCAGACCGCAACTCGTAAACCCGTTGCCCTTTTATTCATGACTTATCTCCTTATAGCAGATAATAGACACTTGGTTGAGTACCCATTTCTTCTTTCAACCGCATGACGTTCGGTTTGGTTCTCAATTCAGCTACCAAGCTCTTCGGATCATTTAAATCGCCGATATACGTGGCACCACCAATACACGTAGTTACACATTCTGGTAGCAGACCCTTATTTAACCGGTGTCGGCAGAAATGACATTTGCGGACGTTTCCTATGGGCGATGAATCCGGTTTCCGTTTCCGATGAACGTCATACTCATATGTTGATGCGGACTCATAATTCTGAGCATCCGTGCCGACTAAAGATTCTTCGAGAGTATCATCAACGTCGACATAATAATGCCCGGCGTCGAACACCCTGGAACCGTAGGGACAGGCAGTTACACAATACCGGCAACCGATACATTCATCGTAGTCAATGTCCACGATACCGTCCGCCAGTTTTTCGGTAGCTCCCACGGGGCATACCTCCACACAGGGGGGATATTCGCACTGCATACAAGGACGTG
This sequence comes from uncultured bacterium, assembly GCA_964539305.1. Taxonomy (GTDB): domain Bacteria; phylum Fidelibacterota; class Marinisomatia; order Marinisomatales; family TCS55; genus CAZNUM01. Next base: position 44,249 of record CAZIIM010000005.1, on the reverse strand, counting down.
GTAAAAACCGTCGACCCACATTGGGATAGCTACCAAATTCCTCCTCGATTACCGGTCGATATACTACCCCTGGAGGCAGTTTATTCTCCGCCACACAAGCAATGGTACAGGCCTTACACCCTACACATTTCCGTAAATCGATGACCATCCCCCAATGGCGCTGATCCACCGGTTTTGCTAAAGCTCGTTGGATATCCCTCATCATACGGAGAACGAGGCTTTCATCCGCCTGTTGGGGTGGTAATTGAGGCAAATCCTGGACAGCAGTTCCTGAATCACTGTTTTCTGCTACCAGCTTGGTCAACAATACAGGTGCCGCTATACCCCCTAATAGGCCAAGACCGACTTTCTTTAAAAACTCCAGTCGCTCTGTACGAAGAGTTTCTATATCAAGTTCTTGTTTTTCGCCCGGATCTTGTTTCTTCGAATCATCACTCATAGGAACCCCTCTCATTTCCTCTAATATTAACCACAATACTGGTCAGTAAGAACGAAACCAGATTAGATTTTGAATAAGAAGTTTATAAGCAGAACATAACTCCCATCCCCGTCTTCTGGTAGTTTGTACTGCAAGTTGGGAGCTATTATCAAACCTTTTCCTGGCGAGTAATCAAAACCAGCAATGAGGAAAAGATGGGCATCCTTGGTTACGCCAGTGTTCGGGTCATACTGATCCACGCGCCCAAAAACAGCCATTTTTTCATTAATCTGATAATTTGTATAGACTGATATAATCTGTTTTTTGAGATCTTCACCGGTGTCATTCAGTAAATCAAAGTCTCCCCCTAAACGAAGGCTTCCTTTAGACAATCCACCAAAAATCCCCATAACTGTCTTTGTTTTAGTATTGATGGAATCAACATCGTAAGGTTCATAGCTGAAAACACCACCAACATTAAACCCTTCTTTTTTCGCTAGCTTGCTTTCACCTAAAAGTACTTGGGTGGATAACTTTTTATATTTATCTGTTTCTCCTTTTTTATATCCACTTCCATTAGTATATAGAATACTGAGATGTAAATTTTCTCTTAACTTATTTGAATATCCCACACCCATGTCAGCGGAACTGGAGAATTTGTATTTATCCATGGCGGATTTTTCAATGAATCGCCTGCCCCAGGTTTTTTCCTGAATATTGAATACATTCATCCCTTGAAGCCCAAAAGTCAATTTGCCAAAACCGCCTTTCCAATCCACCTTGGCATTCTTTAGATAGAGATTCATGGGGGAGTGCCCATAGTCAATATCCGTCTGGAATTTATATTGCAGACCTTCTGATAGTTCTTTTTCATAGGAAAAATAAACTCTCGTTAGTCCAAAGGACTGTTTTAAAGCGGCATCATCAGCGCCGTCGTATCGATAATTAAAGAAGGCCAAGCCTCCCACCTTGCCATCTCCAGCGAGAAGCGAAGAAATAATTACCAGTAAAGTAATCATTGATTTTCGCATTGGATCACCTCTTTTCTATTAATCTTTAACATGGTTTTAAAAACACCCTACAAGAAACAAAGACCATGCCAAACGAGTTCACCCCCTATTGAACATTCATTTCCCGTCGTAGTAAAGTGGGAAGCGCAGCGAATTGATGGAGTTGAAACGGCGATATTTCACCGCTTGGCGACGAAAAAGTGTCGCTTTACGAGGAATACGCTAATCTAAATGGTACTTTTTTAATTTACTTTTCAGGGTTGAAACAGGAATTCCCAATTGTCGAGCGGCTGCCGCCCGATTTCCCTGGCAAGAGGTAAGGGCTTTTTTAATCATCATTTCTTCATAGTGTTTTAGGGAATCGCTAAGGTTTAGGGCCTCTAGTGGTACTGACTCCGACTCAAAACTCCTCTCAGGAGAGTAAATCTCCCTAGGTAAACACTCGGGCGTAATGCGTTCGCACTGGCAACTAATGGATATCCGCTCCACAATGTTCTTCAACTCCCGGACATTCCCCTCCCAGGGATAGTCCATGAAATAGACCATGGCTTCCCTACCTATGGTACATTTTTTACCGGGAGCGAAGTAGTTGAAAAAATAGTCTAAAAGTAAGGGGATGTCTTCCTTGCGATCTTTGAGTGGAGGCAGATTAATGGGGAAAACATTCAATCGATAGTACAGGTCTGCCCGGAACTTTTTTTGGTTCACCAAGGTCCCTAAGTCATATTTCGTTGATGCAATGACGCGTACATCCAAAGGGATGGACTTGGTTCCCCCGACGCGTTCCACCTCTTTTTCTTGTAAAACGCGTAGCAATTTTACTTGTAAATCCATGGGGATGTCATCCACATCGTCCAAATAGATAGTCCCCCCTTGAGCCATTTCGAAACGTCCTTTTTTCTCCCGGGTAGCCCCAGTAAAGGCTCCTTTCTCATGTCCAAATAATTCACTTTCCAGGATCTCGCGGGACAGAATGGCGCAACTCACCTTCACCAAAGGCCTTCGGGATCGATCACTCTCGTAATGAATCGTATCTGCTACCACTTCTTTACCCGTGCCGGTAGGTCCCGTAATCAACACCGCGGTATCCGTGGTAGCCACGGCTTTGATTTGATCATAAATCTGGTTCATGGCGGGACTTTTTCCCACTAGGTTCCCCAAGCGATGGCGTTCCCTTAATTCAGCTTTCAAACGCAGATTTTCCTCCCTCAGGTTCTTTATCTCCTCTACTCTGGTAATCAACCCGTGGAGCTCATCCATCTCAAAAGGTTTGGTCAAATAATTGTAGGCCCCATTTTGGATAGCTTCCACCGCGGTTTTTACTGTGGCATAGGCCGTCATGACAATAACTTCCGTCTGGGGAGTCTCTTTCTTCACCGCTTTTAAGAATTCCAAACCATCCATTTCAGGCATTCTCAAATCGGTAATCACCAAGTCGAAAGGTTGTTTATCCATGAGGTGTAACGCTTCCTGGGCCGACCCGACGGCTCGAATTTCATGTCCCAGATCCGCGATATCATCGCCGATAGTAACCCGTTGAATTTCTTCATCATCGACGATTAATATTCGCATCGTGTCCCTTTCCTTTTTTCAGTATTTTCTCTGCTTTAACAAGATCGGCAGGTGTATTAATATTTAAAAATGTATCTTGGGGGAGGGAAACGTCAATTTCCTCTCGGTACAATACCTTTACATCCAATTGCTTATAAATGGCTGTCACTTTGAATCGTCCTCCACTCAGTTGCTTCTCAATTTCGGGAAGACAGGCCTTACTATAAACGGCGCAGAGGGGTTCCACTCCTGACCCGGCGTCCACCGCCACGATATCGTGACCCAGGGCATGGTCACAAAGTTGACGAATAACCTGGGTCGTGACAAAGGGCAAGTCGCAAGCCAAAATCAATACATGACTGTGCGTACTTTTTTTAAGGGCCGTGTGAATCCCCCCCAATGGACCAGAGTCAGGGTAAAGATCCTGGTAGATTGGCAACTGCAAGAAAGCGAACTTAGCGGGGGTATTAGTGATGATCATGGGTTTTGGGATAATGGGTTTTAGGAGATGTACCATATGTTCAATAAGGGTACGATCGCCAACTTTTACCAACGCTTTTTCGCGTCCCATTCGTGTGGACTTACCCCCGGCTAAAAGGGCACCATCCAGACCCGGTGTTGCTTCTCTCTCTCCTTCTATTACAGGAAGCGTGAGAGCAACGGTAGTCCCACGGTTGGGTTGGCTAGTTATGGCAATTTTCCCCCGATGGTCTTCTACGATACTCTTACAAATAGTGAGACCTAAACCGGTACCTTGACCCGTAATCTTGGTGGTGAAAAAAGGGTCAAACACTTTCTGAAGATCAGCGGAATTTATCCCAGCGCCGTTATCTTCTACTTGGGCTAGGACGGTTCCTTGTTTCCTTTCGGTTCGAATAGTAATCGTGCCCCCATCAGGAAGAGCATCACGAGCGTTGGTTAACAAATTAACAAATACCTGTTCCAGCTTATTGGCGTCCCCTATCACCGGATCCAAGGGCTCCATGAGGTCCAGATTAATTTTAATATCCAATTTTTCTAAACTATAGGTGCAAAAATCAACCGCTTGACGGATGACCCGATTCAAATCAAGGGGTTGAAAAGAGACGTCTTTTTTCCTGGAAAATTGAAGGAGTTCCTGGACCATGCTTTCAATGCGTGTCAAGGCGCGATCCATTAACAAAACATATTTCTTGGTTTGGTCTATTTCTTCCGGATGAGCTTCAATGCGACGCAGGCAGCTCCGGGCTCCTGCGAGGGGGTTACTCACTTCGTGGGCCAAGTTAGCGGCTAATGTACCCAGGGTAGCCAGCCGTTCGGATTGCATCATTGCTTGCTGTGTTTCCTGGCGGGAAAGAGCTTCATGCCGGAGCCGCATTAGCATACGGGTAAATCCTTTTTCGAGAATTCCGATCTCATCCCTCCGCCGGGATTGAAGGCGAGGGAAATAGTAAGGATCGGATACCCGTACCATTTCTGCGGATAACCGTTTGATGGGTCGTGCCAGCAGATGGGCAATTAAAAAGGCTAAACCCATGGATACGATCAATCCCAGGGCAGCGAATAATAGAATCCTCCTTTTTAGCGTCTCCATGATTAAATCCAACTCTTCTAAAGAGTAGTATCCTACCAAGGTTCCGAAATGTTTTCCATGGATATGTAAAGGGAGGGTTAATTCAAGCTGCTTTAATTTTGGTGTTGATACTAATTGGGAGGTAACCCCGACCTTAGAAGTAATGCCTACTGAAATGTTTTCGTGAATCCCATCGCGAAACCAGGAATAATCACTGGCTGCCCGCAGCGAACCGTCCGCATCGTATACGGCCATCTCAATCAAATCGGTTGTCGGATGAGTAACAAAATCACGAATCTGGTTATCCAAGAAGCCCCCCTCTTCCATCAATCCTAATTCTTCGTACAGAAGAGCATTGGTAAAAGACACAGCAATGGCTTGCAATAGCACTTCAGCCCGCTCTTTCGTTTCCTTGAAATGTTCTTGATATTCATATTCATAAAAATAAAACCCTAAGACGCAGGCAATAACCACAGCTATGATAGCGGCGAGAGAAATAAATTTTCCTTCTAAACTGAGTAAAAAACGTTTCACTCACAACTCCGGTACGGTATGACATCCCAGAGCACAGCCGCCTGGGATCTGGTTCATTTTAGCCCGAATCCCAGCATAATCTTCATCCTTTGCTTCCATAAATCCGTAGCGGAATTCCTCGTTCCAGCCCCGGGTTAGGCCCCACTCTCCAGTACTATCAGGCCGGATTGCCAAGAGAGCCTTTTTCAAAATATTGACCAAGGTCTCAGGTGTGTCATTGTGAACCGTTATGGGAACACTGGGAATATTGTCCGAACGATGGATAATCCGCAGTCCTTTCGACAAATAGCGATAAGCGATCACATCCTTCACCGCCCCGGCATCATAGTTTCCGTAAAGGACTTGCTTCACTACGGAATCATGATGTCTAAAGTTTTGCACCTGCTCTAATTCGTCTAAAGCAATACCATGTCGGTAGAGTTCAAATCTGGGGATCAGATTTCCGGAGGTAGAGTGGGGAGAAGCCAGAGCCAGGGTTCTTCCTTTCAAATCTTGTAATGTTTGGATGTCACTGTCATCCCGCACGATAAAAATACTTCGATAGAAAGGGGAACCCTCTTTATTCAACGGCTTTAAAATGGGCCGGGCATCGAATAAATGATGGGCCATGAGGTAGGTCACCGCTCCGAAAGATACGATTTGAGCGGTATGATTTTTCAATAATTGAATCTCATCTTCGTATGTCTTCCCCAATTTTAACTCGAACTGATAGGGTGTAACCTGGGAAAGATAATCGATAATGGGTTGATATTCATCGTACATCACCCGGGGGTTGTAACGGGTAATAAACCCAAAATAAATCAATTCCTTGGAGGTGGAATCTGGTTGAACTCTGTTAATTTCCGTTTGAGTTTTTGGGTGAGGTGGTTGTTCCTTTTTATAGTGACAAGCCAACACTAAGAGGAGGGTCAAAGGTATTAAATATCCTTTAAATCCCCAATTTGGACTACTCATACACGATTTTTTCGTTAAGCTTTGCAAACCTATTTAATCTCGACCAAAAAAGATTTCCAGTCATTGATCCAAAGCGTTGATTCTTTGAATGTGACGCCCACCTTCAAAAGGTTCCTCCAACCACCGATCGATGACGCGAAAGGCTTCCTCCTCTGAAATAAAACGGGCCCCAAGGGAAAGAATATTCGCATTATTATGACGCCGAGAAAGTTGAACAATTTCTTCGGGACCCCCGTAATACACTGCTGCCCGGACTCCCCTAACCCGATTGGCTGCCATCGCCTCTCCCTGACCGGATCCACCGAAAATAATACCACGACTTTCCTTATCGCCTTCAACCGCCTGTGCGCAGGGAAATATAAAGTCCGGATAGTTGTCAGCCTGGTCAAATTCAAAGGCACCATGATCCTGGACCTCATACCCCTTGTCCATTAAATAGTGTTTAACTGTTTCTTTTAAACTGTAACCGGCGTGGTCGGCTGCGAGATGGATTTTCATTTTAACCTTACGTAGATGGAGTATTGGATTGTTGGAATAATGGACAAATGGGGGTGGACATTTCTACTTGTTACCTTTAGATGATTGATTATAATCTTTTCCTTCTTCACGAATTTCATCATTCCAAGACCGATCAATTTTCTTTTTTTCTAAACTACGGACTAATCTCAGTAACTTATTCTCTATTTCATAGTGAAGTTTATCAATTTCTGTAAACCGCTTCTCTGACATTTAATTTGTGGTTTTCAATCCAATACACCTGGTTAAAGTTTCGGAAAGCGAACCTAATGCGATGTAGAGATATTGCAGGTATTCTTTGACAGAACGGCGACTATAGCCTTCGGCAATATTCGCCGAAACAGATTGGGCTGAATCAATAACTTGTGAACGTAATTTAAAATCAATGGGAAAATCTTTAATAACAGTCCTGCAAATCAATTGGAATAAAACGATGGCTTTCTGCCAAACATCCAATTTCATGTATCCCCGATTCAGATTTTTTAACTCAGTAAACTCCATTTGTCCTTACCTCAGGCCCACAAATCCAATCATCCACTAATCCATTCCTCCATTATCTTCAAAGCAATTTACTCAGGTGATCTCTAATTTTTTGCTCCACTTGTTCTGGTGTAAAACCAAATTCCCGGGCTAAAACGTTGGCAGGGGCGGAAGCGCCGAATCGGTCCAGACCGATCATTAAGCCCTGGGGTCCAACATACCGTTCCCATCCCTGGGTAATTCCCGCTTCCAAAGAAATCTTCATAGCTCCCCGTAACGGAATCAATTCCTGCTTATATGCTTGCGGTTGACGATCAAATCGTTCCCAGCATACCATGCTCACGACTCTGACCCGGCGATCGCTCATTCGATTCACTACCTCCAGTGCCAGGGCGACTTCAGAGCCCGTTGCCAGCAATATTAATTCTGGTTCACCTTCGCATTCCCGTACCGTATAGGCACCCCGGGTAACACCTTTTTCAATCTGCTCAACTGATAAATCCAGAACGGGTACGCCCTGACGGGTCAACAGAAGAGCGCTGGGAACGGTCCTGGATTCAATCGCCAGTTTAAAACAGACGGCTGTTTCCTTGGCATCTGCCGGACGGAACACCTGAAAGTTGGGAATGGCCCTCAGGGCCATAATTTGTTCCACTGGTTGGTGGGTTGGACCGTCTTCACCGACGTAAAAGGAATCGTGGGTCAATTCATGGATCACACCCAGTTTCTGAAGCGCCGCCAAACGGAGGGCCGGCCGTTCGTAATCGGCAAATACCAGAAAAGTGCCTCCAAAGGGAATCAGACCTTTGTGGAGTGCGATTCCGTTCATGACCGCGGCCATGGGAAATTCCCGCACGCCGAAAGCCAGATTCCGTCCCGTCCGCTGCTCCCTGGAAAAATCCCCGTATCGGGCCGCAAAATTCCCCGTATAATTGGAAGGCTCCAGGTCCGCTGAACCCCCTATCAGAATACTGAGCTGATCAGCGAAATGATCCAGGGTCAGACCAAAAGCTTTCCGGGTGGCAAGAGACACTACCGGTTCAAATTCGGGATAAGTTAAAGGTGGTAGTTCTTCTTCAACGGCTATTTTCCACAGGGTTTGGAACGGAGTCCGTTTCTTGGCGGATTCCACCCGCTCTTGCCATTGCTGAACTTCATTCCGCAGCTCTTCAAACCGGCGACGAAAATGGATTATGGTTTCATCCGGTGCATAAAACGGTTCCGGAGGTAATCCCAGTTTTTCTTTTGTGGCCAATATTTCTTCCGGTGGCAAAGGGGTGCCATGGGTTCCCGGATCACCCTCCAACGAAGCCGTACCGTGAGCCATGACCGAGCGACCAATAATAATGCTGGGGCGGTCTACCACCTGGGCCTTTTCAATCGCTTCCCTGATTTGATTCAAATCATGGCCATCAATCTCCTGAACATGCCAGTTAAATCCTTCAAACAAGCGGACGTAATCGGTCGAGTCGGAACGGGAAGTCAGACCTGAAATCTGGGCAGAATTGGAATCATAGTACATGATTAAACGGGATAAGCCCCAATGTCCTGCCAGAGAGGCGGCTCCCAGCGCCACCGGTTCCTGTAAATCGCCATCCCCTGCCAGGATGTAGGTATAATGACCTAGAAGTTCATCCTCTTGGTCCGTTGCTTCCAGAAATACCGCCCGCAGAAAAGACTCCGCCACCGCCATTCCCGTCCCCATGCCAACCCCCTGCCCCAGTGGTCCGGTGGTAGCTTCTACGCCCGGAGTCTCCACCTCCGGGTGACCGGGAGTTGAACTGCCCCATTGGCGAAAGGACTGCAGGGCTTCCATTTTCAGCCAGCCCGTCATGAATAGCAGGGTGTAAAGGAGCATGGATTCGTGACCGGCAGAAAGAATAAAGCGGTCGCGGGCAACCCAATCCGGGTCATCCGGGTTAAATTTCAGGTATTCGGTAAAAAGGGTGTAGGCCAAATCCAGCGAAGACAAGGCGCCACCTGTGTGCCCCGAATTTGCCTTTCGGACACTGTCCATGATCAATCCTTTCATGACATTGATCGTGAACTGATCTTTTTCCTCCACCGTCCAATCGCTGAATGAGGCCAAGTCCTGTGCACCAACCATTTTCTATCCCATTGAATTAAATTGATGTATGACAGCCACAGGATCGGGGGCGTGAAAGATGGCCGATCCTGCTACCAGAATGTCCGCGCCCGCCTCCAGGACCTGGGCAGCGTTATCGGGCTTGATGCCCCCGTCAACTTCTATGAGCACTTTCTTACGCAAATCTAATTGTTTCAGCTTCTGGTCCAATGCTTGAATCTTCTCCATGGAAGATGGCAGGAAGTCCTGAGATCCAAATCCCGGTTCCACACTCATAATTAACACCAGGTCTACTTGATCCAGGACAGGCTCGAGGTCTGAAACAGGTGTACCCGGTTTAATGGAAATACCCACCTGTTTCCCCGTGTTCCGGATCAGAGCAAGAATGGCCGTTGGGTCGTCGCAGGCCTCCAGATGGACGGTAATTCCATCGGACCCGGCCCGGGCGAATGATGGAATCAGAGATTCGGGACGGACCACCATTAAATGGGTGTCTAGAAAGAGCTTTGTCTTTGGTCGCAGGGATTTAACCACCAGCGGACCCACCGTCAGATTGGGGACAAATTGATTGTCCATCACATCCACATGAATCCAGGAGGCACCGCCCTGACGACAGACTTCCAGTGCAGAGGTCAGGTCTGAAAAATCCGCCGACAGAATGGAAGGGGCCAGTTTGATATCCCGTTTCATAATTGCGCCGGAACTTACCCGCCGCAGGCAGCATGATTCAACGAACAATTCCCTTTCACTGCCTCCCACAGGACGCAGGAGACCCGCACCAGGTGAAAGGTTGGATTCATACGGATTCCTAAATAAATTTTAAAGAATTCGTCAGAGAAAAATTCGACCGATGACTCAATCACCTAAAATCACCTCCCTTTCATGGGGAGCGGTAAATGTGGATGGATTCCATCAGACCTTCAAAGATGTAAAACTGTATCCGGGCGGTGCCCGGGAGTGGAACTGGGAAGAAACAGGTACAAACCATTTCCCCGGAATTCAACCGGAGGATCTTGAGGAATTAATTAATCACGGTGCCACGACCTTGATTCTATCCAAAGGGGTGTACGGTCGCTTAAAAGTTGCGGGGCATACCCTGAAGATGCTAAAAGATAAAGGCTTGGAATTCCATGTATTAAAAACCAAGAAAGCTGTTGAGCTCTACAACCAGTTACAGGGTAAACAACCGGTGGGAGCCTTGATTCATTCGACGTGCTAGTTTATTTACGCCCCAAACCAATAAGTCACTTTGATTTCAAAAACATTATCTGTTTCCGCTTTGAATAGATCGCCCAGATCCCGTTTCAGTTTGAACCGGCCCGGATGATCGAAGTTGCTGCCATTCCGTGTCCAGACCAGGTACAGGGTGGACCCGGGATGGAATTCCCATCGCAGCACAGCATTCCCCACCAGTGCTTTATAATTAAAGTCGGGATTCCAGATTTCAAACTGGTCGTGATCGTCACCGCCAGTGGGATCAATCAAATAACCGGAATCGGTCGTTTCAATCGTGGAACCTTCTTCCCCATAAATAATAAAATCGTAACTCCGGGGCCGTTTGAATTCCTTAAAACGTGAATATCTTCCCACAGCGACAAAAGGCTGAAAATAGGCCTGAAGTGTCAAGGTGGGCGTAAAGGTATAGTCCACCCGTATATCGGCAGATAAGGTTTGCTGGTCCAACTGAGCCATCACATACCGGTTGCCGAACATGGCTACCGCTCCGGTATCCGCCACCCGGGTGACGTATTGGGCAATATTTTTATTCTCACGGTAACTGGGATTGAGCTCCAGATTCAACCGGGTACCGACTTTCACAGACACCCAGCCCCGAAGCGACCACCCGTGACTGCCGTCATCACTACTGTTTCCACTACCGCCCCCTCCGAACACCACATCTTTCCGGCCATCGGATCCAAACCCAAAATTGTAGAACATCCCGGCGGGAGATTCTACCTGCGGTCCACCCCGTAAATGACGATCACTCCAGGTTTTAGGTCCCCAACCGCTGAAAAAGTTGATATTCCAGTAATTCAGGAATTGAGCCCAGCCAAATACAAATATCATTTCACCTGTTTTAATGCCGCCAAAATTATGGTTTACCACGTAGGCCGTATTCAGAGTGGCTCGCCGGAAAACCTTACCCGGGTCATACCAGTCATAACCGAAAACAAAATGATTATTGATCACATCTGTCCCAAAATTCAGGCCCATGTCGTTGCTTTCAAAACCGGGGGAAATCATCCCCATGGCTGCGTTAAAACGCCAGTGTCCTTTTTCCTTGTTCAGGATAAACCGACCGGCCCAGCCGTCCATTTCAGTCCGGTTGCTGTCTATTGACACATGGTCCGCGTCAGGGCGCTGAAAATAATGACTCGAATTTTGTTGCAGGGCGAGCATCCGTTCTTTTGTACCGCGTACCCGCGTCCCGCCAAACCATCCGGCAATGACCCATTCCCGGTCTGAATTAAAGAAAGTCCAACCATCCAGGCCCAGGGCCAGAGCGTCACCGGAAAGGGTGTTTTTTAACTGTGCATCCTTAAATTTCCGGGTGACGAAGGTTGCCAAGCCCCCCAGCCCCTGGACCCCTTTATTAAATTCTTTCTGCAACCTGACCAGATTGTAAGCGGTCAGCGGTTCCACCTCCTGTTTATGAATCTCTCCATCATCATTTACCCAGGCATATTCGCGGTTGGTGACCGCCGTTAAGCCCCCCAATGACCAGTCCCCTTTCAGCTTTCCACTGATTTTGGCCGCACCCAGAATCCGGGTCCATTCCGGTGAATCGACCCACTCGCCGAAGGCATATCCCTGGGGTGGACGACCAATCCGGCGACTGTAGAAAAAGTCCGGCTCACCGAAATTAAATCCCCAACGGTTGGAAGGACCCCCATTCCCAAAGGAAAAGATACTGGACCCTTCAATGAAAAAGGGTCGTTTTTCTTCGTAATAAGTTTCGTAAGCAGATAGATTGATAGTGGAGGGGTCCACTTCCACTTGCCCAAAGTCAGGATTAAAAGTGGCATCGATCGTCAGATTACTTCCGATACCTATTTTAAAATCGGTACCGACACCCAGCTTGCTGTCTTTGCCATTGAAAAAGGGATTATCCTGCTTTGAAGGCAATCGGCTGTAGCCGGAAGTGAGGTAGGGAGTGAACTCAATTCGACGGGGAGGGGAAATATTTTTAATCCCGTTTAAAAGGGCGAACCGGGAGACAAACCCGGTTTCACCGCGGGGTTTATAGGTAAACGTGGACTCCTCATTTCTCCGCTGGAGATAGCGTTTAAAATTAATCCCCCAGGTGTATTCATCCTGTTTATTAAACCGCAGCTGTGAAAACGGAATTCGAATCTCCACGGTCCAGCCCTGATCATCAATACGGGTTTTTTGTTCCCAAATACCATCCCAGGTGTCATCAAACCAGCTATCATTGGAGATGGTACCGTCCTGGATCGCCCCCACCGGATTGACGACGAAAAAGAAGCCGGACCGGCGATCATGGTAGGAGTCAATCGCCACAGCAAACAGGTCGGAATTGGTATCATCGTCCCGCCGGGCCATCCGTTTTACAATGGAGTCGGGTTGACTGTCCCAGAGGCGGGCACCGATATAAAGTGCCGAATTATCGTATCCCACCCAGACATCGGTTTGCTCGGTAGCCGGCTCCCCATTATCCGGGTCCTCCTGAATAAAGGTACGGTTGGGAGTCGAGGTATAAAGGGGTTCATTCAGAAAACCGTCAATTTTCAACGGAACCAACAACCTGTGAGCCTCGATCTCCCGGGTGATATAATCATCAGGGTTAAATGGTTTATCAGCAGAAAATAGGAATACTGGAATGAAAAAGAGGCTGATGATTTGTTTCACAAAGACTCCATAATCAATTTTAAGACTGAACAGTGGATTTTGACTTTTTCTGCTTTGACCCCGCCAATAACAAAAAGTTGTCACACAGGGAAATCTCCCCTCAAAGGTTTCAACGATATACCTTAATGATGATTGGAATTTACATTTTTAAAAGCAACGGAAAATACTTTAGTCACAAGGGCGACAGATTCGGATCCGGAATTCATCTTAGTATCTCGCTGTGATTCAGAACATCTGTAGACTGAGTTCAGTCACAAGAATCACGTTTAAAAATAAAATAAATTAGAGGACACAATGAAATTCAAAACTATTCTCATGACCGGATTGTTACTCCCCGCTTTGGTGGTTGGAGCGCTCGTTATTAACCAAACCCAGGGAACGCTCAGCGGCGAGGGTCATGCCCGCACCCATGACTTCCCGGTTATTGCCCAGACATTCGACATTCAAATCACGGATCCCAGTGATGCCGGTGTCAGAAGTTTATTGGTGACCGTTCCGGTGAAAGATATTTCCACGAACATCGGCCTGAGGAATATGCACATGCGCGCCAGTATGTTTGATATCAAGGAATATCCGAATATCATTTATTCTGCCGAGTTCAATTATCCCTTCCAGCCGGGAGAATATACCCTGAACGGAACATTAACCATCAATGGTGTTGAACGACCCCATGAGCTGACCGTAACCCTGGTAAATGAGGATGGAACACTCAAAGCCACTGGTTCTACCAGGATCACTCTTTCCGAATTTGACCTCTCCCGCCCCGGGATGGGACCCATGAAAGTCCTGGATCATGTGGAAATGTCCTTTGATGTTTCCGTTCCCCAAAATTGATCGTCCCATTATCAGATATATTAAAAGGTAAGGCATTGTAAAAAGCCTGCCACTCGTTCACGCCGCCTTTCGGGTGTGGTGACACGCCGTTACCAGCCTCCTTCTTTGAGGGGGCTGGTTTAATAATTGGAATGATTTTTATATCTCGGTTTATTCATCCCATTCAAATTCCAACACTTTATGTTGTTTCTGGTCCAGAACGATGGAGTTATAGTCCTGTAAATGGGGGATGTAGTAATACAAGACATAATAGGGTTCTTCATCACTGACCCAGACGGAATCGGGCAACCCCAGCATTTCGACAACGGCCTGCTCGTTTGGTTGCGTCTTTAAAAATTCCCAGATATCGTATTCGGTCAGCAAACCCTGGTCAAGCAAAGAGGGTGCCGATTGTGGACTGGATTGTTTTGTCGGAGGGGCCTTAAAAGGTTCCGGCGGCGGCGGAGCGCAGGCATACAGCAGGAATATGACCATGAATAATCCCTTGGGCATGAATCAAAATACATCGTCCAGTCACCCCGGATCAACCGCAGGAGAAAAATTCTTTTTTCATTTTAGCCTTAAACCCAAATGAAACTAACTTCCACTTTTTAAAAGGCATTAAATCATGACATCAAAGAATAAAGACCGTTTTTATTTCAATACCGATTTCCTGGCCAGTCCGGATGCCCGCTCCATTCGGATTTTGTCTGAATATTTTGGTCCGTTGCAACGGCTTCGGAAAAAGAAGATTCAGGACACAATTGTCTTTTTCGGCTCGGCGCGGATTCAATCACGGGAGGAAGCTCAAGCGTCGTTCGATTCGGCAGGGACCAATCTGAATCCTTCCGAACGTAAAATTCTGGAACGGGATCTGGAAATGAGCCGCTATTATGAAGCGGCCCGGGAACTGGCGTTCAAGCTAACCGTGTGGAGCAAGAGCCTTAAAAACGGGAAGAAACGCTTTATCATAACTTCCGGCGGCGGACCCGGCATTATGGAAGCGGCCAATCGGGGCGCCCAGGAAGCCAAGGGACTGGCTGTGGGCCTCAGCATTACCCTGCCCAATGAACAACACGGGAATCCCTGGATATCGGAGGATCTGGAAATCAATTTCCACTACTTTTTCATGCGAAAATTCTGGTTCCTCTACCAAGCCAAGGCTCTGGTGGTCTGGCCGGGCGGGTTTGGGACCATGGATGAAATGATGGAGGTCCTGACCCTGATCCAAACGAAAAAGATCAAAAAGAAAATTCCGGTAGTCCTGTTTGACACCGACTTCTGGGACCAGGTCATCAACTGGGATTTTCTGGTGGACCGGGGCGTCATTGCTGAAGCGGACCTTCAACTCTTCCACTGCTCCGACAGTGTGGAGGATGCCTATTCCTATTTGATAGAAAACATCACCCAGGCTCACTTGAAAGGACCTAATTTCTAACACAGTTCTTATGATCCAACGCTTCTTCCTGATCATCGGGATCCTTGTTTCCGGGATCCACAGCCAGACGGCTCCGCCGAAAGACCTCCACACCAATCCCCCCCGGACCTGGGCCCTTACCAACGGCGTAATCCATCTAACGCCTGAAAAAACTTTAGAAAATGGAACCATTCTGCTGCGAAACGGCATTATCGAAGCCGTGGGTGAGACCATTCCAATCCCGCCGGAAGCCACCTTCATTGATTTAAAGGGTAAACACGTCTATGCGGGCTTCCTGGAGAGCTGGCTGGATGTTAAAACAACCGTAAAAGACACCTCCCTCCGGGATAACTGGAACTCCAACATGCGGGCTTTCCTTCAGGTCATGGACCAGTTCAAACCGAAGAAAACGAACCTGGAAGCACTGCAGAAACTGGGCTTTACGGTGGCTCACCTGACACCCCAATCGGGCATTTTTGAAGGTCAATCAGCACTGGTTCAGCTTTCAGGAAAGGCTCAAATCCTGAATCCGGCAGTGGGACAGGTCATTGACTTTCATTATGGTGGTTGGGGAGCAAAGGAATATCCCACCTCCCTGTTGGGCGCCATTGCCTTCATCCGGCAGGGACTCTATGACGCCCAGTGGTACGGGAAAGCACTCGCCATTTTAAAAAAACATCCCGAGGGGAATGAACCGATTCAGCAGGACCGTTCCCTGGCAGCTTTGAATCAGGCCCTGGAACGCTCCAAACCCTTTATCTTCCGCACTCGGGATGAACTGTACAGTTTGAGGGCCGGCGCCATTGCGGACGAATTTGATCTGACTTTCTGGTTAAAAGGAAACGGTTACGAATACCGCCGAATCCAGGAGATCGGGGAATCGGACCCCTTCATCATCCTTCCGCTGAATTTCCCGGGAAAACCGAATGTAGCCGATCCCCAAGAGGCCCTGCAATACACGACGGAGCAACTGAAACACTGGGATCTGGCTCCGGACAATCCCCTGAAACTCCTGGAAGCCGGTTACACCTTCTCCCTCACCAGTTCCGACTTGAAAGACAGGAAACAGTTCCGGAAAAATCTGATTAAAACGGTTCAAAGGGGATTTCCGAAACAGGCCGCCCTGGCCGCCCTCACAACGATTCCTGCGGAAAAATTCCAGGTCAGCGATCAACTGGGGAAAATCGAACCGGGGTACCTGGCGAATCTGACAGTGGTAGAGGGGGATTATTTTGAAAGCGATGGACCGGTCCGGGCGGTCTGGATCGATGGGGATGAATTTGTGGTGGAACCGGAACCCCTGGTTCACCTGGCCGGGAAATGGAGCCTGAATGTTAATGACCAACATTGGCAATTGGAATTCAGAAAAAAAGATTCCCGGTTCAGCGGAATGCTTAAAATAGATACCCTTCAATTTGATCTCCAACACATTGAACTGGAGCGGGACCGCCTCTCCTGGTCCCTGGAAGCGGATACGGGTTTGCAGGCAGGCGTTACGCGGTTCAGTGGTACCATTCTGGAGGAGAAAGCCTCCGGTCAAATGGTCTCCCCGGACGGCGCCATCACCGTGTGGACGGCGACCCTGGATTCTGCCTATGAGGATACGCTCAGGAGATTTCCTCCCGAAAAAAGCAGTGATCTGCGAGTCGTGTATCCTGAAGGAGCCTTTGGCCTGGAGCGGGAACCGAATCGTCCTCATCTTGTCCTGGTCAATGACGCCACCATCTGGACGTGCGGTCCGAAAGGAATCCTGAAAGGGTGGGATATTTTATTTCAGGATGGAAAAGTAAAACGAATCGCCCGGAATATTTCCATTTCCGGGGGCAAGGCCCTGGTCATTGACGGACGGGGGAAACACGTGACACCGGGGATTATTGATGCCCACAGTCACATGGCCGGTGCCTCCATTAATGAAGGGTTTGAAAGTGTCACGGCTGAAGTTCGGATGCAGGATGTAATTAATTCCGATGCCATTTCCCTTTACCGCGGTCTGGCAGGAGGCTTGACGGTGGTTAACTTACTTCACGGCTCTGCCAACCCGATTGGCGGCCAGACGGTTATTCTGAGACTGAGATGGGGTTCCGATCCGAAAGGCTTAATATTCAGGAAGGCGCCTCCGGGAATAAAACTGGCCCTGGGTGAAAATGTGAAACGGTCCAACTGGAACGATCCCACCAATCGTTACCCGAAAACGCGGATGGGTGTGGAACAGATCATACGCGATGCCTTTCAGGCCGCCGTCGATTACCGCAAACGGTGGCAGACCTACAACCGGAATAGTCAATTACAGCGAACGACCATTCCTCCCCGTCGTAACCTGGAACTGGAGGCCCTGGTGGAGATTCTGGAAGGAAAACGGGAAGTGAATGTCCATTCCTACCGCCAGGATGAAATTCTGATGATGACCCGGATTGCGGAAGATTTCGGGTTTAAGGTTGGCATCTTCCAGCATGTTCTGGAGGGCTATAAAGTGGCAGAGCGTATCAAGGAACACGGCGGCACCGCCTCCACTTTTTCTGACTGGTGGAATTATAAATATGAAGTCATTGATGCCATTCCCTACAATGGTGCCCTCATGCATCAAGTGGGTGTGAATGTCTCCTTCAATTCCGACAGTGATGAACTGGCCCGGAGGTTGAATCTGGAGGCCGCCAAAGCGGTAAAATATGGTAATTTAAGCGAAGAAGAAGCCCTCAAGCTGGTGACCATCAACCCCGCCAGACAGTTAAAAATCGATCGGTGGGTGGGATCGCTGGAGGTGGGAAAAGATGCCGACTTTGTCATCTGGAGCGGCCATCCCCTTTCGACCTATACCGTGTGCGAGCAGACCTGGATTCAAGGAAGACAATATTTTTCCCGGGAGCAGGACCAGTACTATCGGGAACGGGATGCCCACCTACGCCAGAAACTGATCCAGAAAATCCTGAAGTTCCCGGACGATGGCAACACACCAATGAAACCGGACAACGCCGATCCAGGGTATTATTCCTGTACCAATGATCGTATGGGAGGCTTCATCTTCCATGAATAAATATTTCTTCCACCTTCAGCTGACGTTCTTCGCCACAGTCCTTTGGGCTTCAGACCCAATTCCGGCGCCCCCACAGGATCACCCCATCCTGCTGAAAAACGGCGTCATCCATACCCTGGAAGACAGTACACTGGTTAACGGATCCATCTTATTTGACGGTGGTAAAATCATTGCCATCCGGAAACGGATCATACCGTCTGAAAACACAGAGGTAATCGACCTGAATGGAAAACACGTTTACCCGGGCATGATCAGTGCCGTTACTTCCATCGGTCTGGTGGAAATCCAGGCGGTTAAAGCGACGGCAGATTTTGCCGAAAAAGGGCAGCTGAACCCCAATGTCCGGGCCAATGTGAGCTACAACCCCGATTCCGAAATTATCCCCGTAACCCGTTCCAATGGTGTCCTGCTTGCCAATGTCACCCCTTCATCCGGCCTCATTTCAGGCCAATCATCACTGATGATGCTGGATGGGTGGACCTGGGAGAATGCCACCTTGAAACACCCTACGGGTCTTCATATCCACTGGCCGAAAATGACGTTAAATCTGAACCCCAAAGCCAAAAAATCTCTTAAAAAACAGAAGGAGGAACGACAAAAGCAACTTCAGTCTTTGGATAATTTTATGGATCAGGCCCGGGCCTACGCCCGGCTGCGGAAAGTGAATCCAAAAGAGGCCCGTCACCGCCAGGACCTGGATATACGTCTGGAAAGTATGCTGCCCTTTATCTCCGGTGAAAAACCCATTTTCATCCACGCCAATGAGGTCCGTCAGATCGAGGCGGCCGTCCATTGGTCTCAGAGACAACAGGTGAAAATTATTATTGTCGGTGGCCGGGATGCCTGGCGCACGCTGGAATTGTTAAAAAAGAATCAGATTCCTGTGATCTATGAAAGTGTTCTGTCCCTACCTTACCGCCGGTACGAGGATTATGACCAGACCTATAAGACACCGGCCATATTATATAAAGCAGGTATTCAGTTCTGCATCGCCGCCTCCGGGAGTGCCTTTGAAACACCCCACCAGCGCAATTTACCTTACCACGCCGCCATGGCGGCCGCTTTTGGCCTGCCACAGGAGGTTGCCCTGAAAGCGGTGACCCTCTTTCCCGCTGAAATCCTGGGTGTGGCCGATCGGGTTGGCTCCCTAGCCGTGGGAAAAGACGCCACCCTGTTTATTGCGGATGGGGATCCCCTGGATGCCCGGACCCATGTTGCACAGTGCTATATCCAGGGGAAAAAAGTGGATATGCGGGACCGGCATAAAATCCTCTACCGGAAATACCGGAAGAAATACCGTCAGCTGGGCTTGGTTGAGGACTGAACTTCCCGCCGCCGGATATTAAACCAGTATCCTACCCAGATCAGAAAAAGACCACAGATTTCTGTTAAATACAGGATTTCGGTATGACCCAGGCGACTGCTGAGACCTCCCAGCCCCGGCAATAAAGCACCAGCGGCAATAAAAATATTTCCGATATATTTATCCTTGAAATACGCCTGCTTGGAACCCCGGTCGATGGATAACCCGTAAAATTTCCAGGCTGAATAAATAGCGCCTCCCACCAGAAAAATGAGAGCATAGGTGTTAATAAAAGGACTGAAATAGCGTACCCACTGCCACACGAATACATCTCCATTCGGCAGATGAGGGTTGGCCCGTGAAAGATTTAAGGGACTGGCCAGCACAAAGCCCGTCGCAAACGTCAGGACTACCACTAGAACAGTCGATAACCGTACGGCCGTTTTTCGCTTTAACAATAACCAGACCGTTCCCTGGGCCAGAAGTACACCTCCCATTAATGCCCCGACAACATACCAGATTCTAAAAACAGCGTTGCTCCAGCCCCAGAGCGTAAAATAGGCCTCTGAAGCGGTTCCCAGTCCGTAGACAAATACCCCCAGGCTCCACCACAACAGATGGTTTCCACCCCCTTTTAACAGAAAGCGTCTGAATATGACCGCACTGAAACAAAGGGATAAAAGTGTCGTGGCGACGGGGAGATAGTGAATAAAAGGTTGGGCGGATGTCATAACTTACCTCATGATGGTGGCAGCACTGAATAATGGAAAGGTGCAGCAGACTCTGATTTAAGGAGGAGGTTATAAAGGAGGGTATTGCAAATCAGATGGAGTAGGTGTCCGCTGCACCTTGTAAGTCTACCTTATTTAACCAAATACTTCCATTGGATCGTAATTGTTCCCGAATCCCCATTATCGTCATAATAACTGGTAATCTCAAAAGCGGGATATTTCCCGTCGCTGGTATTGACCACATAGACGTAATCCTTGGGAGTAATCAAATGGGTATCCGGATTATAATCGTACCAGCCCTGAGTGATGTATTCCCCCGTATTGTCCGTTTTGAACAGGGCCGCTGCCGGGACATCCGTGACTTCACTCAGGTCCGCCGCTTCCAGCTTGGCAAAATAGATATCCTTACCTGTCAGGATAACGGGAT
This sequence comes from uncultured bacterium, assembly GCA_964539305.1. Lineage (GTDB taxonomy): Bacteria > Fidelibacterota > Marinisomatia > Marinisomatales > TCS55 > CAZNUM01. The sequence continues at coordinate 23,556 of CAZIIM010000005.1, read as the reverse complement.
CCTGAATGGCAGGGGCACCCGGTGCCGGTACAAATTCAACGGTGGCAAACGCCATATCCCAATGGGCCGGTTCCGTCAAGGTTCCTTCATTATCTGCAAAAATGAAGTATTCCGGTCCCTCCTGTTTAACATTCACAGAAGTGTAGGTATTGATTCCTTCATCCAGCGGATTGATTTTCTGAGTTTTTTTATCTTCGCATCCCTGGCTCAGTAATCCCAGGAGAAGAATCACCATTAATGGGTATCTCATGGTTTGATTCCTTTCTAACGATTTAGGCTTGATGTTTGGTTCAGATCGAACCGTAGTCCCAGATACCACTCTCTGCCGGGCATCGGCCCCCAGGTTCGATCCACATAATCGGTCAAATTTTTTCCCCCTGCATATACGTTCAAACCCCAGGGCAGGGGAACATTCACATGGGCATTCAGAACGGTGTAAGGCTTGATCCAGGCCCGCGTTGGTACTGTTCCATCCATGGAATCATCCCAGTAGAACCGCCTGCCCACGTATTGAAAACGAATATTGAATTTCACGCCTTTCCACCCCTTCAGACGAAGACCGCCATTGGCCTTGTGGCGGGCTTTCAAACCCAGCGGCGATTCCCGCTCCTTATCCCAGGAATCCAGGTAGGCATATCCCACCCAGGCTTCCACATTTTCATTGAAAAAGTAGGTGAAATCCAATTCCATCCCTGCGGTCCGGGCAGTGGAAAGGTTCTCGGTGGTATAGGTGCTGATTCCATCAATGACATCCACAAAACGATAATCGATCAGGCCGTCAATCTCGTTCCAGAAAAAATGTACCCTGGCATGATATTCACGGGTATTCCACCGTTCAACATCCAGGTTGACACTGCGGGAGGTCTCCGGTGAAAGACGTTCATTCCCTACCACATGGTAACCCACCGAAATATTGCTGTAATCGTAGAACAATTCTTTAAAGGAAGGGGCCCGAAAACCTTCCCCGTAGGAAAAACGGATACGGGAGATTAATTCCGGTTTGTACATGACAGACAACTTGGGAGAGACATGTTCCCCGTAGATGGAGTGGCCATCGTACCGGACTCCCCCCACCACCGTCCACTTTTTCCCTAACTGGAATTCATCCTGAATAAATATGTTTTTCAACTCTGAATTACGGTCAATCCCATTCACCCTGTCCGAGTGGATCGCTTCCAGTTCCAATCCAATCCCCCCGTTCAGGGTCTGTACTTTTCCTTTCCGCACAAAGTTGAGATTCAGCACTCCCAGTCTGTCCTGGCTCAAGGAACCTTTTTTCAAATGGCCGGAGCTGAGAACGATCCGGTCGAACCAGTGATCATGAACCGAGTATTCCACCACGCCGGTGAGCGTCGTTTTTCCCATAGGAGCACTTTTCAACTCAATTTTTCCGGTAGAACGCTCATTTTTCAACCGATCCTGAAAGACCGTGCTGCTGATGAGAGATTGGTGCTCTTTAAAAAAGGTCGTTTCCATAAGCAAACTGGACCCGAAAGGAAAGCGATAGCGCCATTTTAGTAATCCGTTTGATTTCCGGTACTCGCTTCCGTCTTCCCAGATAGAACCGGGGTCCAGGTCGAAACCACCGTAATGGCGATAACTGCCCCCGGTAGTGATGGACGAGGACTTGAAATTGCGCGCCAAGGTAATGGCTGCGTTGGTTCGCCCATAGGCGCCCAAACTGTTGTCGCTGTTGATGGACCACTGGTTTTCCGGGCGGCGGGTGAAAATGTTAATCACACCACCCATGGCGTCGCTGCCGTAGAGGGCAGATGTGGCACCTTTCACCACCTCCACCCGTTCAATCTGGTCCACCGGAATCTGGGCAATGTCCAACTGGCCGTTTACCCGTCCAATCATTTTGGTTCCATCAATTAAGACCAGGATGTGCTCCGAATCGAACCCCGAAAGTTCCACACCGGTGCCAAACTGGTTTTCCACCACCTGTACGCCGGTCACTTCACTCAGAACTTCAGAAATATCCCGAGCGCCCAGGTCCGACAGTTTCTCCCCTTTTACCACCTGTGTTGTGACGGGAACATCTTTCAGATACCGTTCCGTACGGGTGCCTGTCACCACCAGGGAATTCATTTGGATTAAATCACGGTGGAGACCAACGGAAAGAGGATCGCTAGATGGAAGCGACACTTGAATGGTTACCGGTTCGTATCCGATGTAGGAAATCTGAATTTTTCGCTTACCGGCCGGCAGATGAGAAATAATAAAATTGCCCTCCAGATCGGTGCTGGCCCCTATTCCGTCCAAGTCCACTGAAACATTGGCCGCCACCAACGGAGAACCACTCCTGTCATCGTAAACGTTTCCCCGGAGTTCATACCCGGACTGTGCCATCAGTCCGAAAGTAAGCAACAGTCCGTACACCCCAAAATTTTTCCAGTTAGCCATGATGTAATCCCGGCTGATTTATCGTCTTGTTATCAGGTGGCACCGTAATTCCCGATGAAGGTGTTAAGGAACTCCTCCATTGCTTTGGGTGAGATTTTTTTCTTTTTCTTCCCGAGGAAAAAGAGACCGTGGAACAATCCACCAATCGCTCTTAAAAGCAGATCGGACGACACCGTGGGAAATTCACCCTGGTTCATTCCCTCTTCCAGCAATCCCTGGAAAACGCCGTAGAGCCGCTTCTGGTATTTCCGCCAGTTTTGCGTGCCCTCCATCAGTGTATCGGGCATGGACTGGGGGGCGGTGAATAGAAACTCGAATAAAACACGATCCTGCTCGATGAGACCACCGAGGATATTGAGCATGCGGATAAATGTTTCCTTCGGCGAACGCTGCTCTGAAATGGCCGTTTCAACCGATTCCCACATTCGAGCCCACCCCCGCTCAAGCAGTTCGCTCAAGATCTCCTCTTTTGAACCAAAATAATAATAAAGGGTGGCCTTCCCGAAATCAGAGACCTTTCCTATTTCATCCATGGTGGCGCCGGATAAGCCCTTTTCCTTAAAAACCTGCAGGGCCCCTGCCAGAATCCGCTCTTTTCGCCGCTCCCTTTCCCGTATTTGTCGGTCTGAAATCATATCAACCTTAAAGTTTGTTTTTCGAATTGTCAGTCGAAATTTAAAACAAATATTTCTGTTTCAAAAAGTTTTTTCATACCTTTTTATCCTGTTTAAACGAATTGTAGCGTAAATAATTATTCACTACATCTCACCTTTTCGCGACTATTGACAGCAAATACCAAACCAAATAAAACGGCCCCTTTATAAAAAGTCTGAATTACGACAATTTTCTCCTTTCTCCTTGCCCGGAATAGCACTTTTTCCGTATAATAGACTGACCAGTCGGTTTAGATTATGACCTACTCGAAACAATATCAGCGACGGAATCAAATCCTGGATGCAGCCATGAAAGTGTTAATCCAGAGTGGGTACGAGCGAGCCCGGATGGATGATATCGTCCGCACGGCCAATTTGAGCAAAGGGGCCATCTACTGGTACTATAAATCAAAAAAGGATATTTATCTGGACCTGGTCAATTACTGGGTCCAGCACTACAGTGTCATGATTAATCATATTGTGGAGGAGGCCTCCCCGGCTTCGGCCCAGTTAAGACGGCTATTTAACTACTTCATTGACCAGTATGAAGCCGACCCGGATCCATTTAAAGCCCTGACCGAATTCTGGTCCCTCTCCCAGATGGATCCCGACTTTAAACACAAATTGGAACGGGTTTACACCAGTTTTCTCGAAATCATTGAACAAATCGTCAGGCTGGGCATTGAAACCAAGGAGTTCAAGCAGTTGGATCCGCACGTCACCGCCCTTTCGATTATGGTGAATATCGAATCTATCAACTGGTTCACCCTGTTCAGGGCACATGGTGTAAGTGCCCGGGAATATTTTCAGACGATTACCGATTTTATTTTAGCGGGGTTATTAAAAAAGCATTGAGGAGTTAAGCATGGAAAAAACAGCATCCCTTCCCAAGACCGGCGGACGGTTCTTGATTGAACCGATTGATAGCATATCTGTTTTCTCCCGGGAACAGTTCACAGAAGAACACCGGGAAATTGAGCAGATGGTGAAGGAATTCTGCCAGGAACGGGTCTTGCCCCAGAAAGCAGAAATTGAAAAATATAACCGCGACCTGACCCTGTCTTTAATCCGGGAAATGGGAGAACTGGGACTATTGGGAATCGATGTCCCGGAGGAGTATGGAGGCATGGATCTGGATAAAATTACCTCTGCCATTGTCGCCGAATCCCTCTCAGCAGGGCATTGTCCCTCCTTTACGGTAACCTGGTCGGTCCAGACCGGAATCGGATGTCTACCCATCGTATGGTTCGGAACACCGGAGCAGAAAGCCAAATACCTGCCCAAACTGGTGACAGGAGAAAAAATCGGTGCCTACGGTCTGACGGAACCCTCGGCCGGTTCCGACGCCCTTTCGGGAAAGACATCGGCTGTCCTCTCGGAAGACGGAAAATACTACCTGCTTAACGGGGAGAAAATTTTCACCACCAATGGTGGGTGGGCAGATGTGTACGTAATCTTTGCGCAGGTCAATGGGGAACGGTTCAGTGCCTTTATTGTGGATCGGGATTCACCGGGATTTTCCACAGGCCCGGAGGAAAATAAACTGGGGATGAAGGGGTCATCCACCACACCCCTGATTTTTCAAAACGCCAAAGTACCAGTGGAAAATTTATTGTACGAAGTGGGCAAAGGATCTACCATTGCTTTTAACGTCCTGAATCTGGGCCGGTTCAAGCTGGCCGCTTCCGATCTGGGCGCAGCCAAAACGGTGATTGAAAACGTTACCAACTACGCCCTGGAACGAAAACAATTTGGACAGCCAATCGCCATGTTTGATGCTACCATGGGAAAAATCGCCGACATGGTTGTCCGGACGTTTGCAGCTGACAGCATGATTTACCGGACCATTGGGTTGATTCAGGAGGCGATCAATGAACTCGATCCTGCCGACCCCAATTATTACATTCACCTGGGAGAAGCGATGGAAAGCTATGCCATTGAAGCCTCCATGGCCAAAGTATTCGGCAGCGAAAGTTCCGGGCAGGTGGCCGACATGGGACTCCAGATTTACGGGGGTTACGGTTTTATCGAGGACTATCCCATGGCCGGTGCCTACCGGGATGCGCGCATTGACCGGATTTGGGAAGGCACCAATGAAATCAACCGCCAGATCATTGCCGGGTACATGATGCGCAAAGCCCTGGTAGAAGAACTCCCCATTCGCGAGGCGATCCGGGAGATTGAAACCTTTATCAACAATGACCAGACGACGGCTGACCATGGTGTATTAAACGCCGAATGTCAATCCATCGAAATCGGGAAACGGCTGGCCCTCTATCTGCTAAATGAAGCCCTGTGCGAGTTTGGTCAGGATTTAAAACATGAGCAGCAAATTACTGAAATTCTGGCTGATATTTTTACGGACCTGTACACGGCCGAAAGCACCGTGGTCCGGACACAACGAATTCTGGCAGGTGAAAACCCCGATCTCACTGTTGGTCACATTGCGAAAGTGTACACGGCGGAAATGGTCCTGAGATTGTTGAACAAATCCCTAAACGCCTTAAATGGAATCTATCGAGGAAATACACCCGCAAGTGTTATTGACCATCTGAGAATTTTTCAGGCCCGTATGCTCCTTTCCACCGATATCATTGGCCTGAAACGGAAAATAACAGAACATGTCTATTTGAAAAAAACCTATCCTTACTAGGAGTGTAATATGAGCAGAAAATCAGTTATTATTGATGCAGTTCGTTCTCCGATTGGTGTCAAGAACGGAAAATTAATCGGCATCCGTCCCGATGATTTAACGGCGCAAGTCATTAAAGGTTTATTAAAACGGAATCCCAAACTGAAGGTGGAAGCGATTGAAGATGTGGCAATTGGATGTGCCTTTCCGGAAGGTCCACAGGGAATGATTATTGGTCGTTCCGTGGCCCTGCTGGCGGGAATTCCCAAGGAAGCAGGTGGCAAGGTTGTCAACCGTTTCTGCGGTTCTGCCATGGATGCTCTCCACCAGCTAAGTACCGCCATTGAAAGTGGCGATATCGACGTGGGGATTGCCGGGGGTGTAGAGGATATGTTTACAGTTCCCATGGGTGGATTCGCCCCGGATTTCAACCCCGTTCTGGCAGAGCAGGAATTTTACATCGGCATGGGTGAAACGGCAGAAAACCTGGCAAAGGATGGTAATATTTCACGGGAGGACCAGGATGAATTTGCCATTCAGTCCCATGAAAAAGCACTGAAAGCCTATAAGGAAGGAAAATTCGACAATGAATTGATTCCCATCCAGGTGGATGAGGAAACGGTTGTCGACAGGGACGAAGGTCCCCGGGAACCGGACCGGGAGAAAATCGCCAGCCTGAAATCGGCATTCATGGAAGGTGGAACGGTCACTGCTGCCACCAGCAGCCCCATTTCCATTGGTGCTTCCGCGATCCTGATTACCAGTGAAGACTTTGCCAAGGAAGTGGGTCTAACCATCCGGGCGGAGATCGTGAGTCGCGCCGTGGCCGGGGTTGACTGGACACGCATGGGAACCGGTCCACTGCCAGCGACCGAAAAAGCCCTGAAAAAAGCAGGACTGACAATTAATGATATTGAAACAATCGAATTAAATGAAGCATTTGCCGCCCAGGCCCTGTATGTGATCCGGGAAGGGGGCTGGAACATGAAGAAGATAAACCTGAATGGAGGCGCCGTAGCTTTGGGGCATCCTCTCGGTTGTTCCGGTACCCGGATTATTACAACCCTGATCAACGTCATGGAACAACAGGATACCCACCTGGGACTGGCTACCATGTGTATCGGCAGTGGCCAGGGAATTGCTACCATTATTAAACGCCCGTAATCCACGAGGAAATCATGCCAGAAAAAATAGAAAAAGTAGCCGTTTTAGGCGCCGGAATCATGGGATCCCAAATTGCCGGTCATCTGGCGAATGCGGGAATCCCCTCCCTCCTTTTCGACATCAACCAAAAACTATCGGAACAGGGGGTGGAAAACCTGACTAAAATGAAACCGGCCCCCCTGTATAAGCCGAAAAATGTCAAATGGATTGAACCCTGTAATTATCAGGATCATCTGGAAAAACTGAAAGAAGTTGAATGGGTGATTGAAGCGGTGGCAGAACGCCTGGACATCAAGCATAAAGTCTACACCAGCATTATTCCCCATTTAAAAGCTTCTGCCATGATTTCCTCCAATACCTCCGGGTTACCGCTTGGAGACCTGACGGAAGTTTTACCACCTGCTTTTATAAAACGATTCATGATCACCCACTTCTTTAACCCACCGCGGTACATGCGCCTGCTGGAACTGATTCAGGGTCCTGACACGGATAAAGCCGTCTACCAGGCGTTGGCTGATTTTGGTGAAAATGTGCTGGGGAAAGGGATTGTCCACGCGAAAGACACACCCAACTTCATCGGCAATCGTATCGGTATTTACGGGATCATGATCACCATTAAAGTGGCCCAGGAAATGGGTTTGACCGTGGAAGAGGTGGATAAGCTGACGGGTACGATTGTAGGACGACCCAAAAGTGCCACTTTTCGTACTGCCGATGTGGTGGGATTGGATATCCTGGCACACGTCGCTCAGACGAGTTACGAAAAGGGCGAAAAGGATGATGAACGGGACGTTTTTCAAATCCCCCCCATTTTAAAACTGCTTATCGATGACAATCGACTTGGGCAAAAAACGAAGGCAGGTTTTTACAAAAAAACCGATAAGGGAATTTTATCCATCGACCTGGAAACGGGTGAATACGAGCCACAGAAACGGGTTCGCTTCGATGGTTATCGTGTGGCGAAGGATCGCCAGAAGACAGGTCAAAAAATCCGGGCATTGGCTTTCAGTGACGACAAGGGAGGACGCTTTTTCTGGGAAATCCTCAGTCGCACCCTTCTTTACACCGCCAAGCGCATTCCGGAGATCAGCGACGACATAATCAACATTGACAATGCCATGAAATGGGGGTTTGGCTGGGAGTTGGGCCCCTTTGAAACTTGGGACGCCATTGGCGTGGAAGAATCGGTCAACCGGATGTTGGACGAAGGCCGGAAAGTACCCCAATGGATCCAGGACATGCTTGCCAGCAGCCGATCATCTTTTTACCAGCTGGAAGGCGGTACAAAATCCTATTACAACCTCACCACCGGCGCACCTGAAAAAATCCCTCTCAGTGAAAAAAGCCTGAATTTGGCCCTGTTAAAATCAGCGGGAAACCTGATTAAACGGGATTGGAGTGCCAGTTTGATTGACCTGGGTGATGGTGTTTTGAACGTGGAGTACCATTCCATCCTGCAACCGAATTTAAACCCGATTGATGGATCCATGATTCAGACCATCAGTGACGGCCTGGATCTTCTGGATGCGGGAAAATTCAAGGCGATGGTCCTAGGGCACCAGGGTCAGAATTTCTGTGCCGGTGCCAATCTGGTCGGCATCCTCCAGTTCTGCGAGAATCGGGATTGGGAGGGCCTGGAACGCACAATTAAAATATTTCAGGATCTGACCCAGCGGATCCGGTTTTCGAAAGCGCCGGTGGTGGCGGCTCCCTTCCATCTGACCCTGGGAGGTGGATTCGAATTTATTGCACCGGCGGCCCACCGGGTAGCTGCAGCAGAATTGTATATCGGTGCCGTGGAGGTAGGTGTAGGACTCATTCCCGGGGCCGGAGGTAATCTACGGCTTCTCTTAAACCTGATGGAAAATTCCGGCGGTCGCGGCCGTGTCAATGTTTTCCAGATCACTCAGAAAGCGTTCGAAACCATTGGGTTTGCCAAGGTTGCCACCAGTGCCGAGGAGGCAAAATTCCTGGGTTACCTGCTGAAGACCGACACGGTGATTCTGAACAATGATCACCGGATCTGGGCGGCCCGTCAGAAAGCGCTGGAATTGATTGATCAGTATCAACCCCCGGAATACCGGGATGATTTGAAACTTCCGGGTGCAGGGGGCAGGACAGCCATGCAGATCGCCTTAAAAGGGTTTAAAACACAGGGCAAAATCTCCGCACACGATGAATACATTGGTAAAAAACTAGCCTATGTACTTACCGGCGGAGACCGGGCCGGGTTGACAAAATCAGTGGATGAACAATATTTACTGGATATTGAACGGGAAACCTTCGTCTCCCTGGCGGGGGAACCCCTGACCCAGGATCGCATTCGCTATATGCTTAAAAAGGGAAAACCGCTCCGGAATTAATGTTCCAATTGGCTGACCCGGGTCAGCCAATTTTCCGTCGAGTGTAATTTTTTCGCTTACATCTTCTTTCCAGAAGCTGTAAGCTCCCGGCCTTACTAACCTCGGAAATACTTATTGTGAAGTCATCCAACTCTTTTGTCTCCGATCGGTATTTAGCTATTCTGAAGACGGTTGGAATTATTGCTATTTTATATTTATTCCTGGTGAGCATCGGCATGATCGGGGCTGCATTCAAAGGAATGGGCCACAGCTACGCCGAAGCCCTGATTAAAAGTTCAAACGGACCCCTGATTGGTCTTTTTATCGGTATTTTAGCCACCAGCATCATCCAGAGTTCCTCGACCACCACCTCTCTGGTCGTTGGCATGGTGGCTGCCGGTTCATTCGGTTCCGATCCTACAATCGCCGTGGCGGCCGCCATTCCATTCATTATGGGGGCCAATATTGGTACCAGCATTACCAATACGATTGTCTCCCTGGGACATATCACCCATAAAAACGAATTCCGACGCGCTTTTTCAGCCTCGGTGATCCACGACTTTTTCAATGTGATTTCCGTCCTGGTTCTTTTCCCACTTCAGTTATCAACCGGCTTTATCAGTAAAAGTGCCAACTGGCTGGCCACCCTCTTCCTGGGATCCGGAACAATTACCTTTAAAAGTCCCGTAAAAATGATCACCAAACCAACCGTCCACTGGATTAAAGACCTGTTCATGGGGCAGGACATCATTAATCCTTACTGGCTGCTGCTGATTGTGGCACTGCTGTTGTTGTTTTTCTCCCTCCGGTATCTTACCGTACTTATTAAAAGCCTGGTCATGGTGAAGCTGGAGGCATTCTTTGACTCCCATATTTTCAAAACCTGGATCCGGGCCATGTTCTTCGGAGTTTTTATCACCGTTCTGGTGCAGAGCAGCTCCATCACCACCTCCCTGGTGGTTCCCCTGGCGGGGGCCGGTATCCTGCGACTGGAGCAAATATTTCCTTACACGCTGGGTGCCAATATCGGGACCACCGTGACAGCGATCCTGGCCAGTCTGGTTTCAGGTTCCCATGCACCGCTGGCGGTTGCTTTTGGTCACTTGATATTTAATATCTACGGAATCCTTTTGATCTGGCCGATTCCCTTCATCCGCCGGATACCCCTGCGACTGGCGAACAAATTTGCGGAATTGGCTGCCCAGAACCGCGCCGTTCCTTTCTTTTACATCATCATTGTATTTTTCTTAATCCCATTAAGCTTAATTTTCATCATGAGGTAACCATGTCAATTTTTAAAGATATCATTCATCTCTGGAAAGCGGAAGATCTTCTATCACAGGCCTGGAATCAGTCCTATGAAATGCTGGAACTTTCCCGGGAAATGTTCACCCAGGCCATCAAATATTTACGGCGTCGGGAGAACATTGAAACTCTGAAGGCTCTGAAAGCCCGGGACCAGGAAATCAACGCATTTCAAAAAGATGTCCGGCGGAAAGTTCTGACCCATTACTCTGTAGAACAGACAACAACCAACCTCGCTAATGGCCTCATCCTCATTAACATGGTTGTGGATATTGAACGGATCGGTGATTACAGTAAAAATATCCTGGATCTGGCGATCAACCACCCGGAAGAACTGATTTCAGAGAAAATCAGTCCTGACCTGGCCATGATTGAAAAGGAAGTCCAGGATCGTTTTGATAAAACACTGGTGGCGATCCACACCCAGGACGCGGAAATTGCCCGTTCCCTGATGCAGGGTTACCGATCCCAGTTGACAGGAAAATCAGATGATATTGTGAATGGAGTCCTGAGGAATGAGCTGTCTTTCGGCGGCGAGTCCAAAACGGCTGCTGTGGCCCTTTATGCCCGTTACCTGAAACGGATTGGCGCCCATCTGAAAAATATTACTACTACCCTGGTAAATCCGTTTGACGCCATCGGCTATAAACAATAAGCCTCCCGGCGGCCGACCAGATTCAAGGCCGCTTTAAAAAACTTTCCGTAAAAATTTCGTCCTTTAAGCCCTGGTCATATTCGATACTCAGGACTTTCATTAATGTTTTATGTCCCGTTCTCACATTTTCCATGATTAGGGTGGTAGCGGTCCAGTACTTTCCATTTTTCACATGATCGGGAATCTCCAGTATTTTCAATTGTTTCCCCTGGCGATCGAAAAATTCCACCCGTTTTAACAACCAGTTCCTTTTATCCACCCAGATAATGCGGTTACCGTAAGCCGTGGTTTTGTCTTTGGGAATGGCTTTGACTTTGTAACATTCACACCCCTGGTAAATATCATCCCCCAGATACTCGTATTCATCTTGATCCAGGGAACGGCCCGCCAGATCTTCATAGGTAAAATCGGTACCCAGAAAATTTTTCGATTTTTCCTTGGCCCTGATTCGTTTCACCTTCTTTAATGCCGGCAGATAGAGCCATTGATCATCACTTCGATTTCCTCTCCGGTCCCAGGTCAAAAATCCGGTGCCTTTCACTTCCGCTGGCTGAAAAAAACGAATTAATGATTTGGACTCAAATTTTCCACTGTCATAATGCCGCTCGTAGGTGATCAATTCCCTGGATCGCTGACGGAATTTCCCGCCCCGGTCGGAGATGAGTGTCATTTTTAATTTACTGACCATGTCCCGGGGACTGGGAAGGGCATCCACCCGTTCCATGATCTCCCGGCCCGTGGGCTGAGCCAGGATAACACCTATCAGAAAAAGGAGGTTCAATAGTGCTCGATTTGCCAATATCATGATTGATCTGCGAGAATGAAATTGCCTGGGAACAGTCTTAGAAACTGTATTTCAATCCGATCTGAATATTGGAAAAATCCTCCAGAATTGAAAAGGTATTTGTGGGGTCCTTTTTGTCACCCGAAATCTGGAACAGGGCCAGTTCAAACTTCCAGTTCAGCCACGGTGAATAGGCAATACTCCCTCCCACCATTGAGCCCTTTTCATCCAGATTTAACAGGGCATTGGCTTTAACTTCCAGACGGTCGTCATAAAATACGGCACTGGCAGAAGTAAGGGCTGCCAACCGGGAAAACATGGCAAAGGGAGCGCCCATCCCGGCAACGAAATTGTCTTTAGTGAGTGGAACCAATTGCTGCGTCGCCTGATCAAACACCTCCCCTTTCACTTTCAAGGTTCTGTTTCCAATCAGTTGACCCGTCACTGTAATATCCAAGGGCGCCGGATATTCGATCTGAAGGACGTACTGTATATAGTCGGCCTCCTGTTTGGCAACCAGGGCCAGCTGGTCTGCCTCATTTTTGGTTCGGAAAAAAGCCCCTTCTACCCGGAAGGTAAAATCACCCAGGAAGGTGACCAGATCGGATCCAATCACCGTTGTCTTCCGGTAACCGAATTTTGGAATCAAGGTTGGTCCCTGTTGGGGTTCAAAGCCGGGGAAGAGCTCCATCCCAAGGAGGGAAAATAATCGGTCGTGGCCCTGAAAATAAGAGAGGCTCCAGTCCGCTTCACCCAGGGTGGTTTGGAAACGAAGCCCGTACTCCGTCGAGTGACTAATGCTAACATAGTCTTTCGGTTCAAACGGGGGCGCAAAGGGAAAATCTTTTTCACCGAAAGGAAGGCGATTGGCTTCATGTTCCGGTACAATCACAGCTTCCGCCTGCCAGTTTTCGCCGTAAAAACTCAAGGATCCTGAGAGAGCTCCGATTTTCCGGTCTGCGCCCGGCAGGAAAAGGTAATAGTAATCATAGGCATTCAAATTGTCGGTGGGATTATTGCCGTCGGCGGCACCCCAGGCAATGATCTGTTTTCCCACTTTCACTTCACCCCAATCGGGATACCAGGCCAGATACGCTTCCCGCAGATCAAAGGAAGCTTCACTCCCTCTCCACCGGTTCTCCCAGGCGCCATTTGCAATCACGTCGAAATGACTACCACTGTAACTAACCTTCATTTCCGACATCCGGAAGGGAAGCGAAATATGGCTGAGGTCAGAAGTACGGTACATCGACGAGGGGTGAATGTTGCCCGATATTGTAACCTGCCCCATAAGATAACCGGGAAGGAAGCCCAATGCGACCATCAGACTTTTCACCAACGTGTATTTTCTTTTCAATATTTGATGGTACATCATAAACAGGTATTTCTTCAATCTTTCAACATGATTAATATCATTTTAAAATCCGTAACCGCTTTCAGGGCATGGGGTTCCCCTGCCGGTAATGCAATCATTTCGCCCTTCTGTACGGAATATTTTTCCCCTGAAATGGTTATATCCACTGCACCGTCGGTCACCACCACCAGGGCGTTCTGACTGGTAGTGTGTTCGCTTAGACTTTCCCCCGCTGCAAAAGCAAAAAGGGTAACAGATCCGCTTCCGGTTTTCAGAATTGTTTTACTCACAATTGCTTCCGGCTGGTAGGCCACAGAATCCTCAAGACTGAATTTTAAATTTTTCTGGGTCATTCTTTTACCTCGGTAATCGTTTTAGGTTTTTCTCCTGGAAAAGGCTTTCGGGAATTCCCGTATCCACTTCCACATGATCAAACGTTAACCGTGTTGAGTGGTCTTTCTGGACATTCTTGACAAAGATTTCAGTAGGTATGTCGTAGCCTTTCAGTTTTTGGTGTTTCATGGATTTTACCTTTAAAAGATTCCCTGCCCGATCATAGGATTCCTCCTTAATCGCCACCAAATCTTTTTGAATAATCCACGTGCGGTGGAGACTGTAGGTTGAACGGATTTCAGGTTTAGGCCGGGCTTCCAAAACATAGCAGAGCTTCCCTTCCACCGTTTCGTCCGGTCCCCGCTTCCAGTCATATTCTTCCAGATCGCGGTTGGACATATCTTCATAACTCAAATCGGACCCCATAAATGCATCCCCCTTCTTTTTAGAGGAGATCCGTCTGATTTTCTTGAAAGCGGGGAGCCACATCCTCATTTCGTCATCCTGGCCCTTATGTTCAATTTTTAAGAAGGCCACTCCCCTGTCGTCCGCCGGCGCCAGAAACCAGATGATCTGTTTTTCATTGCCGTTTATGGACTTGGAACGAAGGACTGAGGTACGTTGTTTCCCTTTTGCATTGGTCAGTAACATGGTCAGGTCGGCGCTTAGGTCCTTCGGCTCCGCTTTTTGATCCAGCATCTGGGCAATTTCAAATCCAGACTGACTCCAGAGCAGCTGCAGGCTGAATACCGTTAGAATTAAAATCCTATTCATACTTCCTCCATTAATCCAATTTTATGATCCGCCATCCCAGGCCGATATTTTAATCAAATGTTTCTTCTTGATTTCTGCCAACGCTGCCAGGAGTGTCAAGGTCCCCATCGAGGTGGAAATCATGGCAAACACCATCAGACCACCAATATATTCAATGGGCAGGAAGGAGGAAAAGAGCAGAGCCCCAAACCCCATGTTGGAAGCTGCATCCAGAACAATGGGATAGCCCACTTCTTTCACCACTTCCCGACTAAGTTTGGCGGCGGGCACCTGTCGCTTGACCATCCGCCGGTATTGAGAAATATAGTGGATGGCAAAATCCACCCCTACCCCAATAATAATTGAAGATAAAATCGCGGTGATATGGCTGAGATCAATATTGAAAATGCCCATGAAACCGAAATTGAGGATTACCGCTGCAGTCAGGGGTGCCACTGCCAGAATTCCCCAGGTGATCCGTCGGAAAAAATAAGACGCAATCAGACCAATCATTAGGATTGAAACAAAGATGCTGATAAATGAGGAATGGACAATGGAAAAGACCACATCCCTCAGAACCACTAACATCCCCGTCACCTCAACCTGTAAATCCGATTTCACATTCTGATCCACAAATCCCTGGATGTCATTCACCGATTTAATGATTTCGTCCGTGCTCATGGTTCGGCTCAGGGCCGTGATTAAACCATTTTCGTAATCATAATCCACCAGGGCGCTGAAGTCATCGGGATCACCACTCATGGAGTACAAAGTGAACAGGTTGTTCACTTTCTCCCGCGTATCCGGGATGACTTCATACCGGGGATCGTCATCCATTACAACCCGGTGCATTTTTTCAATAATATCCACGATCGAGAAGGCGGTTGTAATGTGGGGATTCGTTTCCACGAAGGTTTCAATGGCCGCCACATCTTTCAGGACAGCCGGCGATTTCAGATCACCCGTTAATTTAAATTCAAGATCCACAGTACCTGTGAGTTCCTGATCAAGGAAATCCATGCTGTCCCTGATTTCAGATCCCGGTTTGAAAAAATCGACAATATTGGCATTTACATGCACCTGGAAAATTCCCACCGAAGCAATGCCAACCACCACCAGACCGGTCCCTAAAACCCGCTTCGGGTGACTGATCACCACGTTTCCAAGGCGATAAATGGCCCTTTCAAACAGACTATCGTGTGTAATGGCTTTGGACTGTTGATTCCATTTCTTCAGGTGAATCATTGCTGGCAGGAAGGTGGAAGAAAGAAGCCAGGCCCAGGTGATTCCCGCCACCAGTGAGAGACCATACCCTGCCAGCTGTTCCAGGGGGGCAAAGATCATGGACAGGAAGGCTGCTACTGTCGTAAAACTGGTGAGGAAAATCGGCAATAACAATGAATCCATCGTTCGTTCCAGCGCTTGTCGGGGATTTTTTTCAATTCTCAGGAGGCGGAAAAATTTCGTCAGGACATGGACACCATCCGAATTGGCGATCGTAAGCAAAATGATAGGCATGGAGGAGTTCAACATCGTAAACAGGAATTTCTCCGAGCCGGTTAGATGAACGACCCAACCCATAAATCCCATCATGGCTACCAGTGAAAGCAGAATCACAGAAAGAACCATTCCCACCCCAGCCAAACTGCGCAGATTAATTAATAATATGGCAATCATGATGACCAGCCCAATCCGCATCAGGATTAAAACATCCTCCCGGATCAAACCCGGCACTTTTCCTGTAATATAGGTCTGACCACCGAAATGGACGTCATAGCCTTTCAAGACCGAGTCCACCGTTGTAACCACTGCTGAAGTAACCACGTCATTTCCCACTTTCAGATTGGGGCGAACAGCAATATTGAAATAGTCTCCATGTCGACTAATTAAACGGACCTTCATATCCGGCGTTTTGTCCAAATAGGTCATTAAGTCCTGAATTTCCTCAGGGGACAAGACACGTTCCGGTTGGAGGTCATTTACCTCCATAAAGCCATCTTCGCTGTCCAACCGGTTTTGACTCGCGATAGAGATCACTTCGTCCACGGCCGGGAGATCTTCCAGCGCCCGGGTGACATCCCAGAGACTGGCCAGCGTTTTCTGATTCAATGCATCCTTTCCCTTATGGCCAAAAGCGACAAAAATCATCTGTGTATTGCCAAACTCCTCCCGAACCTCATCCCAGACCACCCGGGAGTGCAGTTTTTTCGGGAGCATTTTCATCAAATCATCTTCAATAATGACCCACTTGATTCCAAAGCCCATAATGGCGGTGGCGATTAGACTGATTACAATGGTCCGGGCCGGATGATCCA
>CAZIIM010000005.1:1338-6760 GCA_964539305.1 uncultured bacterium | reverse complement strand
TTCTGGGCAATATACTCCATTACTTTAATAAACTGGGAAGCAGGGTTGGATTCGGATCGCATAATTTCATGAAATACGGTATGAATCTGCCCCGTGATATACTGGAAAATCTTGATGAGCAAATCCTCTTTGGTGGGGAAAAATTTGTAAATCGTCTTTTTGCTGATTCCCAACTGGTGGGCCAGAGATTCAACCGTAAAAGAGCGGACACCATCGCGCATGATAAAGTGGAATCCCTGTTCAAGGATATGGGTTTTGGGAGTGGTCATGGCTGCTGTCATTGGAAACGATTATCGTATTTACCGTTTCCAATTTAAAACGGTAAAGTCGTAGGTTCCTAGTACCTTTTTCCTGAATCCGCCCGGTGCTTCAATGTAAATTTTCCC
This sequence comes from uncultured bacterium, assembly GCA_964539305.1. Lineage (GTDB taxonomy): Bacteria > Fidelibacterota > Marinisomatia > Marinisomatales > TCS55 > CAZNUM01. The sequence continues at coordinate 6,374 of CAZIIM010000005.1, read as the reverse complement.
CATGTTACCATCGTTGGATATGCTTCTGAAACCCCGGCCCCGGAAATTCCGGAACATCGTGAAACACTTGTCACCCCTAATTTTCCAGGCCCCGGAAATCACCGACCTGACGGAAGAAGATGTATTCAACGATCTATCAGGAAACCGGGGGACAGACCATTTTCTCGGGATTTACAGCCGAAAGGGCATTGAACTTGTTTTTGAAAAAGTAGGTTTCTTCCAGGAATTGGACCGCCGTGGATTGCTTCAGGGCACAGTCAGGATTGACACCTCCGATCCTTACAAGCACCTGCTTCGAATCATTCACCCCGAGAAGGATCCACCCCTCATCTCCTGCGAGCTGGTGGTACGGCAGGGCAATTTTGATGACTTTCCAACGTCGGTACTGAAAGATCAGAAAATATCCTCTTCCAATATGCTGGTGGTTGAATGGCTGCTGCTCCAGAATCCCCTGAAACCTTTTACACGCCGGCGTCCCCAGCTACCGGGTCAGGATCATCCGGGACTCGGACTCAGCTCACTCGTTTTTGAGTTGCTGTACTGGACAGCCAGACGATCGGATCTGGATGGAATCATTCTGGTACCGAATTATCTTCACACCGGTTATTTCTACGGCCGCCACCTGCACTTTTTTGGTCCCCAACACCAGGGTATATTGGCAGCGGTCGAGCGGTGTTTGAAAGCCGGTACTCGGCTGGATCAACTTTCCTGGGCTTGTGCCGAAGGACAACTGGTCAATCGAAATACCCGGGAGGTTTTCCGGTGGAAACCTGCCCTAATGGTCATGCCGGTCACTCCTTCCTGGAAACATTATTTCGAATCTGAAACCTACCGTCAACAGGTGAAATCCAGCGAAAAAAACTATACTCTCGATATCAATTCCGGTTATGAGAAAAAATACAATCGTCACTGGGAGGCAATTTGAAAACGGGACCCCTACCTTTCCACCCCCCTGTTGTCATCCTCGGGAAGGGAGAGTATCCCCGCCACCCGGTGGCCCTGGAAGCCTTGGCAGAGGCCAACACCTTGATCTGTACGGATGGAAGCGCCGATTATGCCATCCAGAGAGGAGTTCAACCCCAGATCATCATCGGTGACCTGGATTCAACCAACCTGACCAAAGAAACGTTTAGCGGCACCATTTTACACCGTCCGGACCAGGAAGAAACGGATATGGCCAAAGCACTACACTGGTGCCATGAAAATGGATTGGAGCCGGTAACCATCCTGGGGGCCAGCGGGATGCGGGAAGATCAGACCCTGGCTAACTTGCACCTGCTGGCAGAATTTTGTGAAACCCTGTCCGTCAAAATGCTGACGAACCACTTTACAATCACCTGCCACTGGGGGAAACAAACTTTTCCATCCTTTCAAGGACAAGTGGTCTCGATTTTTCCCCTGAATGCAGGCGACCGGATCAGTACCAGCGGTCTTCGGTACTCCCTCGCAAATGAGCCATTGCAATCGTATAGTCAGGGGGTCAGCAACTGGGCCGAGGGCGATTCTTTTACGGTCGATTGTGCGGGACAGGTATGGGTATTCCGGTCCCATCCGCAGGATTAACAGATGCACCCTCTCGATCTTTCAGTCCTGGTCATTTATATTGTACTGCTGGTTTACCTTGGTCTGAAAAATAGTCGACAATCCCGGAAATCACCAGAAGACTATATCCTGGCAGGTCGTCGTCTGAGTCTTCCCGGGTTTGTGGCTACTTTGGTGGCCACCTGGTATGGGGGCATCCTGGGAGTGGGTGAAAACACCTATTTATTCGGTATCCAGACCTGGTTCATTTTCGGATTACCCTACTATTTTTTTGGTCTGCTGTTTGCTCTTCTGATGGCTGGCCGGATTCAAGAAGGGAAGCATTTATCCCTGCCGGACCATTTCCACCACCATTACGGAAAATCCGCGGGTATTCTCAGTGCTCTATTCATCCTCTTCCTTTCCAGTCCGGCCCCTTACATCCTGAGTATCGGGATTCTATTACAATTTACGCTCCACATTCCCTTTGGTCTGGCGTTGCTGGCTGCCACCGCCATCAGTCTGTTTTATATCTGGTTCGGTGGTTTCCGGGCGGTGGTCCGGACAGACATGCTTCAGTTCACTCTCATGTTTACCGGGTTTATCCTGTTACTGATTTTCGCCTGGAACCGGGCCGGAAGTCCTCTTCATTTATTAAACGCCTTGCCGGCAGAACACTTGAACCCCACCGGTGGTCAATCGATCCAATATGTTCTTGTCTGGTTTTTTATTGCCCTGTGGACGTTCGTGGATCCAGGATTTTACCAGCGCTGCGCAGCAGCCAAGACCGGTAGAATTGCGAAAAAAGGAATTCTTATTTCGCTGGGATTCTGGTTTATTTTTGACACCCTTACCGTCATAACCGGTTTATATGCCACCGTTCTGCTTCCGGCAGGCGAGGCCCTGTTTGCCTATCCCCGGCTGGCAGCGGAAGTGTTGCCACCCCTGGTGTATGGCCTGTTTTTCACCGGCATTCTGGCGACCATCATGTCCACCATCGACTCCCTCGGTTTTATCAGTGCCATCACCTTTGGCCGGGATCTTTTGTGGAGAATCGAAACGCCCACCACATCGGATCCTGAATCATGGCATCGCGCTTCCACCATCCTGGTTCAGAAAGGATTAACGGCCATGGCGTTCCTGGCCGTTATTCTGGCCGTCAGTATTCCTTCCGTCGTCCGGCTCTGGTATGTTCTCGGCTCTTTACTGGTCCCGGGATTATTGCTGCCCTTTTTAATGACCTTCACCAAACAATCTGTCTCCTCAATCCCCATCATCCAGTGGATGCTCTTTCCGGTCCTCTGTTCCGGAGGCTGGTTTCTATTCGGTAAAATTACGGGGCATTATCCCTTAATGCTTGAACCGTTCTATCCCGGTCTAGTAATCTCTCTGGCTGTTTTCCTCTTATTTAGACGCCATGCAGATTGAAATCGAACGAAAATTCCTGGTAAAACCCCGGCTCTGGAAACCGACCGTTCCGGGCATTCTATACATCCAGGGGTACGTTGCCATGACGACAAAATTCGTGGTCCGTGTGCGGATTAAAGGGGACCAGGCCTGTTTAACCATGAAAGCTGCAAAAGCGGGCCTTACGCGAAAGGAATACGAATACCCGATCCCCATTTCCGATGCAGAAAAACTATTGGCAGATATTAACCCACCGGAACCGATTCGAAAAATCCGTTACCGCATCCCCTATAAAGCTCATTTATGGGAGGTGGACGAGTTTCAGGGAGCCAACCAGGGTTTACTCCTGGCTGAAATCGAATTAAAGGCCGAAGATGAATCCTTTGAAACTCCCCCCTGGATCGGTAAAGAAGTGACGGGGGACGAACGATTTTACAACGCTTACATTTATCACCACCCGTTTAACCCGGCCTGGCTGGAGCAATGAAGAGAAGTGTAATCTACCTGTTGTTCCCCGGAACGGCCCTGATGGCGGGTCAAAACAGCCCCGAAGTGCACTGGAGTGTCCTGATAATGGGTTTGCTGGGAGGACTGTCCCTGTTTCTTTACGGTATGAACAAGCTGAGTCACGGGATGAAAAAGGCCGCCGGAAACCGTATGCGGAGGATTCTGGCTACCATTACCCGGAACCGGGTCATCGGGATGACCGTGGGTGCCCTGGTGACCATGATTATTCAAAGCAGCAGCGCCACTACGGTCATGCTGGTTAGTTTCGTCCAGGCTCAATTGCTTTCATTCGGTCAATCCCTGGGGGTCATTCTGGGGGCCGATATCGGAACAACGGTCACCACCCAGTTGATCGCTTTTAAGGTGACCGATTATGCCCTGCTCATGATCAGCATCGGGTTTGGCATGACAATTCTGTCAAAAAAGGATTCCACCCAGTCCATTGGTGAGGCGATTCTGGGTTTTGGTATTTTATTCTACGGCATGAAACTCATGTCCGACACGATGACACCCCTTCGCACCTACGGACCGTTCCTAGAGGCATTGAAGGGTCTGGAAAATCCCCTGTTGGGGATACTGTTGGCGACCATTTTCACGGCTCTGATTCAGAGTAGTGCTGCCTTTATTGGAATTGTCATCGTCTTGTCACAACAGGGATTGTTAACCCTGAATGCAGGAATACCCCTTATTTTCGGTGCCAATGTGGGAACCTGCATTACGGCAGGCCTGGCCAGCATCGGAACCAGCCGGGAGGCCAAACGGGTTGCCTTGGCCCATGTATTATTTAAAATCGGTGGTGTGCTCCTGTTTGTATTCTGGATACCCTATTTCGCCGATTTCGTGCGATTGATTTCACCCCACTCCCCGCTCGGGGGCATGGAAAAACTGGCCGCCGAAACCCCCCGTCAAATCGCCAATGCCCACACGATTTTCAATATCAGCCTGGCGATTCTGTTTTTACCTTTCACTTCTTTCTTCGCCAAGGTACTGGATCGTTACTACCCCGATAAACCGGAAGTGAAAGGATTGAAACCGGTTATCCTCCACCTGGATTACAAGCAAATTGCCCAACCTGCCATGGCCATTAACCTGGCCCACGCTGAAATCTCCACCATGGTGCAGATCCTGAACCGGATGCTGAAAGCGGCCATTCGACCGTTTTTAAATGGGGATTCAGACCGGGATATCAAATACCCCCAGATGTCCCTGCTGGAAGGCCTTCATATGCGGGAGGGGAAAATTGACTACCTGGAGGAAAAGGTCACCCACTACCTGATTCAGATCAGCCGTCAGGAACTGGACGATGAGCAGGCAGGTCAAGTATATGCCATGATGTCGATCGTGAAAGATATTGAAAGTATCGGTGATATCCTGGATAAAAATATGGCACCCCTGATTCAGAAAAAACAGACCCTGAAAGCCTCCTTCTCGGAAGAGGGAAAAACGGAGATAAAAGCCTACCATACCAAAGTCATGAAGCAGATCAGCCGGTTGTCTGCCGCCTTTTCAGAACTGAGTTTTGAACTGGCACAGAAGGTTATGAAAAAAGATATTAAATACCGCGCCCTGGAATCGGAATACCGCCTGGCCCATTTTGAACG
>CAZIIM010000005.1:0-1238 GCA_964539305.1 uncultured bacterium | reverse complement strand
AACGTCAGTACCACGAAAAAGTACACCTCCTTTACCACCTCCGCCCGGGCACGGTTTGAATACCGGAACAAAAATAATCAAACCTCAATCCGGAACCGTGACCTGATTACGATAAAGCAAAACCGTACGTTTACGCTGCTTCAGTTGACCCCCTATCTGGCCGACGAAACTTTCTACGATATGACGAACCAGGAATTCAACCAGAACCGTTTTTACGTTGGTGTAGAAAGCAAATGGTTTCCGGGAATGAAATCGGCAATTTATTATTTATACCAGACCAGCCTTCAATCAGGTGAATGGACCGGAATCCATATCGCAGGAATTAAAATCAGCCTGAAGTAGGCTGAGAATTTATTCCATATCGCTGGAATAATCTCCCAGCGTTGCCGCACTGTTTAATCGGGCCCGTTTCAGGAAAGCCTCCTGAGCTTTGCCCACATTTTCTGATTTCCCGCCCCAGGCTTTCAAGGCCGGAGCCTGGAGGGCACGACCATAGGAAAAAGTGAGGTTCCAGGGTTTTTCCGCTTTCAGGAGTTGATTCATGCGATTCAGGTGCTTGGTGGCCGTTACATCATCCTGACCGCCGGAGAGGAAGGCAATCCCGGGGACGGCAGCTGGCACGCACCGTTTTAAACACTGGATGGTCTGAAGGGCCACCGTATCCACGTCGGCCTGTTCCGGGCAGTCATATCCGGATAGAACCATATTTGGTTTCAGGACCATTTCTTCAAACACGACCCCCTGGGAGTAAAGTTCAAAAAAGACGGTGTGGAGGACTTCTTCCGTAATCTCAAAGCTTTCCTCAATGGTGTGGGTACCGTCCATGAGGACCTCCGGTTCCACAATGGGTACAATGTCGTTTTTCTGGCACAGGGCAGCATAGCGCGCCAGGGCGTGGGCGTTGGTGTTAATGCAGTAGCCGGTGGGGATCTCAGCATCGATCGTAATCACGGCCCGCCACTTGGCAAACCGGGCACCGTGTTTCCGGTAATTTTGCAGGCGTTCGTCCAGGCCGTCCAGGCCGGAAGTGATTTTTTCGGTTTCACTGCCTGCCAGGGGGTGGGCACCCTTGTCCACTTTAATGCCCGGAATGACACCAATAGTCTCCAGGTACTGAGGGTATGGAATCCCCTCCTGGAGGGATGACTGGAAAAAAGTTTCGTCAAACATGATGACACCGCTGATGTATTGATTCATTCCCGGGGATGTAAATAATAGGTCCCGGTAGGCATTGCGGT
>CAZIIM010000004.1:87093-88881 GCA_964539305.1 uncultured bacterium | reverse complement strand
TGTGTATTGATTTATTTAATTGCCTTTTTAGTTTTCAATCCTCAAAAACTTCATCCGCTGGCAAGGGTTTTAAGTTATATCATCATGGCGGCCGGTGGTCAATGGTTACGCATATCCGGGCAACGCCCGGATCCTGAAAAGGGCCCGTATCTCTATTTATTTAACCATGAATCCATGTTTGATGTTTTCATGATTGCTGCTGCAGTACCCCGGTATATATCGGCTGTGGGAGCAAACCGACAGTTTTCCTGGCCTGTCTGGGGATTTTTAATACGGCGTTATGGTGTCATCCCCATTAAAAGACGCAAGTTGAATGAAGCGATTCGCAGTCTGGAAAAGGCGGAGGAAGCTATTCGAAACGGAATATCTTTTATGATAGCACCGGAAGGAACCCGGACGCTGGATGGTGCCATGGGAGAGTTTAAAAAGGGGCCTTTCCACCTGGCGCTAAATAGCAAGGTAACCATTATTCCCATTGGGATAAAAAATGCCTATCGAGCCAAACATAAAACCGATTGGCGGTTGACACCGGGGGTGTTGGAATTAAAATTTGGTGACCCGATCCCGGCTTCACAGTACGGGCACATGTCGGTGGAAGAGTTGCGGGATCTAGTTTGTGATAAAATTAGTAAATTGCGTGAATAAAAATTATGAATCTTTTAAATGAAGGTTACCTCCTGTATGGAGGAGTCTATCGGATCAGTCAATGGTCAGGGAGGGAAAAATGCAGTTGAATGAATTAGTGTGCGTTATCACCGGGGCTGGCGGTGCTGTGGGTCGTCAGCTGGTAAAGACATTTCATGATCGTGGATCGAGGGTCGTTGCCATTTTGCATGGATCAAAGAATGAATTGGTGGAGGTAGAACCAAACCATTTTACCATTGAGGGAGATTTAATTGACGGCGAAAGTACCCGGAGAGTCATGGAAACCATCCTGGGTCGATTTGGACAAATTGATGTCCTCATTAATGCGGCGGGGGGTTTTCAGGCCGGGAAACCGGTTGAAGAGACCTCCATGGAGCAATGGAAAACAATGCTCTCTATTAATTTCATTACCACATTGAATTGCTGTCGAATTGTTCTTCCGGAAATGAAAAAGCGTGACAAGGGTAAAATCATCAATTTCGGCAGCACTCCCGGTGAAGAAGGCATGGCAGAAGCGTCAGCCTACGCCGTCTCAAAGGCGGCAGTGCATGCCCTGACCAAATCCATTAGCAAGGAAACCAGGGATTTAAATATTGATTCCGTTGTTGTCTTACCGGAGACGATTGATACCCCCAATAACCGCAAGGCTATGCCGGATGCTGATCCGGATACCTGGTTGAAACCGGAAGATCTAGCCAGGCAGCTGGCAACCCTGATTGAACAGGACCAGTTTGACCCTGACCATCCCGTTATTCATATTCAGCCGGGTGAAAGTTCCCAGGAAGAGGAAACACCTGATACGATTCTGTCGGTATTTGATCGGGTGGAGTCGACAGAAGGTGAAAGCAGTGTAAAAGAGGAATCTGTTGAAGAAAAAGAATCGGAAACAACCGTGGATGAGACGGAAAAGGAAGAACAAGCTGAATTAAAGGCGGATGAATCGGAAGCAGAAAAGCCAGCCGAGTCGGAGGAGGAAAATTCAATCGATGTGGATTCCAATATGGTCACCTTTTCCATGGTCACCCATTTGAAATCCAGAGGTTTGTACCAGCGGGCGCTGGAGGTGTTAGATGCCTTGCTTCAAAAAGGTGGGGATCAGGACCGGGTGATTCAGGAAAAAAGAGAGATTCAGGAAATGCTGGG
>CAZIIM010000004.1:0-86993 GCA_964539305.1 uncultured bacterium | reverse complement strand
GTGGGGATCAGGACCGGGTGATTCAGGAAAAAAGAGAGATTCAGGAAATGCTGGGGATGGAGCCGACCGATACAGAGGAAGAAAAAGAGGAAACGCAACCTGAAACCGCCCAGGAAGAAACCGAAGAACCTTCGGATGAAGAGAAGCCGGAACCGGAACTCGGTAGGGAGGAAGCTGAATCGGAGGCCAGTTCTATTTTGATTAAGTCCGAACCTTCGGAGGATCAGGCAACGGAATCGAAGGAAAGTGATGAAGCGGTATCCTCGGAAACGGAGGATTCGGCTCATAACGATAAATCAGAAGAAGAAGTCACCTCATCTTCGGAGGCGGAAACCACGGATAAAGAAAAGAGCGATGAACAAGGATCTTCCCTGCTGAAAAGCGTCAAGGGGATCAGCTCCTCCACGATTACCCTGTTGACCATCTTGGTGGTGGTTTCATTTTTATCCATTCAGGATCAGATGAATCCGGAGACGTCCCTGGTTGCAAAATTTATGAGTGTGGTTACAGGATATTACCCGCCCTCCGGACAGGTAAAGAAAGTACCGGCAGGTGGGAAAACGGTGATGGTTTCCGGTTTTATTGACACGCTTTCAGATCAGGATGAGGATTCAACCCATGAGCAGACACCGGAGGCACAGGTACGCGATACTGCCGTTGTAGTTGTGGTCCCCGGGAGTACGGCCAGCGCCACCGTTCAGGAAGATACTTCTGTAACACCAGCCGTGGTAATGGATACCATCACAACAGATACGGTTAAAACACCTTCAAGTGCTGTAATGCCGGAAGGACCGGAACAAAATGAAGCGTTGCAGGACAGTGTTCAGGAACAGGTTCAGGATCAGCCGGCACAACCGGATACTACAGTTTCGGAAGCTGCCTCAAATCCTGAGGAATTGTTTGCGAATGAATTATTTCATGAGGCCGCCCGGGCCTGGTCCGAAGAAAAACGAGCCCAAGTGGAACATTACACAATTGTCCTGGAGTATGTTTGCAAGGAAACAACCATTCGCAATGCTTATAAAGCTCTAGGTAAATCACCGGATTTTTTCCTGCTCCCGAAGCAGATAAACGACCAGGGCTGTTTTATCGTTTGTGTAGGCGATTTCCCCGACCTTGAAACAGCGGGGAAGCGGTTGCAGGAAATACCGGACTGGTTTGAAGAAAATGGTGCAAAACCACGAGTCCGGCTGTTAAGAAAAGTGTTGTAAATCCGGGCTTTAAACAAGGAATTCCCATGAGTCAGAGTGTATTAAAAAAACATATCCGTCACTATCACCAGCAAATAATTAATGATCCCCGGGTGCAGCTGGCACGAAATGCAGCTGTTCGCGGTGAAGTAACGGAGCTGGCAATGAACTGGGAGGTTTTCCGCAGAATTAACCATACCTTTTCGGAAATGGTCACCGGGCAGCTTCCTGTAACGAACCAGAAATCCAGTGGTCGATGCTGGGGCTTTGCCGGACTGAACCTTTTTCGGATCTACCTCAGTCGCAAGTACAATTTAGAACGATTCGAATTCAGCCAGAGTTATTTTATGTTCTGGGACAAATTGGAAAAGGCGAACTATTTCCTGGAAAACATTATTGCTACGGCCCGTGAACCGCGGGACAGTCGCCTGGTAATGCATCTGCTTTCCGATCCGATTCAGGACGGGGGCCAGTGGCACATGTTTGTAAACCTGATTGAAAAATACGGGGTAGTGCCAAAAACCGAAATGCCGGAGAGCTATCAGTCGAGTAAATCCATGCGCATGAATCGCATGATTACCAGGAAACTTAGGGAGTTTGCCCGGGTGCTCCGGGAAGCCCACGCCGGTGGTTCCGATGTAAAAGAATTGCGTGCCATAAAAGAAACAATGTTGAGCACTGTTTATCGTTTGCTCACCATTCACTTGGGGAATCCTCCCGAACGGTTTGATTGGCAGATCCGTGATAAGGATGACCAATTCAAACGCTTTGAAAACCTGACACCGATTCAGTTTTTTAAGGAGCACGTCGGTTTGGTATTAAAGGATTATGTCTGTCTAATTAACTGTCCCATGTCAGATAAAAAATACAACGAGGTTTACACAATTGATTATTTGGGGAACGTTCGGGAGGGTGAAATTATCCGATATTTCAATGTCCCCTCCAACCGGTTAAAGGAAGTGGCGATTGCCTCCATCCGGGACGATCATCCCGTCTGGTTCGGATGTGATGTGGGGAAATATTTTCACCGCGACTTGGGTGTGATGGATATGGAATTATTTGATTTTGATCTCTTTTATTCCACGCCATTTCCCATGACCAAGGCAGAGCGTCTGGAATACGGAGACAGTCAAATGACCCACGCCATGTTATTCACGGGTGTAGATCTGGATGCCGTCGGGGAGCCCCGTAAATGGCGCGTTGAAAATAGCTGGGGTAAGAAACGGGGTGATAAAGGTTATGATATTATGGCGGACAACTGGTTTGACGAGTATACCTACGAAGTGGTGGTGCATAAACAGTATCTTACACCGGATGAATTAGCAGTCTATAGGCGTAAGCCTGTGGTATTACCGCCGTGGGACCCTATGGGCGCATTGGCACATTAAATTTGCAGGACCTTTTTCTTTTAGACCCGGATGTTATTTATCTGAACCACGGTTCTTTCGGGGCCTGTCCCCGCCCCGTATTTGACGAATACCAGAAGTGGCAGATGCGTTTGGAAACGGAACCGGTGCGTTTCATGCGGGAAGAAGTGTTTGCAGGCTTGCGTCAGGCCAGAATTGCCCTGGGTAATTTTTTACATTGTTCCGGAGACGATCTTGTATTGGTCCCCAATCCTACTACTGCAATCAATACGGTGATTCGAAGTTTAAATCTGCGACCGGGGGACGAAATCCTCACGACCAATCATGAATATGGTGCTTTGAATCGGGCTTGGGAGCGATTTTGCACAAAAACAAATACCCGGCTGATCCAGTTTAAGGTTGAACTTCCGGTTACGACTGTAGAAAAGTTTGTTGACCATTTTTTTACCAGGGTAAACCCTAGAACAAAGGTCATTTTTATCAGCCAGATTACCAGTCCCACCGCCTTGATTTTTCCTGTTCATGAAATTTGTGCCCGTGCCCGGGAATTGGGTTTAATGACAATCATTGATGGTGCCCATGTCCCGGGACATATTCCATTAAATATTCGTGAGATGAACCCGGATATTTTTACTGGGGCCTGTCACAAGTGGTTGTGTACTCCCAAGGGTTGTTCCTTCCTTTACGTCCGTCGTGAAATACAATCCTTGATTGAACCCTTGGTAACCAGCTGGGGTTCCGAGATCCGTGATCCTGATGAATCACCTTTTATTGCTGAACATGAGTGGCAGGGAACCCGTGACATGAGTTCATTTCTTACTGTCCCGGCAGCCATCCAGTTTCATGACACTTATCTTACGGAAGGGGTTAAAGAGAAATGTCGCCGCTTTACCAGAGAAGCACGAAATCGACTACTGGAGCTGGTTGGCACGGAGCCCCTGTCCCAGGGACCAGAACCTTGGCTGGGTCAAGTGGTAAGTGTGGAAATTCCTGGAAATGATCCGGATAAGATCAGCCAGCAGTTATTGAGTCAGTTTCAGATTGATGTCCCTGTTTTTTCCTGGGAGAATCGCTCCTTGTTACGGGTATCGATTCATCGATACAATCGTCAGGAACACATCGATTCGCTTTTAACGGCTTTAAAGACGCTTCTTTAACCGCGGACCGTATTGAGGTGAATACTGTTTTTAAGGTATTTTCATCTCAATGCAATGACATCCTTTAAACTCCCCATCTCCGGTCTGTATACTGACTATTATGAGCTTACGATGGCTCAGGGTTATTATACAAACGGGATGGCGCATCGCCGATCAGTATTCGATTATTATTTCCGAGCTAATCCTTTTGATGGCGGTTATACCGTTTTTGCCGGGATTCAGGATGTACTGGACGCCCTCAAACAGTTTCGGTTTGGCCCGGAGGATACTGCATATCTCCGAAAATTGGGCTTTAGACCTGAATTTCTCACGTTTTTAGAGTCCTTTCATTTTCAGGGAGATATTTGGTCCGTAAAGGAAGGAGAAATTGTTTTCCCCAATATGCCGCTGGTCCGGGTAGAGAGCACCCTGATTGAGGGTCAGTTGATTGAGACCGTCCTCTTAAATATTCTGAATTATGAGTCGTTGGTGGCCACCAAAGCTTCCAGGATTCGTCAGGTGGCCGGCGATCGGCTGGTGGCGGAATTTGGATTACGCCGGGCACAGGGCCTCGCTGGAATTCAGGGCTCCCGGGCGGCTGTGATCGGAGGCGTGGACGGGACTTCAAATGTCTTCGCTGCCAAAGCATTTCAGCTCACACCGGTCGGTACCCAGGCACACTCCTGGATCCAATCGTTCCGGGATGAATTGACGGCTTTCAGGACGTATGTCAAGCTTTACCCCGAAAACAGCACCCTGCTGGTAGATACCTATAAAACACTTGAGAGTGGTGTCCCCAACGCTATCCGGGTGGCAAAAGAAATGGAAAAAGAGGGGAATCGCCTTCAGGGAATCCGCCTGGATAGTGGTGATCTGGCTTATCTCAGTAAGGCTGCCCGCCAGATGCTGGATCGCGAGGGCCTCAATTATGTAAAGATTGTGGCCTCAAACCAGTTGGATGAGTATTTGATTCGCAGCTTAATTGAGCAGGGAGCGCCTATTGACATTTTTGGAATTGGTACCAATCTGATCACGGGTCAACCGACGGCTGCTCTGGATGGCGTGTATAAATTGGCCATGATTGATGATAGTCCATCCTTGAAAATTTCGGATCATATCGCAAAGGTCAATCTCCCCGGATTAAAACAGGTATATCGGTTTTCCGATGCCGTTGGGTTCTTTTATGCGGATGGGATTCAATTAAATGATACAGTACCCCCGGAGCAGCTTTTTCACCCTGTTTTTCCAGAAAAACAGTGCCGGGTTGCTGGGCTGGCTCAAGAGGTGCTGCTTTCCCCGGTTATGAAAGCCGGGGAACCGCTTACGAGCTTCTCCGCAGATGCTGCTGCATCCTATCGCAAGACACGGTTGAGCCATTTGCCGGCAGAGCACCAGCGTTTCGAGAATCCGCATCTTTATAAGGTGGGACTCAGTCCCCAGTTACTGGATTTAAGACGTACGCTCCTACAAAAAAACCAATCAGGAGATCGTTCAAGATGAAAGCACTACTTATTGTTGATCTTCAAAATGATTTCTGCCCTGGGGGTGCGTTACCCGTACCGAAGGGGGATGAAATTGTTCCGTTCATCAACCAAATTATGCCACAGTTTGATTTTGTGGTTGCCTCCAAGGACTGGCATCCGGAAAGAACCGTTCATTTTGAAAAGTGGCCGGTTCACTGTGTGCGTAATACTTACGGTGCTGAATTCCATCCCGATTTGAATGCTGGAAAGATTGATCAGGTTTTTCTGAAGGGTACGGGGGATCGGGATGACGGGTACTCTGCCTTTGAAGCGACCAATAAGGATTTGACCCAATGGTTTCAAAACCATGGTGTAAGCGCGGTAACCATTGTGGGACTGGCAACGGACTATTGTGTAAAAGCCACTGCTTTGGATTGTGTTCAAAAGGGGTTTCAAACAACTGTTCTTACCAAAGCAGTCCGGGCCGTGAATATACACCCTGATGACGGAATAAAAGCGTTGGATGAACTAGCTCGAGCCGGGGTAGAAATTCAATAATATGGGTCATCGCACCAATCAGATCCTTTATTTATTTGATATCGATGGGACTTTACTTTCACCGGGATCCGTTTCGCGAATGACTCTGGATCGAATTATCCGGGAGGTAGCAGGGAAATCACCGCTGCTTTCTTATCGGGATGTGGCCGGTTACACCGATCCGGGTATTGTGAGAAATGCCCTGGTAAAAATTGGATTTCACGATGGTGATCTGGAGGTGTTAATCAATCAAATTTTGAAAAAATACGCCCTAGAAATTGAATCTGCTTTCAACGGCTCAAAGGAGCCGTTTATGTATCCGGACGGGAAAAGATTGTTAGAAATTGTTAGTGGGAAAGGACAAGCAGTGGGACTGATGACCGGTAATCTGGAAACGGTTGCCTGGATTAAACTGCGCCGGTTTGCTTTAGACCGCTTTTTCTCCTTCGGTGTGTTTGGAGAGGATGTAAATTCCAGAATGGAAATGCCGACAGTCGCCGTGAAGCGTGCTTTTGAATGTTATTCCCTAAGATATGAGGCAGACCAAATCGTCATTGTTGGAGACACGGCCAGGGATGCAAAAGCAGCCAGTCAATGGGGTGCGAGTAGTGTTATTGTGTGCCGGAAGTCAGAATATTGGGATGAGATTGTAAAAGCGGGTGCCACCTGGGTGGTATCTTCATTGGACGAATTTATCCCGATTACTTAAAGGATATTCTTGTATAATACAAATATATGAAATTTAGCTTCATCCTCCTTGCATTACTTTCTATTCTATATTCGGAAGAGACGACCGAGCATGAATACCAGTCCATCCATTGGGTGAATCTGGACACGGTGAAACTTCAGGGTCATTTTCTGGGCAAATTGCCGGAGTTATACGGTCAGGATAGAAAAGGAAAAACTGTCAATTTACTGGAAACCCAGACCAATGAACCGTGGAAAGTGCTGATCATTTCCTACATGGCGGAATGGTGTGGAAACTGTCGTTACGATGCGCCAGTTGTAAAGCAGGTCTACGAAAAGTATCATCCACAGGGCCTGAATCAAATCGTTGTGATGGAGTATTCCACCATGGCAGGAGCGGAGACGTTTGTGGATCAATACAACTTACCCATGCCCATCTTTTTCGGCCAGGTGCGGGCAAAACTGGAGGATAAAAAAAGCCTGTCTCAGCACTACGTTTTAAGAAAAGCACTGGCGGATGGACGGGATTGGGGGACCCCCTTCCATATCATCATTGAGAGGGGCAATCTGAGACGGGTTGGATTTGTAGCAGGTGAATTTAAAAGAAAAGAATTAGAGGCTTATTTAAATCGAAGATTGGGGTTCAAAGACAGGTGAGACACACCAAAGACAGTTTCTCTGCTTAGACAGGGGTGACGGGAGTAATTCCGGCTTGGAGTAAATATCGGTTCCACTGTTCAATTTTTCTCGTTCGTTCTTCCTCCGCCATTTTGGGTACACTTGTTTTTTCGGATAGCGGATGGGGAAGGGATGTATCCAGATCAGCTGCTTTCAGTAAAAGATAATGCACACCCAGGGCGGTTTGATCTTTCATTCGAAGATGGCCGATTTCCAGTCTTGTGAGATCAGCAATGAATTGCAGCAAAGGTTCCCTGGCGCCGCCACCGCTTGCAGTGACCCGCTTGGGAGCCGGGGATAAATGTTGCTGAATGAGACACCAGATATCATGGACCAGAAATCCAATGGATTCCATCCCACTGCGGATAATTTCGTTTACGTCCTTTTTGTCTCTGTATCCCTCCATAATGGTCGGGAGAGCATCCTTCCAGTAGGGAGCGGCTAATCCTCCAAACCCGGGGATGAATATTCCTGTCGTTGTGGTTTGGGAGCAGCGCTGGGGCCAACGCATTTCCCGGTGCGGAATATTGAGATGCTCCTCCAGCCAGTAAAACAGTGAATTGCAGGCGTTGATGGTCCCCTCCAGTAAATAGGTGCGTTCTCCGGAGGTAGAATATAGAATGCTGCTGATTAAACCCTCCAGGATAATGGGTTTAGATCCCACATTGGTTTGGATGGAACCGGAGGTACCGAAATTCATGGCCGTATTACCGGTTTTCCACCCCCCCTGCCCCAAAAGGGCTGCCTGTTGATCCCCGATGACACAAGTTAAAGGAATAACATGGTCATTAATAGATATTTGCCCGAAAGTTGTATTGGTTGATGACAAGGGCGGAAGACAATCGAGTGGCATCTCAAACAGGGCCAGTAAGTCTGAATCCCAATCGGCTGTTGTTAAATCCATCGTGAGAATACGGGAGGCAATGGAGGCGTCTACGGCAGGGGTACCTGTAAGCGAATGGGTGAGAAAAGCGCTTAAGGGACCGAAGAAAACCTTTCCGCTGGTAACTTTTGTTGCCAAGTCCCTGTTCTGCCGAACTAAGTGCAGAAATTTTGGGCCACCGAAGTGAGCATTCAGAGGAGCCCCTGTCTTCTGATGGATTGTTTTATCGTGGATTTGAAGATCATTGACAACGTCCCGGGCACGACTATCCTGCCAGCTGAGAGCCGGTGTGAGAGGAAGAAGAGTATCTTTATCCCAGAACAGAAACGTAGAACGCTGAATTGCAACTCCAGCGGAAAGGATTTTCATGCGGTGATCTTCTGAAAACTGGACTGCTCCTTTTATCAGTCGAGCAGCTGCTTCCGTAATGGATAAAGGATCTACTTCAAAATGACCGGGCGCAGGCGTGTGAATGTGGTGCTTAATGCGGTCCGAGTAAATCAGTTCATGCTTCAAATTGAATAGGAATATTTTAGTTGAAGAAGTCCCTTGATCAATAACCAGTGTTACCCAATGATTATCCGAGCTCATGATGGTAGGGAATGTACCTGGTAATATGATTTAATTGACATGGGTGCAGGTGTAGTAGATGATTTTAAACAGAATCTACATTCCAAGCGAAGTGTCGGACCGTAAAAAATGAGTGGTGACCCGAATTTTTATTCCAGTTCCCTCAAACGTGGTGTGAACAGGCCCAATAATCCACAGCCAGCCGCGCCGAAACCAATCAACAGGAATACGGTCCTGATTTCCATGATGGAGGCCACCATGCCGGTAATGGCGGAGGACAGGGCCGTCATGCCAATAACAGCTAGGTGCACCATGGAGAAAATTCTTCCGTGGTAGTGGTTCGATGCATATTTTTGTACAATCGCCGTTCTGGAAATGGTGATCATGGGAATCCCAATCCCGTGGATGACAATTAAAACGAAAACGGTAGAAACAGAATTTGCGAAATAAAAGATGGAATAGGTTAATCCATCCAAAATCATGCCAACGGTCAAAAGAATCCCGTTTTTAAATAAAGGACCTATTTTGTACACTAGGGTTGATCCAATCAGCATTCCCAGCGCCAACCCTGCTTCCACGAAAGCATATTCTTTGGCGGATCCATTCAGCGCTTGTTTCACCAGAATGGGAGTCCCCACAATGGCCGGTCCCATGATAAAAAGATTATTGACGATAGTGAGAGAAATTAAAAAGCCAAGCGAACGGTGGTTAAAAACATAGCTGATTCCACTTTTTAATTCTTTCCAGGGGTGATGATGTTCTCCTGAACGTGGTTTTGGGGCCGGCTTTGTCACCAATACGAGCAGAGCAATGGCAATCAGAAATGAGATCGCATCGAAGATGAATAAATATTGTAAATGAATTAAGCCCAAGAGGACTCCGGCTAAAGCCGGGCCCAGAAAATAGGCCATCTGGTTGGAGGTTGTTAAAACCGAATTGACCTGGACCAATTCTTCCTTTTCCACAATTGTGGGAATGAAGGCATTAAAAGCGGGAGGGAAGAAAGTACTGAAAGCACTGCGAACGAATGCGAGCAACCCCAAAAGGATTGCATCTGTAAAACCCCAGGCGATCATGATTGGAATGATGCCCACAGTCAGGGCCTGACTGATGTTGGACAGAATCATAATGGTCATCCGGTTGTGCCGATCCGTTATAACACCGGCAAACAGACCCAAAAGCATTGCGGGCAGATAGGCGCTCATGGCCACCAGACCCGTGACGGCAGCGGAACCGGTCAGGTCGAGGACAAGCCACATGAGGGCGATTTGATAAATTGCATCTCCCATCCCGGAGACGAGCTGAGCCGACCAGAGAATCAGTACATTGTGCTTAGTCTGTTTGTACATTCCAGTACCGCTGAAGCAGAGAAGTTATTGCTTAAAAGACTTTTTAACTTTAAGAAAAAGCACCTTAATTTCACCGGCAGTTTTTAGAGCTAATTTAAACAGGAGAATTACGATGGCTTACATTATAGCTGAACCGTGTGTTGGAGTCTGTGATACGGCATGTGTAGATGTCTGCCCGGTGGATTGCATTCACCCAACGCGGGATGAATGGGATGAAGTTGGTTACGATGAGAATAATCTGGACGGTAAATTGCTGTATATTGACCCAGAAGAATGTATTGATTGTGGTGCCTGTGAGCCGGAGTGCCCGGTGGAAGCGATCTTTGAAGAAGAAGAAGTTCCGGAAGAATGGCATAAGTACATTAAAATGAATTACGATTATTTTGACCGGGAATACAGTGGATAGCTCTCTAACATTGGATTTCAAGGTTTGTCAAACGGCTGTTTTTCAACAGCCGTTTTTTTTGGGGAGTATCTATGGATAAGCAACAAGTTGAAGCCATCCTGAAAACGGTGCATTATCCCGGTTTCAGCCGCGATATTGTTTCCTTCGGGATGGTTGAAAGTATCCGGGTTGAACCAGATTCAGTGACCGTAGTCTTGAAGATTACGACCCAGGATGCAGAAAAAAGAACGGCAGTCGTCAATGAAGTAAAGCGGCTTCTGGAAGAGACGAAGGCCTTTAAAACAGTAGCGGTTCATCTCGCTCCGGGGAGTACGCCTGCACCAGCAGGTGTGGTACCCAGCGCAACCATGGCAGGGGTCCAGCATGTCATTGCCATTGCCAGCGGAAAGGGAGGGGTCGGCAAATCAACCGTGGCCGGCAACCTGGCCCTGGCATTGAAAGAACTGAATTATTCCGTCGGCCTGCTGGACCTGGATATTTACGGGCCATCCCTGCCCATATTATTTGGGATTAACCGGCAGCCTCAACTTTCTGACAACAGGAAGCTGATTCCTTTGGATCGTTACGGGATTAAAGTGATGAGTTTTGGTTTTATCAGCGGGAACGAAACACCGGTGGTGTGGCGGGGACCGTTGGTAGCCCGGATGACGGAACAATTCTTCAACGATGTTGTCTGGGGCGATTTGGATTATATGGTCCTGGATTTACCCCCGGGGACGGGGGATGTGCAGCTTACCCTGACCCAGAAGTTAAAAATGGACGGCGCCATCATTGTGACCACTCCCCAGGATATTGCCCTAGCGGATGTACGTAAAGGAGCGGATATGTTCCGAAAAGTACAGACGCCCGTTTTGGGAGTGATTGAAAATATGTCCGGATTGCTATTGGAAGGGAAACTGGCAGGTGCCTCTGACAATGTAAAAATAGAAATACAGGGTGAAAAGATCCCGGTGGATAAGAAGGGGCATTTCAGCTATCGGATGGATTTGTTTAAACGGGGCGGTGGAAAGCAGGAAAGTGAACGTCTGGGGGTCCCCCTCCTGGGTGAAATTCCTATTTCACAGGAAATAATGCTCGCCACCGATGCAGGGCAACCGATTGTTATCAAGAATCCCGACTCACCCCTGACAGCGATCTACAAGGGGATTGCCCGCAGGATTGTGGCGGATGTGGAAAAGTGAGCCTCATTATGGGTAGCATTATTCGTAGAGTGGGGGGTCCTGCAGGAACTCGTTCCTAAATCAGCAAAACAGGGCTAGGATCAAGCGCTCCCAAAGAGAAGCGCCGTTCCATTGATCCAGACCTCATTTGTGGAATAATATCTTCGTTTTTTCCAAAACGGCTCAATTTCCAATCTCATTCTTTCAGTTGTTTAGGCCTGTTTCACTCGGTAATTTCGCCCGCGTTTTATTTGACCCATTCTTCGAAATATAAATGAATCTTTCAGACTTGCGACAATCGATCCTTGACAAGGGAACCATGCCGGTTCATGTAGCTGTAATTATGGATGGAAACGGTCGCTGGGCTAAAAAGAAACGCCTTCCACGGTTAGCGGGTCACAGGGAAGGGATCAATTCTGTCCGCGAAATCACGCGGGTTGCAGGTGAGATTGGTATTCAATATTTAACGCTCTATACTTTTTCAAGTGAAAACTGGGAACGTCCTCCCCGGGAAGTGTCCGCCCTGATGGGTCTATTGGTGAATACGATCCGGAAGGAGGTAAAAAATCTTCACAAGAATAATGTACGCCTCCTGGCTATTGGCGATTTGGATAAACTACCTCCTGAAGCTCGAAAAGGTCTTGAGGAAGGAATTGAAATTACGAAGGATAATTCGGGGCTGAATCTGGTTCTGGCCCTCAGTTATGGCAGTCGCCAGGAACTTTGTCGTGCTGCCAGACGTATTGCGCTGAAAGTTACAGCTGGTGAACTGGCAGTAGATGATATTGACGAGAATGTGGTAACCCAGGAATTATATACCGCCCATATCCCCGATCCCGATTTATTGATTCGTACCGGGGGTGAACAACGCATCAGTAATTTTTTACTCTGGCAGGTCGCTTATGCAGAGTGGTACTTGACAGACACCTACTGGCCGGAATTCAGGGAGATGGAATTTTTAAAAGCAATTCAGGAATATCAATGCCGTGAACGTCGTTTTGGAAAACTGAGTGAGCAGGTCCAAAAATGAAGCACCTGTTTAAGACCACAGTTCTGGTATTCCTGCTAGTCAGTTTTGCCCTGAGCCAGACCACTCAGTATAAACTGAAAAAAGTTAATGTGGTGGGAAATACCCTCACCAGTGAAACCATGGTGAAATACACCTCCGGCCTCCGGGATGGGCAGGAAATCCGGGTGGACGACTTTGCCAAAGCCGTGAAGCGTCTATGGGATTTAGGCGTCTTCAGTAACGTACAGATCTATTTCAATTCCGAAGACAAAGACGGAATTGAAATCACTATCCAGGTGGAAGAATCCCCCGTTCTGGGTGATGTGAAGTTCGTCGGAAATAAAAAGATTAAGGAACGAAAGTTCAAGGAAGAGATTGTTTTCCAGCGGGGGATGCGGCTCAAGCCCAATTTTATTAAGGAAACAATTAACAAAATAAAAGAACTGTACGCGGAAGATGGTTATTTACTGGTGGAGGTAACGGCGGAATTAAAGGAGCCGAAAGAATCGGAAACATTAATCGGGGGGAAATCGGCTCAGACGCAGGATCTTGTTTTCAAAATTAAGGAAAATAAAAAGGTTAAGATCGGCCAGATTACTTTTAAGGGGAATCACGCCTTTTCAGATGGGAAACTTCGCCGTAAGGGTTTTAAGGATACTAAGCAGCAACGATGGTACACCTTCTGGCGTTCCGGGTACGAAGAAAAAAAGTACCTGGAGGATAAACAGAATCTTTATTCATTTTACAAAAATAACGGTTATCGGGATTTCAAAATCCTCTCTGATTCGATTTATTACAGTCCGGATAAGAAGAAGATGAATATCTTGGTTAATCTTTATGAAGGGCCCCGTTACATTTACCGGAACTTTTCCTGGGAGGGAAATACTCTATTTTCGACCGACATTCTCAATCGGACACTGGATCTGAAAAAGGGATCTTATTTCAGTCAGGAAGATTTTGACGAGGCGCTCTACCAGCACGTGCAAGGTTTGTACATGGATCGCGGATACATTTACAGTCAGATTGAGCCCCGGTTTACGCCTGTCGGGGACGACTCCCTTGATATTCATTTTCTCATTACGGAGAATCACCAGGTCCGGGTGCGGAATATTGACATCTACGGGAACACCAAGACCCGGGAGAATGTGATTCGCAGGGAATTACGGATTTACCCGGGTGATGTTTTTAACCGGACGGCCCTTCAGCGCAGCATTCGGGATTTGGCAATACTGAATTATTTCGATCCCACCAAATTACTCCCGAACGTAGTACCGGTGGATGAAGATGAAGTGGATCTGGATATATCGGTGGAGGAGAAATCCTCTGACAAGGCCAGTGCCAGTATTGGGTTTACCGGCATTTACGGAATGACAGGAGGGGGCTCGGTAGAGTTCAATAATTTCCTGGGGCTGGGCCAGGTGCTCTCGCTCAGTTTCCAGGTAGGGACCCAGTATTCCCTGTACAGTGGCACCGAGCCGGCGAAATACCGTTCCTTCAGTTTCCGGTTTATGGATCCCATGATCTTTGACAGTCCCAATCGGGTTGGATTTTCCTTGTTTTACCAGTTCCGAGGGAGTGCAACCCAGTATTATTTACCCATTGACCAGGTCGTCCGTGGGGGCTCGGTGGAATGGGGACGTCGATGGAAATGGCCCGATGATTATTTCCGCGGTTATTGGGTGTTCCAGGTGATGCGCCGGGACTACCAGGGGACTGAACAGGATTTGAAAAATTACACTGGTGGATTGAAGAAAACCCTGGGCATCAACCTGACTCAGGTGATTACACGGGACAGCCGAGACCGTCCCGAATTCACCACCAAAGGCTCCATGGCCTCCTGGACGGCCACATTTTCCGGGGGACCACTGGGAGGAAATGAAGATTATCAGAAACATATATTGAATTTAGACTGGTATACACCTACATTCTGGAAATTTGTGTTAATGAGTTCTGTGAAAATGGGCATGATCCGTCCGCTTGCCTCCCTGAAGAATGAACTTTCCATCGTTCCCTTTGACGAGAAATTCATTATGGGAGGGAATGGACTTCCCTATGGTGTCATGTTACGGGGATACCCCGATAATTCCATTGGCCCCGTCTCCTCGCAAGGGACACCCATCGGAGGGAATACCATGTTTAAGTATACGACTGAATTCCGTTTTCCCTTCTCTGAGAATCCAGTGGTGTATGCCATGGTGTTTGCTGATGCCGGTGCCGTATGGGAGAATAAAAATTTAATGGAATCCCTGAATTTCCCGCGGAGATACCCCATCGAATTGAAGCGATCCCTGGGTGTGGGAATCCGGTTCTTCATGCCGATGATTGGAATGCTTGGGTTCGATATGGGGTATGGCTTTGATGATATTACAGGCAATGGAAAGCCCCAGGGTTGGGAGTATACCATTATCTTTGGATATGGACAATAAAACTAAGGAGGTAAAAGTGATCCGTAAAGCAATCACGCTATTCGGGTTTGCGCTACTGTTACTGCCGTTAACCATTTCTGCTCAGGTGAAAATTGGTTTCGTTCAGTCTGATCGAATTCGCGCCGAATATGAAGAATTTAAAGATGCTGAATCCCAGCTCCAGTTGGAGTACCAGAAAGTCAATCTGGAGTACAATAAAATGGTGGCTCAGCTGGACAGTATTAAACAGAATTTTGAAGCCCAACGACTGATGAGTAGTCCGGAGTGGAGAAATAAAAAAGAAGAAGAAATTGCCAATCTTGAACGCACCATTCAGAATTATCAGGTGAACATGGTGGGCCCTGAGGGTGAACTATATCATCGTCAGGCTCAGTTGGAATACGACATTCTCTCCAAGGTAAAGAGAGCAGTGGATAAGGTGGCGGCTTCAAAGAATATTGATTTTATTGTGGATGGATCAGTGGCCTTACTTTACGGAAATCCGGCCTATGATCTGACGGATGATGTTCTTTTTGAGCTCCGGAAATACAACTTACCTGATTCAAAAGACAATAAATAATCCCTTTTTCCGTTGCCTAAGCTTAAGGAACTGGCTGAACTGGTAGGGGGGACCGTGTTCGGTGATCCGGACCTGCCCATATCAGGAGTCTCCAGAATCGAAGATCCAAAGCCAGGTACGATTACGTTTCTCTCCAGCCCAAAATATCGAAAATATGCTCACCAGTCTATTGCTGCACTGGTGACGGCTGAACAGGATTTACTGAAATCGCGGAACGGTATCATGGTTCCGAATCCTCTCTACGCCATGTCAAAAATAATGACCCAATTTGCTCCAACTGTCGAAAAGCAGGTTGGGATTCATCCCACGGCGGTAGTTTCCGATGGGGCGAATTTGGGACAGGACGTTGCGGTAGGACCATATGCCGTGATTGAGACCGGAGCTACTATTGGAAACGGGACCGCGATCGGTCCATATTCCTATATCGGTCAGGATACCCATATCGGTTCTGATACAGTGTTTCACGGGCGCGTGTTCATCTATCACCATTGTAAAATCGGTGATCGCTGCGTTATTCAAAGCGGTACTGTCATTGGGTCCGACGGGTACGGTTTTGTGACGGTGGATGACGTCCATCACAAGATACCCCAGAACGGGAAGGTTCTTGTTGGACATGATGTGGAAATAGGTGCAAATTGTACAATCGATCGAGGAACGATAGGTGACACCACCATCGGTGATGGCAGCAAATTCGACAATGGAGTTCATATTGCCCACAATGTGGAGATTGGGCAGGGATGTTTAATCACCGCCCATGTAACCATCGCCGGGAGTGTTAAAATAGGAGCGTATTGCGTCTTTGGTGGTCAAGCGGGAGTAGCAGATCACATTACAATTGGAACCAGAGCGATGTTCGCTGCCAAGACGGGTGTAACCAAATCTCTGCCTGGAGGGAAAATATATGCAGGCATGCCCGCCCGGGAAATCCACGAAACCAACAAGCGTGATGCCGTCTACCTGGAAGTTCAATCCTTGAAAAAGCGGCTGATGAAAATAGAACAAAAATTGAAGTCTTAATACTAGTGTTCACTTTTAGAAATCAAAGAACCATCAATGAAGAAGCTTCCTGTGTAGGACAGGGTCTTCATACCGGTGTGGAATGTAAAATTACCTTTAAACCAGCAGCTGAGGACTACGGGATCCGTTTTGTCAGGACCGATATTAAGGACTGCCCGGAAATCAAGGCTGATATTGATCATGTAGTGGATATATCGCGGGGAACGACGCTGGAAAAGGACGGCGTCCGGATTCACACAGTCGAACACACCCTGGCTGCCTGTGCTGGTCTTGGAATTGACAACGTTTTGATTGAATTGACAGCTAAAGAGCCCCCGGTGATGGACGGTAGTTCGATTGATTTCGTAGAGGCATTGCTAAAAGCAGGGATTAAGGAACAGAAATCCTTGTGCCGGGTTCTCGAAATTGACCAGGCTGTTGCCTATTCGGATCCGGTGAAGGGGGTGGACATTCATGTTCTTCCCTCGGATCAATTCCGGGTTACTTTCATGATCGATTACGAATTCCGTTCCCTGGGGACCCAGTACACAACCATTGATAATGTGGAAAAAAACTTCCCCGAACTCCTTGCACCGGCCCGTACCTTTTGCTTTCTGAGTGAGGTGGAATCGTTGAAAGAAAATGGATTAATTCAGGGGGGAAATCTTGAGAATGCAGTGGTCATTGTGGACAAGGAAATTGACCATGACGAAGCGGGACGGTTACGAAAATTGTTTGGCATTGAGCAGGAAATCAGCTTAGGGGCCAACGGCATTCTGAACGGAAAAAAATTACGTTTTAAAAATGAACCGGTTCGCCATAAAACACTGGACTTGATTGGAGATCTGGCCCTCCTGGGAATGCCGATCAAGGGTCACGTGATCGCTGCCCGGAGCGGACATGCAGGGAATGTGGAATTGGTAAAAGAGATCCGGAAAGTGTACGGGAATAAGATTGTTCAGCAGCGGATTCAAAAAGAGCCGGACAAAGGATATATGTTGGATATTGACGTGATCCTCGGTTTACTGCCCCACCGCTATCCCTTCATTTTGGTGGACCGGATAATAGACATGATCCCCGGTGAGCGATTAACAGCATTAAAAAATGTAACAATTAATGAACCCTTTTTTCAGGGTCATTTCCCCGGCCAGCCTGTCATGCCCGGCGTACTGGTATTGGAAGCTATGGCTCAGGCCGGTGCATTTTTAGTCCTCAATTCAGTGAAAAACCCCTATAAGAAAAACATGTTCTTTTCCGCCATCGAGAGTTCACGTTTTCGGGCACCAATTATTCCTGGTGACCAGATACGACTGGAAATGACGCTATTGCGTTTCCGGCTCGGTTCTGCCCGGCTGCAGGGCAAGGCTTATGTGGGGGATAAACTAGTGGCGGAATCTGTCCTCATGGCTTCGGTTGTGGACCGGGCAGGAGCCTGACGATTTCGATCCATCCTTCGGCGATCATTTCACCGGAAGCAGAACTGGGGGAGGGTGTATCCATTGGCGCCTATTCCGTTATTGAACCGGACGTCCGAATTCAAGACGGTACAACGGTTGGAAATTTTACCACCATTTGTTCCGGAACGACGATTGGCAAACAATGCCAGATTTATCATAACTGTTCCATCGGTGAAGCTCCCCAGGACCTGAAATATAAAGGGGAGAAAACGAAGGTTGAAATCGGGGATCGGGTCATCGTTCGTGAATCAGTGACCATAAACCGCGGTACCGCTGCCCTGGGGAAAACAATGATTGGAAGTGATGTTTTATTGATGGCTTATGTTCATGTTGCCCACGATTGTTTTGTTGGAGATCACGCCATCCTTGCCAATCTCGTTACCCTGGGCGGACATGTGGAAATCGGAGTGTGGGCGTCGTTGGGTGGTGGTGTTTTAATCCATCAGTTTTGTCGGGTGGGGGAACATGCCTTTGTCGGTGGTGGATACCGGATTGTTCAGGACGTGCCCCCCTACATTCTGGCGGCAGGGGAACCCTTGCGATTCGGAGGAATTAACCGGATTGGCTTACGCCGGAGAGGATTCCCAGCCGAAACCCGGGATATAATTAAAAAAGTGTATAAAGAATATTTTCTAAATAAGGCCTCCCGTTCTGAAGCGTTGAAAAAAATCAAGCGTGATCTAGAAAAAACACCGGAAGTAACCAAGATCATCCATTTCATCGAATCAAGCGAACGGGGTATTATTTAATCACTAATTTTTTGGTTCAATATGAATCGAACCCTGAGCCTGTTTTGTATTATCTGCCTGTCTTCTCTGTCAGCGCAGTGGACCAATTTTGATTTGAATGACACACCTCCGGCGGAGTTTGAGTCCACTGTTTTACCCCTGTTTAATCAAGGAGCATTAATCGTTGGTTTCAACCCTTTTTTATCGCCCGCATCCAATCGTCGTCTCCATACGGGGCTCGTTCTTGCAAATGGCATGGATTTAACCCGTGGGAACTCCTCCCTTAAATGGTTCCCTGCGTTTCATGGTTCATTGTGGGTAACACCGAATCTGACTGTGCGGGGGAAAATTGGAGACATTACTACCGGGAGTACGTTGCTTCAGTTATGGGGATTTGGTTTAAGCCTCAGGCCGGAGGCAAAAAAGACAGAATCCTTTTGGGAACTAAGTGCGGACGTGGGACGGTTAGAAGTGGTGGAGCAATATTACCTTAATTCCTACACCTTTGCCGTGAGACGCGTCTTTTCTGTGAAAACAGTCCCGGTGTTTGTATCACTTCAATCCAATCAATTTAAGGTTCGTTTTAACCAGAGTGTAAACCCGGCTTTTCCCCAAAAAATGGGCAGGAAATTGGCCTATGTAAATATTGGTGCCCTGTTTCGATTCAGGGGCGTATCCCTGGTACCACAAATAACTGGGAATACTAAATTCGTCTCTATTTTCATGGACTTTAACCTGGAATTCAATTAGTGCAAAAACGTTTAACCATCCTGGGGTCCACCGGATCTATTGGTTTAAATGCCCTGGAAGTCTTTGAACGCTTCCGGGAAGAGTTTGAACTGGTTGGCCTTTCGGCTTACCGGAATCACGATCGGTTGATATCCCAGGCGAAGCGATATTTGCCTGAGACAGTGGTTATTGGCGATAGGGAGAAAGAAAATCAGGTAAAAACGGCGCTCAGTGATTTGGGCATTGAAGTGTTGAGCGGACGGGAGGGGCTCTTGGAGTTGGCGGGCCGCCGGGACCAGGATCTTCTGTTGAACGGTCTGGTGGGTGCTGCCGGGATGGAACCGACCCTAATGGCAATTCAGGCAGGCGTCAATGTGGTTTTAAGTAACAAGGAAAGCCTGGTCATGGCCGGTCAGCTGATTGAAGAGGAGCAGAAAAAGAGTAACGCCCTTATCTTCCCGGTGGATAGTGAACATTCCGCCATTTGGCAATGTCTGGCGGGAGAGATGATGGATGATGTTGAACGGATTATTCTGACAGGTAGCGGGGGCCCCTTTCGGCAGCGGGCGCTTGATACATTCCCCGGGATTACCCCGGAGGAAGCCCTGAATCATCCCAACTGGGACATGGGGGATAAGATTACGGTTGATTCTGCCACCATGATGAACAAGGGTCTGGAAGTGATCGAGGCCCATTGGTTATTTGGCCTTGGCCCGGATAAAGTGGATATTGTGGTCCATCCTCAGTCCATCATTCATTCTATGGTCGAATTCAAGGATAAGTCCGTGAAGGCCCAACTGGGGATCCCGGATATGAAAATTCCCATTCAATATGCCCTCACCTATCCCCGGCACCAACCGGCAACCTGGGAGCAATTGGATTTGATTGCGGTCCAGTCATTGACGTTTGAACCTCCTGACATGGAGCGATTCCCCTGCATTCAGCTGGCTTACGACGCCTTGAGAGCAGGAGGGACCACCCCTGCGGTTTTGAATGTGGCCAATGAACAGGCGGTCTACCGGTTCCTGAGAAAGGAAGTGAAATTCACGGATATTCCCAGAATCATTGAGGAAGCCTGCCGCAAGCATCCTTGGGTAGAAACGCCGGGACTGGAAGACTTGCGGGCACTGGAGAAGTGGACAAAAGAGTTTGTAACATCGGTTTGAAAACCGTATCATATTTTTAGTCGAACGAACGGGAGAAAACCCCATTTTTAAGGTATTAAGATTATGACGACACTTTGGGCTACCATTGTTGTATTAGGAGTATTGATTTTTGTCCACGAGCTGGGACACTATTTAGCTGCCAGATCGATTGGAGTTCGGGTAAATCGTTTTTCTATCGGTTATCCCCCCCGGGTTTTCACCTTTACATCAATTTCGGATGGCTGGGATGTGCGACTGTTTTTCTTCGCCCGTGATAATCAGGGCAAATTGCGATGGACGCCGGTGAAATCCTTTTTTATCTCAAGGCCGGGGAAGAGGGGTAGTTTGACAGAATATTGTCTATCTATCATTCCACTAGGGGGTTATGTAAAAGTTGCTGGAATTATTGATGAGAGTCTGGACACCACTATTGAACACAAGCCGGATGAATTGATGAGTAAATCCCGGTGGGCCCAGATCTGGTTTATGAGCGCCGGAGTGATTATGAATGTTTTGCTGGCCTATATTATTTTTACAGGGGTGGCTCTCCATATGGGGAAACCGGTGGTTTCAGAAGAACCGGTTATTTCAGAACTGGTCTCAGGAATGCCGGCGGAATCGGCTGGACTGTCACCTGGTGACCGGATTGTGGATATTAATAATCAGCCTGTCTCCACTTGGAATGATCTGACAAAAATCATCCATGCGGTTCCTGAAACAGAAATTACATTAACTTATGAGCGGGAGGGAGAAAAACGAACAATCCAACTGACCACTAAATCCAATGTAACGGCTGCCACGGGTGATACGGTGGGAGTCATCGGGATATATCCTCAGTTTAATTATGAACCAATTACGTTTGTGGAAGGATTGAAAACGGGGGCTGTTTCCACGGCCAAGGGCTTTGGGTTACTGATACTGTCCATTCGTATGATTACCAGCGGTGAAGCCTCAATCAAGGATATTGGCGGCCCTATTTTAATTGCTCAACTGGCGGGAGAGTCGGCCCGGGCCGGCTGGATTCCCTTGCTCACATTAATGGCTTTGATTAGCTGTAACCTGGCATTTTTGAATGTTCTGCCGATCCCAGGGCTGGACGGCGGACATATCCTAATTACAGTGATTGAAGGTACCATTCGCCGTCCCTTGACGACCCGCACACGCATGATCGTTCAACAAATCGGAATGACCTTGTTATTGTTGTTAATGGTGACCGTTATTGTAAACGATATCGGCCGCTTGTTTACAAATTAACCTGCCTCAAGTAAAGAGTCATTGACCCGTATTTCAACTTGATTTGAATCTTTAGTGGCAGGCGATCCTTGTCATCCGTAAACCAGATCTGCATATCCCCCTGATTTTTAAATAGGGTTTTCCCTTTCTTATAGGGTTTAACCACTTTACAGATGTAACTGCCTAAGGGCGCTTTTATGATTTCTTTCCCCGTCACAATAAGGTTAAACTTAGTATTTTTCTTATTCTCATACGTTGAAAAGACCATGGGTTGATTGATTTCCAGTGGCACAGTCCTTAAATAATAAAACATGGAATAAGGATCCCGGACTTCAAAATCAATGATATTCGTATCCTTGTTGGTGATAGCGATCATTTTTTCATAGTCAACAAGCATATTTATTTTCCGTTTGTAGGGTCCCTCCCTGATTTTTTTTCTCAATTTATGGGTATAGAGTTTTGTTTCGTCCATCCAGATGTCCACCCGATCACGAATTTTAAAAATCTGATCTGCCAGCCGACCGGTGCGGGCTGAGAAGCTTACGTGATAGGATGGGTTACCGTTGATTGTATCCATGCCGTGTACTTGTAGTACCGCTTCCCCCACAGGAATGTGGTTAAACTCGGCGTTATAAATCAGGGATTCTCCCACCCGAAAAGGGATGTCCTGTCCAGCCAAGTTGACCGGAAGCAGACTAATGGCAATGGCAAGCGTGAAAAACAGGTTCTTCACGGCCGGACAATTTTTAATTTTGATTTTTCCAGTTTATAGATAGTGGATCCGCTAGAAGTTGGGAGCGAGCCTCCATCGATAAGTATGTCAATTTTTTCTCCAAACTGCTCCTGAATTAAATCGGGGTCATTCAGCGGAGGGCTTCCGGTTCGGTTGACACTGGTCGTTGTGATGGGGAATCCCAGCCGTCCTACTAGTTTGCACCCAAACGGGTGCGCCGGGATCCGGATGCCCAGGGTATGACCGGGACCCATGATTTCCGGATGAACAATGTTCTTTTTTACTGGTAAGATGATTGTAGTGGAACCCCGTAAATATTGTTTTACCAGTTCCCAGTCTTCATACGAAATGGTGGTCCAGTTTAATACTGTATTCTGATCTGGTGCGATGATACTTATGGGTGTTTTCCTTCTTCCCTTCACCCGATTCAAGCGGCGGATGGCTTCCCCGTTACGGGCATCCACGCCGAACCCATACAGTGTATCCGTCGGATAAACGATTAGGCCTCCAAACAGAATTGCTTTTCCTGCCAGCTGGATGGCGTTTCTCGATTTGAGTGAAATCCGTTTAGGTGGAATCAAGCCGTCGGTGCCTTTGTTTTCCATTTGCGATGAAACCAGAAATAATGGTCAGGATGTTTCCGGACCATTTCTTCCAGCATGGTGGTATAGGTCTGGGTAAAAGAAGCAACTGTTTCGTCCCCATTAACATTAATGGGCTGGAATTGAAAGGTAAGGCCCCCTTCCCTGTTTTGGTACGCCGTGGCGAAAATAGCCGGTGCTTTCGTACGCAGGTGGAAAACGGCGGCCCCTCTGGGTGTTGATGATAATTGGTGGAAAAAGTTCACAAAGATTCCCCGTTTACGGGCATCCTGATCGCTGGCTAAAATAAGAAGATTTCCATCTCTGAGGACCTGGCTCATCGTTTCAATGGGTGTATTCCGGTACATTTGCTGGACGTTGCTGTTGGCGCGGATTTCCTTAAAAAATAAATCAGCCCCCCGGTTGCGCTGGCGTTGAATGATTCCATAACAGGGATAACCTTCCAATCCCAGCCAGTAAACCAGCATCTCCCACATCCCAAAATGAGCGGTGATTAATACGACGCCCAGGCCGTGCTGAAAAGCATCTTCCAAATAGGATTGACCGAGTATTTTTATATCAGCATCTTTAAATGATTTGGGGAGACTAATAAACTCGATAAAGTTATTGCAAAATAAAATGTAGCATCGCTTTAAAATCCGATTGATCCAGTGTGCAGATTTCTCAGGGAAAGCCTTTTTCAAATTCGATTCAGCCTGTTTTTTCCGAATAGGAATGATGTGGTAAGTAAATGATGCCAGCCGTTGGGCCAATTTTAATCTGGTTTGTTTCGATTTTGATCCCAGATTTCTGGAGATGAATTTTAACAGGCCGTATGTGAATCGTGCTTTCCAGGTCATTTAGAGCGCATACTTTCTACCAACAAATGAATTAAATCTAACCTAATTTCGACTCACCAACATTGATTTTATACGTGTATAACGGCTAATATTAAACAAATGTGTCATCGTTTTCATTCCTTGATCCTCCTATTACTCCTGTCTATCGGTTTTTCAGAAGGTTTGGTTTATCGTGTCCCTATTCAGGATGTGATTGATTTAGGGCTTCCTCCCTATATCGAACGCAGTATCTCCATGGCAACGGAGGCAGGGGCCGATGTGATTATTTTCGATATTGACACGTTTGGTGGACGACTGGATGCTGCTACCCAGATTAAAGACGCCATTTTAAGTTCGTCCATCCCTACGATTGCCTTTATCAACCGACGGGCCATTTCTGCCGGGGCCCTTATTTCCCTCTCCTGTGAGAAAATTTATATGACTGGTGGCGGTACGATTGGAGCTGCAACAGCGGTAGATATGTCCGGTAAAAAGGCCAGCGAAAAGGTGATTAGTTACATGCGGGAAGAAATGGCCTCCACCGCCGAGAGAAGAAACCGAAATATTGAAATTGCCAAAGGCATGGTAGATGAAGAACTACATTTTACCTACCTTGTCATCGATGGCGATTCGGTTGAAGTGACGGATCTTGAAGGTCGGAAAGAGGGGAAATTGATTACCCTGACGACTGAAAAGGCCCTGAAATACAAAATGGCCGATGGAAAAGCGGAGTCGTTCGATGAACTACTGACCCTTCTTGGTTTTGAAGATGCAGAAGTCTATAGCTCAAGTGAAAACTGGTCAGAGTCGCTGGTGCGGTTTCTGACCAATCCTATTGTTGCTTCCCTCCTGACCACTTTCGGTTTTCTAGGAATTCTATTTGAGCTCCAGAGTCCTGGTTGGGGCATCCCCGGCACGGTGGGGCTGATTTGCCTAGGTTTATCCTTGAGCGCCTCCTATATTGCTGAATTGGCAACCATGACCGATTTATTGGTCATATTGGGAGGAGTTATTCTCCTGTTAATTGAAATGTTATTTATTCCCGGATTTGGGTTCGCGGGGATCGGAGGGATCTTTTTACTCCTATGGGGGTTATATGGGTTGTTGCTACCCGATATTCCTGTGGGTAGTGATATTGAATCCATGGCCTTGTGGGGATTAACCATCGGTATCATCGGAGGATTGGTTGGACTTATTTTGCTGTTTAAGTTGATGACAAAAACATCTTTCTGGCAAAAACTGACATCACCGGGGGTGGAAAAAGCAGAATATGGTTACAGCATCTCCCTGGGCTTGGAATCCATGGTGGGGAAGGATGGCATTGCACAGACGGATTTACGTCCTTCCGGCTGGATTCTGGTGAATGATCAGAAAATATTTGTCGTCAGTGAAGGAGATTTCATTGAAAAAAATTCAACCGTCAAGATTTTGTCTGTGGACGGGAATCGGGTGGTAGTCAGAAAATTAAATCATGAGTCAAAGGAGTAAATCATGAACTTTGTATCCATTTTTCTCTTGTCAATGCTGGTTATACTGGTATTTCTTTTATTCTATTTCGTACCAATCGGGATGTGGATCCAGTCAGTGGTCAGTCTTGGATTGGGTCATATTACGATTATTGATCTGATCCGGATGCGACTGCGGAAAATATCACCGCGTCTGGTGGTGGATAGTGTAATCAACAGTCAGAAAGCGGGATTGGATGTATCAACGGATATGCTTGAGACCCACTATCTGGCCGGTGGAAATGTGGCCAACGTGGTGGCGGCGCTCATTGCTGCCGACAAGGCTAAAATCCCGTTGCCGTTTGAAATTGCCACCGCCATTGACCTGGCAGGAAGAGATGTAAAAACAGCGGTCCAGACCAGTGTCTATCCCAAAGTGATTGACGCTCCCCGGGAGGGGTATTTGTCAGCGGTGGCAAAGGACGGAATCGAACTCAAAGCCCGGGCTCGAGTGACTGTACGGACCAATATTCCCGGTCTGGTTGGGGGGGCCACTGATGATACGATTATTGCCCGGGTCGGGGAAGGAATTGTGAGCGCCATCGGCTCCGCCTCATCCTATTCAGAAGTGTTGGAAAATCCGGACAATATTTCCAAAGCAGTATTGAATAAAGGTCTCGATGCAGGGACAGCCTTTGAAATTCTTTCCATTGACATTGCCGATCTGGATGTGGGGAAAAATATCGGAGCCCAGCTCCAGGCGGATCAAGCAGAGGCGGATTTACGGGTCGCCCAAGCCAAGGCGGAAACCCGCCGGGCCATGGCGGTAGCCTTGGAACAGGAGATGAAAGCTCGAATTCAGGAAATGCGGGCCAAGGTTGTGGAAGCAGAAGCAGAAGTACCTAAAGCGATGGCACAGGCTTTCCGGGAGGGAAATCTGGGCGTGTTTGACTACATCAATATGAAAAACATCCAGGCCGATACCTCCATGCGCGAATCCATTTCAGGGTCAAAGGATGTTAATACCACGGAAGCGCCACCGGAGAAAGGTAAATAATGGAAGGGCTCGGCTACTGGCTTTTTCTGCTCATTCTCTACTTGCTGTCGGCCATGATGAAACGGCGTCAGCAGAAGGCAACCCGGCGCAGTCTGGAAAAAGGAGAAGCAGCAGAACCAACGCCGGAGTGGGCCCAATCTGATTTTTTCAAGAATCTCTTCGGGGATCTTGCTCAGGAGGAGCTGGTTGAAGAACCGGAGATGGAATATGAAACCTCACCGGAAATGGACGATCAGCCCCCTGAAAGGGAACCTGAGATCATTGCCCCTCCGCTGGAAGAAGAAAAAGTGCTTTCCGGTTTTGAGCTATCGACAGTCACCCCTTATGAACAGCATGTTTACCACAGGGGATGGGAAACCATGTTCAGCGATATGGATGGTATCCGCCGGGCAATTATTATGAAAGAGATTCTGGACCGACCGAGGGCGCTAAGGCGGAAAATCCGCTAATAAATTATTGGATCGGCTGTTACCGCTTGATCCTTAATCCTTTGTCTTCGTTCACAAAGATCCAGGCGGCGATTTTACCAATATTCAGCGGCTGATCCACATTCCAGTACTGGCGGCCATGCTGGTGCCGGGAGCTGGTATCTTCCGGGTTCAGTGATTTGACATACTGGTAGATGGTCTCTAGACGCTTTTTCCAGAGTTTGAAATTTTCCACCCGCAGGTCCACCCACCCGGAATAAGCCCACTCATTCAGTTGCTCCTTGTCAATGGGCAACGCCTCCCGCCCCAATCGTGTGGGGATCATGACTTCCGGACCTCGAAGTAAGTGTCTACCGTCGCTTAGCAAAATCGGAATCCCGATGGAAATAATCTGTGACCGCAACGTCTGATCCTGGAGAATTAAACCTTGGACCCCCTCCGCCAGTTTTTGGGGACTGATGGAGATGATTTCAGGAATAGTATGGGCGATGAGTTTCAGCAGATGGGCTTCATAGAGGATTTTAGACAGTCGGGGTGGTCCCAGGTTTTCAAAAGCAACACTCTCTACATCGTACCTCGCTTGAAGACGTTTCATTTCCTCCAGGGCAAAATGGCGGATGTATCCGGCCCGGTAAGTGGGGCCCATAATGGAATTATTCAGGGCATTCAATACGTCATGACCGGTACTATCACCGATGATTTCCAGAATAACATTAATAGCGATTTCTTCCGGTGTAACAAATTCCATTTGCCCCGCTGCTGTAATGGTCTCGAATTCGCCTCGGGAAAAGATGCCATTTTCACCTGTGTCAATGTAGACGGATTTCAGTGTCTGGTTTAAGTCCTGCCAAGTTGGTTCCGGTTCAAATGAAAAGGAATCCTCCAGAAGAATTGCATTTTCTGGCTCACAATCGAACAAACGAATGGGTTTCCCGCGGCGATTCACTTCACCGTAGTCGATCCCTTTCCAGGCAATGGCTGCCGCCGGTTTAACTTCTTTAATAATCGGACCGCCGGGCGTCCGACCCATGAGAAAGAGTAGCATGGTATGGGCTCCTGCCAGGGAAGATTTACTGAGGAGTACCCGGGAGGGACGTTCCTCACTATGGGTATAGGGAATATTCAGACCCATGCCTCCGGTGCCGGTGGTCCCGATCTTGATGTATATCCCTGTCTTGTTTTGCATCATGCTGGCATGAAGAACCTGAATATGGCGGATGATCTGGGGAGTGTACAGGGTGGTGAGCATCCGCTCTACTTCCGTAAACAGGGCTTCATTGTCCTTGTTATCGTTCAGGGCCATCTCGCGTTTGAGTTTGTAGTAGCCGTTGTACAGGTCCTGATAAGCAAGAGCAGTGGCCGTGTTAACAGCGTCAATAATGATGTGCGGTTTATGGCGGGAGATGACCTGATGCAGGAATGCTGACTTAAATCGTTCCTGAGTGAAAGGCTCCATTGTGTCAGCAAGAAGTTGTTGCCGATAGGCAGGGTTTTCCAACAATTCGTTACGAGAAAGGTCTTTTAAGGAAGTGCGGACAAAAATATTCCCCCACTCCGGTATATAAGCAATCCCCGGGAATTCCTTTTCCATTAAAGCGCAGGATTCCCTTGCTTCTGATTCACGGAGGGAAAGGATAATGACTTCCTTGGGCTTTCGCTCCGCCAGTTTTCGCAGAATAGCTGTACCTACAAGCCCCCACCCTCCTAGTATTAGTACGCGCCTGTTTCTAATATCCAAGGCTCTATCCTTTCTGGATCTGAAGAAGAATCCGGATTACCGGGGGTGAAAAATTCTAAAGACCCCCTGGGGAAATCACTAAACAAGCTTCCGGTAGAGTTCTTCCACCGCTTGTTTTAAATCCTCTTCAGTTCCATCATTATGAATGACAAAATCAGCCAATCCAATTTTTTCTTCCTCGGTCCATTGCAGTTCCATGCGCTTCAGGATTTCTTCTCTCGAAAGTGTTCCCCGATTAAGCGCCCGTTCAATTCTGTGTTTCAGCAGGGAAGTGACGACGATGACATAGTCCAGATGGGAATCAAATCCCGATTCATAGATTAAGGCTCCGTCCACCACAAACATGGAATGCTTATTCTGGGCCACAATTTTCTGAAAAGAAGCGTCAATTAATTCGTACAGATAAGGATGAATGACGGCATTTAAACGCTGCTGATGGTCTTCGTCCTGGAAAGCGACCCGCGCCAATTTTTTCTTATCAATATCATGTTCCGCATTCAGGATGTCAGTCCCAAATTCATTAATCAGTTCTTTTTGTACCATTTTATTGGTGTTGATCAAAGATTTGGCCTCTTGATCTGCGTCGAAGACGAAAGCACCTAAGGCTGTAAAGTATTGGCTGGCAGTGCTTTTCCCGGTGCCAATACCGCCGGTCAGTCCAACTTTTAACATGTTACACCAGTGTTTTTAGAATCCGATCTGTAATTTCAGGGACCGGTCCGATCCCGTTGACTTGCTTCAGTAGCCCCTGTTTCCGATAATAATCCAGTAGGGGTGCTGTCTGGCTCCAGTAAACTTTTTGCCGCTGATGGATAATTTCAGGGGTGTCATCACTGCGGCCCGATTCACGGCCCCGGAGGGTCAGGCGATGGATCAATTCCGCTTCATCAGCGTGGAGACTCACAACCGCATCCAGATGTTGATTCAATTTTTCCAGTAATTTATCCAGACCCTCCGCCTGGGGGATGGTGCGGGGGAATCCGTCCAGTAGATAACCGTTTTTGGAGGCTGGTTCCTGGAGTTTAATTTCAATCATGTCCAGCAGGATGGCATCGGGAACGAGATGGCCCTGGTCAATGTAAATTTTTGCTTTTTCTCCAATGGGGGTCCGGTCGGCAATTTCTTTGCGCAGCAAATCACCAGTAGAAAGATGAACAATATTAAAATGATTTTTCAGGCGGGTGGCCTGTGTCCCCTTTCCCACCCCCGGGGGTCCAATTAAGATAATGCGCATGGTTAAATTTTCAGTCGGATTATAAAACTCAGATTAATATTCCTGCAATAGTTGCTGTTAACCAGGAGGCAATGGCACCACCAAACATGGCTTTCATTGCCAGTTTGGCCAGGTCTTTCCGGCGATTCGGGGCAATTCCACCAATGCCGCCCAGTTGAATACCGATGGACGCAAAATTGGCGAAACCACACAAGGCGTAACTGGCAATGATGGCTGAACGATCGGAAATACCGGCAATTTCCCGTAAATGGGCCAGATCTCCATAAGCAATCAACTCTGTCAACACCAGTTTTTCCCCCATGAGCGTTCCGAGAGTCCCCGCCTCCGCCCAGGGGACCCCCATCGTCCACGCCAGCGGGCTGAATATCCATCCCAGAATCTGCTGGAGGCTCAGATCAAGAAGACCAAGAATGGCATTAACCATGGCAATCATAGCCACAAAGGCGATCAACATGGCGCCCACGTTGGCAGCCAGCTTCAGACCGTCGGTGGCACCCCGGGAAAGGGCTTCCATGACGTTATCTTCCGTTTTTTCCACCTCTATTTTAAGATCACCCATTGTGTCTGAAACTTCCGTTTCCGGATAAATAATTTTGGCTACCACCAGAGCTGCCGGTGCGCTCATAATGGATGCGGCCATCAGATGCCCTGCAATTCCCGGAATATCGGACAGGATTTTCACATACATGGCCATGACACCACCGGCGATGGTGGCAAAACCACCTGTCATGACCGCCATTAACTCTGATTTGGTCATCCGGCTGATAAAGGGGCGTACGATCAACGGTGCCTCAGTCTGACCCACGAATATGTTGGCGGAAACACTCAGCGTCTCCGAACCGCTGGTTTTCATTGTTTTCTGCATGGCCTTGGCAATCCACTTCACGATGAATTGCATAATACCCAGGTGATAAAGGATTGCCATGAGGGAAGAGAAGAATATGATGGTGGGAAGCACCCGAAAGGCAAAGTTCAATAAAGGTCCTTCTACCACTCCAGAGCTGAAGGACTTAAACAGGAAATCACTTCCGGCATCGGAAAAACTCAACAATTTTCGAATAAGTTGATCAATGGCTTCAAAAAAGGGTTTACCGATGGGTGTTTTTAAAATGAACAGGGCAAAGAAGAGTTGTAAAGCCAACCCATATAATACCAGCCGCCAGTTGATCTTCCTGCGATTGTTGGAGAGAAGAACTGCCGCGCCCAGTAGAATGATTAATCCCAGTATTCCCGTGAATCGTTCCATCTTTACTCCGGTGGTTCAAAGCAGTTACGGCAACGGGCTTCGTAGACATCCGCTTCACCAATTAACACCTGGGATGAATTCTTAACCAACCGTTGTGTATAAGAGGCGGGGTCCCCACATTTAACACAGATTGCCTGTAGTTTATCCAGGAAGTCGGCCTCGCACATTATTTCCGGCATGGGTCCAAAGGGCTCGCCGCGGTAATCGGTGTCTAATCCGGCAACTATTACGCGTTTTCCCTCCAGAGCCAGCTGTTTGCAGACTGGGACAAGTTCAGAGGTAAAGAATTGCGCTTCATCAATTCCAACCACCTGGGCGTCCCCCACGCGTTTCAGGACGTCCTGAATATTCTCTACGGGGATAGAAGTCAGCTTTTTTTGATCATGGGAGACGATATGCGTATCACTGTAGCGGCGATCAATGACAGGTTTAAAGATGACAGTTTCCATATTGGCAATTTCTGCTCTGCGTAACCGGCGAATCAATTCTTCCGTTTTCCCGCTGAACATACTTCCACAAATGACTTCAATCCAACCGGATTCTCGAGGTGTTAATGTCATAGTGTAACCCATTTAGGTGGAGGAATCAGAATGATAATGTGACTTCAATTTTTAAGATTTCCATAGGCCTTTCCCGAAGAAATTGGCTAATTCAAAATGGCATTGATTTTGGCTCTCAACAGGTCAATCGCCACCAGATTCTTACCCCCTTCCGGTATAATGATATCGGCGAAATATTTGGAGGGCTCGACAAATTGTTCATGCATTGGCCGGACGGTTTTAAGGTACTGGTGGATGACGGAGTGAACTGTGCGGCCCCGTTCTTCCACATCCCGGGTTAATCGCCGGATGAACCGGATATCAGCCGGCGTTTCCACGTAAATTTTAATGCTCATTAATTCCCTCAGCAAGAGGTAGTGGAGTGTCAGTATCCCTTCCACTACAATTACATGGTGGGGATGAACGGTGCGGGTAGCTTTTCTGCGCGTATGGGTGCTGAAATCATATACAGGTACCTGAATGGTTTGTTTTCCTAACAACTGGTTAATCTGCTGAATAAAATAATCGATGTCGATTGCATCCGGGTGGTCAAAATTTTGGCGGGCGCGCTCCTCCATTGGCATTTGGGATAAATCCCGGTAATAAGCATCCTGTTCAATAACCACCACTTCCCCTTCTCCATAGGTTTTTAATAATTGTTTAGCGATGCTGGTTTTCCCGGACCCGGTGCCACCGCCGATGCCGATCAAGATGGGTGTTTTTGCCATATTTATTTTAGATGACGGGTGTCGAAAGCGGAAGGCAGGAGTGCTTGACTGGTGGTTTCCGTCACATTCCCCTTTTTGTCGCATAAATAAATTTTTATCTCGCCACACAACTCCCAGATAACTTGCCGACAGGCACCGCAGGGCGAAGCTCCATTCTTTGTGGCTACGGCTAAACCGACAAAACCAGAATAACCCTGTGAAACGGCACTGAACAACGCCACCCGTTCGGCGCAGCAGGATAGACTGTAACTGGCGTTTTCCACATTACACCCGCCGATGATGGTTCCATCCTTTACTTGTACAGCTGCCCCGACGGAATAACCCGAATAGGGGGCCCGGGCCCGGGCTCGGTATTTGAGGGCTATTTGAGTTAATTTATTTATTTCTTTAGTGTATCGAACCATTGTTTTGCACCTGTAATTGAAGGTAAAACACCACCACTGTGGCTGGCTCCGGGGATGGTGATTAATTCAATATCCGCACCCCGTGCTTTTAATTCCTGCTCTGCCTTGACAGCATTAGCGTAAGGAACGGCCTCATCGGCGTCTCCGTGATACAGGTGGATAGGTGCCTTGGGAGTCCAGTCCAATAAACTGTTTTCCTGGAAGGCAGCTTTCACCTCCGTTTCACCGGTTCCTTTAAAGTCAGATAAAAATTGCGGCTGAAACAGGGAATCAATTTCTGTTGTAAGAGCCGCATTGATATCACCACCGGAATGGGTTCCATCGAACAGGTCCGGCAGGCGTTCGGCATAGGGTGATCGAAAAATTTCGTTCAGGCGGTTCCAGCCGTATATGGTGTTGTAGGCCATGCTGACATACCCGAAATAGGATGGGTAGGGGAAGGTGGTTTTGTTCAACTGTTCTTCCGCCGTTCCTAAAACATCATACGGTCCGGCCATAGGGGCAGAAGCCGTTACCGTAAATTCATCAGGAAACTGCTCTTCCAGGGCTTTATGGGTGGCCATGGTGACATAACCACCCTCTGAATAACCGGCCAGGAACAGCTGTCCGTTCAGTTTAATATCGTTTGAGCAGCAAAAACTTTTGGCTGCTCTTATGAAATCCACTACTGCATCCGCAACACTGGCATGGATGTAGGGGTGGAAAACATCGTCAGAAACACCCATCCCCAGATAATCGGGGGAACAGGCTACATAACCGGTGGAAGCGGAGAAAAGGGCATCAAACCCGATCAGGGGTGTCACAGAGGCCACATGATCCCGTTTTGTTTCCGTGCCATGCTGACTGCTTAATAAGGGAAAGCCCTGTTTTGTTTCTGCGTCCGGGATGTAGAGAGCGCCGGAAGCCTGGCGAGGCGCCCCGTTCCAATCCACTGTTTCATAGACAATTTTATACACTTGAACGTCATTAACCGGAACCATACCGATGTCAATTCCCCAGTCTTCCAGTTGTTGTTGAAGATGGTCGGCTGGAATGGTTCCAAATGAAAATACTGAAAGAATATGTCCCCGCCCTGTTTCCGGTCCACAGGAAGCAGTGTTTTTGCCGGAATCACTGCAACCGGTCAGGAAGAGAAGGAATAGAAAAACAGAGATAGATTTAATGTGGGTTATTTTCATTCAATTGCTGAAAGACTAATGTTCGAAGCGCACAAGCTTAAACATGCGTTCCAGAATAATGCCAGCGGTAAAGCCGCCTATGTGGGCAAACCAGGCCACTCCTCCAGTTGTGTCCAGCCCGATTGTTCCAAGACCATTTGTCAATTGCATCATGAACCAGATGCCCAGGACGATAAAGGCGGGCACCCGTATGGTGGTAATGAAAATGAAAAAGATTAAAACGTGAACCCGCGCGTGGGGGAAGCGAATCATGTACATGCCCAGTACGCCTGCGATGGCTCCGGAGGCACCCACCATCGGCACCATTGAACTGGCATTAATGACGGTCTGAGCAATACCGGCGGCCATACCGCAGAGAAGGTAAAAAATGAAATAGCGAACATGACCAAGGGTACTCTCCACATTATCACCGAAGATCCATAGGAACCACATGTTCCCTAAAATATGGGCAAAACCACCATGAACAAACATGGAGGTAAACAGTGATAGCATGGAAAACTGGGCCGGTATCAGCCCGTAGAGATAGATAAACTGCTGTCCCAGGCGGGGGTCGGAAGCAGTAAGAGCCAGTTGGAAAATAAATACAAATACATTGACTCCGATGAGTCCATAAGTCACATAAGGTATCAGGACGCGGGGATTGTCGTCTTTATAAGGGAAAAACATCAGTAAACAGTGAAAATAATTTTACGGGTGGTCTTATTGCCGGCCCGATCGTGGACGGTAACACTGACGGAGTGATCTCCAACCTCGACCGGGGCGTTAAATTGATAGGAAATTTCCTTTTTCCGGGGCTGATAGGCAAACAGAAGGGGGTGACTGTCAAGCGTCAGTTTAAAGGATTTTTCTTCCGGATCAATACCTGAAAGCTGGTCTTCTACGATGACCATAATCCGGTTTAAATCGGATTGTTGATATCGACCATGATTTCCAGGGTGGATGGAAAGAATTTTGGGAGGCGTCAAATCCTGAATAATCGCTATGGCATCCATTTGCTTGACTTCGCCGGTTAGAACCAGCCGGTTGGGATTGGACCGCGTGGGAATAAATGTCCATTCTCCTGATTGTCCGTAGTAATACAAGTGCAGACTGGATTCATGGCGGAAGCGGTTGCTGTAGCGGATTCCCACCCGCACCGGTTTCAGTAAAGGCAGGTCGAAAGGTTCCAGTTGGTAAACCCGGGAGATCAGTTTTCCACCCTGAACGGGAGCGTGTTCATGGACCGGCTCTATCCATAGTAACATTGAATCAATTACGATTCCTTTCGGTGCCAGAATTGAACAAAGGCCGTCTTTGGATAATACAGTAACATTTGTGTCCGGAACAGCAATCGTGTAAGGCAAGCTAAACTGGATTGAACGCTCAATTGTCCCTTTAAACACTACCTCGGTCCGTTGAAGATCAGTAAAAAGGGTGGGGGGTAACGGTGGGGTTAAATATACTGCCGGTTGAATTTGGTTCAGGGGGATAGAGTCATATTGATAGGATTTCTGCAGCCGGAGTGAAACGGTACTTTTGACTACCCGGTTAGGTTGTATTTGAATAAATACACCGGCAGGGGTCTGGGTAATTTTTTGATCCACAACAACATTCAGAGGGTCACCGAAAATGCTGTTGGCATCCCAGTTAACTGGGTAGGAACGGGCTCCCAGTTTATTCTTACCAATGAATTGCAACGCCCGATTTCGTACCTGCTTTTTAGGTACTGTAATCCGAAGGATTGATTTCTCCTGTTTCTGTCTCAGAATATCGACTTTACGGTCGGCGAATCCGTAGGGAGTAAAACTGTAACACACCACACTTTCGACGGGAATTGTCAGCCTTTTGGGCTCCAGTTCAAATGTGATGGTGCGGCCGGATTGATGGATACGTCTGGCGATCATTTCAAAGGGGGGCATGGAGAAAACAGTACCGGTGGCATTTACCCTATTCCCGGCGGCATCCTGGATTGTTATTCTGATTTGGTGATACCCGGGGGCAAGATCC
This sequence comes from uncultured bacterium, assembly GCA_964539305.1. Taxonomy (GTDB): domain Bacteria; phylum Fidelibacterota; class Marinisomatia; order Marinisomatales; family TCS55; genus CAZNUM01. The sequence goes on along the minus strand of CAZIIM010000004.1, from coordinate 51,149 downwards.
AGGATCCCTACGGTGGAATCAGGGAAAACAGTACCGGCCGGTTCGTTACTCAGATGGTAAAGTTTTACAAATTCTCCCAGATTTAACCGTGCAGTGTGGTAATCCTTCATAAAGTTCACACTTGACATTAACTCATAATCCAGACGATTAAAGGCAAGATCAAATACCGGTTGGCCATCTACTTCTAACTCGAGTTGATAGACCTGATACCGGTTATCCGCCCCCTGTCGCTTGTCGAATGTTTTTACGGCACAGCCGATGGGCCCGGAGATATTGATGGTGTCCGGGAAATTGTACTGGCCTGTTTTATCTCGAAAAAGAGGAAAAGTTTGGGGAAGCTGACTGCCGTTAACCCAGGAATCGGCGCCCAGAGGTGTAAATGAAATTTCTTCCATTCGTGGAGGAAGACGATCATCCAGTGGGAAACCGTGAGTCAGGGGATTCAAAGGCTGTTCCTCTGCATTGCGGATTTCAAAGTGGAGGTGGGGACCCGTGGAGCTGCCTGTATTCCCGGTATATCCGATGATATCTCCCTTTTTTACGGGATATTCTTTCTCTTTGAAATAGAGATTAAGAATGTACGATCTGGCTGCAGTCTGCTCTTGAGTGAGGCGTTTTTCCAGCGGTGGTGAAAAACGACTCAGGTGTCCGTAAACGGCAATGGAACCGTTATTGGTGGTGAGGTACAAACCCTTTCCAAACCCGGTGAAATTCGCTACCATCCTGGAAATATACCCGGATTCGATAGCATAAACCGGATAGCCTTCCTTTTCATTCGTTTTGATATCCAGCCCCATGTGGTAGCCGGTGGAGCGGAATTCTCCAAAGTTGGAGGATAGATTATGACTTGCGTCTGTCGGCCAAACATAGTTTTGACCCGCAAGGCCGGAAAGGAATAGCAGCGAAATGGAAATGATATGTATCAGAAACATGAAGTTTAAATTGAAAGTCCGTTGAGTCTATCGAGAATGTTATTAAAATAAACTTCTATTTGAAACTAAAAAAAGCCCGGGTGACCCGGGCTTTTCAGTGGAGGACTATTGAAGCGAAGAGACGACTATGAATGTTTTAATTTTTCAATTTCTTCCCGGAGTTCTTTCAGCTCCTGATGAAGTTCTTTCAATTCTTTCCGGATATCATCTTCACCGGATTGAATCATGTGGTATTTCATTTCCTCCGGAAGAGTAAAATCAGGAGGCAGTTCATCATCGAGGTCCTCGTTATGATCGTGAAGTTTAAAGGCCATTCTGCGGTATTTATTAGGCATGTCCCCTATCCAGGAAAAAGAATGGTCCTGGGCTCCTAAGGTGGCGGTAATGGTTTTTTCCCGTCCCCGCCGGACAAGAGTAAGCTTCACCTCCGTATCCGGGTCATATTTCTGAATGTTGGTCTGCAGATCATCCGCATTTTCAATCATTCGATGGTTTACCTTGATGATCACGTCCCCTGCTTTTAAACCGGCTTCTTCAGCCGGGCTGTCTTCCACTACTTCCGTGATTAAAACACCTTTACCATTTTTGACCTTGAAAAAGGCTCTCAACTGATCGGTGAGATTTTGAATCTGAACACCCAGATAACCCCTGGTGTGGATTGCAAATACATTATCGTCATCCAGAATCAGCGATTCAAGGTCCAGACCCAGGTCTTCCAGGGCATCTTCCACTTTCTCGAGAGATTTCCGATCCTTGCGATTGACCGTGAATTCTCGTTCATCCCCGTTTTTGTTAATGGTGACTTTCAGCTGGTCACCTTCAGAAACAATGTTGATCTCCGTTTTCTGTTCAACCTGATCATCGTGGCTTAATTTTTTTTGAATGGTAACTGCGCGTTGCTGTCCGAATACAAGTCCTAGGATTAAAAAGCTGATTAAGAAATTTTTAGTCATTGGGTTACCCTCTTGTTGTTCTATCCGGCTAAACGATCCGAGCGCTGAGTTGTTCCCTGTGATCAGGGGCACACGATTAAAAATCAGATAGGGAAATGTTTTATCTGCGGCTAAATTTGCTCAATTCTAAACAGGGAGATTTTGTTCACATGAAGAAAAAATTCGTCTTAACAATTTTGTTATTCATTTCGGCTCAGTCCCTTTTTGCTTTTGGTGGATTCGGATTACAGGTTATTCAGGATCAGGGCACCATCGGAAAAAAATTATTTGAGAAAAGTTTGGCAACTCTGGATCGAGGTGCCGTGAATAATCCTATTGGTGTGGCCGGGTATGTTTACCTGGATTTTATTCCCTTCGTGGATCTGGAGGCAGATTTCCAGGCGGTGGGGAAAGACTATAAGATCAACTTTTCGAATGCCCTCGCCACCAAACCGTTAAACAGCAATTTTGCCTGGGCCCGTGGCTCCATGTATCTCACCGCCAAGAAACGGTTATTCAAGCTGGGTGTCCCGTTTTTAGCCAATGCCAAATTGCATGTGGGGGGCGGTTATAATGTACATTATTACACTCCCATGGCTGATATGGATATGATTAAGAATCTATTGGATGGAGATTTAACAAAATCCTTCGACGCTCAAAGCCTGTCAAGCAAACTGACGAAATATCTTGATAACAATAAAAAGACAACCAGTGGTTTCCACGTTCAGGCCGGACTTCAGTTTAAATTGCTGGTGCTGGATACCCAGGTCTTTTATCGTTACACCATGGCCAAGGATGTCTATCCGGGGCAAAGTGGTTTTGGGAGCTTGAACCTCCGGGTCGGTATTGCTATTTAATACAACCGGTCCTCTTAAATATTAGAAACAGGGTTCTCTCTCGCGGGAACCCTGTTTTAGTTTAACCGTTTGGCCAGCACAACCGTTTGGACTGTTTCCCATTTTTTACTGGTCGAAAGGCTGTGAGCGGAGAATTTTATCACGTAGATTCCGATTCGGGCCACTTCACCGTTAGTGCGCTTTCCATCCCAGATCAGTACCCCTTCCTGGGGAATGACCAAATCCCAGAATGGGTTGGCAATGTTCCGACCGGTGACATCGAAAATTTCGACCCGCACAACCCCCTGCTCAAAAGGGAGTTTATATTTTAGAAAGAGCTGATCCTCCACGCCGTCATTGTCCGGGGAAAAAGGATCAGGATCGAGATGAAGTGTGCCTTCCTTGGAGATTGCATCGTAATAAATACTGTTTTGTTTTCCGGGAGTAGCGCCTTCAATGTTTACAGCCAACCCCCACCGTGATGAATCATTGGAAACATAATTTGGGCGAAACTTTTCCGTCGAGCGACCCGCCAGGATAGGCCAGTTTTGATTGTATTTCAATGAATCAATAATCTTTCCGGTCATGTCGTATAAAAATAAGCCATCCGCCGTATTGTTTAAGGTCGGGAATCCTCCTTGGGGGACAAAATAGGGTGACTGTGATTCGGTCATCGATACAAGACTGGAATCGGCTGCTATGACAGGATAAATAGCCGGCTTGACGAGAATATCCCGTAAGACAACATGATTGCCCCCTTCGTCACTGATGCTCCATCCTTCCAAAGGGACAGTCAGATCGCTCTGCAGTTCCACGAATTCAGTCTGTGTATTTGCAGGGATGGGTAAAAATTCATTGAATCGAACCGAACCGAATGGATATCGAACCTGAATCGTATCCCCATAACTATTGTTGGTTAGATTGGAATCACCGGGAATAGACAAATTTATGATCAGGGCATGTGTGCCTGCTGATAACCCCTGTAACGGCAAGGTGACCCATGAGGTGTCACCCGCTTCAACCGGGGGTGTGTTCTCTTTTCCCAGTTGGAGACCTTTCTCCGTGATTGTTACCGTACCCTGGAATGCGGTCAGTCCCACGTTCAATATTCCAATTGCGAGCGTGAAATTTTCCCATTCCTCCGGGTAGAAGGGGTAATGGTAACTAATTTCGCCTACCAGAGCTCCATCAGTTTCAAACAGGATCACAGCGTTGGGCGATCCGGGAGTCATTTTTATTGAATCGGGAGCTGGTTTCCAGTTGAGCGGGTCGTTTGACGAGAACCCGGGCCACCGTTTTTCGGTGGAAACTTCTGGGAAGACGGGCCAGGTATCGGAAGAATACACCAGACTGTCGATTACTGCCCCTGTGAGGTCATAAATGTAAATACCGTCGCCGGAATTATTCAGAATGGGGAACGGATCCAGGGGTACCAGATAGAGAGCAGTGTCGGGAATTGCAGCAACCAGGGAGGAATCCGGTGCAATGACCATATAATCCCCCTCTTTGACTGCTACTGTGGGCAGTCGTTTCCGATTGTAGCTGTTATCGCTGATGGACCAGGATTCCATGGTGAAGTCGGATCGACTGACGAGTTCAATGAATTCAATCTGATCATTATTCGGTCGTGCCATGAATTCATTCAAGTGGAGTGTATTCCAGTCATATCGGACAGCTAGAGTAAGATCACCGTTGTTGTTGCTGGTGTCGCCGTCTCCACTGATTTGAAGATGGACAGACAGGATGTGGATTCCGGAACCGGGGAAGGGACCCAGATCAAGGGAGAATAAAGCCGTATCCAGCTCTGCTAATGGACCAATAGAGGTGCTGCTTAGAGTATTGATCCCTTCCGAAACGAGAATCTCCCCGGATATGGGGTTTAGACCTTCGTTGACAACCGCTCCGGAAAGGAGAGTTAAATCTGTTTTGGTGAGTTGATTCTGGGAAAGATGGAGTGAATCCGCCAGTAGGTGGCCATCAATTGCCAAGGGTTGAACACTGTTGACTTTTCCCGGGGTTCCCAGGGAATCCCGGCTGGTTTTCCAGTTGGTGGGTGTACTGGGGCGGTGAAGCCGAACCCGCTCCAGGGAATAACCCGGCCTGGGACTGGTATCCCACCCCAGAGAATCCACCGTTTCACCGTTGGCATTCCTGAGATAAAGTGAATCCCGGTCTGAAAGTCCATTCCCGATCGAATTGTCATCCACCTTCACGATCAGTGCCCCCGGTGGAATAATATCGGCGTATATCCCTGAGCCAATGGTGTAATCACCCTCCAGAATGACGCCGTAACTCTCCGGGGGTAATTTATGCCCGTAGCCGGAGTCCACGATCACGTCTGTGTCGTATTTGTCGTGGAGGGACCACCCGCGTAGATTGACACTATCGGAGGTGGATCTGTTGTACAATTCCACAAATTCATTTGGAGAATCGCTGCCTTCCAGATTGTACATGATTTCGGTGATGATCACCTGGGCCTTCAGGACGGTGATACAGGTAAAAAGAAGTAAAATTTTGAACAGTCGTACAGTATACATGTTAAAAAATAATGTAAAAAAGCTTGATTTGTATGTTGAAAAACGGGTAAAATACTTACGAGTAACTTACGAGTATAATGGGACAGCATCTATCATTCAAACAACAGCGTTTTCTGGATTTCATCCGGCGTTACACCTTGGAAAAGGGTCAACCCCCTTCTTATGGAGAAATCATGGAAGCGCTTGGATTTGCGTCCCTCGGAACGGTCCACTGGTATGTAAATACTCTTACCCACAACGGCTTTCTGGACCGTTTCAAAGGTCCCAACGGTAAACGGGCCTTAACCTTGACAGAGGAGCACGCCACACCGGCTCGTTTACCGTTGCTGGGACTGATTGCTGCGGGAGAACCCATTGAGGCCCTGGAGAATGCGGAGGCGGTGGATGTACCGGCACCGTTTGTTCATCCGGACAATTTTGTTTTACGGGTGAAGGGGGACTCCATGGTGGGGGACTATATTGAAGACGGGGATTACATCATTGTCCGGAAAACCAGCCAGGCGGATCCCGGGCAGATTGTGGTGGCTTTGATCAACGGGGAGGCCACCCTGAAGCATTACTACCCCAAACGGAACGGAATTGAACTCCACCCCCGGAACCCCGATTATCCCGTAATTCACGTCAAACGCAGCGATGACTTTCAGATTAACGGGGTGATCCTCTATTCTTTCCGGGAGTATTGACTGCCAGACAGTGCTCCGCTGACCCGCTGAAGTCAGGACGTCAAACCGGGGGCGGAATGGTTTTGTCTCGAAAGCCCGGATATTCATCTTCAAGGAGCCGCAATAATGAACACGGTGGTTTATCACATCAGGATGAAGGATTTTGAACTCCAGGCGGAACGGACCCTGGATCCTGCCCTTCGCACCCGCCCGGTGGCAATCATTTCCTCTCACCGTCAGGATGGGACGGTCATGGCTCTGTCGGCCGAAGCCCAGGCGGAGGGGCTCTTCCGGGGAATGAAAGTCTCCCTTGCCAGAAAGATGAGTCACAGTGCCCGCCTGTTGCCTTACAACCATGCCCTCTATGCCCGCCTGAACCGGTACGTTTATTCCACAGTGAAGACCTTTACCCCAACGGTGGAACCCTCCGGTTACGGGAAATTTTATCTGGATATGACCGGCATGGAACGGTTGTACGGTGGTCATCGGCGGGCCGGTTTCCGGCTCTCACAATTGATTCGGGATAAGGTCAGTTTGTCCTCTCTCATTGGCATCAGTCCCAATAAACTGGTGAGCCGTATCTCCACGGCGGTGGTCCCGGAACGAATTCACCGGATTGATCCGGGGGAAGAAAAACATTTTCTGTCTCCTTTGGAGATTCCTGTAATCCCAGTAGTTCACATTCCGGAGGTTTGGAAGATTATTCATTTTCTGCTGTTAGATCGGGTCCGGGAACTGCAGATGTTGGCTTCTTTTCCGAACGAAGCCCGCTTACTGTTTGGGAACCATGCCCTGCAGTTGAAACGGGAGGTCCAGGGGCAGGATTTCTCGGTGGTAACCCCGCCCCCGCTTAAAAGTCATATTCTTGAACAAACTGTGCTTCCTGAAGATAGCAATGACGAGCAGGTATTGAGGGGTGTTGTTAAAACGCTGGCGGAGCAGGTGGCCTTCAAATTGCGTTGCCAGCATCAGATCGCAAACCGGGTACGGCTGGAAATACACTACACCGATGGATTTCAGTATTCAGCTCGGGGGGCTGTTCTTACCAATGATGATGCCCATGTGACGGAAACTGCCTGGCGGCTTTTTGCCAGAGCCAATCGCCGCCGGAACCGTATTCGGACCGTATTGGTGGATGCGTTTGACTTCTATCCGGCGCCCCGACAAATGGAATTATTTCCCTTGCCAGAGGTTAAGAACAAGGCTCTGTCGCGGGCCTTGGACGTTGTCCGCAGAAAATATGGTTTTGATGGCATCCGGCGGGCCGTGGCCATGGATGTGAAAAATTGATAAGGTTCACCAATAGTTGTTTCCCATGTTTGTTCACCTGAATGTTCACTCCCATTATTCCCGAATGCAGGGGACGGCTTCGCTGCCGGCCTTGCTTACGGCGGCCCGGCAACGGGGAATGCGCTATCTGGCCATTACGGAAGTCAATGGTTTGTGGGGCTTCGTGCGGTTTGTACAGCATGCCCATGCTGCCGGAATTTATCCCATTGCCGGTGTAAACCTGATGGGGGGTGGAGAAGAGGTAGTGGTTCTGGTGGAGAATCAAACGGGTTATGAAAATCTCTGCCGGGCGGTCTCTGCAGTTCATGCTAGTGAGGACATGTCCCCAGTGGATATACTGGCAGACAAACTCGCCGGTTTATTTGTACTGGCATATCAGGAACCGGTATTGAGACGGTTGGCTCACCGGGTTCCCAATTCACATCTGTTTGTAGAGTTACGCCCGGGAATTCCGGAACGGCAGGGTCATGATTTGGCCCGGAAATTCAACCTTGAAATCGTGGCGACGGGAGATGTGTACTTTCTGACGCCGAAAGAAGTTGAAACGCACCGGATTCTCCGGGCAATCGATATGAATACCGTTCTCTCTGCCATTACGCCGGATTTGTGCAAGTCGGAGGATCACTGGTTTCGGAGTGAAAAGGAAATGATTGATCTATTTCCAAACAGTCTGGAGGCGGTGAATAACAGTGTGTACTTGGCGGAGCGCTGTAAAACGGACTGGTCGTTTGTCAATACAATATTCCCCCACTTATCGTTGAAAGCTACCCGTCGGGCAAATCGGGAGTTGCAGGAGCAGGTTTATGCCGGTGCCCAGCGGAGGTATGGGTCCCTTTCACCGGCCATCAAGGGACGGATAGAGTATGAACTGGATTTGATCATGCGGAAAGGCTTTGCCCCTTATTTTCTGGTGGTCCAGGATATTGTACAGCAAACCCGGGCTACAATCGGTCGGGGCTCGGCAGCCGCTTCCATTGTGAGTTATTGTCTCTTTATTACCCAGGTGGATCCGATTCGATATCAATTGCAGTTTGAGCGGTTTATCCATCCGGAGCGGATCAATATGCCCGATATTGATGTGGATTTTCCCTGGGATGAGCGGGACCGCATTCTGGAGTACATTTTTCAAAAATACGGCAAGGAGCGGACAGCCATGGTGGCTAGTCAGGTGTTTTTGAAACCCCGGTCCGCTATCCGGGAAGTGGCCAAGGTGTACGGTCTTTCCAATGAGGAGATTAAGAGTATCACCAAGCGAATCGGCTGGTACAGCTCCCGGCGGGATCTGGTCCGCTGGGTGAAGACCGATCCCCGGTTTGCCAATATGGATCTCGATGACACGCTGTTGGAGATTATTCGCCAGAGCGAAAAAATCATTGGGGTGTTCCGTTATCCCTCGGTCCATCCGGGAGGGGTGGTAATTGTGCCGGATGAAATCCGGAAATATGTCCCTGTATTAACGGCGCCTAAAGGTGTCCAGATTGTGGAGTGGGAAAAGGATCAGGTGGAAGACGCAGGGTTACTGAAGATCGATATCCTGGGGAACCGCAGTCTGGCGGTGGTGCGGGATACAATCCGGCAGATTCATCTGAATTATGGTCAGGGTACGGCCGATACCAGCTATCTGGATTATCATACCATTCAACCGGTGGAGGATTCTCGTACGGCGACGCTTATGAAGGAGGGGAAAACAATGGGAATATTCTATATTGAGAGTCCGGCTACCCGGCAGCTGTTGAGCAAGGCGGGGGTAGTGGATTTTGAGCATGTGGTGATTTATTCCTCCATTATCCGGCCGGCGGCGAATCGTTTTATTACCATACTCCTGGAACGGATCCACGGTCAAAAATGGGAACCCCTGCATCCGGATCTGGCCTTTCTGGATGAGAGTTATGGTATTATGGTGTATGAAGAGCAGGTCTCTCTGGCGGCCCGGGTGCTGGCCGGGTTTTCCTACGCTGAAGCAGAGGCACTCCGGAAGACAATGAGTCGGGATTCCATGCAACACCTAATTCCAGGGTGGCAGAAAAAATTCTATGCCGGGGCCCACCATCGGGGTTATGAACCAAAACTGATTGATGCAGTCTGGGATATGATTAAATCCTTTGTAGGGTATTCGTTTTGTAAACCCCATTCCGCCTCCTATGCCATGCTCTCCTTTACCTGTGCTTATCTGAAGGCACATTATCCGGCTGAATTTCTGGCGGCCGTGATTTCCAATCAGGGCGGTTTTTATTCCACCTATGCCTATCTCAGCGAAGCCCGCCGTTGGGGAATTAAAATCCTCCCCCCTGATGTGAACGACAGTAATCGGGAGTATAAGGGAAAGGAAAACCGGATCCGCATGGGGTTAATGAGTATTTCCGGTTTGCGGAAGGCGGCGATCGAAACGATTCTGGAGGAACGGAAAGCAGGTGAATTCACCTCTCTGGCTGATTTTCTCCTGCGGACAGAATTGGATCTGGCCGATGCCATGGCTCTTACCAATGCCGGGGCTCTGACAAATCTGACCCCTGGATTATCCCACCGCCAGGTGGCCTATGAAGTGCTGCATTTCTGCCTGGGTCAGAAATCCAAGAACGGTGAACTGGAGGCAGCAGAAATACCCCTTTACCGGGGTGAAATACCCCCCGCCCTTTCGGAAGGGGAGCCCTTTAGTAAAACGGAGAAGCGCGCCTTGGAAATAAAGGCGTTTGGTTTCCCCATTTCGGAACACCCGTTACAGCCTTATCTGTCTGCATTGAAGGGGCGGGTACGAAAAGCCCGGGATTTGCCCCGTCTGGTGGGACAAACGGTTTACCTGGCAGGTGTTTATATTACCCGCAAAGAGACCCGAACCATTGAAACCGGAGATCCGATGGAATTTATTACCCTGGAGGATGAAACGGATATTTACGAGGGTGTCCTTTTTCCTGAAGCCTTCCAAAAGTATGGAGACCTGTTGTTGTGGGAAACGCTGTTTATCCTGCGGGGGAAGGTAGAGCAGTCGTTTGGAGTCATTACAGTGACGATTGAAAAACTGGGCAGTTTACCAGCGGTGGTACGGAAAGTACAGCAGAGTCAGAAGTTTGGGAACAGAACAGTCCCGGATTCAAAAGTTGTTATGGGTTGAAACATTCCCAGGCGGGAATCAGGATTCTGTTTCGGCGACTCCCTGTATTTTTTCCAAGCGTGCCCGAGCTTCCCTTGGACGCATCTGACGCACCAGAGCGAAGGCTTCCTTATTTCGCCCCCGCGGTTTAGCATGACCTGTTTCCCATTTACTGACGGTTAAAGTGCTGACCCCCAGCAATAAACCGAAATCTTTCTGGGATAGTTTCAGGCGCTTGCGATGGCGTTTAATCGATTCCGGGGAGGTGCGTATACGTTGAGATGGTTTATCTTTTACCAGTTCCGGCTGGATCTGGCCGGTATCCTGTTTGTCGACTTTACCAGCTAACGCCCGCTCCAATTCCTGAAGACGCTGGTTCTGAGCGCGAATCACTCTTTTCAGGTCCCGGAGTTGTTTCACAAAGGGAGTAACAGTGGCGCGAATCTCTTTCCGCGATAACCGGCTGATCTCACTTTTTAGAACTTTAGCGATGTTTGACATAAATTAAAATAACTCCTTTCAGGGATAAATATAAACAAGTTCAAAAGAAAGAATATATACTTTTATTTAGCGCATAGATTTTAAATGAATTAACTGTCGCTGGGGGAATTTATACTTTTTATTTAATGGGTTTTCAGGAACTCCTCGATATGGTTTTGAATAATATTCCGGGTCTCGCGGTGGGGTTTTAAATGTGCGGGGTTGAAATCCCAATTCCGGAAAGGGTCGTCAATGCCCCAGTGGATTCTTTCCACCTCCCCGGGGAAGGTGGGACAAAGACGGTTGGCCTGATCGCATACGGTAATGACAATATCAATTCCAGCGTGGAGGTAGGAATCAATGGGGTCGGATGTATGGCTGGAAATATCAATTCCGATTTCAGACATGACGGCAATACTCATGGGGTGGACCCGGGAAGGATGGGTTCCGGCGCTGTACACCTGAAAGCGATCCCCGGCCAGGTGGCGTAATAATCCCTCCGCCATCTGGGATCGGCAGGAGTTTCCGGTACAGATAAATAATACTTTCTTTTTTGTATGTTGAGGCATTGATCCGTAATCAGAATTTAGACCCTTGATAGCCGAAACGGAATTCATGTTTTATAACGTGTTACTGGTCTAAATTTTCCCATGGCTTTAGAACATAAAGAGCCCCTATTCACCAATCCCCTGGAGGCCTTCTCCGGTTTAACGATATCAGATCTGAATCGCTATTTACCGGCAATCCAGAAGGTAGAAGACATGGACCGGGGAGAAGAAGAACTCCGGGAAGGACTGTATCTTGGATTAGGATTGGAGGGACTAAAACTTCTCCCGGAGGACTCTATTGACTTAATAATTACAGATCCGCCGGAATCCCCGTGGCGCCATGTTGGTGACCGGGGGGCTCAGATGACGATACAGGAATATTATGAATGGAATCAACACTGGCTGGATGAAAGCTACCGGGTACTGAAAAATACGGGTTCCATTTATTTAATCACAGGGTGGCGTTACTCCGGTATGTATCACGCCCTTCTCAGTAATCATTTTAAAGTTCAGACGCGCATCACCTGGCCGAATCGTCGGGCTCATGATCAGCCGGGGCAACGGATTTGGCCCAATCACTTGTCCGATATCTGGTTTGCTACCAAAACCAGGGATTTTATGTTCAACCGACAGGCGGCCTACCGCGGAGGGAATGTTTTGGAAGACCCGTTAAGTACGGGTTCCTCCAATAATTTTTGGGGGGATATCCTGGATGTGGGGGGAAAGGATTTGGGGAAGATGCCCGGTGATAAGCCGGAGTCACTCATTCAGAGAATCATGAACACTAGCAGTTTTAAACTGAATTGGGTGGTGGATCCTTTTATGCGCGCCGGTGGTGTGGGTGTAATTGCCAAAAAAATGGGCCGGCGTTTTATTGGGTTTGAATCGGATCAGGACCGTTTGCTGGTTGCAATGAAACGGATTGACCGACTCTGATGTCAAGATACACCAGGTGGATTAAATTGATGCTTACTCCGGAGGTACCATGAGTTTGTCGAATCAAATTCAGAAAGACATGTATGCAGCCATGAAAGCGGGGGAAAAGGATAAGGTTGTAGCCCTCAGATCAATTTTATCCAAGCTTAAGGATCGTCAGATTGCCAATCGACAGCCTCTGAAAGCGGAGGAGGAGATTAAGGTATTACAGACACTGGTGAAGCAGCGGAAGGAGTCCATTCAAATGTTTCGCCAAGGAGGACGTGAAGATTTGGCCCGGGCGGAGGAAGCAGAAGTCAACCTGTTGTCAGCTTATTTGCCGAAAGGTTTGGATGAAGAAGAAATCCGCTCAATCGTAAAAAAGGTTATCGAAGAGACGGGGGCAAAGTCCATGTCTGACATTGGCAAAGTGATGCCGGAAGTGATGAAGCGGGGGCAAGGGCGAATCGACGGGAAACTGGCCCAGAAACTGGTCCGCGAATTGCTAGGGTAACGGTTGGTAACAGATCCAGCAATGCTTCTGCTGTTACCCCGGTATTAAGTCATTCCCATGGTACCTTTCATTGACGCCCTCGCTGGTTTTTTCATTCTGGTGATGGCTGTGCTGGGTTTTCGCCGTGGATTCATTGAAGAATCGGGCCGGTTGCTGGGATTAGCGCTCGCTTCTGTTTTTGCCCTTCGGTTTTATGTGGATTTGGCCAAACTTTTTTTAAAATGGTCTCCTGTAGATTCATGGGTTACTTTTACATTCTGCTATGCTCTTATTTTTTCGATGGTCCTTTTCTTGGTGCGGCTGTTGACGCGATTGTTCAGCCTGTTATTTCTTTCAGGTGGAGCTTCGTGGGTGAACCGCTCGTTGGGAACTCTTTTCGGTCTGTTGAAGGGAACCCTGGTGGTGGCCATGTTTTTCTGGTTCACCGAATTATTTCCTGGGAATAAAACAATGCTGATCATACAAAAAGAATCCCAGCTGGCGGCTCATTTGATTCAGGTTCGGAAACAGATTGTAGCTGTATTCAACTGGGATGATCCGTTAAAGCGGGGTCAGGAATATATTCAACAATTATTGGGTCAGCCGTCGGGGGATAAACATGGCTAAAATTCCCCCTGAAACAATCGATCGCATTCGAGACAGTGCCGATATCCTGGCGGTTGTCTCGCGGCATGTGAATCTGAAAAAACGCGGCCGGAATTATTTTGGCATTTGTCCCTTCCATCATGAAAAAACTCCCTCCTTCAGTGTGGCACCGGATAAAGGAATCTACCATTGTTTTGGATGTGGAGCCGGGGGCAATGCCATTAATTTTATTATGGAATTTGAAAAAGTCAGTTTTGTGGACGCCGTTAAACAACTGGGTGCCGAACTGGGAATTCCGGTTGAATTTACCGGAAGCGATGACAGCCGTGAATTTTTTTCAGCCCTCTATGAAATCCACCGTTTGGCCACCGAGATCTACCACAAAACTCTGTTTTCGGAGCGGGGGAAGGATGCCTTGACCTACCTGTTAAATCGGGGATTGAGCCGGGAAATGCTCTCCCTTTTTAAAATCGGATTTGCCCCGGACAGAAATCAGTTTTTACTGGAGGCTGTTCGTCCGAACCGCTTCTCGACCGAAGTCCTGGAGAAATGCGGTTTATTTGGTAAATCAAATGGTAATTACTATGACCGTTTTCGGGGTCGGATCCTGTTCCCGATCAGTAATTCCTCCGGGAAGGTCATTGCATTTGGGGGGCGGATTTTCGGTTCGGAAGAGGGGGCCAAATACGTGAATTCCCCTGAAACACCCCTCTATCATAAAAGTGACGTTTTTTATGGGATTCACTTAAGTCGGGAAGCGATCCGCAAGGAGCAGGCCGCTATTCTGGTGGAGGGATATACTGATCTCATTCAACTCTTTCAGGCCGGTCTTAAAAATGTGGTTGCTGTTTCCGGGACCGCTTTCACCGATCGTCATGCCTATCAGATCCGTAAAATAACCTCCAGAGTCTATCTGGCGTACGATGGGGATGATGCAGGCATTCAGGCCACTCTAAGGGCGGGATACAGCCTATTGAAGGGCGGAGTGGAACCACTGGTGATCCCCATTCCAGAAGGTATGGACCCTGACGAGTGGGTTCAAAAAGAAGGTGCAGAGTCTTTCCGGAAAGCTATGGCTAATGGCACCTCGCTACTGGATTTCCACCTGAACATTCTGGATCTGAATTCCCGAACATCGACTGAGAAGTCCGCTCTCATAAAAGATATTCTCAGTGAAATTGTGGAAGTGAATGACCCCATCATCCAGGGTGATTTTTTCAAGAAATTATCCCAGGTCCTGGGAGTGGATGAGGGTCAAATCATTCAGCTCTTCAAACAACAGGGCAAAAGGCAACGGCCTCAACCAGAGGCGTCCCCACCTCGACTGGACCTGGAATTATTCACCTCTACCACCGCCAAAGCTGAATTGGCATTGGTACAAGTGTTAGCGGGAGACGATAAGGAGGCCAAAGCCTATGTAAAAGAAAACCTGGACCTCAAGCTGATCCAGGAAGATCTGTTAAAACAGATTGCTCAGATTCTGGTCCGTTCCATAGAAGTTGACCCCTCCGAACTGGTGAGCCATTTTGAGACGGCCCGGGAGCGAGATATTGTTACTAAAATTCTGATGGAATCAGATCAATTAGTCAATACATTACAGTTGGCCCAGGATTGTTTACGTACTCTGAAACAACAGCCTATAAAAGAGGAAATCCGGGAACTGAGGCTGAAAATCAGGGACCTGGAAACGGCGGGGAAGGATCCCACGGATTTATTAAGACAGGTGGCAAAACTTCAGCAAAAGTTGGGATCAGAGGCATGAGATATAGCCCACTCCTTGTACTTTTATTGACCTGTATTGTGACCGGACAGGAAATAACCTGGTCCGAAAGTCCGGGACCCATTACAGCATTAAAAATTATTTGTGATACGGATAGTGTGCCGATCTATCTGGATGGACAGCCGGTAGGAACAACTCCCATTAAGGAACCCGTTCAAGTGGCTCCCGGTTGGCACCAGATTAGTTATTTCCCGCAGGATACTATTAAAGGAGGAAATAAAACTTCTGAGGCTGTTGTGTTGTCCGACATTATTCATTTGGCCCGTCAGGATGTTCTGGCGGAGGAGGGGAAAACAACACAGGTGGTTTTGAGTTACCGCTCAATTGAAGCGGAGGTTAAAGATTACCAGGCAAAGCTGGAAAGCAGTCGTTGGATCGGCCTTGTAATGGCCATTATCACCTTGCTGATTATATCCTGGGGAACGGTCTGAAAAAGGCGGGTTCACATCGATTTTTTTGACCCTATCCAAGGAAAATAATGGCCTACTAATTTGACTTTTTCCTTGTATTGATTCCCTATAATACTATATATTCGGATATAATTATCAGGTTACAATCAATTAGTAGTCTGATCGCTTCGAATTGATTGATATCTGATAGTATTTATAACTAAATGAAGTGAAGGAGTAGATTCAGATGAAGAATTACCAAAAGATCATTGGATTTACTGTTGTTCTGTCTGCATTGCTCTTGACCGGCTGCTCCAAAAGCAGCACCAAGCATTTTGCAGAGAAGAACTGGAGTAATGCTGATCTCAAGCGCGGTGGTCTGATGTACGATAAATGGTGGAAAATCAACGGGGGCACTGAGCCTACAACCACAAACCCACTGTATCCATCCGTTGGTCAAAAATCAGGTGCTTCCACCTGGCAGTGTAAAGAATGCCACGGTTGGGATTACATTGGTAAAGACGGCCATTATGCCTCCGGCAGTTCCCACTATACCGGTATTGCCGGCGTGTGGGATGCCCGTAATAATGACAAGACCGATGTTTTCGATGCCATCAAAGATGAAGGCGGAAATCATGACTTTTCGGCTGTACTGTCTGACGACGATGTACTTGATTTGACCAAATTCATTATTGATGGATTAATCGATGTCAGTAAATACGTGGATGCAAATGGAAACATTTCCGGCGATACAGTCAATGGTAAAACCTTGTTTACAGCTAACTGCGTTACCTGTCATGGTGCTGATGGTCTCACGCTGGATATTGAAGAAGACGACGGTGGTGTTCAAGGTGTAGGTTTTCTTGCCCATGACAATCCTTGGGAAATGCTCCACAAGATTCGGTGGGGACAGCCCGGGACGGATATGCCCAGCATGATCGCGGATAAAGGTCTGAGTGTCCAAGATTGTGCTGACATTCTGGCCTACGCTGCTCATGGCCTGCCGCAAGAGTCGAATTAAGCTCGCGCTGGTAGAAGTTCTTTAATAAATAGATTGAAGTAGAAAGAGGGGGTGGGGATACCTGCCCCCTCTCTCGTATACACTTGGGTGTAAAAGGAGACAGCCCTATGAAAAGGATGTATTTCTACATTGGGGGAATTGTTTTTCTTACTGTTGCGTTCGTATTCGGCCAGGAGAACGTTAAAAAATCGCACATTTATGCCGGTGTAAAGCGCTGTCAGGTTTGTCACGAAACAACGGATATGGGGGATCAGTACAGCGTTTGGGCTGGAAGTAAACATGCGAAAGCGTATGAAACCCTGACGACCGATGAGGCAAATAAGATTGCCAAGGAATGGGGTTTAAAAGTTCCGGCGAAAGATGCACCGGAGTGTTTGACCTGCCATGTAACCGGTTATAACGATCCTGAAGCGGAATTTGGTAAAAAGTTTGATAAGACCAATGGGGTCCAGTGTGAAAGCTGTCATGGTGCGGGGGACAAATACCGAAAACAGGATATCATGTGTGATCAGGACCTGGCGATTGAAAAGGGTCTGATTTTACCGACTGCGGAAGATTGTCTGGTCTGTCATAATGAAAAAAGTCCCCGTTATAAAGAATTTGATTACGATAAATTTTATGCCCAGATAGAACATCATAAAAATCCTGATTATGAGTGTGAATCCGATGAAAGTGAAGATGAAGATTGGTAATATGATCCTTTTTAAAACGAAAGTATCGCCTTCGCCGATTCGACTGTTACTTCTCATTGTTCTGGCGATCCTTTTTATCAGTGGTTGTGGGAAAAAACAGAAGGATATTGTCCAGCCTATTTCTTACAATCATAAAATCCATTACACGGAGGCAGGATTGGATTGTACCGACTGCCACAAGGGTGTAGAGAAAGATATTCGGGCGACCTTGCCTTCCATCAAGGTTTGTGAAACCTGCCACAGCGAGCCCCAGGGAGACAGTCCCGAAGAAGCCAAGGTTGTAGAGGCTGTAAACTCCAATACTGAAATTCAGTGGAAACGGATTTACAAGGTCCCCGAGCATGTCTTTTTCTCCCATCGTCGGCATGTCACGGCTGGGAAAATTTCTTGTGAAGAGTGCCATGGGAAGGTAGATGAATTAACCGCTCCGGCTCCGCGGCAGTTGGTTCCGATTAAGATGAAGAACTGTATGAAGTGTCACGATAATAAATCCATATCAAACGATTGTATCCATTGCCATGTCTGAGAAAAAAGTTTTATCCCGACGAGAATTTTTAAAGATTTCTGGTTTAGCAACCACGGGTGTGGCCATTGCAGCCGGTTCTTTCAATCAATTGTTCGCCCTGTCCGATAAAACGATTGAAGCATTAAGAAAAGGCCCCGGGAAGGTGACCTTACGCAACACGGCCTGTCGTCTCTGCCCCGGGGGGTGCAGTCTCCAGGTTCGCAGAATTGACGGATTGCCTGTAAGCCTTAGTGGAAACCCTCTCTCACCGGTGAATCTTGGAGGCACCTGTCCGGCGGCCTATGCCAATTTGGAAATCCTCTACCACCCGGACCGGATTACGACTCCTATGGCTCGACCGGAAGGACCTGTTAGAAAAGATCTGGAGCCCGTTGGTTGGGAAGAAATTCAATCTTCAATCGCGGCGACCATCAATGATCTGGTTAGTAAAAAACAAGCCTATAAAATTGCCATCATTAACGGAGATGACTCTCCCGTGATGAAAGAGGTCTGGCAGAATTTTGCCAACTGGCTGGGAACACCTAATTTTTTCCAGGAAGAGCATGAACCTGTAAATTCAAATTCAGCCTTTCTCACTCAGGGGGTGTCCCTCCGTCCCAAATTTGATTTAATTAATTCAGACTGCATCGTCAGTTTGGGATCCAATTTTCTGGAAGAAGAAGGTTCACCTATTCACATGAACCAGGTCTTGAGCCAGTTTAAGGATTTAAAAAATATTACCCGTAATAAGCTGATTTATGTGGGACCCAGGGCGAATATTACGGCTGCCAGTGCCCACAAATGGCTTCCGATTAATGCAGATACCTGGGGAACCCTGGCCTTGGGGATCGCCCATCTTCTGATTGATGAGCATGCCATTGATATGGAGTATTTCAGAAAGAATGCGCAAGGGTTCAGTGATTTTGTGGATAGTGATGGTCAGGAACAGACTGGTTTCGAGACCATGGTGCGTTCCGAGTTTCACCCCAAACGTATTGAAGAAGTTACAGGTATTTCTGAAGAAGGAATTCGGGATCTGACGACGCTACTGCGCAGCCGGAAAAAACCGGTGGTGCTTTGCGGTCAAGAGGCGCTCCAATCCCCGCGGGGCGATCTGCATTTATGGGCTGTCCACTGTCTCAATTTTCTATTGGGTAGTATTCAGCGCCCCGGTGGATGGTATTTTACAAACCGCGAGAAGGAAACAAAATTGTTTGCTCAGCCGTTCACCGGCGGGAAGGTGCAGGACCTGTTTTTCACCGATGAGATTCACCCTTTGGAGAAGAAATCGCTGGATATTTTTGCTGAGCGAGTGGAAGGATATGCTCCCTATAATATTGAACTATTAATTATTAATAAAGCCAATCCGGTTTATTACGGCGAAAACCGGACAAAATGGAAAACCTTGCTGAAGCACATTCCGCGGGTGGTGTACATTGGTGATTTGCCCAACGAAACCAGTATGAATGCTGACGTTCTCCTGCCGGCCCATTCCAGTTTTGAGGATTGGGATTTAGTGGAAGATATTCCTGGTGTTCCGGCCGCTGTGGCTGTTCTGCAGCGTCCCATGGTCAAACCCATGTATGAAACAAAAAGCAGCTATGAAATCCTTCGTGGAATTGGTGAAGGAATTAGTGGGATCCCTAAAAAATTGTTTCCTGGCAAGGATTCCAAAAGCTTGGTTAAAAAACGGCTACAGAAAATCTACAGGAAAGGCTCCGGTCAGTTATTTAAACCAATAACACGGGAAGAATGGGTTAAGGCTTATCGAAAGCATGTTAAATATTCTATCGGCCAGTCAGAAAAGACATTCCTGAAAAAGTTACTGAAAACAGGCGGGTGGTGGGATCCGGCTGCTTATGTGAATGAGTCTCTTTCCAGTGTAATTGAGACAAATAGCGGTAAGTTTGATTTTCTGAGTCCGGTCCTTAAGTCATTTGAAGGATTTGAAGGGGACAACTCCCAGATGCTGAAAAATTTATTGGCCGGGAAACAGTATTTAGGTAATCGGGGGAAGTATATTGCCAATGAAGACAGCGGTTATCCACTGACCTTACTCACAGGTTATCCCATTACTAATCCTTACGGGCGGACGGTATACTCCTCCACCCTAGTAGAGACGATGGGGATGCTCCGGGAAATGTTCTGGGAAAACTGGGCTGAAATAAATCCGGAAACGGCCATGAAATACCATGTGAGGGATGGAGAAATAATTCAATTGGATTCTCCCGTGGGGGCAATTCGCGTTCGCGTCCGTGTCCGTCCTATAATTCATCCCGATGTCATTTTTATCCCTCTGGGTCTGGGTCGGGAAAACGTTGGCCGGTTTACTTCTGGCGTTGGGAGTGATCCAAGGATTTTAATGGTATCACAACCGGAGGTGTTCAGGGGTAATCCTGTATTTTCCGGTACACCTATTCGAATCACGTTAGCTTAGAGGATTGACGATGGCTAGATGGGGTATGGTAATAGATTTAAATAAATGCACTGGCTGTGGTGCCTGTGTCAACGCCTGCCGGATGGAAAACAATATTCCTAATGTAGGGGCAGAGGCGGCTCAGGCGGGGCGGGCTATGGACTGGATGCAGATTATTACAGAGTATCACGGTGAATATCCTGATATCCGGGTAACTCACATTCCTAGGCCCTGTTTTCAATGCGATAATCCTCCCTGCACCAAAGTTTGTCCGGTTCATGCCACCTATCTTAATGAAGATGGACTGGTGGGACAAGTGTACTACCGGTGTATTGGCTGCCGGTTCTGTATGGCGGCCTGTCCCTATTCTGCCAAGACCTTTAATTACCACGAGCCGGAGGTCCCGGAGGCCTACGAAATAACCCTGAACCCGGACGTGACCCGTAGAATGAAGGGGGTGGTAGAAAAATGTAGTTTCTGTCACCATCGTCTGGCCGTGGCGAAGGATATTGCCCGTTATGAGAATCGAGAGTTGCGAGAAGAAGATTATCAACCCGCCTGTGCCGATTCCTGCCCAACGGATGCCATTACGTTTGGAGATTTGGAAAACCAGGATCATAAAGTGAGCGAATTAAAACATTCCAGCCGTGCTTTCCGGCTGGAAGAAGAACTGGGCACGGAACCAAAGGTCTATTATCTGAAGAAGGAAGATAAATAATGAACGATCTGAAGCAAGATCCGGATTATACGCTATATAAACCCATTGTTGAGGGGAACTCCAAAATCAACTGGATGATTGCTTTCTTTGTTCTGGTCATTATCTGGGCCACCTACATGTACATCCGCCAGCTGATCTACGGACTGAGTGTTACAGGGATGAACAACACGGTCACCTGGGGTTTCTATATTATCAATTTTGTTTTCTTCATCGGTATCAGCCACGCTGGGACACTCATATCGGCGATTCTGCGCCTTTCCCAGGCAGAATGGCGACGGCCCATTACCCGTATGGCTGAAGTTATTACGGCAATTGTTCTAATGATTGGGGGGCTCCACCCCATCATTGATCTTGGTCGACCTGATCGTGTCCTGAATGTCTTCTATTATGGAAGATTGCAATCACCCCTCCTGTGGGACGTAACGGCGATAAGTCTCTACTTCACTGCCAGCACGGTTTACCTCTATGTACCTATGATTCCGGATATTGCCTTGTTGCGAGATCGAACGACTACGAAACTCAAGTGGTTATACAACTTCCTTAGTTGGGGGTACGTGGGTACTCCCCGGCAAAAACACATTTTGGAACGGGCCATGTCCATTTTGATGGTAGTAGTCATTCCCGTAGCAGTGAGTGTTCATACGGTCATTTCTTACATTTTCTCGATGACCCTGCAATCTGGGTGGCATAGCACCATTTTCGGGCCGTATTTCGTAACGGGGGCCATCTTCTCTGGAACGGCTACTCTCCTCGTGGTGATGATCTTTTTCCGGAAATTATTCCATCTGGAAGAGTACTTGAAGGAAATTCATTTTCAGTACATGGGAATATTATTGCTCGTATTCTCTTTATTCTGGACCTATTTCACTTTCAGCGAATATTTAACCGGTATTTATGGTAATGAGCCGATGGAAATGCGGGTTATTCATTTCAAGTTCACAGGCCCGTACGCGCCCTATTTCTGGGCCATGGTGGTGTGCAATTTCCTGATACCGGTGGTGGTTCTGTCCTTTAAGAAGTTGAAAAAAATACCAGGAATTCTGGTGGCGGGAATTGCGGTCATCATCGGAATGTGGCTGGAACGGCTGATCATTATTGTACCCTCCCTGTCCAATCCCCGGTTGCCCGTTGTAAGTCAGCCCTACGTTCCCAGCCTCACGGAATGGGCCTTATTCGCCTGGGGTGTATCTGTTTTTTGCCTCTTGTTCCTGATCTTTTCAAAGATTTTTCCTATTATTTCAATCTGGGAAATCAAGGAAGGACGTGAAGAAGGTCTGGAAGCGGCCAAGAGCCGCCTGGATTCATATCTGCCTGACACGGCTAAATTAAAGGAAGGAGTAGCATGATGGAGGATCAGAAGAAACAATCGTTTTTGATTTCCTTTATTCAGGTGCTCAGCGTCTCCTTAATTTGGTTGATGGTGGTGGCGGTAATTACCTGGATTTTGAATCTGATTTCACTTTCCCATTATCTCCATGATGCGCAGAATGCTACCTTGGGGATTTCCATTGTAGTCATGCCGATTTTCGCGTTATTAGCAGGGGTACTTACCTATGTGTTTGTTGGTTTAAAACGGGCAAAGGATGATTGAATGATATGGTAAATCGTCGCTGTTTTACCGGAATTCTTCTACTGCTAAATCTTTCGTTCGCCGGCGCCACGGTAAATGGTGTTTTTTCTTCCAGTGCCTATACGTTTTCACGGCAGGATCTCAATGACAGCACCCTGACTCATGTTCGTCTGTATCAGACCTTTCTTCTTCGGGGCTCTGATCTTTTTCTCAAGAACAGCCGGCTGAACTTCTCCGGTGTGTTTTACACCGATCCCGTAAATACATTTAGTAATGAGCCGGTAATTCAACTTCATAGTTTTAATTACACCACCTTCTGGTTCAAGCGTCGGTTGGAAGTGGTTCTGGGCCGCCAGTTTCATTATTCGGTGTCTGATGCCGGTCGACTGGATGGTCTGTCGACTGGGTACCGGTGGAAACGGGTAAATCTCACAGGCTTTGTGGGCGCTTATGTCCCAGCCTCGGGTCTGACGGATAAGCCGATGGATAATCTGTTTATGGGAATTGAAGCAGGATGGAAACCTTCCAATTCACTGGCGCTTAAGGCCGGAGTTTCGGATAAACGGCATACCCGGCCTGTTTATCGATCTGCAAGGATGGGAAAGAATATCGAAGTTCCTGCCTCTATTAAAAAACGGTTCGGATTCCAGGCTCGCTGGCAGCATCAGGACGTGGCCGTCTATTTACGTAGCCGTCACCAGCTGAAACCGTTTCAACTGGCAGATTTTCTGATTCAGGGGACATACCAGGGGAGTAAAATCCGCCCCTTCAGGAATCTGGTACTCGAATACAATCTCCGGGAACCCCGGATTCCGGAAAACTCGATTTTCTCCGTGTTTGAATCCCATGCCTCCCAGGAATTCCGTTTAAGCGGTCAAGTTGGACTCCCGAAAAGGATGACAGGACGATTCCAGCTGCGGCAGGTGCTCTTTCAGGGGGATCAGGCAACCATTATATCTGCAGGGGCCGGGACATCCAATTTACAACTGAGCCTTATTCATCAGGAGGGGTATGGTGGAGCCTCCAACCGCTTAGTCATGAGCCATTTTATTACGTTCAGGAAATTGAACCTGGCTTCCAAAGTTACGGTTGGGAACTACCGCCTGCTGGAAGGCAGCTGGGACGATCTGGCCACCGTTACCCTCCGGGGCTCCTATCCGGTATGGAAAAAAATTACCCTTAACTCGGAAATTGATATATTAAGAAATAAGTATTACAGCCGGGACATCCGTTTCCTGCTAGGACTGAAATACTGGTTATGATGCGGCGCATTTTCATTCAACTCATTCCTGCATTGGTTTACCTGTCTTCCGGCCTTCAAGCCGCGGATGGTCGGCAACCTGTGATTCAATTCAGTCATGAATTGCACGTTCAGGATGTGGGGGTCCGCTGTACGAAGTGCCACAACCCAAAGCTCTTGAAGTCCAGTATGCGTTCGGAGGACTCCATTCTTCCTACCGAAAAACGCTGTCTAAAGTGTCATAAAGTCTGGAAGGAAGAGGGAGAATGCGAGAATTGCCATCTTGGAAAAGAACCTTATGGTACTTTCCGGACAGTGGTTCGGAATTTCAATTTTCCCCATAAGGTCCACTGGGCAAAGCAAAAGATTGATTGTGCCGTATGTCATAGTGATATGACCGGTATAGACAACTATCCGCCTATTCCCAAAATGGCTGACTGTCTGAGTTGTCATCAGGAGAAAAAAGCACCTGAAAATTGTTCTGCCTGCCATGATGTGGTGGCTCGGCTGAGGCCTAAAAATCATACACCCACTTGGCTGAAGGACCACGATGTGGCGGCCTTATCTAATACGGCTGATTGTCAGCTTTGCCATACCCAGCTGACCTGTGATAATTGCCACAGCGGTGCCCGGCTTGGTGGTGATTTGCCCCAGTTGAATCCGGTTCCGTCTTACCGGCAGGATATGATGAAGGGTAAACTGCTTTTATCCCGGAATCATGATTTGAATTATGTCTATTTCCATGGACTGGACGCCAACACCAAGGCCAAGGATTGCCGGGTCTGCCACGAGGCACCGGAGTTTTGTACCGATTGCCACCAGAACCGGAAGAACCCAATTGCCAATAAGCCTGATTTTCACGATGGTCTGAATTGGGGAGCGGTGGTATATGAACCGGGCACCGATTTCGCCAACAATGTGACCGGCGGTACGCACGCTGAACTGGCGCGAAGAGATATTGAATTGTGCCAGTCGTGCCACGATGTGGAAGGAGCAGATCCTACCTGTACACGCTGTCACATGGATAAGGACGGCATCCAGAATACGGATCCCAAAACCCACGAAGCCGGATTCAGGCACAACACCCAGGGTGACTGGTGTACCGAGCCGGTATCACTGTGTTTCACTTGCCATACGCGCCAGACAACCAAAGGGAATGGTTTTTGTGGCTATTGCCATTCTAATTAGAACATGAGAAAAATAATTTCAACAATGTTGGTATTTTTTCTGGTCAGTGCCTGTACTGAAATTGATAAAAGTATGCAGCCGGTGCGACCAGATCGGGTCACGTATGTGGATCATATTAAACCAATCCTGGAGCGCAGTTGTGTGCGCTGCCATAATGAAAATGTGAACCATTACGGTGTCATCCTTACCAGCTACGCGAGTGTTTCTGCTTTGAGCCAGATTGAAACAGGAAATCCGGACTGTAGTTTTTTAAAGGAAGTTTTGAACCCGGAAACACCTCTCAAATCGGAGACGGGATGGATGTATCGTTTTCTGGGGGAACCCGATGATTATGATTTGATTTACCAATGGATTGTTGAGGACAGTTTGACGGAGAAATAGGAAATGTTATATTCGAAATCAGCTGAATATGCCATTCAGGCACTGATTTATCTGGCGGAAAAAAATTCGCCGGAACCTGTAATGGTCAGTGAAATCGCCGAGGCTTACAATATTCCTCAGCCCTTTTTGGCGAAAATTGCACAGACGTTGGCTAACCATAAAATTCTGAAGGCCTTTCGTGGCCGGAATGGTGGTTTTAAGCTGGCGCGACCGGCAGATCAAATCTACATTCGCCAGATTGTAAAAGCGATCGACGGGCCTGGAGAAGAACGGTGTGTCATTGGACTGGATTTATGCTCCGATGAACAACCCTGTCCCTTCCACAAGGAATGGATGGAGATCAACCGGCAGATTCAACGCGTCCTGGAGACGAAGGATCTGAAAACAGTAGCCCATAAGGCCATGGAAAAAAGAGCTGCCATGCGGGCTGCCGGGATCCAGGATCTGATTGGGACCATTAAAAACGACGATAATGATTTAATGCCTTAGTACTAAATAGTACGGTGACATTATAAGATTCTTCGTAGATTTTACTATCGTATTGGAAATGTAAACTCGATAAATAAGGGGAACAGGGGGAAAATGAATACGACTACCAACGGTGAGTCGAACATCGGTCGCCGCCGTTTTATCGATATATTATTGGGGACGGGGTTGTTTGTATGGTTGGGAAGTCTGATTTATCCAATTTTCCGCTATTTAATCCCACCGAAAGTAGCGGTTTCCTATGTCAACAGCGTTGAAGCAGGCACATTAAAGGACTTCCCGCCCAATTCATCAAAAATCATCCGCTTTGGCCGTAAACCTGTGATTATCGTGCGGCAGAAAGACGGTAACTTCAGCGCCATGGCGGCAACCTGCACCCATTTGGACTGTATTGTTCAATACAAATCAGATACGGAGCAGATTTGGTGTGCCTGCCATAATGGGCTCTACGATCTCCAGGGTAAGAATATTTCGGGGCCTCCTCCGAAACCGCTCACCAAGTACTTGGTTGTGATTAAAGACGAAAAAATCATGATTACAACGGAGGAGTTGACCTGATGGGTATGTCTAACTGGATCAATGAACGGGTGGATTTGAGTGGTGTTAAGGCTTTTATGTTTAAGAAAAAAGTCCCTGTTTTTTATGGGACTATCTGGTATTACCTGGGGGGTGTCTCGTTGTTTCTTTTCGGCGTCCAGGTTGTAACCGGCATTTTACTTTTGCTCTACTACCAGCCCGGTGCCGCTACTGCATTTGAAAGTATCAAATTCATTGTGAGTAAGGTTTCCTACGGGTGGCTGGTCAGGGAAGTTCACGCCTGGTCGGCGAATTTGTTCATTTTCTTTGCCTTTCTCCATATGTTTACGGTGTTTTTTACCAAGGCCTACCGAAAGCCCAGGGAGATCACCTGGTTTACAGGAATGATTCTGCTGGTTCTCGGACTGGGATTCGGTTTTTCTGGGTATCTGCTTCCGTGGAATGAATTATCGTTTTTCGCTACGAAAGTGGGATCCGATATTTTCGGGGCTATTCCATGGGTAGGTGAATTTTTATTGCGACTGCTGCGGGCGGGCGATGAAGTTACAGGAGCGACCCTGACACGCTTCTATGGGATTCATGTGGCGGTCATCCCAGCCATATTTACCCTGATCTTGGGGGTCCATTTACTGCTGGTACAGTTTCAGGGGATGAGTATTCCACCGGAACTAGAGAATATCCCTGAGGAACATCGCCGGTATATGCCCTTCTTTCCCAATTTCGCCATGCGGGACGCCCTGCTCTGGTTGATTGTACTGAATGTCATTGCTCTGCTGGCGGTTTTCTTCCCATGGGATCTGGGTGTGAAAGCGGATCCGCTGGCCCCGGCCCCGGCAGGTATCCGGCCGGAGTGGTATTTCATGTTCATATTCCAGACGCTGAAACTCATTCCCAGCCATGTCTGGTTTATTGAGGGGGAATTATTTGGTTTAATGCTGTTTACATTCGGAGCCCTGTTCTGGTTTCTGGTGCCCGTTCTGGATCGAAAGGCCCGGAGAGGAGAACGGTCACTTTTCTGGAAAGTTGTGGGAGTACTCCTGATCGTTTACATGGTGCTAATGACCTTATGGGGGTATTTGGAATGAAACAATTCATTATGGCTTTAATGTTTCTGTTGGTTTTGGTAAACCGGGGTTACGCGAACATTCCCCACACGACCGACGCGTGTATTACCTGTCATAAACTGATGGACGAAGACCAGGAGGAGGATGCGAAAATGTTTCCTCAGGTGCTGGAGGATGTCCATTTACAGGTCGGACTGAGTTGCGCCGATTGCCATGGGGGCAATATTGAAGCTGAGGACGATGAAGATGCAGCTATGTGGGATGATCCTACCTTTGTGGGAAAAATTGAGCGGCTGAAACAACCGGAGATGTGTGGTTCCTGCCATGCCGACCCTGATTTTATGCGCCAATACTCCTCTTCGGTGAAAACAGACCAGTTATCGAAATACCGTACCAGCCGCCATGGGGAATTATTGGCCAAAGGGCAGGAAAAAGTAGCGGTATGTACCGATTGCCATAATGTCCATGCTATTTTCCCTGTGAACGATCCCCGTGCTACGGTCTACCCGACTAATGTCCCTTCCACCTGTTCCCAATGCCACAGCGATGTGGATTATATGGCAGAGTTCAACATCCCCACGGATCAGTATTTTAAATACCGGTCTTCCGTTCACGGGAAAGCATTGATTGATCGTCAAAGTTTAGGGGCACCGGCCTGCAACGACTGCCACGGGAGTCATGGGGCCCTGCCTCCGAATGTGATCAATATTTCAGATGTTTGTGGTACCTGCCATGTGAACAATTACCGCTTGTTTCAAAAGAGTCATTTGAATAACATCTTTGTAAAGCGCGGATTTGGTCAGTGTGAAGTCTGTCACGGGAACCATGGAATTAAGGCTCCCACAGATGAGTATTTAAACTGGGAACACGGTGCGGTGTGCGTCCAATGCCATAAAAATACGGGAAATCCAAAAGATCTGGCGGATTTGTTCTACAATACGATTGACAGCCTGAAAAATCAAATCGCTGCGGCCAAAGAACTTATGGCACAGGCAGAGCAAAAAGGAATGGAAGTCTCAGACCTCTATTTCCCGATCGAGGATGCTCATAAAGTGTTAATTCAGACCCGCACGAGCATTCACAGTTTTAACAAGGATTTCATGCTGGAGACGGCTGCAAAAGGATTTGAATCCACCCAGGCAGCCATTGAAGGCTCCCTGACGGCGTTGAAAGAGTACGATACGCGCCGTAAATGGTTATTTTTACTGTCATTGACCATTACGTACCTGGCAATAATTGTGTATTTTAAGATTAAGGATTACGATCGTAGAAGCAGAAACAAGAAAAAATAATTGGGAGGACTATTATGGGTAGACTTCTTCCAGTGCTGGCAATGGTTGGTCTTGTCTGGGGTCAACAGTATGTGGGCACGCATAAATGTAAAACCTGCCATTCCAGCAGTAAAAAGGGGGCACAGTACAAAATCTGGAAAGAAACAAAACATGCCCGTGCTTTTGAAGCGTTATTATCTGATGCGGCCAAGAAAATTGCTGCTGAGCGGGGAATGAAAGTTCCGCCCCATGAAGCACCCGAGTGCCTGGAATGCCATACAGTTGGCTTCGGGGCCGGGGGTTATGAAGTGAAAGATGCTGCTTTTTACAATCCTGCTGATGACGACCGGGCCGGAAAGAAGGCTGCCAAACGGATGGAAAACCTGAAAAATGTGGGCTGTGAAGCCTGTCACGGGCCCGGGAGTAAATATAAAAGCATGAAAGTCATGAAGGCGATTTTCAAGGGGGAGGTCAAGGCGGCTGATTATGGATTGACCATTCCCGATGAAAAAACCTGCTTGAAATGCCATAATGAACGGAGCCCCTCCTATAAACCTTTTGATTACGCCAGTCGAATTAAAGAAATTACTCATAAGTTTCCAGAGGGCTATCGCTCAAAGTAATATTCATTCATAACTGGCAATACATCACAGACAGGTTTGTTATGATATAAACGTGTCTGCCTTGAAAAATGATCATCCCTGGGCCTAACCCTAGGGAGTTGGTCGGGATTTCATGAGCTCAGGCGTTTATGGAACGCAACACTGTTTTCAGGTTTTGCGGATTGGTGGGGGTTTAAAATCCAAAAAACGGTTAAAAAAGTTGCTGTCATTGGCGCCCTTGCAGGAGTCCTTTTTATTCTTCTCCTGTGGGGCGCGTTGGAATATACATCCAGGCCCCGTTTCTGTACTTCCTGTCATTATATGGAGCCCTATTACCAATCCTGGCAAGCTTCTGCTCACCAGGATGTCACTTGTACCGATTGTCATTATCTGCCGGGGATTGAGCATAAAATAAAAGGGAAATTTACCGCCTTGGCCATGGTGGCCAATTATATGACGGGCCTTTATAAACGGAATAAGCCCTGGGCGGAGATAGAAGACGCCAGCTGTTTGCGGACGGGTTGCCATTTGGTGGAATCCCTGGGTAAAGAAGTCCTATTCAAAGGGCGAATCCGTTTTAACCATGAATCCCATATAAATAAGCTTTGCCGCGGGAAAAAGCTGCGTTGCACCAGCTGTCATTCCCAAATTGTCCAGGGGGAACATATCTCCGTCACCGAAGCCACCTGTTTCCTGTGCCATTTTAAACCGTCCAGCCAGTCTCCGCTTGTCAATGAATGCAAACTTTGTCATGCCCTACCCTTGAAGGAAGATGAAACATTTGAAGTTAAATATGATCATACGGCTGTAGCTCAGAACAATATCCGTTGCGAAAAATGCCATGGTTCAATGCGGGTCGGAGATGGGGTGGTACCTAAAGAACGTTGTAGTGTATGCCATGAATCGGTGACAATGATTGAACGTTTTAATGAAATCAATTTCATTCACAAAAAGCATGTTAGTGACCATAAGGTGGAATGTCAATATTGTCATTTAGTCATTCAACATAAGTCCATTGCCAGAACGCTGGATATTAAACCGGAATGCAGCAGTTGTCATGAGTCACAGCATATTGAACAATTTTCCCTTTTTGTTGGGAAACGGATCCACGATACTTCGATTCCATTGCCTAATCCTATGTTTGAAGCAGGGCTGAATTGTAAGGCGTGTCATATTTTTCATAAATATGAAGGTGGCGTTGCCGGTTTGAGTCAGGCCACCATCGCAAAGGGAGAATCCTGTGAAAAATGCCATGGGAAAGGGTATGGAAAACTCTTCCGCCGGTGGGAAGCAATTATGCAGGAGAAAGTTGAAACCATCGGGAGTCAGCTTGAAGTCGTTCGCGGGTTGGTATCGGCATCGGTGACATCGCCTGATTCAATCGACAGGATCAATAAGATTCTGGAGAATGCACTGCTTAACTATCAGCTGGTCAAACGGGGGAATATTGTCCATAATGTGGCTTTTTGTGATCAACTTTTGGCGGAAGCGGCTGATTACTTGAATCAGGTTTTAATCGATATAAAGCATGGTGAAAAATTGCTGGATATGTCTGTGTACAGCGAGATGGTTCCATCCCAGTGTAAAAATTGTCATTATGGGCAGGAAACCGTAACGGTGGAAGCATTTGGAATTCAATTCCAACATAGTATTCATATTGTGGAACAGAAGCTGCCCTGCTCCAAATGTCATTCCGATTACCAACAACATGGTGAAACGATCATATCCAAAGAGGAGTGTCTCCAGTGTCATCATTCCCAGGATGTGGTTTCATGCGAAGATTGCCATCGTCTCCAGGCCCAGGTCTATAATGGTAAGATTGCTTTCCTGCCTGATGCGCAACCGGATGTGATGGCTGCAGAAGATATTGAATGTCGTGCCTGTCATGGAGGGGATGAAATAATACGAAAAGCGGGAGGCAGTGACTGTACGGAGTGCCACGATAAGAGTTATGCCGAACTGTTGAAAGAATCGCAACAGAAGACAGAGTCAGCTCTGGCAGATTTAACCCGCTTACTCTCCAGCGAAATACCGGATTCCAGCTACCAAAAGAATAAAGAACAACTCGAACTGATTCGTGCCGGTATTTCTCAGATTAAAGCGGATCGCAGTCAGGGGATGCACAATCTCGAATTGGTGACAGAGACTTTGAATAGCGGTAGAGAGATTCTGGAAGAAATATTAAAGTGATTTATATAAGTAATTATGCAGACGAATGATGTGTTTAACTGAGGAGCCATCGGTAAGGTTAAAAAAAATGTTTCCAGGTTAGTGTATTGATGTTTTTTAGAGGCAATAAAAAAGCCCCCGGTTTGACCAGGGGCTTTTTTATTATCCTTCTGTGAACTTTAGGTCGTTTAGAACCGAACAGAAAGACCGAAATTAACTGATCTTGGTAGCC
The DNA here is from genome assembly GCA_964539305.1 of uncultured bacterium. Classification (GTDB taxonomy): domain Bacteria; phylum Fidelibacterota; class Marinisomatia; order Marinisomatales; family TCS55; genus CAZNUM01. The sequence continues at coordinate 19,569 of CAZIIM010000004.1, read as the reverse complement.
CCATGAATACTTCCGCATCATCAGCAGAGTGATTTTTACCATTACTGGTGTATGCGTTGTATTTGCTGTTGTCCACGGCATCCTGGACGTAGAGTTCGTCCGTGAGATTGAATATGTGGGTAAAGACCTGCAGTTTTACACCACCCAGGTCAACGGGTAGGTTGTAGTAGGCATGCAGATCAATCTTATTGTAACCGGGTGTCTTCCAGCTCTGGGGCCGTTCTTCCGCAACGCCATCACCATTGGCATCCTCAAGGGAGGTGCGGCTGGTAGGATCCCAGTCGGCATAGAAATTGTCATATTTTTTGAAGACAATCTGTGCCTGGGCACCTTTGACGGGGAAGACGGATACACCCAGGGCAATCTGTGTCTGGGGGGCATCACCGATTTTCAGACCTTTGATGTAGTAGCTATACTCTTTTTCTGTCTGTACACCGTTGGAGTAGGTTTTGTATTTTCCTTTTACATCATTGTCATGGGTCCAGTTACCAAAGGAAGCGGCGAAATCCAAACGGAACATGGACATGGGTTGAACGGCTGCTTCCAGCTCCACTCCGGAGTGTGTTTGATCCATACCAGTGAAAAAGATCACGTCTGTATCGCCATCTTCATTGGTGACGTGCTTGGTAAGGGAGCGGTCTTTCCACTGTGTATTGTAGAAATTGGCTTTCCCGGTAACCATCTTGTTCATCAGGGAGAAGTCCACACCCGCTTCTACAGAATTAAAGACTTCATTCTTTGGATTGGAAGCTTTCACTTTTGTGACATCATCGATTACAGAATCGAAGATTGGGACTTTCTCCACTTTACCAAAGTTAGCGAAGACGCTTACTTGGTCGGTTAAGTGATAAACACCGCCACCTTTGATCTGAATACCGCTGATGTTGTCAGGGGATTTTAATTTCAGTTCATTCCCGGTACCATCATCGGTGAAATGATCGGTGAAGGTGTATTTGATAGTGGAGTAACCGACGGTACCATAAAAGGCCATAGGACCGGAGGTGTATTCAGCCTGTCCAAAGAACCCTAACCAGTCAACGGTATTGGTTTCGTAATAGGCGATTTTGTCTCCCAAACCAACTTTCTGATCGGGGTGAAAATCATCAGCTGTATTAATGTAATAGTCTCCCCCTAACAGGTCCCGGACCTCCCGGAAGTGGTCGATAGAGGCAGTCCGCCAATCGATTCCGAAGACGGTCTTCAGGTTGTCAGAAAAATCGTAGTTCAGTTTGGAAATGGCACCAATTGTGGACTGGTTATTCCGGCTGTTTCTCAGAATACCGAGAGATTGACCATCTTCCTTGGTCAGCTTTCTTTTATCCACATAATAAGTACCGGCAGGGCCTTTATTCATCTCGATGGTTGCATCCCAGTCCCGGTACCAGGGGGAGGGGCCATAGTAATATTTCCAGTTATCATCACCTAATTCGCCCGTGGCATCGCGGGTGTAGATACGACCGTAGGTACCGGTACCACCACCATGTCCACCAGACCAGTAGAAAATGGAACTGAGGTACATGTTCTTGTTGAATGTGTGGTACCAGTTCAGATTCACCTGAGGTTTATCGAAGAAGTTTTCCCGTTCATTCAGGAAACCGGATTCATGACGGGAATCCTTTTTATGCTCCAGGTACATGGCCCAGTACTGTTTACCGTTGTAATTGGAAACTTTGGCCCAGTTCTGGTTGAACTCTCTCCCCATTTCCTTGAATTTGCCATCGCCAGTATTGGGGTCGTAAAGGGCCGCTTCATCATAATCCTTCAGTTTTTTGGCAAACGAATGGCTGTAGGCACCGATGTTCTGTTTGTAAAGATTCTGGCCGTGACGCTGGGGAGCTGCCAGGGCGTAGAACTCAAAACGGTCCGATTCATTCAGCTGATAGCTGGCACCGATATACCAGGCCCAGGCATCGGTCCAGGTAGCATCGATGATACCATCCCCTGTTTTTCGGACAATGGTAGCACTGAGAGCCATTTTATCATTAATCAGGCCAGTGTTGTAGTTAAAGGTTGTTTTGAGAAAACCACCGGATCCCAGCTCCTGTTTAAAGCGTCCGCCCGCTTCATGAGCTGCCGGGTCGGTAATGATATTCATGGTTCCGCCGATGGAAGGGGTAGCCAGATTCACAGCGGAGAGACCCCGTTGCATCTGGATAGAAGAGGTGGCGTCACCTACACCGTCCCAGTTGGACCAGTACACCCAGCCGTTTTCCATGTCATTTACAGGAACACCATTGATCATAATGGCGACGTTGCGTTGGTTGAAGCCGCGAACATTGACGCGGGCATCACCGGCGCCGCCTCCCTGACCGGTGGCGTAAACACTGGGAGTGGTATTCAGAACCAGTGGAATATCACGGGAACCAAGCCGCAGTTCCATGTCTTCCTTTTTAACATTGGTATAGGCCACCGGAGTGTTCCGGGTAGCGCGGGAAGCCAGGACTTCCAGTGCGGAAAGTTCCAGTGCGGAGGTTTCCAGAGCAAAGTTGACCGTTACATCGCCTGAAACAGTGACTGTTTTGCTCACATCGGCGTACCCGATAACAGAAGCAGTGACAGTATACGTTCCGGCGGGAACATTGGCGATTGTATAAGCACCGTCTGTATTGGCAGCGGCACCCATACTGGTTCCTTCCACAACTACGTTTGCACCGGGCAGGGCGTTGCCGGTGGCAGCGTCAGACACATTACCGGAAATGGTATGTTGACTAAACGCATATAGTGGCAGGAGGAACAATGCCAGAACTCGTACAGTTCTATTCATGATGTTCTCCTTGATTGTGATTTGAATTGAAATTGGTGAAGTGGATCGAGGAAACAGGTATCTAGCGCCCCTGCAATAACCCACTCTAATTGATCGGTTGATTGTATGTATTTACTCATTAATCCCGAGGATATACACCTGAGTACCTTGAAATTGGTTATAATCGTCTTTTTGCGCAAGGAGAAAGTGACATTTATTAAAAAAATACAGGCTCTCTAACCTCTACAAGGGAAGAATGCATTCAGGCCGGTTATTCTTCGGAGAATTGACCAATTTGGACACGGGATGATACCTTAACGGACGGGGGGATGGGGAAAGGAGTTTCAAGGCCTCCTCCAGAGGGGTGCTTCGGGTCTTCAGCCAGTAGTCCAGATGGTGATGATCCAGAATCATAGGCATTCGGTTGTGAATGTGGGAGATGGGTTTCCATGGTGTCGTTGTTATGATAGTGTAGGACTGGAGAAGGCCCCCTTCTGGAGTGATCCAACGATCCCAGAGACCCGCCAATAACAGTAATCGGCTGTCCTGAGGGTAGATGTAGTAGGGAATCGACCTGTTCCCGGTTTTTTGCCATTCATAGTAACCGTCACTGAGGACGGCACACCGCCGGGTAGGAAACAGGTGTTTAAAAGAAGGTTTTTGTAACAGGGTTTCTACCCGGGCGTTGATAAACCTGGAACCGAATTTCTGGTCCTTTGCCCAGGAGGGGACCAATCCCCACTGCATTGGAACTGCCTTGCGAACCTGGTCGTAGATTAGGACCGGTGATTTCTGCATGGGGGCAATATTGTAGCTGGGGAAATAACTTTCAGGATTCTGCCATTCTTCTATGGCCAGTTCTTCAATGATGGACTGCATGTCCCGGGTGAGTGTTTTTCGTCCACACATGGGGATTGAATTTAGGAAGAATTTTGCCCACGAATAGAAGGAAGGTGTTAATTTCAACCCCCTTTGGGGCCCATAGCTCAATGGTTAGAGCAGCGGACTCATAATCCGTCGGTTCGGGGTTCGAATCCCTGTGGGCCCACAGTAAAAACCCCTGGTCGGAAAAACCAGGGGTTTTTATTATCGTTTTAGAATGAGTTCCCGCTCAGGGGATCCCTCCAAATATTCCATGATTTATTTTTCTTTCCGCAATTCGGAAGCCAGCGTTTTGATCTCGGTCAGATCCCGTTTCATTTCACTCCACCCATACCAGAGGGCGTAATCCGGGTTGGCGTGGAAAGCGCCCTGGAATGCCCGCATCCGGTGCTTCAGGTGCATCTCGAATAAAGTCTGTTCGATCACGGTGGGGGCGTCGTGGAAGGTAAGCAAATCAGGAAAGGCGTACGTGTAACCTTCCGGTTTTTCCAATAGACCGTCTTCATATAACCCGGCGATTATGCGGATGGCTTCGGCTAGCAACCGGTCCGTCTCTTTAATCATCTGGTCCCCTTTTGCCAGTTCTGCCTTGGCAAAATTGACGGAATGACATTGGTTGCACGCTTTAATCATTTTATCCCGCTCTTTCTGCCAGGCGTCCTGTGTCAGGCGGGCAACATCGGCCGCTTTAACCACGTCAAGCCGGGCAGTGGGATTGCCGTCCGGGTCCAGCACACCCAGTGCTTGTAAAATGGTGGTTTGATCCTTTGCCCATTGTTCATCTTCCGGTAGTGGGAGCCGAACGGCTAAAAATCCCCAGGCGGTCCGGACCTCATGGTCCCCGTCCGCCATGTGGCAATCCTGGCAGGTGGGAGCTGCCACCGATTCGGGAAGAATTTTACTCTGCTTTAACAGGGCTCGTACCCCATGTTTAGAGGAGGAGTACATTTCCCATTGGGGGTGGTCAAATCCCATATGGCATGTCTGGCAGGCTTGCGGTTGTTGTGCCTCTACTTTGGAGAAGAGATGTCGGGTATGGCAGGCATCACAGGAGGCGACCCCGAATCCAGCCCCTTCTTTTTTCAGCTTCATAATGTCAGCGTCTGTTTTCAGACCCACTTTATGACAACCGCCACACCCTTTCATTCCCGTGGTGAGGGCCATGGGGAGTTGATGGGTTGTGGGCATGGCGTTCATGGCTGCCCAGGCGGCGGCGTGTTTCCCTTTTGAAAATTGGTTTACCTGATCCTCATGGCAGTCGGCGCAGGTTTCAGGCGTGGGAATGAAAACTTTGGACACATCTTTTGCTGAGGAATGGTTGTCTCCATGGCAGGTCGCGCAACCCACTTCATTCTCACTGTGTTTACTCAGGGTCCAGTCCGAAACGATGTTTGGTGTGATTTTTGTGTGACATTCAACGCAATCTTTCGCGGCGAAAGCAAATACAGGAAGGAAGGTCATATAGGCAACAAATTGCGTCTTCCAATTCATAACGTACCCCCTTTGGTTGGTCAACGTTCATTAGAGAATGCAGCTTAGGAAACCTGGAATGAAATCAGGCTTTCAATGCAGCACACTCATTTTAGTAACACAGGAATCTAAAAAATTCCCGGTTTTAAATGGGAATTTTTTGAAGATGTTCTGATTCGGATTGGATTTATCCCTGTTTATCAAGATAAATGCTGACTTATTTAGTCGAATTTCGGGGTCCTTTAGAATTTAATATTGTTATTGAGATTCAGTCTCAATATATTTATACCGGTTTAAATGCTCCAACTATAGTACAAAGGAAACAAGTACAATGAAAAGACACAGTCACATTTTTCTTTCATTTTTCTTATTGATTCAGATCGTTTTCGCGGATGAGCGGGACTACGTCTGGACCTACGGATATCACACCATGGAACGGGGGGAGGCAGAAGTGGAGATGTACACCACTTTTACCGGCCCAGCCCTGTCCCAGTTTGAAGGCAGGGTTACGGTAGTTCATAATCTTGAACTTGAAATCGGAATGAATAATCGTTTCGATGTCGGCTTCTATCAGACGTTCACTCAAAAACCGAATCGTAGCCTGGAATACTCCGGGTTTAAAGTAAGAACCCGATACCGGTTTGGTGAGCAGAATCAGTATTGGATGGATCCCTTATTGTATGTTGAATACAAGGGGGTTCCTGATTTCAGTACTCACGAGCTGGAGGTGAAGGGTGTTTTTGCGAAAGACTTTGGACGAATCAACCTTGCTGTGAATCCGATGGTGGAGCTGGAGCGGGAGGCGGATGGGCCCTGGGAAAAGTCCTTGAAATACGCTGCCGGGTTCCATTTTCAGGTGAACGAGATCCTTGGGTTCGGCATTGAGAGTCAGGGCAGCGACAACGGCCATTATCTGGGGCCTGTGATCACCCATGGTCGGGACGGGCTTTACATGGCACTCGGTTCTGGATTCGCCGTTACAACAATTAAGAATCAGAAACCCAAAACGCTGTTCCGTTTAATCATTGGATTAGAGATTGGGTAGTTCGTTGGCAGATTTAAGTCCGGTTTCAGCAGCTTTTTCCTGATTATTGATTTTGCGCTTTAGCCCACTGAAAATTTCAAATCCGGTAAGCAAGGGGAGGAGACAGTATTCTTGGATTGACTACTTACCGTATTTAAGGAATAGTTCGCACCGCACGGGGCAGGTACAGATGTGGCGCTTCAGGAAAGGAACGTGGTAGGGACAATTGTCAAATCCTTCGAGGACATCAATCCAGGTAGAGTTATTGGCAATATGACTGGTGACGGGACAAATTGGTTTATCCCGGTCATTTTCAAACTCCAGGTGGTGTTGGGAGTAAAGGACAACCACCCGGAGATGCCGGTGGTTTTAAAATCGGCTTCAGCACTGTTGAAAGTGTAGTTTCGGTAAAAGAAGTTGCTGCCGATGGAGAGTGATTGGGAAAGATGGTGCCGAGCTGTTAAACTGCCACCGACGGAACGGGCCAGATGATGAGTTTCGGTAATAAGCATAATCTGGAAGCGACTCCCCTGCAGCGTGCTGTTAAATCGGAAGTCCTGGTCAGTGGTTTGAGTGCGTTTAACAATACTGCTGGTCCATAGTAAAGTGTTACTCCACCGGACTCTGACACCGGTTGAAAGTACAGGTTGTGTTTTCAACGCTGTTTTCGTCCACGGAAAAGGATTGCTGCCGGAATAAAAAGCCTACATATTGTTCAGGGTCTTTTGATTTTTTTACCAACCAGGAGCTGAAACGGTATTTATTGCGGTGAAGGTCCAGGTTCCATTCAAGGTAATGAGAGCCGTAGTCGGTAGAATAGTTTCTGCTTTCAAAATAACTCGGGGCAATAATGCCGCCAACATAAGTTATTTTACTATTTCCTCGCTGAAGGCTGATCCGGGCGCCTCCACCCTGGACGGAAACAAAGGATTCCAGTAAACAGTACGGCCAATTTCAACCTGCAATTTGGATCGTGGATTAAACGTAAAATTAAAAGCGTAGAGGCGAAGCTTGTTCTGTCTGGAAATAATGGCCGGCGTGTAACCGGCGTCAAGGTTCAGATGCGCCCGGGAAGTGACATTTTGAAGGAACTGGATTCGGGTCTTATAGAGAAAGCGTTCACTGGATTGTATATCCAATCGGGGGTAGGCTAATGATTGTGTAATAGTGCCGGCAGAAACGGCAATCCCCGTAAAACAGAAGTTTAGCAGTATTAACCGAAAATACTTGAATTGAGCAAAATATTTTTTCCTTTAGAGGAAAGAAAAAGGTAAACCATACCGATCAGTTTAACCACTGATGAAAATATTTAGTATCTTGCGATTTTACCAGACCATAGACAGGAATAAATGGGTGCCATGGCGGAGATTAACGAATATGGAAAATGTATCCATATAAGTGGTGTCTGGCCGGTGAAGGATTGAATCTCCGCCATGATTGATACTCATGTCCCCCGCTAGGCGTAAAGATTACCTTTACGCCTTTGTGTTTCCCCCGGACTATTGAAATAGACCGGCCCTTGACCAGCCCGAGGAATAACCATGAGCAACGTCCACCCACCTAAGATCGCATAATTTGCTTTCATGGTAATCTTTGGTTGCAACTAGTATGCCAAAAGAGCTGATTGGCGGGAGAAGTCGGTAGTGATGTATTTAATTGTCGAAAACAGCACAAAGTGGGGGGAGACGGGCGTAAATAGGTTAATATTAAAAAGCAGCCTACCCACGAAATATCGTTATAATAACGATATTTCGTTAATAAAACTTAAATCGGCTGTTTCATCGTTATGAATCTAGCAAACTGTAGTGCAAAAGTTTACTGTGGCCTGGTTAAGAGCGTAATTTTATTAAGTTCGTAAACACAATAATCGAAACCGTTGGTTAGGTCTTTCATCGGAATTAAGATAGGGAATAATTCAGGTCCTTTAGACCGTTTATAAAAAATAAAGAAGGGGAGTTACTCCCCTTCTTTATTTTTGGTATTATTGTGTTCGATGGTTTATTTCATTTTCACATTATGTAAGTTGAGCGAAAACGATATGATGGAGTAGATTCACCCATCGAACACTTTTTACCAAATTGTGGCTACCTTAACTGATCCTTCAGCCTCGATGGCGCCCTGAGGCAGAGCACCGGTGAGAAACTTGTAGCTTTGCTGGAGTAGCTGTACAGCGTAATCAGGGTTATGTACTCCAAGACTTTTATCATCCAGGACGAAAGCCAGATTATAGCCCGCCTTGCGTAATTGTAATGTTGATCTCAGCGTATCACCCAGGGCATGTACGATATCGGTCCCTCCAGTAGTATCTAATCCGGCACTGACTAGGGCGGTTTCAAGTAGCGTGATTAAACCAGTTACTTCGTTTTGTACTCCTTTGACTGTTCCATCACCATCGAAATCATCCCGGGCCATGATGTCGGCGAAATCAGTAATTGTTCCGTGGCATTTGGCGCAGGCTTCAACGGTTGGTTCATAAGAATGGCCGGTTACAGCAACGGTACCATCAAACGGAATGGCATTCATGTGGCAGGTCACACAACTGTTTTCAATATACAGATGGGAAGGAGCTGCCCAATTAAAGCCGGCATCGGCAACTCCGAGGTAGGCACTCTGGGCGGCAAGCATATCCGCCTGGGGACTTCCATGGGGGCCAAAATAGGCATACCCTTCTTCCAGTTGAGTGTCAGCAGAACGACGGGCATGGTGACACTGCATACACAGTTTGCCATTGCCTCCTTCAGTGATGGGACTGGGTGTTACGCCATTGGCATCAACCAGTTGAACATCACTGACGGTCCGTAATTGGTGCTCATTGTCAGCCTGATGGGGGCTATGGCAGGTGGCACAGGAGATCGCCGAAAGAGGAACATCGCTGGTATCCGGCCGATCGGTTATAGCGCCGCTGCCATAAAACGTGCTCATGTCCCCTGCTAAGCGTATCGATGCACCCACGCCTTCGTGACATCCCTGGCAGTAAGAACTACCTGCAGCATGATTCTCCAGGGAATTTCCGTGAACAGAAGCAGCCCATTCAGTATAGAAAGGATGATATTCACCATCATGACAGGTTCCACAAACGGAAGCATCGTAATTTTTATCAATATCAGCTTTATCATGGCTGGCAAGATGGTCGGATCCCGGGCCATGACAGTTTTCACACTGAACATTTTCAAACTTGGCGATTGGTGCTTCATCGTACCCGCTGTTTCCGTTCTCGCCTTCATAACCAACCGAATGACAGCCGAAACAATAAGGTGCAGCATGGTCGCTGCTCTGCAGCGTTTCCCAGGCGTGAGCGTGATTAGTCTGGGCCCAGGCTTCACTAATATCATAACTGGAACCGCTGGCTTTACCGTGACAACCGGCACATTCTTCCTGGCCGACATAGTAAGGAGTGACCGTAGGAGCGTACATGCCAACTCCAACCAGGCGGGATCCAATTCCAATATTGGCTCCATCGCTAACATGTACGGTGATTGTATACGAACCGGCTTCATCCGGAGCGCGCCAGATAACAGTGTCACCGGTCGCTGAATCGAATTTACCGGCCGTGGCTTTCCAGTCATAGGTCAAATCCCCAGTGGTACCGTTGAGACTGACATCGGCTGTCAAGGTGATGGTACCACCAACAGCGATAGAATCGGGAGTGGCGTTGATATCATCAACACTGATGATGTGAACAAAGGTTGTATCATGAACCTCAACCACCTTTTCAACCGTTTTTTCACAGGCGGTTGTATTTACCAAAAAAAAGCTGATAAATAGGAGCGAGATAATTAGAATACCGGCCTGGCGGGTATATTGAATCAATAATTTCATTTTTTTACCTCACTGTTCTCTTAATCAGTAAATTTTCTGCAACCTGTTCTGCAACCTGATTGTAACAATCCCTTATAATACGTGAGCAATAACTATGCCAAAATGGTCATTAATTACCCTGGACGTCTGTTTAATCGTTTTTCAGTCGCTTAAATCCGGAATAAGTAAAGGCTGATCAGGGCGTAGGGATTGTTACGAGGCCGAATAAAATGCGATTATTCGCTAAATATGCAAAATTTCGTATAATTTGAGAATTTTAAAAAGAACCAGCAGCTACTGCTAAATAATATTGTATTTCTGCAGTTTGCTCCTGAGGGTGGAGAGTGGTATGCGCAGTAAGCGGGCAGTCTTGGTTTGATTCCCGTTCATTTTCTGCAGCGTTGATTCCAGAATGTCTCTTTCAACTTTGTCCAAAACTTTACTCAAAGAGTGTTGTTGGACAGTTTCAGGTTGAAGGGGGCCGATATCCAAGACCTCATCGGGTAACATGGATTCGTCAATAACCGGACTGTCGTTGACCAACAGCAGTCGTTCAATCATGTTTTTTAATTCCCGGACATTTCCGGGCCAATGGTAGCTGATGAGTATTTTCAAAGCTTCTGGAGTGAAAGTAACTGTTTTCCCTTTTGAAAAGATTTTTAAAAAGTGCTCTACTAACAATGGAATATCTTCTTTTCGCTCCCGGAGGGGTGGAACATTAATGGGGACAACATTGAGGCGGTAGAACAGGTCCTGCCGGAATTTTCCCGCTTCGGCCAGTTCCAGCAGATTTTTCTTAGTGGCAGCGATTACGCGGATGTCTACCCGGACTTTTCTGGACCCCCCGACTTTCTCAAAGCTGTGTTCTTCCAGCACCCGCAGCAATTTGACCTGTAAATCCAGGGGAATGTCATCCACATCGTCCAGAAAAAGGGTGCCGCCGTTGGCTTCCTCAAAACGGCCTTTTTTATCCCGGATAGCTCCGGTGAAGGCACCCTTTACATGGCCGAATAATTCACTTTCTAGGATATCCTTAGAAATGATGGCACAACTCACTTTAATGTAAGGTCCACTGGCCCGGGGGCTGTGATAATGAATCGCGTTGGCAATCATCTCCTTTCCCGAACCGGTTTCCCCGGAGATGAGAACTGAACTCTCAGAATTGGAGACAACCTCAATCAGGTGGAAAATATCCTTCATGGCTTTGCATTTGCCCACCAGGTTTTCATACTGAACCTGGTATTTTAGCTGGTGTTTCAGCTGAATATTTTCGTGTACAACCGCCTGATATTGCTGAATTCGTCCCAGTGTCAGAAATAATTCGTCCATGCTGAACGGTTTGGTGATGTAATCATAGGCCCCCCTTTTTAAGGCATTCACGGCGGTTTGAACGGTGGCATAGGCCGTCATTACGATGACTGTAATATCGGGATTATTTTTCCGGACCCAGTTGAGCAATTCAACACCATTACTTCCGGGAAGCCGTAAGTCTGTGAGGACAACGTCAACTTTGTTTTGCATTAATACTTTTCGCGCCGCTTCCGCAGTGCCTACACCTTCGGTCTCAAAACCGCCGGCATTTAAATCGTCGCAGAGGGACACCCGGAACAATTCCTCGTCGTCCACCACGAGTATTTTAAGGGAGTGACTATTATTGTTTGTTTCAGACATGGGGTAAAGTAACGGCAAATTTTGTGCCAACACCCACCTGACTTGTGACAGTGATGTCACCACCATGGTCGTGGATGATGGAATAGCAAATGGGTAAACCCAGACCGGTCCCTTCTTCTTCACCCTTGGTGGTAAAAAAGGGATTGAAAATTTTATCCAGTTTACTGGCTTCTATACCGATGCCCGTATCCTCCACTTCAACGATAATATCGTTTCCGTTAACCAGGGTCCGGACGATAACATCGCCACTCTTGGGGATGGCCTGGATGGCGTTTAACAACAGATTGATAAAAACCTGTTTTAAATAATAAATGTTTCCTGAAACAAGGGCCGGTTGTTTGCTGAATTGTTTCTGCAAACGAATATGCTTCCGTTTGAATTCATACTGGAGCATATTTACCGAATCTTCCAATACCCGCTTTAAATCAATGTTTTTAAAATTCAGTTCCCGTTTTTTAGAGAAGTCCAGTAATCCCCGAACCACATTTTCAATGTGCAGCAAGGCCTCTAAAATCATAGAGCCGTATTTTTTAGTCTGATTTACATTTCCTGGGTCATTTATAATCCTGGAAATACTCTGCTTTAACCCGGCCAGGGGATTATTGATTTCGTGGGCAACCCCTGAAGCAATGGTACCGATGGAAGCCATTTTTTCGGTTTGAATCAGCGTTTGGCGGGTTTGTTCTTTTTCTGCTTCTGTTTTCCTCAAACGATTGAGCATTACCAGAAACTGCTCCTGTAAAATTCCAATTTCATCCTGTCTGGTTTTTTTCAGGCTGGTAGTATAGTGAGGAGCTTCCACCAGTTCTGTTTCCCGGGCCAGTTTTTTAATCGGTTGGGCCAGTTTCCGGGCAATCAAAATGGCAATAAAAATTGAAATTACAGTCACAAAAACTGTAATTGTAATTAAATTAAACAGTAACTGGCGTAAACCTGCTTCCGCCAGGTCATAGTTCATGGTTACCGCCAGATATCCCCGCTGCTCTTTTCCAAGCGTTAATGGTCGGTAAGCGGTTAAAAATCCGGTCTGATCAACCATCTTGCCGAGATTAACAATCGAATCTTTATTTGCCGTAAACAAAGTCAGAGATGGTGGGGGTATTAGTGGTACTAAAGTGTCACCATAAGTAAAAACCGGCTTTAGGTTTTGGTCATAAATTATCGCTGCGCATTTATATTCTGATTTTTCGCCGGTGATTTCGTTTAACAGATCATCTAATTGTATTTGCACAGCCTTGTTAAAACCTTTAAAGTGCTGGCGTAATATGCCCTGGATGGCATCAGCGATAATGGACGTACTAAGTTTTGCCCGGTTGGTTACGATTTCATAGTGTTCATGGTATTCATAGGAGTAGACGATGGAATTAATGATTACCGCCCCAATTAAAACAATAATGGTGGCAATCAGAACAAATTTGACTTCAAGTCGGTGAAGGAATGATTTCACGTCGTAATTGAGTTAACTCCTGACTTTTCGCCGATTGTTTTAGTCTGATAAGTTCGAAATGTGAGTGTAAAAGTGGTCCCTTTCTCCTTCCGACTCCGGGCGTGGATGGAGACCTGATTCAAGTCAAAATAACGTTTTGCAATGGCTAGACCTAAGCCCAGACCCTGGTACCGTTTGGTGTAACCTTCGCTTTCCTGGGTGAAGATATCGAACATTCGTTCCATGAATTCTTCACTCATGCCAACGCCCGTATCCCTGATTTCTACCCGGTAGGAAACATTATCCTTCATCAGTTCTATCTCCACCGTTCCGTCGTGGGTGTATTTGATGGCGTTATCCACAAGATTTGAAATGGCCATTGTCAGGCTGTATTCGTCGCACCAGACATGTGCATTCTTCACTCCCGGTTTAAAATGGAGTTTCAAGTGCTTGACTTCAGCCCGGTTTTTATAGTCCGATGTAATTTTAGTGAGAATTTTCACTAGATCGTGTTTTTGAAAATGCGGTTTAATGTTCTCCGATTCGATCTGGGAAATTTCCAGGATCTCGTGAACCGTGTGGAGCAGCCGTTCACCCGCTTTTCGGAGGGTTTCAAACAAAATCCGGTCTTCCGGTTTAATATGTTTTTTCACCCGCTCCTCAATCAGGTCGCTGAAACCAAGGATTGAATTCAGGGGGGTTCGGATTTCGTGAGAGACATTTTCCAGAAAGAGTGTTTTCACCCGTTCCCCGGCCCGGGCTTTTGCTAAAGCCTCTTCCAGAATCCGCTGGTCTTCAATACGATCGGTGACATCGTTCATCACACCCAGGATAGCATCTGCATTACCCCATTTAACAGGTGTAATACTCACTTCAAAATCCCGTTTTTGACCGTCTTTCCGCTTTCCTTTTATGACAAAACGATTGGGAGGTTTTTCACCCCGGGTGGTTTGTTCTTCCCGTTTCCGGACCAGCTCCAAACCCTCCGGCGCCAGTAATGTTTTAAATGTAATGGCGGTATCCTGAATTTCATCGCTGGTGTAGCCCGTCAATTCGGAAAAGCGGGGATTGGTAAACACAAAACGATCCCCCTGGATCACGTAAATTCCGTCGTTAGACTGTTCAATCACACTCCTGAATTTTTCTTCACTTTCCCGCAAGGCTTCCGAAGATTCAGCAATAATTCTCAAGTTTTTTGCTTCCGTTTCCAAAATGGCCCGGTGTTTCTGGACCGTGAAAACACGATGGGAAAAGGCGACAATAATGATCAGGGTCAAGACTGATAGGATTAAAAGGTTGCGGTAGTTTTTACGGATAGCACCCTGGACCTCTTTGTAGGGGGAAAAAACGCTGATACTCCAGATTTCATTCAAAACAGTAAATGAGGTGGTGGTTCTGTTCTGGAGGGCTCCGTTAGGGTCTTGGAAAACGGAATGGGTCACGGATTCGCTTCGTGAGGATTCCTGGATATCCAGAAAATCATTCATCTGGTGGCAGGAAAGACACGTTTCACTCAGGGATCGAATATTCCCTTTTGACATTATGGCAGGACCAGTATGGCTAGGGTTGTATAAGGTTAAAATATCTCCCTTGTTGTTTGTCAGAACAACGGAAGGTTCCTGCCCCAACCAGCCGGAAATGTGGGTGTTGATATAGGACTCAATTCCAAGGATTCCAAGCAGGTAAACCGTTTTTTCGCTGGTGAACTGGATTGGACTCAAGAGACCAACAGCATTTTCTCCTTGATAAGGAAATCGCTTGGTAAGGTACACTCGTTCATTACCATTTGCGTGAACCACCAGATTTTTTAACTGCTGCCAGAAAGAGACATCGCTTTTCCCATCCGGTATCTGGGAAAGAATACGGCCTGATTGATCAAACAGAATAATGGCGGAAATGCCATTTTTATGGATTAAATAAGTGGTGTGAATGGCCTCACCAGCAAAGTCGAGTGATTGAGAGGATTCAATTTCCAGGGTCAATTGTTGAATGTCCTGGCTTGCTTCCGTAACATATTCCTTGATTACGGTCCCCAGGGCTTGCACCAATGCGGCCTGTTCACGGTTGAAATTGTCAACAATGTGTTTCTGGAAGTTGGCGTGGGAGTAGTAACCGTAAAATCCAATGATAATTGAAAAGAATAGCCCTGTTGTCCACAACACCCAGTTTTGAATGGACTTGGGACTCGAAATAGGCTCCATCATTTTATCCAGTTGTTTTGGATTCATATTGAACCAAAATGGATTGTTGACCCTTGAATTCGTTTCTCAACCATTGGTTCCCCTGAGTTGATGGTGATTACCTTTAACTCAATGGAATTTTTCCGGCTTCCCTGAAATTCGAGTAAGAAAGAAATGAGGATTCTGCAGTACTGTCTTACGGGAAGATTCTCTTAGAGAATTTAAATAACAGAATGCATAAATAGGATGAAATTATCTGCTTTAGATGTTACTTCGACCGATAGATAGCCCACATAGTTTTAATGATAGTATCCAGTTCAGAATATTTCGGTTTCCATCCCAAAAGTCGAAAGGCACGATTGCTGCTGGCATACAGCTCAGGTGGGTCCCCCGGACGTCTGTCAATCACAGTGTAGGGGATGGCCTTCCCGGTGATTTTCTCTGTGGCGAGGATTACTTCCAACACGGAATGATGTTCCCCGGTGGCCAGGTTTACGGTGAGGGAAGTGTTGTCTTTCAGGTAATTCAGAGCCAGTACATGTGCTTTGGCAAGGTCGCTCACATGGATGTAATCCCGGTGGCCGGTTCCATCTTTGGTTGGGTAATCATCCCCAAAGACCTGCATTTGTTTTCGCTCTCCTGCAGCTGTCTCCATTACGATGGGTAACAGGTTGGCGGGATTGTCTTCCAGGCTGGTTATTCGTCCCTGAGGGTCATAGCCGGCGGCATTGAAATAACGGAGACAGGCATATTTAAGACCTTTTAATTTCTCGTACCATGCCAGAATGCGTTCAATCTCCAGCTTGGTGAAACCATAGTAGTTGATCGGCTCCAAAGGATGGTTTTCATCAATGGGCAGGTATTGGGGTTCGCCATAAACGGCGGCAGTGGAAGAAAAAACAAACCGATTGACTTGGTGCTTCAGCATGGCATTTAAAAGATTGACTGTTCCGCAAATATTGTTTTTAGAATAGATATCCGGTTTTTCCATGGATTCCCCCGCGGCTTTCAAGGCTGCCAGATGAATGACGGCACCATAGGATTGTTGAAACACCTGTTCCAGGTCTTTGGAATTCAGAGTGGAACCGACATAGAACTGAGCCCGGTGGTCAACCGCTTCCTGATGTCCTGTGGAGAGGTCATCCAACACGGAAACGGAATATCCTGCTTCACATAATTCCAGAACCACGTGTGAACCAATGTATCCGGCGCCACCGGTAACAAGAATATTCAATGGTGTTTTTCCCTGTTTTAACGATGAAAATAAGACCGGCTAATCTACGGAATATCAGGCACCTTCCAAGGCGGCATATTGTTGCCAAAACCGAACCGCCTCCGCCCATTGAGCGGAGCTGTATTCTGCCCGAGTTCCTCCGGGAAGCTGAAGTTGGTTTCGCATCATGGTCGCCGGTTGCATGGGGATGGAATCCATGCCCTCCGGTATGGCATGAATGCTGATGAGTTCCCATTCTGCGTCAGAAGACTGTTCATTGGTTTCAGCCAGGGTATCGTGGTGGTAAAGAATGAATTCCACTTTACCGGCGGGGAGCGGTGTTCCATTCAGGGCACGGATACGAATGTACGGTTCCTCCGACTCCCGCCGCCGGACCCACTCTGCTTTCAGCTTTGTATTCTGATCGATCTTGACGAAGGGCGATACAAAATGTTTTGCAAACGCAGGAGTTCCCTCCACAATGCGAATACCCTCCCGTTGCCCGGTTTTGTACTGTCCCTTCTCCACCTGCACCTGGGCATGACGAGCGATTTCTTCAAACGATAAAGAAGGGGCATAAGATTTGCCGGATCCCGGGACCTGGCGTCTTACAAAATCATTTGCAGCAACAAAATTCATTATGTCATCCAATTTAGTACTTGTGTTTATTGAGTAGTCACAACCTGTAACTACAGAATCATTCGCTTATTAAATTAAAATTGAATTTCTATTACTTTATTAATTAAAAAATAAATCCCAATTCGGTTATTTATTTTGGATATCAATTCTAAATGCGAGTGGACTACTATTTAAGTGATATATCCTTAAGTTTAATAAAATATTAGCAAGCGCATTTTAATTAATATAAATAATTGAGTAGGCTTGATTAAATATTGAATAATTATGTCCTCTATATATAAATAGAATAGATGCTAAAATCTTAAATCTCAGGAGTGGTTCTCAAATAATTTATACTTACAGTAGCTAAATTTGAGTTTGGGAATACTTTATAAGAGTTCAAATCCTGTAAAAACCCAGACTCCTTTAAAATTTTATTAAAGACATCTAATTCTACGATATATTGGTCGGAGTACCCATGAGTGGCATCGTAAGCCGTTGCGGCAGTTCTACCCAAGTTTTTAGCCACTAATTTTGGATCAAGGGTATGTAGTTCAATAATTATTAACCCAAATTTCTCTACAAAAGGTCTCCAATTTTTAAAATGTTCTATAAGAAATTCTTCCACTGAATTGTTGTTAAGCCTCACTCCTTTGAACGAAAAGGCGCCTGTTGAGTAACTTATTCTTGATCTATCGTACTTTTTTGGCATTTCCCACATTCTATTATGATCAAGAAAAGCTCTTACATTCAATAAATCTGTTAAATCAATATTGTAATTGTTTTTTAAATTTCTGGCTAGGATTTTTGATTTTCCAACATCTCCCCAAATGACATTAGCCCAGATATCAGCTTTGATAAGATTATTCTTAGATATTTTTAATGCCGTTTTATTATAATCGACACCGATTAAAGTGAGCGGATATTCATCAAGAATCTTACCTCTAACCGTTCGTTGTTCTATTACATTGAATAAATGTATTAGAAAAGATCCGTTACCACAGCCTAAATCCAGGATGCCTTTTGGTTGATTTTCTATTGGTTTATTGAATTGATTAATAATTATATCATCGACAACTTTAAAATAATTGGCATGTGCTCCCCCACTACCCCATACGTTGATTTTTCTATCCACATGTTTTTCTGTAATATTTTTTCGTGAATTAGGGGAATATTTAGATTGCCCAAATATTATATCATTTAATTTCATTAATGTAGGTATATACGATACAGTTACACCGTAAGCTGTTGCTCTTTTGGCGTAAAACAAACCCTTTTCAGTGAAAGATAGAGTAAGGTTTTTTTTTGTAAACCAACCAAAGTGGGTAAGTATATCGATCAATTTTTTAAAAATTTCAGGATCTTTGTAAAGTCCTTCGGTATTAAAGTTTGATTCCATGAAATAGTTATGAAATACATTATTCATACCGAGATGGACAACGATAGGACCAATGAGAATCCCTTTAATATGGGATAAAAATTGTTTTTTAATTGTTGTTGATTTCCACTGAATAAAATTTTCGATGTAATGATTGTTTTTCAGTTTTAAATACAAGTTTTCAATTTGAATTAATTGTTTAGCTGTAATCTTATTGATTTGAACAACATTTAATGAATTTAGTAAGTTTGTAGCGTCTTTATATAAATAGAAATGCTTAAATGCCTCATTACTAGATTTTGAGGTGGAGTAGCTGATAAAATCCTTTTGATTATCAATATTTTGAATAAGCCAACCCTGTGAACATAAAATCCTTAGTGAGACATTTAAATAACCTTCTTTGGCATTAAATTGTTTTGTCAATTCTTTAAGTGAACAATTTTTATTCTTTAATAAGTATTCCGTAACTCCTCTTTTATAAAGGACATAAGCTGTTGGTGCAGTTACAATTCCATCAAGGTGACGGAATAATTCGCCTCTTAATTTTGAATATTTAGATTTTAGTATCATTTGGGTTAGGCTATTAAATAAAATTAATTATGTGAAATGAATCCGGTGAAATTAGCGTTTTCCTATATCGATTTCATATGATAAATAGTACTATTTATTATTTTAACTTACGGATACGGATGTACGGTTCCTCCGACTCCCGCCGCCGGCCCCACTCGGCTTTCAGCTTCGTATTCTGATCGATCTTAACGAAGGGCGATACAAAATGTTTTGCAAAGGCAGGAGTCCCCTCCACAATGCAAATACCTTTCCGTGGTCCGGTTTTGTACCGTCTTTTCTCCATCTGTTCCTGGGCATGACGGGCGATTTCTTCGAACGATAAAGAAGGGGCATAGGGTTTACCGGAGCCGGGGACTTGGCGTCTTACAAATTCGTTGATGGCGACTTTATCTGGTTTCATTATTCTGCCTTGTTAAGCTGAAATTATTTTGTTGGCATTCATTTACAGAATCCAATCTAAATAATTGTCTTGATGAATTACCTCAAAGCCCGCCTGGGGGTAGGCCTTTTTCCAGGCAGCCGGTGTTCTGAATTTTTGAGAGGACCATTTCATTTCATAACCGTTGATTTCGGTATCTATTTCCTCCACCCAGTCA
>CAZIIM010000003.1:0-91079 GCA_964539305.1 uncultured bacterium | reverse complement strand
CGGCTCATCCCCAAAGGCGCAAGTGGAAGTAAAACCACGCTCTGTGGACGGTGAACTAATTGTTCCGGTGATTTTTACGATCCACTTTAATCACCAGGGGCATGGTTACGGTCCGGCGTAATTCGGGGTCACCCCAGACTTCGCGAAGCGAGGGTATCAGCGGTTGAATCGGGTCTTGATTCCGTTCATTTGCATACCGTTTGACCGCTGACCAGGTTCTTAGATAGTTCAGAAGCTGATTGAAATTCCATTTGACTTCAATGTGGAAAGAAGGAACCGGAGATAATTCCGGGAAGGGAAATGGTATTGTCCTGTAAGAATCCATGATCAGCCGGTTCCCTTCGGCCCAGTAAGGGTTAATGTTTCGGAGCAGGGTATTTTCAATCCGCTGGTCAATGGTCGGTGTTATTTTCATAAAACTGTAACCTACCACCGCAAGGACTCCGCCAGGGGCCAAAAGGCGTTGAACCTCTCCATAAAACCGGTCCAGGTCAAACCAGTGAATGGCCTGGGCGACTCCAATGAAATTAAACGCGTTGGAGGGATACGGCGTCTTTTCGGCCGGACAAACCCGGTAGGTAATACGGGGGTGAAGAAAGGCGTGTTCAATTTGTTCCTCACTGATATCCGTGGCCTCCACATGCTGAAAATATTCCGCACAACCCCTGGCAAACTGGCCGTTACCGGTAGCACAATCCCAAGCCTGCTCCCGGTCCTGTACCAAACAGCACAGATAGGAGAACAGCTCCTTCGGGTACCGGGGTCTGAATCGGGCATAATCAAAAGAATGTAGCGAGAAAGTGTTAATGTTGCTCACAAAAGAGGTAGCACAGGACTACACAAATACTGGATTATGATTTTTGCGACCGAACGTACAAATCCAACAAATTACGTATCATTTTTTGGTACGGCGCGTGAAGCTCTTTCCCCTTGGCTTTAAAATATTCAATGGTGGTTTCAGACACCTCCAAGGTGATCTTTCTTGTGGGTTTCTTGCGTATCAGCATCTCCGGCGGTGGTAAAAAGTCTTTAATTCTTTTTAATTCTCCAATGGGTTGATCACCCGGTTGTGTTTTTTTCATAATATTTTCTCCCCTTTCGCCAATATCCTGTTCCTATGATCCTTATTTTTTGACCACGAAGCGTGAATCTTACAGTGAGGACACGGTCGTTTACTTTTCCCAAACAAAAAAATCGTTCTTCCTTGTGACTATGTTTCGCATCAACAGTTATGATCCTTCCAGGGTCATAAAAAGCTTCTTGTGCTTCTGAAAAGGAAACACCATGTCTTTCCAAATTATCTTTTTCTTTTTCCTCGCTCCACTCGAAAGTGAATAAATTCGTCACTATTGAATCTATATAAATATATGGGGAAATATCAATATTATTATATGGTTATTTTGGCTATTGAAGGCATATGGTTTACACTCCCCTTTCCACCTCACTCGGCCAACTCTTTTTCTGCTGTGAAATAAGCATATGCTATATCCCATTTGATTCCATTGCACTTGTAATAGGGCTACGCTTCAGACTCCGGTTAACTGGGCATGATTGTTAGGTTTTTAATATCCGGAATTGAGAACCCTGAACCCTTTTTACAGAAAAAATTTACACTACATATACAATCCGGCAGGTTGGGGATGGTATAAGGAAAATCCGTTTACTTCGAGCCTACTCCTGAAAAAGCTATCCGGTAAAAGGCCCAGTTATCTTCTCCCAGGGCGGCAAATACATTGAGTGGGTTATGATCGACACTGGAACCTGCCCGGAAAGGGGAAACGGCGCCCAAAATAGGCGGGGCAGTGGTCTTTCCGGAGTTTGAATTGAGCCTTCTCCAGCCTATATTTGAATATGGTAATAGGAACGGTGAAAGAATACAACCGGGAACGGGGATTTGGGTTCATCACGGGAGATGATGGGGAAGACTATTTTGTCCATCTTTCCGGACTGGGACCAAAATTAAAGCATTCCGGATTGCGCCCCGGCCAACGAGTGGCATTTGATGTGGACTTTGATATGAAGGGGGATCGGGCAGTGAACGTCCGCCCTTTGTGATTTAATAGACGAATTGCTGAATGTCGTAAACTGAAACTTTTACGTCTTTCGGTACCGCAGTTTTAAAGGCGCTTTTTAAGTCCGCTGTCATCTGTTTGAGTTCAATATCGGTGGGAGGTGGAATATGACTACGGTCCAGCGCCTGACGATAGGGAAGAGGGGCCTTCCGCAGTTCTGAAATGTAGACAATATCTCCCTTACCCAGCGGCAGTTTTTGAATCAGATCCAGGGAGGCTTTTCGGTGCTCCGTATGAAAGGCCTTTCCACCGGCCCCGGCCAGGAAGATGACGCCCAACTGAACGCCGGCGGCTTTCAGGCTTTCCGCAAAGGGAGGGATCCGCTCCAGCGATTGTTCTTTCTGGAGGAATTTTAATAATTTGTAACTTCCCGACTCCACGCCGAGATAGATCCGCGTCAGGCCCAGGTCGCTCAGGATTTTAAAATCGCTGCTTTTCTTTTTATCCCCGGTGAAAATGTCAATGAAAGAAAAAATTTGCTGATGGTCGGGGAATTGCCGATGGATGGCTTCAATGACGGGGACCAGTTTTTTCATGGGCGTCACCAGGGCATTGGCATCCGCCAGAAAAATACCCCTCCTGTAGCTCAATCCATCCTTAAAAAATTGTTGAACATTCTCCAGGTGGTGTTCCAGTTCCGTTTCCGACTTAATCCGGAACGGCCGATCCTTGTAAAAATCACAAAACAGACATTGATTATAATTGCACCCCTCCGTGACCTGAACCACCAGGGAAAGGTATTGATCCGGCGGCAGAATGGAAACGGGATAATACACGGTTCTGAAACGGGTCACTTCTGCCTGGAGCGCTGTTGAATCCATTGTCAGGATTTTCCCCACCGGTGCCTGGAGTGCTTTCGAGAGACGAGGCTGGAGTGTTTTCAGGATTTCGTGGCCGGCTTGAATGAGTTGATTCCCTTCCGACGGAGTGAGAAAGCGCGTCCGCCGAAAAGTAATTCCGGATACTTTTTCCCGATATTTGTAGAGCAGGCGGTTGTCCAGGGTGCGCCGGTAGTACCGTCCGTCAATGTACATGCTGATGGGGCGTCCTTCCCGGTCAAACGTCCACAGATTGTTAGGTGGTTGAATAAAGAGGTTTATGGCATGCCGCTTCACAGTGACGGAAATGTGACGGCCCTCCGGATTTGTGAAGTGTTGAATTTGCGTATTCGACTTCACGCATCACCCCTGAATGAACTTTTTAATCAAGGCACCGGCCTTCACCGGTATTTTGTGACCGGAGGAATACCATTCCAGACGAACCGGATTCCCCTGTCTCACCAGGAATTCATAGGCTGTTTTACTCCCGTCCGGTGTAACAATTCTGTCTTCCGTTCCGTGGAGCAACAGAACAGGGGTTTTAGTACTTTCTGCCGTCATGTCGTTACGCAGTTTTTCGGGATTTTTTATGAAACCGGCAATGGGAATCAGCCCTCCCAGGGGGAAATTCAATCGCAAACCAAACTCCATGACCAGGCAGGCCCCCTGGGAAAATCCCAGAAGAAAAATCCGGTCCCTGGAAAACCCTCCTTTTTGGATGGCATCGATCAAATGGTGAAGACCGGCCCAGGTTGCCTCATATCGCCAGCCTTTTTCATCATCACCACCGAACCAGGAATAACCGAATCCTTTTTCCGCCGGGTAGGGTGCCCGGGGGAAAAACCATTTAGCTGTTTTTAAATTCACGGAATAGACCAAAGGTTTAAGGGCGGTCTCATCTCCCGTAATCCCGTGAAGGCCGATGATGGCTCGGGAGGGGTCCGGCCGGTGCTGGAAGGTATTGACGACCAGACCGTTATTGGCAGCAGCAGTCATCCACCACCTTGACCGTATTTACATCCATTTCCTGCCCCGTGAGCTTGGCACGGATGCACACTCCTGCATCTACCCCTTCAATCAGGGCTAAACCGTCAATCTGAGCCAGGTCATCGGTGGTCACTGTTTTAAAGATATAGCCTTGGGCCAGTGTACCGCCGCAGTCGGTGCAATTCTCGTTCTTGTTACAGGCAGCCAGGCCTAGAACCAGCCCCATCACCAGTGAAAGGAGCGTTATTTGCTTCATTGAAACCTCTTATTTTTCAAAATTAGGCCCTGCCGTCAGTATCCATTTGGCGTTTCCAGGTGTCCGGCTCGGTTCCAGACGGTAAAGTTCACCGGTGGCCGTATCGAGAAGATAATGCCAGTGAGTCCTTTCAATCTGGAAAGACTGGAGTTGGTATCGTCCACTTTGGTGTTCCTTCGCCAATTCGTTCTGAAGATAGCTGTCCAGCCGCTCCAGAATCGCTTTCAGCGAATCATCTTCTACCTGGGCAGCACCCAGGGTCATCATTACGGCTGTTGCGAGAAAAAGACCGGTAATAAAACCGGGTAAAAATCGGCGCATAATTCCCTCCTCTTTCTTTGGGGTTGTTTCAGCGGCTGGCTTCGAACTCAGCCATTCGTTGGATAAAATCTTTCTCATTCTTCGCCTGTAGCAGAGGGCTGATTCGAATATTCTCTTCCAGGGTCAGGACCGGTTTCAGGCCATAGTCGTGACCGGGGTAGATTTTTATTCCCGGTGGCAATGTCAGTAATTTTTCAAACACGGAATGGTAGAGGTCACGGATGTTACTTAAGGGGTCCACGGTGCGGCCTGTCCGGCCGATGAAAAGAGTATCGCCCGTAAAAATTATGTTTTCCATCAGGAAACAGAGGGAATCGGGGAAATGCCCCGGTGTATGAATGGCCTTGATCTCCAGCGACCCCACCTTGAAGGTGTCCCAATCATTTAAAGGTTTCGATCGGGGAACAGTCAAAGGCCGGGCGGGCGAAACATAGTGATAGGTCCGAGCTTCCGGCCAGAGTCGTAGATATTCCTGCAAATAACCCGTATGATCCCCATGGGTATGGGTGATAAGCAGAGCCGGCGCCGGGTCCTGAACATAGGGTCGTACCCTTTCTGCCGGAAGGGCAGCATCTACCAGAAACTGGGTTCCGGTTTGATTGCAGGTGCCGATATACGTGAAATTACTGTCGTATCCGCCCTTCACACTTTGAATTGTATAATCTGATGCTGCCATGCTTGGTGGAAATTAATTCGGAATCATCACTGATAGTTTCTCTTTTCCGATCGGTTTTCCATTGCTAAAATAGGACCGGTTGAATTTGTAACAGAAATTTCAGTTCTTCAACGAATGAAGCGGGAGTGCACATGAATACAAAACAAATCGGAATTTATATGATTCTGGTGGGGGTGATCATTTTCATCCTGTTCTTTATTGGTCAGATTGTAAAGTTTATTGTCACCAATCCTATTCTGGGGTTGGCTTTCATCGCCATTATTGCCGGGGCGGGTCTGCTGGTTTACAACCTGCTCCAGGAACAGAAGCAGGACGCGGAAAATGAATCCTTCAAGGGCATTGAAAAATGATTATCGCCACAACCGAAACCATTGCCGGTTACACGGTAAGTAAAACATTGGGGACGGTGGTGGGAAATACGATTCGGGCCCGCCATGTCGGGAAGGATTTTCTGGCCGCAATGCGGACCCTGGTGGGGGGTGAAATTAAGGAATATACCCAGATGCTGGCCGAATCCCGGGAACAAGCCCTCCAGCGGATGAAGGCCCAGGCGGAGGCTTTGGAGGCTGATGCAGTCGTGGGTGTCCGGTTCCAAACTTCCATGATTATGTCCTTCACGGCTGAATTGTTGGCTTACGGCACCGCCGTAAAATTAAGGGCCGCCTCCTAAGCGACTGATTTTTTACTGCCACCGGTTGGGGTTTCACATCCGGAAAGGGGAGAGCGTCCCCGATTTACCCCTCTGACGCGAAGATTTTCTGACTTTCCATTGTAAAGGGTTCGCCTTTAAATTTCATCCACTTGTTTGAATTGACCCGATTCGGTTTAGACGGGAAAGCAATAACGGGAGCCTGTTCCACTGGAAGGGCTCTTTTTCTAATGATATGAAGTATGTTCATCGCATCATTCTTACTTTGATGACACTGATTGTCGCTGGTGTCGTGGTCTGGGCGATCATGAACGGCGGTGATTATTATGTAACTTCTAAACTCTCCCGACCCCATCACCCCAGCCATGAACTCTGGAAACCGGGAGGAAATATCGGTCATGGTCTCGGCATTGTCGGCGGTTCCATGATGATCATCATGTTCGTCTACTCCCTTCGGAAACGAGTCAGGTTCTTCCGTAAGTGGGGGAAACTGCCCACCTGGCTGAATTACCACATTTTCATGGGCATTGCCGGTCCGATCCTGGTGACGTTCCACACGGCCTTTAAGTTTGGGGGGCTGGTTTCCATCTCTTACTGGTCCATGGTGGCTGTGGCCCTCAGTGGTTTCATCGGCCGGTACATTTATATTAAAATTCCCCGTCACGTAAACGGTATTGAATTTTCACGGGAGGAGTTTAAGGTGCGGATTGAAAAGTTGACCGATGAATTCAAAGAGGAGTTCAAACTCTCGGACGATGATCTTCAGCTGATTCATGATCTTTCCGGAGCAGACCAGATTCGTAAACGGGGAATGCTGGGTATTTTTACTTTATTTGTCGTGGATGTTTCCGGCTGGATAAAATGGCGCCGGTTTTTAAAACTGCTGGCAAAGCGTGGATCCATTCCCAAAGGAAAAATGACACCCTTCCGGAAACAGATTCATGCCTTCATTAAAATGAACCGTCAGATTGCCTTCTGGAATGCAGCCCATAAATTGTTTCATTACTGGCATGTGATTCATAAACCATTTGCGTATACCATGATTGTCATCATGTTTATCCATATTGCTGTGGCTCTTTCCTTAGGATTCAGGTGGATTCTGTGAGTGGATTTAATGGATGGGGGAAGCTGAACGTCATTCAATGCATTTTTAACGGGGTAGGGTAGACCATGGAGACGCTGCTTTCCTGGGGTCTGGGGATCCTGATTATTTTGATTTTTCTGGTCCCCTACGTCGTCCGGCTCCGCCGCCGGGAGGCGCGGAACCGGCAACGGTTGGAAGAAACCCGTTCCCGCCGCCAGGATAAAGCTTTAATGCAGCACCCCATCATCAATCGCTCCCTCTGTATCGGCTGCGGAATTTGTGTGGATTCCTGTCCGGAAGGGGATGTGCTGGGGTTGATTGACGGGAAAGCTACAATTATCCACGGAAGCCACTGCGTTGGTCATGCCAAGTGTGCCGAGAATTGCCCCGTGGGAGCCATCGAAGTAGGCCTGGGGGATATCAGCCAGCGGGAGGACATCCCCCAGTTGACAGAATATTACGAATCCAATATTCCCGGTATTTACATTATCGGTGAATTGAGCGGTCTGGCGCTGATCCGCAACGCCATCAGCCACGGAATCACGGCGGTGGACCATATCCACCGTACCCTGAACGGAGGCAAGGGGGATCATCACCCGATAGTCATCGTGGGCGCCGGCCCGGCTGGTTTGTCCGCCGCCCTCCGGGCAAAGGAAAAAGGATTAAACTATCTGGTCATCGACCAGGATGAACCGGGCGGTACGATTCTCCAGTACCCCCGCCGAAAATTAACCCTGGTTCAGCCGGTGGAAATACCCCTCTGGGGAACCCTGGATAAGGAAGAATATGAAAAGGAGGAACTCCTGGAAATCTGGCAGGATGTCCTCACCTCCCAGAATATTCAGCTGAAAACCCACCACAAGCTGGTGGGGGTAGATCGTAAACAGGGTACGTTTGAAGTCCAGACTTCCAAAGGATCCGTGACAGCCAGTCGGGTGGTCCTGGCTCTGGGACGGCGGGGTACCCCGCGAAAACTGGGTGTCCCCGGCGAAGACCTGAGCAAAGTCATGTATAAACTGCTGGATGCGGAAACCTATAAAGGGAAAAAAGTTCTGGTCGTTGGAGGGGGCGACAGTGCCATTGAAGCGGCCCTGGGTCTGGCTCACCAGGAAGGAAATACGGTGACCATCTCCTATCGAAAGCCCAACTTCTTCCGCCTGAAAGCCCGGAATGAAGCGAATATTGAAAAAGCCATCCAGGACGGTCTTCTGGAAGTGATATTTGACTCCCAGGTTAAAGCAATTGCCCCCGATTCGGTTGAAATCAGCACCAAGGAGGCTACCCGGACGCTGGAAAATGATTATGTTTTTATTTTTGCCGGTGGTGAACTGCCCTTCCCCCTGTTGAATGGAATTGGAATTGAATTCGGGAAAAAGATTGAGGTGAAAACGTGAAGCCCCTGCGGGGTTTACTGTTCTGTATTCCCCTAGTACTCACGGCCCAGTTTTCACCGGGGGAACTCTCAAAATTCCATGCGGATCTGGAAGGAACTACCAATTGTGTCCAGTGTCATGAAATCGGGAAGAAAAGTCTCTCGGACGGCTGCATCCTGTGTCACTCCCCCCTGAAAAAACGAATTGATGCGGGAAAAGGATACCATAAGGATAAGAAGAAGGATTGCGGTTCCTGCCATTCCGATCACAACAGCCGGGAATTTGAACTGGTATACTGGCCCAAGAATATTAATGATTTCAACCACGATGAAACCGGTTACAAACTGGAGGGAAAACACCGTTCCCTGAAGTGTGCCGAATGCCACACCCGAAAATTCATTACCTGGGAACCGATTATCGCCTGGGCCAAGGAACACACCCGTTTTCCCGTCCTGGACCGAACCTTCCTAGGGCTGGACCAGTCCTGCAAAAGCTGCCATAAAGATGTGCACCGGGGGGAGGTCTCCCGAACCTGTTCCGACTGCCATAATCCGACCGACTGGAAATCACCTATCCAGACGTTTGACCATCGAAAAGCCAGGTTTCAGCTTACAGGGGCTCACATCAAGGTGGAGTGTGTCCGCTGCCATCTCCCGAAAAAGAAACAGGCACAGGAGGTCTGGAAACTCACAGGGCTGCGTTTTGATACCTGCACCGCTTGTCATGAAGACGAACATAAAGGCAGTTTTGGTCAGAATTGTGAATCCTGTCATAATACAACCGACTGGAAAAAAGAGCTGAAAGCCTTTGACCACTCCAAAACCAAGTATCCTCTGGAAGGGAAACATGTGAATGTAAAGTGTGCCGACTGTCACCAACCCCAGTTGGCCGGTGGTCTGCCGAAATTTGATACCTGTCTGGCCTGCCATGAGGATAAGCATTTTGGTCAGTTTACAGCCCGCCGGGACGGGGGGGATTGTGCCGCCTGCCATACCGTCAAGGGATTTAAGCCCACAATCTTTACCATCGTCATGCACCAGTCCGGGCGGTTTAAACTGGAAGGCTCCCACCTGGCAGTACCCTGTAGTGAATGTCATAAAGTATATCAGCCCGTGAAAAATGTGAAAGCCGTCCGTTTCACCTGGAGGGACCCGGTATGCAGCCTCTGCCATGAGGATGTGCATCGGGGTCAGTTCAAGCTCCATTTTAGGAATCGGTGTGAAAAGTGTCACAACGCTTCAGCCTTTACCGCCGTAAACTTCGACCATGCCCAGAGCAAATTCCCCCTGGACGGCAAGCATCGAAATGTGGCCTGCGATAAATGCCATCGAAAAGAAATGGACCGCGTCAGTACTTTCACCCGTTACCGACCTGTTCCCCATCGCTGTGTGGACTGCCATACACTGACGGGTGATATTCGATGATTCCCCTCTTGCTATTCATTGTATTCATGTCCTTTCCCACCGCCATGCAGAATGAATCTTTCCAAGTCCGCGGATATGACTGTAGCGACTGCCACCGCTCGTCGGACTGGCGGGATTTAAAACTGGGGGATTTTGATCACAGTAAAACAGCCTTTCCACTGGTAGGAGCTCATACGGTTCAAAACTGTACCGCCTGTCATCAGGGAACAACCCTGGCGGAAAAGCATCAATTTTCTCAAACACCCGGATCGTGTGCCGATTGTCATCTGGACGTCCATGAAACAACACTGGGAAACGATTGTGCCGCCTGTCATCAACCTGAATCCTGGACCGTCATTCTGGAATCGTTTAACCATGAAAAAACGGTCTTTCCACTCCAAGGCTCTCACCGGTTTGCCCCTTGCCAGGCGTGCCATACCGAAAAGCCCATGATCCGGTTTGATTACACTCCGACAGAATGTTACGCTTGTCACCGGGCCGATTACGAGAGAGCAGAAAATCCGGATCACGTGGCCTCCGGCTTCAGTCTGGACTGTCAAGGCTGCCACGAAGACAAGACACCGGCCTGGGTTTCCAATTTCGACCACAATTTGACCGCTTTCCCTTTGATCGGGCTCCACAAGCCGGTTCTCTGCGCCGATTGTCACGTGGATAATCAATACGATCTACCTACGGATTGTCAGGACTGTCATCTGGAGGTCTACGATACTACCGATGAACCGGATCATAAATATTACGGTTACCCGGCAGAGGAGTGCGCTGCTTGCCATTCCGAATTCGGCTGGGAACCTCACATCTACCAGCACGACCTGGTCCTGAGTTGTGTCAGTTGTCATTTACCGGATTATGTGAATGCCACGAAACCGGTCCACGATAGTACGATCGGCTATTCACAAGACTGTGAACGGTGCCACACCGCCACCGATACATGGGAAGGGGCTGCTTTTGATCACCAGGGCATTGTGACCGACTGTATCAGTTGTCACCTTCAGGATTATACCAACGCTACTGATCCGGTCCATGATCCCAACCTTGGTTTTACCCAGACCTGCGAATCCTGTCATCACACGTTTGATTCCTGGCAGGGCGCCAGTTTTGACCACGAGGGCATCGTTTCGGGCTGTGTCAATTGTCATTTGAGTGATTACACGAATGCCACCGATCCGGTCCATGATCCCAATTTCGGGTTTACCCAGACTTGTGAATCCTGCCACACCCGCACTGACACCTGGCAGGGGGCCAGTTTTGATCACCAGGGAATTGTCTCTGACTGCGTAAACTGCCACTTGGGGAATTACAACGCCACTACAGATCCGGATCACCAGGCCATCAGTCTCGATACCAACTGTGAAACCTGTCATGTTTCCACGACCGACTGGACCGACGTAAATTTCAGCCATCAGTTCCCCATAAGTCCCAGCCCCCATCAGAATGACCGGTCTGAAACCTGCACCAGTTGTCATCTCAACCCCTATGGACCGCCCACCTTCTCCTGCACCCTCAGTCCTTGTCACCAGGGTGTTGCCAACGAACATTCGGAAGGGGGCACCTGGAAATCCTGTACCATCAATGGGGTGACCGTTACTTTCAATCCCAATGCTGCTGACGACCCTCAATGTGTCCAGTGCCATCCCAACGGCAATGAAAATGATTGTGGCGGAGGTGAAGGAGGGGAAGACCGGATTCAGCAGTTTGACTGGCGGGAACATCTTAAAATCGGTCCGCGTTGGAGTCAGCCATGATGTTGAGTACACTGCTGGCCGGGTTTCTCACGCTGGCCGTATCGGATACTTTAACGGAGATTCCCTGTGAACAGTGCCATTCTCCCCAGGCCTGGATGCCCCTGGCTGCTCCCATGGCGTTTAATCACGACGCCACCGACTTCCCCCTGAAAGGCCGTCACCAGTCTGCCGAATGTATTCAGTGCCACGAAGGCCCCCGGGTGGAAGATATTCATAAATTTGACCGCATCAGCAAGGATTGTCAGGCCTGCCATATGGACATTCATTCCGGAGATTTTAATCTGGACTGTTCCACCTGTCACAATAGCCAGACCTGGGACATGGCCAACTGGCGGGGAAATCATAGTCGCACCATGTTTCCCCTGGAGGGGGTTCATGCCCAACTAGCTTGTGAAGATTGTCACGGGGTGAAGACCACCGCTTTCTCGGGGGTACTGACAACCGAATGTGCTGCCTGTCATTATCAGGCCTTCAGCCGGGCGGTGGATGAAGCAGAACACGGGAGCAATGACAATTGTATTCTCTGTCATAACACCCGGGCCTTTGTTCCGGCAGACATGTCCCATCATGATCTGCTCTTTCCTATATATACCGGCAGTCACCGGGGAACCTGGAGCAGCTGTGAAGCGGAGTGTCATATCAATCCGGATGATTATACCGACTTTTCCTGCGGCTTAAACGGCGTCTGCCACGAACATGATCAGTCCAAAATGGATCGGAAACACAGTGGAGAAGTGAGTAATTACAAATATGAAAGCCGAAGATGCTACAACTGTCATGCAGGGGGGTCCGGTGGTGATTAGACGATTATATTTCCTGATGAGTCTGGTGTTGATCGCTGCTGCGGTGGGTCAGACCGGGGTCCACTCCGAGGGGAAAATCACCTATCTGACAGCGGACCGGGTTTATTGTGATCTGGGGAGTAACAATGGTGCCACCGTGGGGGATACCATGACGGTCTTTCGGCGGGACCAGGAACTGGGCTTGGTGGTGGTGACCAATGTAGCCCGGAAATCATCCGTTTGTCTGTCACTCGTACCCACCTCCACTTTTCAGCTGGGGGACCGGGTTGTTCTAGATAAAACCAGTGCCCCGGAACTGGAAGTATCGGCTCCACCGGAAGCGGTGGTGGAACCGCCTAAAAAAAGGACCAAACGACGCCTGCCCCGCTGGAGCAGTACCGGGAACGTCAGTTTCCGTTATACCAGTGGTCAGTTTTCTAATAAAACCTCCGACACGCGGGGTATCGGGAGTATCAACTATCGTCTTCGATCCGGAGGGCCCCTGCGGACAACTTTATGGCTTTACGGCCGCAGTAATACGCTGGACAATAGTTTTAGCCTTTACCAGGCCCGGGTGACATTGGGCCGAGTTGGAAGCCGTTTTTACCTCCAGGCCGGCCGTGTCTTTGCTCCGGAAATGCCCGGTATTGGTTCGACAGACGGCCTCTTGGTCAGTTCCCGGGTTGTTTCCTCCCTCTCTGTAGGCGTTCTGGCGGGGGTTCAGCCGGATCCCAAAACACTGGCCTTTGACCCCAACCTGAAAAAAATTGGTGGATATTTCCACCTGAACCGGCGAAAAGACCAGGTTCGGACTACGGCCAGTCTGGCCCTGGTGGGACAGTATGCCAGTGGAAAAACCGACCGGGAATTCATGTACTGGTCCTTGCGCCGGGATCGGAAAAGTAAATTAGCCCTTTCCCTGAATCAGACGGTGGACATGTATCGCCATGGCCAGGTCCGGAACCGCAGTCAATTCACACCCACTTCCACCCAGTTGTCCGTTTCTTACCGGCCGTTTAGAAGTTTAATCCTCCAGACCCGCTATACGGGAAGACGGCAGGTGGTTTACCAGAAAACAGGGGCGGTCATACCCGATTCACTTTTCCGGGATGAACTCCGTTCAGGATTATACACCTCCATTCGGTGGACCGGCTCCAATGTGGGGTCGTTTCGCCTGGGGGCCAACATTCGTACCCAGAAATCGGAGTACCGTCCGGCGATTCTTGTCTCACTGGATTACCGTTCGCCCCAGAAAACCAATCTGTCTTCCTATTCGATCGGTACCAGTTTTCTCCGGAACGATCTGTTAACCGGTCTCAGGGCGGAAATCGGATACTGGAAACAGTTTACCCCTGGATTTTATTACAATGCCAATTATGATCTTTACAGTTACGGTTACGGGAATAAACTGGCGGATTATATTCAACACCACCTTTCCGTGGGGGTGAATCGGCGCTTTTTCTCACGCTTGAATCTTTCTCTCTCAGGTGATTACACCTATGACAAGGCCTATCAGATTATGTATCTCTATGCCAGCGTGAATTACAGGTTATAAGTTCCCCAAATTTTTTCTGTTTAATCTAACCCGTGCCGTGCTGTTCCGGTTTTAAGGCGATGATCATCAAAACAATACCGGCAATGATCAGAAAACCTCCGCTTAAATAGTCCATCATCATTAACACAATTCCCCCTATCAACAGAATAAAACCAATCTGTTTCATTTTCACCTCCCGTGAAACTAATTAAGGAAGTCTGGTAATAAAGTAAATTCAGCCGATTACATCATTTGGAGAGTTTCAGTTTTACCACGTTTTTATTCCCGGCTTCCCAAGAAAACCGTTAATAATACATATTTGAAATTTAAAGGATCGACAACCTGTATAAAAGGTTCTAGTTCTCTGGAGGTCGGTACGCCTCCTGAATGGCTTTTAGGTGATTCGCCGATAAACGGCGCTGAGCGACCTCAAACAACTCCCGTTCCTCAAAACGAATGTGTTTTTCGAGCAGTTTCCCAAACGCGTGTAAAGCTGTCAAAGACCAGTTATTTTGATGATTCACTAACGCCCGTAATTGCCGGTGCTCCAAGTTAAAGCGCTGAATCAATTCAGTTTCACCTAAGTCCAGCAGCGGTGGCGCCAGGTACTGCTCTTCAATTAGAAAGTGGGGTTCCAGTTCCAGCCTGAATTTCTCTAAAACTTCTTCCCAGATGGCGGTGATAGAAGGTGTTTTTGAAACCGTTCCTGCCCTGCGGGCCTTCCGGGCCAGCACCAGTCCATGATGATGATCTTCTGAAAGTTGACGAAGTTCAGGTAGGCGTTTCATAGTTACATCTTGTATGATGTGGATGTGTCAAATTGGCTCCTCCACATATTTAATTAGTCAGCCGACAGATAAATCATTTTGCCATTCTCTTTGAAAACATGTTTTATTATGGTTAAGAAATGCTATTTACACAAAATAACAGACACGCCCCCCATTAATTGATATTCATCGCTTATTCTATAACTTCAATATGATCGGTTGCATTTCCCTCCGCATTGGTCTTGATTAGGACAATTCCTGATTCATCTAAACCGGCAATAATATAGCCCCCATCGGTTGTTTGTTGAACGGCGTTGCCTTCTTTCCCGGGGAATGTTTTTGTCCATTGCATGTTACCGTAAGTATCTGTTTTTAATAAAATAATTTTAAAGTCTAACAACGGATCAAGGTAATATCCGGACATAATGTAACCTTCGTCTTCCGTCTGAGCTACGGATAGGCCTGTTGAATAATCGAACGTTTGCTCCCATTCCACAGTGCTGTCGTTACTGATCTTAACTAACCAAGCGCGGTTCATTCCGTTAGCTCTTGCTCCAGTGGCGATTAAGCCTCCATTAATTACCCTGTGAATGTCAAAGAACCATTCATCTTCTGACTCCCCTAAAATAGTACTCCATTCTTCCTGACCATCGGCATTTAACTTGACAAGCTGGACATCATCCATATTTCCAGTCAGACTAAAAATTCCCATATAAGTAATGTAACCGCCATCCTTCGTCTGCTGGACGGAGTTCCGCCAGGCGTTTAAATAATTGGTACCTAAAACTTTGTTCCAAACTTCATTCCCACTTTTATCAGTTTTTATCAACCAAATGTCAGCAGCCTTGTTGGTACTGAAGGATTTAGAACCAGCCGAAAGAATAAAGCCCCCATCCATAGTTTCCTGTACGACGTATCCCCAATCATCGTCATTGCCACCGTAAGTTTTATTCCATTCCTCCGATCCAGTGTTATCGGTCTTAATCAGCCAGACATCAAATTGACCGTTACCGTAGGAGTAGGTTCTGCCAACAATAATATAACCCCCATCAGTTGTCTGTTGAATAGAGGATCCCCAATCCGATGCCGAACCACCTAGTGTTTTTTCCCACTGCTTATTCCCAAATTGATCCAGTTTTAATAACCAGACGTCCTCATTCTTTATACCCGTGAGGATATAGCCTCCATCTGCGGTTTGCTGGACTGTGTTCTTGAGTTCCCAATACCCTGAACCGATGGGGAAGGATCTCCTGAAGGTAACGTCAATAAAAATTTCCACCGGATCGCTCATTTGATAATTACCGTGGATATCATAAGCCTTACACTGGACGGTGTGGGTAGTGCCTAGTTCATAATCATCTGAGTTCCAGACTAAAATAAAGGGCTCTACACTATCGGTAACGCCTGTGGGAGCATTATCAATGATTAATTCAACATATTCAACGCCCTCCTTATCCCAAGAATCCGCTTCAACCAGGATAGTTCCATACATATGTGTCCCACTTTCAAGGTTTGACACTTTAATCTCAGGAGGAGTTGTATCAGATGATTTATCCTCGCAGGAAAAAGTCAGCAATAAATTAAAGATCATAAAAAGTAAGGTTATTTTTTTCATGATTACTATCCGATCAGACCAAAGAAAGTTACAAACCATGAAAAATTTAGGCCGAATGTTTCTAATAAGCAAATCAGCCTCCACTGTGGATGATCAAAATAATCCTTGCCCTGTAGTTAAGTACAGGGTAGTATATTCATTCATGGAAAGGAGAAAAATGAATGGTTTTACCATTGGAACCCTGGCCAAACAGGCCCATGTAAATCTGGAGACAATCCGGTTTTACGAACGGAAAGGCATTCTGCCCCAACCAACGCGCTTACCTTCCGGGTACCGCTCTTACACGGAAGAGGACCTACGGAGATTACGCTTTATTCAAATGGCCAAAAAGCACGGTTTTTCCCTGAATGAGATTAAGGAACTGCTCCACCTGCGGGTGGACCCTGATTGTACCTGTGATGATGTGCGACGCCGGGCGGAGCACAAGATTCAGGTTATTGAGGAGAAAATTCAGGAACTGGATCAAATGAGGCGGGCATTAAAGGATCTGGTAGCCAGCTGCGTCGGGGTGGGTCCCGTGGGAGAATGCCCGATTCTGGATGCTTTTGAAAAAAATAATGGAAAAAATTTGTAACCCGGTACTTTGGTACAGGGTATCTAATGAATAGCAACCCCTAAAATTTGGAGCCTGTATGAATTCTGAAACTGAACCAACCAAAGCTTCCCGGAAGGGACTCATTGGTGCCGTACTGGCGGCGGTGGCCGCGTCTGTTTGCTGTGTGGGACCCCTGGTCCTGCTGGGACTGGGTATCGGTGGCGCCTGGGTGGGCACCCTGACTGCTTTTGAACCATTCCGCCCCTACCTCATGGCGCTTACAGTCCTGTTTCTTGGTTATGCCTTCTACAAGATTTACAGTAAACCCAAACCGGAGGAATGCGCTCCCGGTTCCTATTGTGCCAACCCCCGCTCTGACCGCATTAACAAAATATCCCTCTGGGTTGTCACTCTTTTTGTCGGTGGTCTGTTGGCGGTTCCCTATGTAACGCCCATGGTGTACTCCGAGAGCCAGGAACCGATTCAGATTAATACCCAGGTGCGGGAAGTGGTTCTGGATGTGCCGGGAATGACCTGTTCTTCCTGCCCCGTGACCATTCAAAAAAGCCTGAAAAAAGTGGACGGTGTCATCGAGGCCTCCGCCAGTTTTGAAAAAAAGATTGCTGTTGTGAAATACGATCCTACTAAAATTTCCACCAAAGACCTGTTAGAGGCCACTCGTAATGCCGGGTACGAATCCACGGTCCATTAAAAAAGAAATAAAGATGAATATAAAAACGGTTAAAATGAACATTAAAGGCATGACCTGCGAACATTGTGCCAAAACCATAAGTAATTTATTAGAAACAGATGGCATTTTAGCTAAGCAGGTCAGTTTCCCCAACCATTCCGCGGAAGTAAAATTTGACGCTGAAAAAACTTCGGCGCAGGTAATCGCGGGGAAAATCAACGGCACCGACCACTATAAAGTCACCGGCCTTCAAGAAAAAAACACCACCAGCAACGGAACGCAAAAACACCTGATTATTATTGGTGGTGGTTCCGCTGCCTTTGCAGCCACGCTGGAAGCCCGGGAACTAGGGGCCCGGGTGACCATGATCAACGACGGACTGCCCATCGGCGGTACGTGCGTGAATGTGGGCTGCGTCCCCTCCAAGAATCTGATCCGGGCAGCGGAATCTCTCCACCGTTCCAGAAATAACCCTTTCCCCGGCATAGAAACCGGCGGGTCAGTCCGGGATTTTCAGGCTGTCATGAACCAGAAGCAGACGCTGGTGGAGGACCTGCGCCAGAAAAAATACCTGGATATTGTAGCCGGAATGGAGGGGTTTGAACTGATTCAGGGTCGGGCCGAACTGGTGAATGGAACCACCGTGAGCGTCAACGGCAAAACCCTGAAAGGGGACCGGATCCTGATTGCCACGGGCGCCCGTCCTCACATTCCAGAAATCCCGGGCTTGTCCGATGTCCCTTATCTCACCAATAAAAGCGCGTTTGAACTGGAACAGCTCCCGGAATCTATCCTGGTACTGGGGGGACGCTACATTGCCCTGGAAATTGGTCAGATGTTTTCCCGCCTGGGAAGCCGGGTCACCCTTTTGCAACGTTCAGACCGCATTTTACCGACCGAAACGGCTGACCTCACCGATGCCCTTACCAATTACCTGGAACAGGAAAATATGTGCATTATCACCGGAAATGAGTTCCTTAAAGTCTACGAACGGGAGGGGCACATAGTGGTTGAATCCAGAGTCAAGAGTGAAATAAAAACGTTTCAGGCTGAGAAACTCATTGTGGCTGCGGGGCGGACACCCAACGCTGACCGGATGGGATTGGAAAAGGCCGGCGTTGAATTAGGAGCAGACGGAGGAATCGTCACCGATGAGGATCTGAAAACTTCTGTTTCCACGGTATATGCAGCGGGAGATGTCACCGGGAAGAATATGTTTGTTTACACAGCTGCCTACGAAGGGAAACTGGCTGCCCGGAATGCCCTAAAAGGGGAGAAAAACAAAACCGATTATTCCGTGCTGCCGTGGGTCATTTTCACCGATCCCCAGGTGACAGGTGTGGGTCTGGATGAGGTTCAGGCCCAGGCTCGGGGAATCGATGTGGAGTCTTCCACGATTACCCTCGATCAGGTGCCCCGCTCCATCGCCGCCCGGGATACACGGGGCTTCATAAAACTGATCCGCGACCGCGCTACCGATAAACTGGTGGGCGCCCGCATTCTGGCTCCGGAAGGCTCGGAACTGATCATGGAAGTGAGTCTGGCCATCAGGTACGGCATTACCGTGAAAGAACTGGTAGGAATGTTTCATCCTTACCTGACCCTCTCGGAAGGCATTAAACTGGCTGCTATTACCTTTGGTAAGAATGTGAAACAGTTGAGTTGCTGTGCGACCTGAAGCAGGGACCGTCCTGACCGATTTAACGAATAAACTTAAAAGGTGAACAAAAATGAATAAACTGTTCAAAAACAGAATTAAAGGATTCGTGGTTATAGCGGTTTTTACTGTATTTCAAATTGCCGCCGCGCAGAATGGTAAAATGATGCCGAAAGATGGATCGATAATAAAGATGTCCCAGTACTCGTTTCAGGAAACGGTTGATATTTTGAAAGGGGCCATTGAAGAGCAGAACCTGATGGTGATTTACGAGATTGATGCTCAGAAAATGCTCCGTATGGCCGGGAAAAAAGTTCCGGGAATGAAACAGATTTTCTATTTCCATCCTCAATACATGCGTCGCGTGATGGAAGCTAACCAAGCTGCTACTATCCGAATCCCTTTGAAATTTATCGTCATGGAAAAGCCGAATGGTAATACCGTCGTCCGCTACTTTATGCCCTTCCAACTTCTCAATAGTTATCCTGGTGAAAAGGCGATCGCCGCCGAGCTGGATCAGGTAGTAGCTGCCATCATAAGTGAAATCACCAGTTAGGAATTTCTCTTCATGAAAAACCTATTAAATAAAAAAGCAATCCTGACGCTCGTCACCTTGTTTGCCGGAGGGTTTGTCCCCATCCATTTGATTGTATTATCTTTCGGTTATTCAGAGTATTACCGGAATCAGGCGATTGGGCCTAAAATTATTCGCGTGGCCCATGAATTTGCCGTTCCCTACCTGTTTCTGCTCTACATTCCTGCCATTTTGTTTCTGATTGGTGTCATCGTTTACACGAAGAAAAACTTCCCTGACTTACATCGTAGAATTATTGTCGGTTTGGGAGCCGGTGCCATTGCCACCATCGGTCTGGACTGGATCAGGCAAATGGGCGTCATTACGGGTTGGCTACCGGCCGATACACCGGAGATGTTCGGGAAAATGATCACAGGGAGTCATTCCTTCATTTACTACTACTGGGTGGGTCAATTGGCCCACTTTTTTAATGGCGCAGATTTCGGGTTGGTATTTACCCTTGTTTTTGGCCGGTTTGCCACTTACCGGAAAACCGTCCTGGTCGCCATCGGCTGGCTGCTGGTCATGGAACTGGGGATGATGGTGGGACCCCCCATGGGGCCCATGGTAGGTTTATTTGGTGTGAAATACCTGTGGCCCCAGTTGTTCATCCTGACCTTCGTGGCCCATGTGGTTCATGGTACGATTCTGGGAAGTCTGACCTTCTACTGGCTGAAAAAAGAAGATGAAAGCTGGCTGGGATCCTTTTTGCATGGAGCATCAGCATGACAGTGAAAGTGGAAGTATTTTCCTCGCCCGGTTGTAGCAAATGTGGCCATGCCAAAGATATGTTACTCAGCATGGTGCAGGAACTGGGCGATGACCGCATCGAATGGCGGGAGGTAAATATCCTCCAGGAACTGGATTACGCCGTGAAAATGGGGGTCTTGTCAACGCCAGCCATTGCCATAGATGGGGAGCTGGTATTTGTGGGACTCCCTTCTGCTGACAAGTTAAAAAACTTCCTGACAGAAAGGTTGCTCGCGGGCCAATCACGTGTCTGAAATCCTGTTGCTGAGTGCCGCTATCCTGGGTTTTCTGGCCTTTTTCGAACCCTGCACCATCGCCACCCACACCCTGTTTGCCGTCCGGGCTCACCAGAGGGAAACCAGGGGCCGGTTTGACGCCCTGTTCACGTTGCTTTTGTCCCGGTTGGCATTGACCATCGGATTGTTGGTGCTGGCCGTGAGTGTGACCTCACCGCCGGACTGGAACCCCATCCTGGCCGGAAGCCTGCTCTTTTTCCTGGCGGTCGTTTACATTGTTTCCCGTTTCACCTATGTGCCCATTCCCCATCTGGAATTTTTCAAACTGCTGCCGCGAACATTATCCAGAAATCCCGGCTTACAACTTGGGTTTACCCTGCCGGCCTGCACCATACCGCTTTTTGCCGTAATCATGGGGCTGGCAGTAACAGTTGATTCGATTCCTTTTGCGGTGGGAGCGGGGGTCCTGTTCACGGGACTGTTCACCCTGCCGACGATTCTGCTGAGTCTCACGGGTGTGACTCGTCGGGGCCAGGTCCTGTTGGAACGGTCTGCTTTCGTGACTCCGTTTCTTACAGCGGCTCTTTTTAGTGGCGGTGCAATCTATTTCTTTCTGCCGGGAGTTGACCTGAGCCTCCCCCATTTAAAGCTGGTGTTGCAGGAACCAACCCTGGCTGGGGTCGCCATCGGATTTCTGGCCGGTCTGGTGTTCAGTTTTAATCCCGTGACCTTTACCTCCATTCCCGTCATGCTGGCCTATGTTACCAAGGCTCAGGGGAAGCGCCGGGCCCTGGTCATGGGGCTGGCCTTCGTCACTGGCATGATTCTGATTCATGTCATTCTGGGAGTGGCCGCTGCGGCAGGGGGTCAGTGGGTCCAGGGCATCATGGGACGTTTCTGGGGCGTCATTCTGGGGCCAATACTCATTCTGCTGGGATTAATCTGGCCCGGGTGGATTAAACTACGGTTACCCTGGTTTGGGATGAAAGGCCGGGAAGTTACCAGCCTGTGGGGTGCTTTTCTGCTGGGGATTCCCTTTTCCGTTGCCGTTTGTCCGTTCTGTTCTCCGGCCCTTCTGGTGATGGTGACCACCAGTGCCGCCATCGGTTCCATTCCGTTTGGCTTTGTACTGTTACTTTCTTTTGCTCTGGGACGGAGCATTCCCGTCATGATCGGTGCCTGGAGTGTAGGCTGGCTGGAGTCCTTGAATCTTCTGGTGAATTACCAGAAACGTATCGAAGTTGTGGCCGGAATTGTAATGATTGCCAGCGGTCTCTACCTGCTGAACGAATACTTTTTTATTCTCTAAAACTGCCCCGATTTATCCCATGACCTGGAATAAAATTCTGGGAATAGGGCAAAACCGGTTATTAACTGTTAGTCTCAATTTTATAGGGTAGGGGAGCCCACTTTTTGAAACTTTCAATCGTTTCGTTGTAAGTTCCTGCAGCCGGAACAGGGCTAGTCCCTGACTGGTCATGAGGAGAACAATGCCAGGACCCACCATAAGAAAATCCCTGGGCAGGTATATTGCCGAGTTGACGGTGGTGGTTTTCGGGGTGACCATCGCCTTCATGGTTGACGACTGGGCAGAAAAGAGAAGGGATCATAAATACGAAATTGAATTCCTGGATAATATCCAGGATGAACTGACCTTAAATCTGGATCTGTTTCAT
Organism: uncultured bacterium; assembly: GCA_964539305.1. Taxonomy (GTDB): domain Bacteria; phylum Fidelibacterota; class Marinisomatia; order Marinisomatales; family TCS55; genus CAZNUM01. The sequence continues at coordinate 68,860 of CAZIIM010000003.1, read as the reverse complement.
TCGTGGGAAAATTATTTCAAGGAATTAACGGGCTTATTTGAGGACTTTTATCGGTTACAGCAATGGGAGGATTCCTCCCTGGCTGCCGCCATTAAATATAGAGATATCATCATGGCGAGTAATTCCGTCAAGGTCTATTCCAGTGCCTGGGAAACCACCAAAGCCAGCAGCGGTCTCCGGTTGATTCGAGACGTACAATTAAAGAATCAATTATCCACGCTTTATTCACGCTGGTTCCCCGAGACTGAACGTGTGTTCACCCGCCTCGATAATTATAAGTCGAACAAACTAATACCCTATTATAATGATCATCGGGCTGGCCGCGATCCCTCTTTTATTAATTCCTCTGATCTGAATTCACCGGAGATATACAATATTATCCGAACCTATCAGGTGTACCATTCCGTTCTGGCGGATAAAATTAATTATGCTGAAGAAAAAACGGGGGAGTTGATCGAGCTTATTGATAATTACATAACCAAGTACAAATAAGCGATTCTATTAACTTTTTTCCCCTATTCTCTAGTCAGTCATTATCTGCGTGACGTAAGAAATATCTGGAGTGTCCCCCGGGCGAGATTCCCCGCCTGACCGTTGACACAGTCAGTCGGGCAGGGAACTCACGATTTAGTACCCCGGACAGGATTTGAACCTGTGACCTACGGATTAGAAGTCCGTTGCTCTATCCAGCTGAGCTACCGGGGCATTATCAAATAGTAACAATATTGAACCGGTAGCGAAGCAAGCTGCCTGTCCCGCACACGGCACATTGTGTCGGGGGCGGGAAGCTACCGGGGCAGAAGGTGTTGAAACAGTGCCGGGAAATTACAGCTCCAGTCCAATGGAAATCAGGGGAAAAAGGGGATTTTTTCTCGTCGGGGGCTCGTCGAGAAAAATCTTGACTCTTACCGAGGAAGGAATGTACACTTCTCGTCGAAAGAATAAATCTAAATTATCCTAACCACATACAAAGGAGGTCTTTAATGGCTGAAGTTGTGAAATCAACAGGCGTAAGAAAAGAATCAGGTTATCTTTACTACCTCGGCAAAGATGGCAATGTCTGGCGTTCCAAAATGGCTCGTGCCGGTAAGGGCGGCGGGAATGCTGAAAAAGTGGCTGATGCTGGTGTACAGCGCGAACAGGGCTATCTTTATTTTATCGATAAAAGTGGCAATGTCGCCCGTGCGAAAATGGCCCGGGGTCGTAAATAACCACCATTTCATTTCGCTGAAAAAGCCCTCCCCAAACGGCGAGGGCTTTTTTATTGCCCTGAATCCCTTTCCCCACTCGTGGATTTCCTGATTCTACTTTTCCACGGGATTATGTAGCTTTCCCTTTCGTAATTATCCTCTTCTGGAGTAAAAAAGACCCATGGACAGAAAACATCTTTTACCGATACCGAAATTCGTAAGCCTCAATAAGACGGGGGCTGGAGGCCGGTTGCGTTTGCTCTCTGGCGTTCTACTGGCGGGATTGGTGGCCTGCACCGCCCCGCCATCAGTGGCGCCGGAGCCCGTTTTCACAGAACCGACCGCTTCAGATAGTCCCACTAAAGACACGACTCCATCCCGTGTTCAGTTGAAGTCCCTTCCCACCGGTTGGATCCTGGACCGGCAACCCATCGCCAAGTGGGGCATGAGTCTGCCCACCGTCCTTTCCACCGTCCCCGATTCTGCCCAATCGGTGGAGTACTGGGATGATATCCAAACCCTTCCCATTGGAGTCCGCTTGGGCATCAAACGGGCCAAAGTGGTTTACCAGGTCATTACCCGCCTGACCATTGAAACCATCGAACTGAAATTTGTGAATGTGAATTATATCTACAGCCCTTCCAACCATGAGCCCTCTCACTACATTCTGGAAGACGTCATACGTACGACGGAACTAAAACCAACCGGCTTTCCCCAACTGACGGCGGATGATGTCCTGAAATACAAAATCCTCATGGAGTACGGCACCCCCAAGGAATTTGACGGGGTGTACCACCATTATTCCGATTCCAAGACTGAAATGAAGGTCCGGGTGATTGACGATCTGCACATCCAGGTTCAGCTCCACAGCAAGAAAGTGGAGAAACAGATGCAGCAGGCCATTGAAGAGATGTATTCTGAAGAAGGAATTGAGTATCAGAAAAAACAACTTCTCCAAGGCATTGATCTCTAGGATCTGAAACGTTCTTAATCCCGCGCGTACATTCATGACCCTTCGCCGGACCGGACTGGTGCTGTTATGGTTGAGCCTGGTTCAGGCCCAGGCACCGGTTGTATCCCAGGTCACTTTCAAAGGTGTAAAGGTGACCAAGCCTTACATTTTACAGCGGGAAGTTCAGCATCCGCTGAATGCGCCCCTGGACAGTGCCCTTGCTCTGGAAGACCGGAACCGGCTGCTGAACCTGGGTATCTTTGCCGATGTGTACTGGCGAGCCATCCCCGTGGCCAGTGATTCGGTGATTCTGGAATACGAGGTGGTGGAATCCCCCCGGTTTATTGGTGGACCCATGCCAGTGTACGATGAGGATACGGGCTGGTCCCTGGTGGTGGGACTGATCTGGAAAAATTTCCGCGGGCGGGACGAGACCCTCATGGGGGGAGCCACCTTCGGGGGACGCCGGAACTATGGTCTGAATTTCACCGATCCCTGGATTATGGGAGATCACCTTTCCTTAAATATTGAAACAGGCCGGAACGTGGAAAATCATCCTTTCCTGCCCTATGAAATCCAAACCAATTCTTTCGAAAGTAACGTGGGCCTTTATTTCGGCTACACCCGGAAAGCGAGTCTGGGATTTGAGCTGGAGGAGAAGGACTTTGTGAATGATTCGGTGACATTGGTGTACCGCTATTTTGCCCCCCAGGGCAGTTTCCAGTTCGATACGCGGGATATTTACATTGAACCGACCCGTGGAATTCATATCGTCCAGTCCTTCTACAGCATTCTGGACTTGGATGGCAACCGTCCAGCCACCCTGTTCTGGCGTCAGTCTTACAGCTATTTCAGGCTGGTGCAGGGGGATCTCCAGAAAAAACACCTGATCATTGCCTTGAATCTGGCGTCCCGGTTTACCGTGGGAGACAAGGATCCCATCTGGCAGGAATCCATTGGTGGTTCCTTCTCGGTTCGTGGATGGTCCTTCCCGGATCAGGCCCTGTTTGCCAACGGGTCCCAGGCCTACCGATTCGGGCATCATTACCTAACTGGGTCAGTGGAGTTGCGCCAGACCCTGATTCCCCGGCATGTGACCCGTTTCAAGACCGAATTCGGCCTTACCCTGGCCTGGTTCCTGGACGCAGGACTGGCCACCTACGAATCTAATCGCCTGTTTCGACAATCCCCCATTCTGGGGACAGGCATTTCCATTCAGATTCCTTACCCCTTCTTTGATCTCATCCGGCTGGATTACGGCTGGGGCTTCCGGAAGGGCCGGCAGGTGGACCGTTCCTTCCATTTTGCCTTTCAGCAGAAATTCTAGCCTTTCATTGTGAATTCCCGCTAATTTTAAGGGAAGGGGAAATGAAAGTGCCTTCTTGCTTAATTCAAGCGTGTATTTTAATCCTGGGTCTGGTTTTCACCGGTTGTCAGGATCAGTCCGAAGATTCGGCATTTCCCTCGTTCCAAATTGTTTTTTCTTCCCAGACCCAAGGCCAGGCCGCCGATCTTTTCCTGATCGATTCCGACGGCAGTCATCTCCGGCAGCTTACAACGGACCCGGGCCGGGACGAGCATCCCCGCTGGTCTCCGGATGGCCAGAGTGTGGTGTTTGTCTCCAACCGGGAGGGGCGGTGGCACCTTTTCCTGTACGAATTTGCAACGGATACGGTCCGACAGCTGACAACGGGGTCCTATCCCTGTACAGAACCGGACTGGTCCCCGGACGGCAGCCAAATTGTTTTCAGGCGTGATTCTGCCGGACTGGGGGACATCTTTATCCTGGATCTGGTTACAAATGAAAGGGTGCGACTGACAAATCACCCGGCAGCGGATATTGCTCCTGCCTGGTCTCCCGATGGGACTCGGATCGCCTTCGTCAGCCACCGGGATGGGAACGGGGAAATTTACGTCATGGATTCGGACGGAAGTCACCAGACCCGCCTGACCAATGACCCCCGGGTGGATCTGGAACCGACCTGGTCACCCGATGGAAATCGTCTGGCCTTCACCTCCCACCGGAACGCGACTGATGAACATGTCTATATCCTGGATTTGGAAACGGGCACCCTGTTTTCCCTGGATACGCCCAATTCAGATGAATACAGCCCTGTCTGGTCCCCTGATGGTACCAAAATTTATTTTTACAACATCACCAATGGGGATATCTACCAGGCTTCGACTGAAAAGCATTCCACTTCGGAACGGATCTTTGACTTTGCCAAAGCATTGGATCTGAGCCTTTCACCGGATGGTGAAGTATTGGTTTTTTCCGCCGGGATTGGTGACAGCCCTTCGGCCGTGTACACCCTTTATCTGAAAACAGGTGAATTCCGCCGGATTACCGATACCACCGGTCCGGATCGCTTTCCCTCCGTGAGGCCAACCCTCTGAAATGCCATTGAAGCTGAAATATTGTGTCTGGTTGACCCTGGTACTGCTGATCTTCACCGGCTGTGTGAAACAGAAATATGTGGAACGGTCCATCCTGATTCATAACGGGTACCAGTCCTATGGCCGGGATAATTACCAGGGGTATGTGGAAATCAATTTCCGGCTGGAATCAGACAACTGGCTTTGGCAGTATGAAGGATCCAATCGTCCAAAAATTCCCACCGGTGAAAGCCGGATATTCACCTTTCCGATTGAAATTGGACTGGACAGTATTTTTGTCCACGGTCGTTTCCATTACGAAGATGGGGTCATCATAAAGTTCGTCCAGGCCGATACGGTTGTCAGTTTGGCGAACCGTCCGGCCGTGGCCTTCCGAAACTGCGGGGACTCCACGGTGGTGGAATACCCTTTTTCAGCCTGTTTTCAGTCTTTCCCCTGAGACGGTTTGGGCTTTTTCCGCCGGAGGACCATGGCTTTTTCAAAGCGATTTTCCTCCCCGGCCCGGAGCCGGACAATATTGCTGCGGTGGGTGTAAATGATAAACCAGGGGATGAGCAGACTGAAGATCATGAGGGAGAGGGAGGCGGGAGCCACACCCGTCAGGGGAGGGAGTAAAAAGAGGAATAGGGGCAGGGAGACGGAGGCCAGAATGGAGCTGAGTGAAACGTAGCCTGTCAACATCAATGTGAGGACAAACACCAGCAGACACAGGGGCAGGGCCAGTGGGAAGAGGGCAATCAGCATCCCCGCCAGGGTACCGACGCCCTTGCCGCCCTTGAATCCGGCAAAAATGGTGTAAGTGTGCCCCAGTACAGCTGCAAAGCCGCACAGGATTTGAATCACTCCCGTATCCTGAATAGGCTGGCCCTGAAACAGGTGGGTGGCAAACCAGCCGGCTGCCAGCCAGCCCTTGAAAATATCCACCACGGCCACCACCAGGGCCGGTTTCCAGCCCAGCACCCGGAAAGTATTGGTTCCCCCCGCATTGCCGCTGCCGTAGTCCCGGATGTCAATCCCCTGGGTCAGTTTTCCGACGATAATACTGGTGGGTACGGAACCGGCCAGGTAACTCAGAACTAACAGCAGAATCAGTTGTAAATATTCATTCATTGGAAAGATCATCCTCAAGTATTTGAAGGGCAGCCACCAGAGCGCCGGGACCGGCATGGACACCGAGAGCCGGACTGACCTCCGTGAAAATTACTCTCTCCCGTCCCAGTTGTTCAACCAATTCCGTCTCCCACTGCCGGGCCAGAGGTTCCACCAGGGTGTGGGCCAGCCCTACCCGGAAAGGTCGGTCCTTGGGGAACCGGCTTTCCACAAAGGATTTGAATTTTTGAACCTTCCGCTTCCTTCCGAAGGTTTTGGCCAGGGTCGTAACCCCTCCCTCTGAAAAAGTCAGGATGGGATTAATGTGTAGAAAATCGGCAATTTTCCGTTTGGAAGGGGCAACCCGTCCACCTTTTACCACGTACTCCAGTGTATCCAGCCCGATGTAAATCGTGGTGTTGGCAATGGCCTGACGGGTGATCCTGATAACCGTTTCGAAATCCTTTCCCGCCCGGATTGCTTCCGCAGCCCGCATGGCAATCAGACCCATACCGATGGAACCGTTTTTGGAATCCAGAACCTGAATGGGAAAATCATTCAGATTCCGGGCGGCTGCCAGGGCCGATTGCATGGTTCCACTCAGGTTTGCCGGTAAATGAAGGGAGACGGCTGACTGGTAATGGGTGGAAAGAAATTGGTATTGTCGCCTGAAATCCCCCGGTGTCGGTTGGGAGGTTTTGGGATGAATGGGATTGGTAGCCAGCTCCTCCCAGAATTCATCAATCGTCAAGGTGACTTTATCCACGTAATGGGCATCCCCGAAATTCAAACGGACAGGAATAACATGAATATTGAGTGATTCCAGAATCTCTTCCGGAAGATCGCAACCTGAATCCACAATAACGGCGATGGAACCGTCCTCCTGACGGGCATCCCGCTGTTGCTGGCGCATATCGTCCGCCTTTTCTCCCGTCACATGCCCAAACTCCCGGCACAGGGCAAAAATGCCCTTGGGATCATTGGTGTGGATGTGAACCTTGACTTTTGTCTTCGTGCCCGCCAGAACGAGACTGCCACCGTGTGTAATTAATCGTTCCTGGAGAGCGCGGCGGGGGATGGCAGGTCCTGTAATCATGCATTCGGTACAGAAACGATACCGGTCGTTTGTGCCCGCCGATTTCTTTTCCTGCTCCCGGTGCCGGGCGATGGAGGCGGGAGTCAGGGTGCCATCGTTAATATAATCCTGAATCCCTTCCAGCATATCCACAAATCCCTGGGCGCCGGCGTCAACCACGCCCGCCTTGGCCAGGATTTCCAGTTTCCGGGGGGTTTCGGCCAGGGAAGTTCGCGCCTGTTCCAGGGCGGTGAGTGTCAGGGAACGGAAGTCATCCACTTTATTACTCAGGGATTGAAGGATTTCAGCCCAGTCGGACATGACCGTGAGAATGGTCCCCTCCTGGGGATGAACCAGGGCTTCGTAGGCATAATCCTTGGCCGTTTTTACCGCCTGGGCAAACTGGCGGGTGTCGATCGCCGGTAAATCCTGAAGGGCATCGGCAAAACCCACAAAAAACTGGGCTAGGATTGCACCGGAATTTCCCCGGGCGCCATCCAGAGCACTGTCGGCAATGGCCATACTCATACAGTGAATGTGGGAATGGATTCGGTCCTGGATGCCCTCCTCAATGGCCAGAAGCGTGTAGGCCATGTTGGTGCCCGTATCGCTGTCAGGCACGGGATAGACGTTAATATGATTCAAATAATCCTGGCGGGAAACGACCCGTTTCAGCCCAGCCGTAATCGAGCGGTAGAGGCGAATGCCATCCAGGTATTCAATGGCCATGAAAAGGGGAGATTACTCCTTGGTGGTGTTGTCCGGTAAAAAGGAGCTGATGGGTTTATCACCGGGATCCAGGATACCGCCGGAAATGATGGCTTTCAGACCCTGTTCGACCGTCAGATCGGCGTGAATCACGTCCGATTTGGGGACGATTGTAAACACGCCGGAGGTGGGGTTCGGCGTGGTGGGAACAAAAACGTGGTAAAATTCGGTCCCGTTTTCATTCTTGGACTGATTGGTAACAAAACACATGGTCCACAATCCTTCTCGGGGGTACTGAATAAAGATGACCTGCTGGAAGGAACGGGCTGCTGCTCCCGTAAAGGCTGTCGTAATCTGTTTTACGGTGGAGTAAATGGTGTTCACCAGCGGAATACTGCGGATAATTTGCTCCCCCCAGTGAAATAACCGCCGTCCGACCACGTTGGTGATGAACAGGCCCAGGAAGAAAACCATGATGAGAGTCAGGAGGAGCCCCAGCCCGGGTATTTCCAGGTTCAACTGTTTCAATATGGGGGCCGTCAATCCTTCCAGGAAAGAAAAAATAATCTGAAGGATCCATACCGTAGCTGCAATAGGAACCACAGCAAACAGACCGGTAAGAATAATACGTTTTAAGGATTGCCACATGGTTCAAAACCCCAAAAGTTTGCTTGAAAGAATAGTTTTCTGCCGTTCACAGGGCACCTTCCAGTTTCAGTAAATATTGTTTTCGATCCAGTCCACCACCGTACCCGCCTAAGCCCCCATTATGAGCAAGAACGCGATGACAGGGAATCACAATGGGGAGCGGGTTATGGGCATTGGCCCCGCCCACCGCCCGAACGGCACGAGGATTTCCGGTCCGATGCGCAATCTCCTTGTAGGAAGCCACTTTACCGTAGGGAATCTTGGCGACCTCTGTCAGAACTTTCTTATAAAAAGGTGGTGCCGTCAGATCCAGTTTAAGTGTAAAGCTGGTCCGTTGGCCATTGAAATACTCCTGGAGTTGTTTCACCGCTTCCCCCAGGGTATCCGGTTCTTCTTCCAGCGTTTCAGTAGGGTATTCCCCATGAACAAGATCCTCCAGGTGGGAAATATCTTCTTCAAACAGAATCCGGCAGAGCCCCCCCTGGCTTTGGACCAGGGCCAGAGTGCCAATGGGTGTGTCTAGGGTGGTGTAATGAATCATTTATCCAGTGGAATTTTAGTACCGATTAATTTAAAAAGTCGTCCCGGATTAATCTTTATTCCGATTTTTTCTTTCCTTTCGCTGGAAGGGTTCTCTGGATCAAGGTTCCAGAACCCGGCGTCGGAATTTAAAGTTGATCATGGTGGCTCCTGTCAGGACCAGAACAGCGCCGATCAATGCCAGCGGGGACAGATGTTCGTCCAGAATAATCCAGCCCAGAATGGCGGCAATCATGGGCGGGAAAAAAGCAATGTAACTGATCTGGGTGACGGAAATATGGTCGAATAACCAGATATTGATCAGCCAGGCGATGACGGTGCCGAAAATAGCCAGATAAAACAGGGCTCCCACGTTGAACCAGTTCACAACCATGCTCCGGTCCTGTTCCACTAGCAATGACAGACATAAGAGAAGGATAGCGGCAATACTTTGTGACACAACATTAAGATGGATGGGATTGACGACCTGTCGGTGTTTTTTCAGATACACATTGGGCCAGGCGGCCGCCACTACGGCCACCACGATACCAAGAATACCGTAAAGTGCTTTTTCTGTTCCCAGGGCCTTCCCATTGTAAATAATCATGATTGTTCCGGCCAGTCCGATGAAAATGCTGAAGACCTTCCGGGGTGTCAGATGATCATCGGGCAAGGCAAAATGAGCCATGATGGCTACCACCAGGGGGAATCCGGACCAGAGAATGGCTCCCAGGTTGGAATAGATGAACTGGGTGGACCAGTAAGTAAGTGCATAGCCAACGGTGAAATTCAAGCCGGCGAAGAGTAAATAAATATTCAGGGCGATCCGGTTTACGGGCAGTTTTTCTTTCCTCAGGAAAAAGATAACCCAAAGAATCAGAGCGGAGATGAGAAATCGCAACCCGATAGCCAGGAAGGGCGGTGTCCCCTGGAGGCTGGTTTTTAAAACGATCCAGGTCGTTCCCCATATAAAACAGAGTAGGGCGTAAAGGGTATATACTTTCAGTTTCATACGAACGATTCGACCGGGAATTTAGTCATACACATGGGGATCAGTTTAATTGATTTTATATCGAAGAAAAAATCAGCACCGGTCTGTGACGATCAATTCTTTTTCCACATGGTATGAATATTAGTTTAAGAATTTTGAAACCGTTAATTTCATGACAAATTATTGAGAAGGATCCATGATTACAGTCGAAAACCTGGGTAAGGATTTTAAATTGAACCGGCGTCATCGCCGGGAGCTGGGTGAGGAGTACAAGGACGCGAAAATGCTGCGGGCCGTAGATGGAATCAGTTTTGAATGCCGCCCGGGCAGAATATTCGGTTTAATTGGTCCCAACGGAGCTGGTAAAACCACCACCCTCCGGATGATTGCCACCATGCTCAAACCAACCGCCGGAAAAATAACGGTCGCAGGATTTGACACGGTGAAAGATGGCCAGAAAGTGCGGGAACGGATTGGTTTTATGACCGGTCAAACCGCCCTTTACGACCGCCTGACACCCTATGAAATGGTCAAATATATTTCGGATCTCCACGGCCAGGATGAAGCTACCTTTAAGCAGCGGCGTGACCAGATTTTTGATTTACTGGGAATGGAAAGTTTTGCCAACCGCCGGATCGCCCGTTTGAGTTCCGGCATGAAACAGAAGATTTCCATCGCCCGGACAATCATTCATGACCCCGAAGTCATGATCTTCGACGAACCCACGTCCGGACTGGATGTAATGACCTCTAGGGCAATCATGGATTTGATCCGGTCCTGCCGGGAAGAGCAGAAAACGGTCATTTTTTCCACCCACCGCATGGGTGAAGTAAACCAGGTCTGTGATGACATTGCCATCATTTACCGGGGGAAACTGTATTTCAACGATACGATGGAGAAATTCAAGGCGGAAATGACCCAACCCACCTTTGAAGATGAATTCATTCACCGGATCGGGGAGGCTTGAGATGCGCATCTTTACCATATTTCGAAAAGATTTGAAGGACGTATTACGGGATCGCCGTACCATCCTGATGATGGTTGTCATGCCTCTATTGCTGGTACCGGGAATGATCAGTATTGTAACCAAGGTCCAAATGAGCCAGGTCCAGAAAGCAGAAGAGAAACAGCTGAAAATCAAGTTCGTGGGGCAGGAATTTGCCCCTGACCTGTATGAAACCTTTAAAACGGCCGATAGAGTCATCCTGCTGGACATGATTCCTGAAGACAGTATCGAAGCCTACATCCAGCAGGAATACCTGGATGCAGCCATTATCATTTCTCCTGATGATTCGGTGGATCAGCACGGAGTGGAACGACCCCACATCCGGGTGGTGTACAAAGGCAGTGAATCCCTGGGGATTACCAAGGACCGGATCCAGAAACTTGTGGATAAGCAGGAGCAGGAGATCGTCCAGGTGCGCCTGAAAGAAATGGGTCTGGACTGGAATGTGGTAAAAGCCTATCAAGTGCAATACCAGGATATTACCTCCAAGCAGGAAATGATTGGGAAGATTGCCGGTGGGTATCTGCCTTACCTGTTCATCATTTTTGGATTCATGGGGGCCATGTACCCGGGACTGGATCTGGGGGCCGGGGAGAAAGAACGGGGTACCCTGGAAACACTCTTGTCATCGCCTGCTTCCCGTTTGGATATTGTCTTTGGAAAATTCCTAGTAGTCCTGCTGGCAGCGGTCATGACCGCTTTCCTGGCCATGGCAGGCCTGTTTTATGCCGTCCAGAGCATACCTGATATTCCCCAGGAATTCCTTACGGCAATCAAAGCATTGCTTACCGGGAAAATGATTCTCATGATCATGTCTCTAGTTTTGCCCATATCCGCCTTTTTCAGTGCCATGATTCTGAGTCTGTCCATTTATGCCCGTTCTTTCAAGGAAGCCCAGAGCATGGTTGCCCCCCTGAACATTGTTATTATATTTCCCGCCCTGATCGGGGCCATGCCCGGAATGGAACTCAATGCCGTTACCGCCCTCGTACCCGTCCTGAATGTCTCCCTGGCAGCCAAAGATGTGGTGGCGGGGACGGTGGATCTGTTTTACATGGTGGAAGTGTACTGTTCCTTGTTCCTCCTGGCAGGTTTATCTATCTGGTTCTGCGTAAAATGGTTTAACCGGGAAGAAACGATTTTCCGGAGCTGAGTTTTAAAAAAGCCCCTGTCCAGGGGCTTTTTTATTATATGCATTATAAGCCCGGTTATTTTTTACGGAGCGATTTCTGAAACTGCACCACGATGGGACTGGCAATAAAAATGGAAGAATACGTTCCCACAATGACTCCCACGATCATGGCAAAGGCGAAGTTGTGGATCACTTCTCCCCCTGCCAGCCAGAGGACCAGCACAACCAGGAAGGTGGTGAGAGACGTAATAATGGTTCGGCTTAAAGATTCGTTAATACTTTTATTCACCACCTCCACGAAGGATGATCGGCGACTGATTTTCATGTCCTCCCGGATCCGGTCAAAAATGACGATGGTGTCGTTGAGAGAATATCCCACAATGGTGAGAAAAGCGGCAATGATGGAGAGGGAGATTTCATAACCCAGGAGTGAAAAAATCCCCAGCGTAATAATGACGTCGTGAACTAGGGCGGCGATAGCGCCAACGGCAAATCGGAATTCAAATCGCACCGAAATATACAGGAGAATCAGCAGGAGGGAAGAGAGGATGGCCATGAAGGCCTTGCCGCTGAGCTCTGAACCGATTTTTGGTCCTACCCGCTCAATATCGAGAATAAAATCGGAGGTGGATTCCGGGACTTTTCCCGGGAAGGATTTAAAGAGGTGCTCCACGATTTTGTTGGCAAAGTTCTCCGGTTCATCCTCCTGATGGGGAATCCGAACCGAAATTTCGGTAGGATCACCAAAATGTTTGATCTCTTCACGGCTGAAATCGAAAGTTTGACCCTCCAGGTCCACGTTGGTCAGGGCCTGGCGAATGTCGTTGATCTCCACCGGTTCCGTAAAGCGGACCGCTACCAGGGTACCCCCTTTAAAATCAATGCTCAGTTTAGGTCCACCGTTGACAATCAGGGAAATGACACCGGCCAGGATCAATAATCCGGAAAGGATGAATGCGGTTGTCCGCTGACCCATAAAATTAATGTGTGTTTCTTTAATAAGTCTCATATGCTCAGCTTGGTTGAAGTTTGTCGTCCCGTGAAATAGGCAAAAATGGTTCTGGTAACAAAGATGGCAGTGAACATGGAAATCACGATACCCCAGAACAAAACAGTGGCAAAACCGCGGATCGGTCCGGTTCCAAACTGCCAGAGAACCAGAGCGGCAATTACGGTCGTAATGTTGGCATCCACAATGGTGGTGAGGGCTCGGTCATACCCGGCATTTACGGCCGCTCGCGGTGTTTTCCCTTTCTTCAGTTCCTCCCGGATACGCTCAAAAATGATTACATTCGCATCGATGGACATTCCAACAGTTAAAATCAGTCCGGCAATGCCCGGCAGGGTCAGGGTGGCACTGAGGGAAGCCAGAATCGCCAGCACCAGGACAATATTCCAGATCAGGGCAAAATCAGCCACCAGTCCGGACCACTTGTAATACACCAGCATAAACAGAAGTACCATGGCCAGACCCACCACCACCGAATAGGTTCCTTTCCGTACCGAGTCGGCTCCCAGAGAAGGACCTACGATCCGTTCCTCAATGATGTCTACCGGGGCCGGGAGAGCACCTGCCCGTAGAACAATGGCAATATCCTTCGCCTCGTTCATATTGGCGAACCCTTCAATCAAGGTACCGCCTCCACGAATCTTTTCCTTGATGTTGGGGGCCATGTGGACCTTCTTGTCCAGCACAATGGCCACCTTTTTCCCCACGTTGGCGCCAGTCACAATGGCCCACTTGCGGGCTCCTTCCGAATTCATGGAAAGGTTCACCACCGGCTGACCCAGAGCACTGGAACCCTGCTGACCAAGATTGGCGGTGGCATCCTCAATCACACCTCCCGTAATCTCAGCTTTCCGCTCCAGGTAATAGAGAATGTAGAGTTTTTCCGTTCCCCCGTCGACCAGTGAATATTCCTGGGCCTTGTCGCTAAAAAGAAATTGTCCATTGTCAGCCACAAGTCGTTCCTGAACTTCCGGCAGCTCCAGGATTTTTTTCACGGCATAAACATTCTTTTCCGGTACACCAATATTCTGTCCCAGATTGCGCAACAGGGAGGAAAACGGTCGTTCTTTAAACAGACGCTCGTCCACTACTGCCGTATCCGCTTCAGCCGGAACTGCTTCCGCTTCCGTTTCGCCGAACAGTTCACTGACAGAAACGGTTTTATCTTCACTGACAGGAGCTTCTTCTTCCGGTGTCTGAACTTCCAATGTCGTGTCTTTCGTAACCTCTGCCAGATCATCATTCCCTTTTAATACCTGGTCAATCCGCAGGAGCATGCTGTTGGTCACCTCCGGATCTTTTACAATATAGAATTCAAGCAGGGCCGTGCTTTCCAAAAGAGCCCGGGCCCGTTCAGGATCCTGGACACCAGCCAGCTCCACAATAATGCGCTGATTCCCCTGTTTCTGAATGGTCGGTTCCGAGACACCAAACTGGTCGACTCGATTCTGGAGAATTTCCAGCACCCGGTCTATGGCGTCATCGGCTTCCTTCTTCAGGCTGGAGAGGATCTGTTTACTGTCGGAACCCAATTCATAATAGTAACGGGAAAGTTTTAAATGCTGGTTTTCCACCGTCTGGGCGAAGAGGGAAAAGAAATCTGCTTTTGGATCGGCTTTTAACTGATCCTGGACAGTCCGCAGGGCACGCTCGAATTTGAGATCCTTGTTGACCGCCAGATTACTCATTAGAGTCGGCAGGTTCACTTCCAGAACAATAAACATACCGCCCTTAAGGTCCAGACCCTGTTTGATGGTCCGGGCTTCCAGTTTGTCCAGTTTCCCTTCGGTTCGTAACGTTTCCTTTTCTGCTTCAGAAAGGGTCTGGAACCGAACGGTGGGCCAGAGAGCATAAATCGCCCAGATGATGACCAGGGCGATAATTAAAAAACGCGGGGTGAGTTTATTTTTCATTGATATTCAAAATTAATGCGGTTAAAAAAGCCGAGGAATATACCCTGCTGTTCGAAAGGCAGGCAATTGAAACCTGAACCATTGGACCTGAAAATTATCTTCGAATCGTTCAGGAATCATGGGAAGCTTGTTTTATTCTAGCTTTGAGGCGTGAATTCCAGATTGGAATAAACAGAAATACGGTCTTTTTCGATGACCAGATTTTCTTCCTTGGTGGTGAGTGCAATGGTTTTTTTAGTGCCGTCGGGTAAATCCACATCAATTGTCTTCTGGATCGGTTGGGGTCCTGGGAATTCAAAAGAAGGACGATAAAAAGCAGCTACATTGATCGTGCCAATGGGGATCTTCTTCCCCAGGAGTTTAAAATAAAGTTTCACCTTGGCTTCTTTGACCGTGATTTTGATTTTATTTTCTTCCTGGAGATAACGGATTTCCATATTCCCGCGGGCCTGCCGGTCTGCTTCAAAAGCGCCTGCCTTAATATGGACTTTGGCCAGAAAAATCGCCTCGCCCGGTTCAATATCTACCCGCGGATTCATGACGGTCCACTTGTAATGGGTCTTTTTCTTTTTCCCTTCGCCGGATACGGGGCCGATCGACTGGAGGAAAGCATTAATCATATTTTCGTGGATGAATACACCGGCATGGGGGCCGGTGGTTTGGGCCGATATCGGTTTCAGGAATAAAAAGGCCAATATGGCAATGATGGATGGTTTAATAAGGGAAGCTTTCAAGAGGGACTCCTTGTTTTTACAGTTGGATGATTTCAGGTAACTAGGCAATAACGCCCAGTTGTTTTCCGACTTTTGTGAATGCTTCAATGGCACGGTCCAGGTGTTCCCGGAACATGGCAGCCGAAATTTGAACCCGGATACGGGCCGCCCCTTTCGGGACAACGGGATAAAAGAAACCAATCACGTAGATGCCTTCTTTTAACAGGGCCGCCGCCATTTTCTGAGCCAGGACAGCATCGTAAAGCATAATGGGAACGATGGGATGATCCCCCGGTTTAATGTCAAACCCTGCACGGGTCATTTGTTCCCGGAAGTAGGTTGTATTCTGCTCCAGTTTATCCCGCAATTCAGTCGTGGAGGAAAGGATGTCAAATACCTTAATCCCGGCTGCCACGATGGCAGGCGCCAGGGTGTTGGAAAACAGATAAGGGCGGGAACGCTGCCGGAGAAGATCAATAATTTCCTGGCGACCGGTGGTAAAGCCTCCAGAAGCGCCGCCCAAAGCCTTGCCCAGGGTGGAAGTAATAATATCGATTTTATCCAGGACGCCATGGTATTCCCCGGAACCGCGACCGGTGGCTCCCACAAAGCCTGTGGCGTGTGAATCATCCACCATCACCAGGGCATCGTATTGTTGCGCCAGCTTCGTAATGTGATCCAGCTTGGCAATAAACCCATCCATGGAGAATACCCCATCGGTGGCAATCAGCCGAAGGCGTGCATCCTGAGCCTGTTGCAGTTGTTTTTCCAGATCTTCCATGTCACTGTTGGCAAATCGATAACGTCGCGCTTTACAAAGGCGCACTCCATCAATGATGGAGGCATGATTTAAGGCATCTGAAATTATGGCGTCCTCTGGGCCTAACAGGGTTTCAAATAATCCTCCATTGGCATCAAAACAGGAGGTGTAGAGGATAGCGTCGTCTGTTCCGAAGAAACGGGCGATTTTTTCCTCCAGTTGTTTATGGAGGTCCTGGGTTCCGCAAATGAACCGGACGGAAGCCATCCCGAATCCGTAGTGCTCCAGCGCTTCCTGGGCAGCGGCTTTGATCCGTGGATCATTGGCCAAACCCAGGTAATTGTTGGCACAGAAATTCAGGACTTCTCCGCCCTCCAGGGTGGAAATAGCCACCCCTTGAGGAGTGGTAATGGTGCGTTCCTGTTTTAAAAGACCTTCGGCCTCAATTTCTTTCAATGTCTTTTGATAAATGGAAACTGCTTTAGTCATGATTCATCTCATCAATTGGATTGAACAGCGATATTCAGGAAGTGGTGAGATCGGGATTTCAGTCCCACTCCAGAATGACTTTTCCACATTGTCCCGATTCCATTACGTCGAAAGCCTGTTTGAATTCATCCACCTTAAAGCGGTGTGTAATCACCGGACTTACATCCAGACCGCTTTGAAGCATTTGACTCATCTTGTACCAGGTTTCGAACATCTCCCGGCCATAGATGCCTTTAATGTGCAAGCCTTTAAAAATGACCTGGTTCCAATCAATCAGGGTCTCCTGTGGCAGCAAACCTAACAGGGCAATGTGACCCCCGTGGTACATGACCTGGATCATTTCATTAAAGGCTTGGGGATTCCCCGACATTTCCAGTCCCCGGTCAAAGCCATTAGACATGTTCAGTTCTGGAAATACGTCCTTAATTTTTTCCTTGGAAACATTCACGGTGCGGGTTGCACCCATTTTAAGGGCCAGGTTCAGGCGGTAGTCGTTTACGTCGGTAATGACCACGTGCCGGGCACCTACGAAATTACAAATAGGGATGGCCATCAAGCCGATGGGTCCCGCGCCGGTAATGAGGACATCCTCTGCCACCATTTCAAAACTGAGGGCACAATGGGTGGCGTTACCCAGGGGATCGAAAAAAGCGGCAATTTCATCCGGAATATGGGGGTGAACCGGCCATACGTTCCGCTCCGGCAGGATCAGGTATTCTGCGAAGGCTCCGTCCCGGTTGACACCAATTCCCCTGGCCTTGTGACAAAGGTGACGTTTTCCCGCCCGGCAGTTCCGACAGTATCCGCAGGTGATATGCCCTTCACCTGAAACCCGGTCTCCCGGCTTGAAATGGGAAACACCAGGACCAACCGCAACCACTTTCCCCATAAATTCGTGGCCAATGATCAACGGGGTCTGGATTGTGCTTTGAGCCCAATCGTCCCAGGTGTAAATGTGCAGATCGGTCCCACAAATTGCTGTTTTGGAGATTCTGATTTTGACGTCATTCGTCCCCAATTCAGGAACAGGCATATCTTCCATCCATAAGCCAGGTTCGGGAACGGTTTTGACAAGGGCCTTCATTGAATTGGTTGGTTCAGCTTTCTTAGAATGAACTTTGACCGAAATTTACGGAGTGGGAGCTTAGGGGCACAATTTAATATTCTTTATTTTGAAGGGCGCGTCATCGGATGTTCAAGATACTTTTTAAACTTCACTCGGAGGTGATCCTTTTGAATGTCTACATTTTTCCCCAATTTCAACGTTATCATTTGGAGTGAATATGAAGCTTTATTCGTGGAATGTGAACGGGATCCGGGCGGCAGAGAAAAAAGGTTTTCTCACCTGGCTGGAAGAGACACAGCCGGATATTCTCTGCCTGCAAGAGACAAAAGCCCAGGAAAACCAGCTTTCTCCTGCTCTTCTCAAAGACCATGGGTATTATGCCTACTGGAACTCAGCCCAACGCCCCGGTTACAGTGGTGTGGCCACCTTCTGCCGTGAAGAACCCCATTTCGTTCAAAAGGGGATCGGAATTGAACAGTTTGATGAAGAAGGCCGCGTTTTGATTACGGAACACGATCAATTCCTGCTCTACAATATTTATTTCCCAAACGGCCAGAAAGATGAACACCGTTTGAAATATAAACTGGATTTTTACGATGCCCTGTTACCCATCATCAATGAGCAGGTGGAATCGGGTCAGAATGTGATCGTGGCCGGGGACTGGAATACGGCGCATCATGAGATTGACCTGGCCCGACCCAAGGAAAACGTGAATACCTCCGGATTCATGCCGGTTGAGCGGGAAAAACTGGACCGCTATGTGGCAAACGGCTGGGTGGACACCTTTCGTTATTTTCATCCCGAACCGGAACGGTACTCCTGGTGGACGTACCGATTCGGAGCCCGCTCCAGAAATGTGGGGTGGCGGATTGACTACTTTTTTGTGAATGAAGCTTTTTTAGATCAGGTCGAGGATGCGGACATTCACGATGATGTGATGGGTTCAGATCATTGTCCCATATCTCTGACCCTGAAAGAGGAGACACTTTAATGGAAAAGGTCGATATTGTTCAGCACTGGATTAAACGGTATACCGGGACGGCAGTGGAGGAATTCGGGGAATGGATTCTGTTAACCAACTTCCAGAATTATGTAGAGAAATTTGCCAAACGGTTTAACGTCCCCATCAAAGGAGTCGGGGGACCCATGACTTCCGCCACGAACAAGGATAATCTGAGTATCATTAATTTCGGAATGGGGAGTTCTAATGCGGCCACGATTATGGATCTCCTGTCGGGTGTCCAGCCCAAAGGTGTCCTTTTTCTGGGGAAATGCGGTGGATTGAAAAAATCGACCGAGCTCGGTCACTTCATCCTGCCGATTGCTGCCATCCGGGGAGAGGGAACCAGTGACGATTATTTTCCGAAAGAAGTGCCTGCCATGCCTTCATTTAAGTTACACAAATATGTTTCACATTTACTGGTGAATCATGGTCTGGAGTATCGGACGGGGGTTATCTACACCACGAATCGCCGGGTATGGGAATACGATGAATCCTTTAAGCAGTATTTACGACAGATTCGTGCCATCGGCATCGATATGGAAACGGCCACTCTGTTTATTGTTGGATTTGCCAATGGGATCGACCGCGGAGCTCTTCTGCTTGTATCTGATACACCCATGACGCCGGAAGGAGTGAAGACGGAGGAATCGGATAAGGATGTCACCCGGAAATATGTGGATCTGCACCTGAGCCTTGGTATTGAAGCCATGACGGGGATCGGTGAAGAGGGAGAGCCCATCAAGCACTTTACCTATTGATTGGCCTGCGGACCGGAACTAAACTATCAAGTCCACGGCTATTTCATCCGCAAAGGCAAACCCCTCCGGTGTAAGCCAGATCCGCTCGGCATTCATTTTACAGTAGGAGCCCCATTTCTCTTCTTTCGTTTGGTACAAATGTCTGATCCTGGATTGAAAGGGTCTGGGGATTTTTTGAAGTTGGATCCCATCGGCAGTTCGTAAGCCGAATCCAACCAGTTCATTCGTGTAATCCAGCTCTGAATTGGTCTGAATGGCCTCTCTGGGGAGTTTGCCCTGGTTGATCACTTCAATATACTGGTTGACGCTTCGGTCGTTACTGTAACGTCGTTTTCCATCGAACCCGTGGGCAGAAGGGCCAAACCCAAGATAGGGTTCAATCCGCCAGTAGTGAAGATTTTGCCGACATCTGAACCCCGGTTTCGCCCAGTTGGATATTTCATACTGTTCGAAACCGGCAGCCTCCAGTCGCTGTTGAGTCCAGTAATACCAGGCGGCGCTCCGGTCGCTATCGGGCATGGTAACCGTCCCGGTTTTCACCTGCTGATAGAGTGGGGTTCCAGCCTCTACGGTGAGGGAGTAACAGGAGAGATGCTCCAAATCCATCCGGATTAAGGTTTCCAGGTCCCGTTTCCAGGTATTGAAGGATTGCCCCGGTATATTGAATATGAGATCGCAGTTCACATTGGTGAAGCCCGCTTTCCGGGCGTCCTCGATGGATGCCAAGACCTGATCTGCCGAATGAATTCGCGTTAAAAAGTTCAGGAGATCCGGTTCCAGGGATTGCCCGCCCAGGGAGAGCCGATTTACCCCTATGGAGTGGAAAGCGCGCAATTTGTCAAGGTTGATTTCTCCCGGATTGGCTTCCAATGTCATTTCCTCCACCGCCGAAAGACCGAAAACAGCCTCCAGCGTATTTAGAATCGCTTCCAGTTGGTCCGGATCCAGGATACTGGGAGTTCCGCCCCCCAAAAACAGTGAATCCAGAATCCATCCGCTTGGATCGATATCGCAGAGTTTGATTTCCTGAATCAAGGCATTCACGAAGGAGGGGATGAGTGCCTCCTGACCGGCGACGGAGTAAAAATCGCAGTAGTTACATTTAGCTTTACAGAAGGGGATGTGGAGGTAAATACCGGCCCGGTTCATATGGGAACTTACATTGGAATCTTGTCATCGGTAAATTCCATGGTGGAACCAATCAAAGGAAAATAAGATGCATAAACTGATGTTAACCCTTTTTTACAGCTTTTTACTGATTCCCGCTTTAGCCCAGGACGGCATTTTAAAAGTAGGTTTTGATATTGACGATTCCCTGCTTTATTCCGAGCCCATGTTTCAGGCGGCACCGCGGGATCAGGAGGGACATCTGGACTATGGCTGGATCAACACTCATGACAAGAAATATTCGGAATGGATTACTCCAACGGTGACCCTGGTAAATTATTTCATTGCCAACGGGCATGAAGTTTACTTCATTACTGCCCGAAAACAGGATCATGGAGATACACTGGCTGCCTTTTTGGGGGAAAAATTCAATATTCCGGTGGTTGCAGGTGAGAATTTGTTTTTTTCACCAAAGGAAACCATCAATGGAAAACGTTACACAACCAAGCAACGTGTTTTGAAAAAGTTGGCCCTGGATCTCTATTACGGTGACTCGGACACAGATATAATTGCAGCCCTGAAAGCGGATGTTCACCCGGTCCGGCTGGTTAGGGATCAGCGCTCGATCCAGGCCTATGGTAGTAATTATTTTGGAAACCTGAATAAAGGAAATACGCCGGAAGCCCCTTTTAATCAGGACGATCTAAAGCTATTCTATCGTCAGGGGGTGGGTCTATTTGGTGAAGCGATTTATCCCATGGTCTGGGAAGGACCCCGGCCCTGAAAAGTTCTACTCTGCCAATTCATTCAGGTCATCCGGGATGAGAATCAGAATGGCGGATTGGGGGACAATTAAATAGTCCTGATTTTCGATTTTGATTTCAATTGCAGCTTTATTCAGAAAAAGGGCCAGGTCACCAATTTCAGCCTGGGGAGGGATGTATTTCACGGGAGTCTTTTCCTCCTGCTCCCAGGGTTCCTCAGCCTGGTCACCCGGGTTGCCCATTGGTATGCCGGGTCCCACCTCCACCACCACGCCGCTCCGGACTTCCTGCTTTTCAATAACACTGGGGGGTAAATAGAGACCGGCTTTGGATTTCTTCTCCCCCTTATCCGGCCGGATGAGGATGCGATCTCCAACGACCAATATTTGTTTATGACCCCGTTTCATGGAAAAATTTACTGTAAATCAGGATAAATTGTTTCCAATTCAATGCCATTTTGATATAGACTCCTAAGGAAAGAAAAATGATGCATTCCAGATGGAACTCCAAATAATAAAGATTAAAACTGAAAAGGAACTGGAACAGGCTCATGAAATCCGGCTCCGGGTATTTGTGGATGAGCAAAAGGTGGACCAGCGCATTGAACTGGATGAGCACGACCGGGAGGCTTCCCACATATTGGCGCTGATCAATGGTAAACCGGTTGGAACGGCCCGCTGGCGTCTTACTGATGAGGGAATGAAACTGGAGCGTTTCGCCGTGTTAAAAGAATACCGGGGGAAGGGTGTGGGGAAAGCCCTGGTAAAATATATTTTAAACGAGTTGGAGGACGAAGGGAAAATCTATCTGAATGCGCAGGAATCTGTCATTCACTTTTATGAGCGATTAGGATTCCAGGTCCGTGGTGACCAGTTTTATGAAGCTGGTATTCCCCATAAAAAAATGGTTTTCATTCCGGCAGAAGGTTCCTGACCCTTAGATTCCATTTTAAATTTGAATGACATTCACTCAGAAAAGACGTAAACTCGGTTCAACCGGAATTTGAATATGCCCCCTTCCATTTATAAACGACTAGGCCGCCTTCTCTCTAAATACTGGCTTTTCCTGCTGGCCTCCACCTTGTCTGCCTTCGTCTATGTCATCCTGAACAGTACCTCTATTTGGTTAACCGCCTCCCTCATTAATAATATTCTCACTGATTTCAATAAAATTGTTGCCCAGCAAACCCAGTGGATGTCTGAGCCGAACTTGTCGCTGAACGGCAAACTGAAATACTGGACCAATCTGCTCATTCTGCGTGATACTCCCCTGGAGTCGTTGAAAATATTGTGTGTTACGCTTCTCCTGGTCTTTTTTGCCAAAAATCTGTTTTTATATCTGAAGAATATTCTCCTTCGCTATGTGCAGCTAAAACTGGTCACGGAAATACGGGATAAGCTATACCAGCATATCAACACCTTGTCTCTGGGATATTTCAGCCAGAAGCGCACCGGTGAAATCAGCTCCATCATCATTAACGATGTGCAACAAATGCAGGGCACCCTGTCCGTGAGCTTTCAAAAACTGTTCGTGGAGCCCATCAATATCCTCATGTTCGTTATTCTCCTGTTTATCATCAGCTGGAAACTGGCTCTGATTGCCGTTATTATCATACCGGTTGCAGGGGTGGTAATCATCAATATCGGCCGTAGTATTCGACGAAAATCTCACCGGACTCAACGTAAAATCGCCCAGATCATGGATATTCTGACGGAAACCCTTTCTTCGATTCGGATCGTGAAGGCTTTCGTAATGGAACAGGAGGAAATCCAGAAGTTTACCCGTGAAAGTCGTAACTATTTTAAACTACTGTACCGTCGGGCACGCCTGGATTTGCTGGCGGGACCGATTACCGAAAGTTTCGGTGTCATTATCGGGGTGGTTTTATTATGGTTCGGTGGCATGGAGGTTCTCTCGCAAAAGGGGATTTCAGCCGAGGATTTCATTCGTTTCATTCTTATTCTGTTCTCCACGTTAGGGCCCATTAAAATGCTCAGTAATGTTAATGTGCGGATCCAAATGGGGCTGGCCTCAGCGGAGCGGGTTTTCCAGTTACTGGACACCCCCCCCGAAATTGTTGATCTGCCGGATGCTATTGAGTTGGAACGTTTTAATCATTCAATCGAGTTTAAAAACGTTTATTTCGAATATTCTGATGGGGATGAACGGGTCCTCCAGGATATTAATTTCACCATTCAGAAAGGGGAGGCTGTGGCCCTGGTGGGTCCTTCCGGCGCGGGAAAATCCACCATTGCCGATCTGATTCCGCGTTTTTTCGACGTAACCTCCGGTGCCATTTTGATTGATGGTCATGATATCCGTTCCGTGCGACTAAAATCGCTCCGGAGTCAAATGGGAATTGTAACTCAGGAAGTGATTTTGTTCAACGATACGGTCCGGAATAATATTGCCTACGGGGTGAAGGAAGTGGATGATGAGCAAATTCGGAGTGCGGCTCGGGCGGCCCATGCTCTGGAATTCATTGAACAAATGCCTCAGGGTTTCGATACCATCATTGGGGAGCGGGGAGTCAAGCTTTCCGGAGGCCAGAAACAACGCCTGGCCATTTCCAGGGCAATTCTGAAAAATCCGCCTATTTTGATTCTGGATGAAGCTACCTCTGCTCTGGATACGGAATCGGAAAAAATGGTGCAGCAAGCAATTGAAATTCTGATGCGGGACCGAACCTCACTGATTATCGCCCACCGACTCTCTACGGTTCAGAATGCCTCCCGGATTATCGTTCTGGATCGGGGCCGGATTATTGAAATGGGGACCCACGATGAATTGTACCAGAAAGCGGGACTTTACCGGAGATTGTACGATATTCAGTTCGCCGGTTCTCCCGGCTCATAATCTGTTCATTTGGAATGAAGAATAGACTGACGATTTTTTTCAGTAATTCAATTTCCGCCCCGAAGTGGGGAGGCGGTGAAAAATGGATGATCACAGCTGCCACCGGCCTGAAGAAGCGCGGCCACCGGGTGATCCTTTCAGGGAAAGCCAAATCGGTTCTGCTCCAGCGGGCCCGGGAAGCAGGTTTGGAGGTAATTCCCCTGAATATTTATGCGGATTACAGTCCTTTCAAGATCTGGTACACCAAACGCATTTTGAAGCGGGAACAGGTGGACGTAATCGTTTTGAACCTGAATAAGGATATCCGTGTGGCAGGATTGGCCGCCCGCTGGGCAAAGGTTCCCGTAATCCTGGCACGGAACGGCATCCAGCTCATTTCGGATAAGTGGAAACATAAAAAGACAATGGGGCTGGTGGATGGAATTATTACCAATTCGGAGACCATTCGGGCAGCCTATAATGCTTACTCCTGGATGCCGAAAGATAAAACCAAAGTGATTTACAACGGTATTTCCGTCCCCAATGGTCTGCCGTCGGTTGACATCCGGACGCTGTGGAATATCCCGGAGGATCACACCGTTTTCTTGGCTGCCGGTCGGCTCACGGGTCAAAAAGGGTTTGATTTGCTGGTGGAGGCGGTGGCAGGAATGAAGAAACCGCCGCGTCCTTTTACGGTACTAATTGCCGGCCGGGGGAAACAGCGGGAGCAATTGATGCGCCTGACCCAAAAAAGACGCCTTAACGGCCAGGTCAAGTTCATCGGGTTTCAGAGCAATTTATTACCCATATTGAAAGCGGCTGATTTTATCATTATTACCTCCCGGCAGGAGGGAATGCCCAACGTCGTTATGGAGGGTATGGCTCTGGGTAAACCGGTCCTGGCAGCCCGGGTGAACGGTGTTCCGGAATTGATGGATCATGGAAAAACGGGATTTATTTTTGAACCTTTTAATATTGAGGCGATCCGGAATGCCATGGTCTATGCCCTGGAACACCAGAGGGAACCGGAAATTCAAGCCTGGGGATCTGCCGCCCGGGAACACATCCGCACCCGCTTCCCGGTGGAAAAAATGCTGGATGAATTAGAAAACTATTTTTTCGAAAAGTATGCCCAGTCCCTCCGTTAACCAGGCCCGTTCCCTGCGGGAGAATCCCCGCCATTATCCCCGCAAACTCCTGGTGCGGTTATACCAGCCCTGGCGAGTCCCACTGCCGGTGAGAGACCTGCCTCCCAATCCAGGTACCCTCCTGGTCCAGGCCCAGGAAAAATTGGGAGATGCTGTTTTGTTAATGCCCTTCCTGCACGGGTTTCACCAGCATTTCCCCGATACCAAGATTGATATTTTATGCTCGCGGCATAACCAATACCTGTTTAAATCCTTACCTTTTATTCGAAATACCTGGACCTACCGAACCAATCAGAAGTCGTTAAAAGAATCCCTGGACAAACAGCATTATGATCTCTTTTACAATCCAAAAGATCATCCTTCCATTACTGCTTACCGTTTAGCAACATTGGTGAATGCTGAGGTGAAAGTCTGCCTTTCACAACCCCGTGCCGATCGGTATTACAACCATGCGCTTGTCAACCGGGAAGGGGCCCATATTATTGAAAAGAATGCTGAATTGCTCCGTCCCTACGGGGTTAAATTCCCGGTGCCAAATTATTTCCCTCCGGTCTCTGGTCCCCCTTTGTGTAAAGAGGATTCGGTTCATTCAGTTGTAGCCATTAACCTTTCAGCAGGGGGGCATTATCGGAATTGGCCGGCAGGACATTGGACCACGCTGGTGGAAACGATCCTGAAATATCAGCGTGATATAAGGATAGCCGTGTTTGCCATGGATCGTGAAGCGAAAACAGCAAGTCTGATAAAAGAACAATTTCAGGGTAAGATAGAGTATCCATTGGTTTCACCTGATCTTTTAGCCGCTGGGGCCCTGCTGCGACAGTGCCGATTATTCATTTCACCGGATACCTCCCTGATTCATGTAGCGGCAGCCGTGAAGACACCGGTAATCGGGTTGTATTCGGGCGATCAACGAAACCAGCAGCGCTATGCACCCTATGGGGTCAGAGCAAGACTCCTGGCGGCCACCGGATTATCACTGGAATCCATTTCCCCTGAAACCGTTATTGAAGCATTTAAACAACTTAATCACGAAATTGATCAGGATGATTAAAACTTGATCATACCAGTTAGGAGCATTGAATAATGAAATATGAAACACCCAAAGGTAAACTGGGTGTACTGATTCCCGGGATGGGAGCAGTCGCCAGTACTTTCATCGCCGGGGTGGAAGCCATTAAGCGCAACCTGGCCAAACCGATTGGATCCATGACCCAGATGGGAACGATTCGCCTGGGGAAACGGACCGAAAACCGGGTTCCTCTTGTAAAGGATTTTGTCCCCCTGGCCGGTCTGGAAGATCTGGTATTCATGGGGTGGGATATTAATCAGGAAACCCTCTATGACATCTGCCTCCGGACGGGGGTATTGGAGAAAACCCAGATCGAGGAGTTAAAGGATTTTTTACAGGGATTGGAAGTCTTGCCAGCTGTCTTTGATGAGCAGTACGTCCGCCGGCTGGAGGGATCTTTTGTGAAATCCGGAAAAAATAAAATGGAACTGGCAGAACAGGTCGGGGCTGATATCGATACTTTTACGACGGAAAATCAAACCCGTGCCAACGTGATGATCTGGTGTGGGAGTACGGAAGTTTTTATTACGCCTCAGGAGGTTCATTCGACGCTGGAAAAATTCGAGGTGGGTCTCGAGAATAATGATCCCGGAATTTCCCCCAGTATGATTTATGCCTATGCCGCCCTGAAAAGGGGGATTCCTTATGTGAATGGTTCGCCTAGTTTGACTGTGGATATTCCCGCTCTGATGGAACTGGCACAGAAAACAGCTACACCGATTGCCGGGAAAGACTACAAGACGGGTCAAACCCTGATCAAAACCATTCTGGCACCGGGGCTGAAAGCCCGCCAGATCGGCATCCGGGGGTGGTTCTCCACCAACATTCTCGGCAACAGGGATGGGGAGGTCTTGGATGACCCTGCGGCATTCCGAACCAAGGAAGAGAGCAAATTGGGCGTCCTGGATTACATATTACAACCGGATTTGAACCCTGATTTATATAAGGATTTTTACCACAAGGTCAGAATCAATTACTATCCACCGCGGGGGGATAATAAAGAAGGCTGGGACAATATTGACATTTTCGGCTGGCTGGGATATCCCATGCAGATTAAAGTGGATTTCCTGTGTCGGGACAGCATTCTGGCCGCCCCCATTGCCCTGGATCTGGTACTCTTTATGGACTTAGCCAAACGGGCGGAAATGAAAGGGATTCAGGAATGGCTATCCTTTTATTTTAAAAGTCCCATGACACTGCCCGAATTGTATCCTGAAAATGATTTGTTCGTTCAGCTGGCAAAACTGAAAAACACCCTTCGTCATATCATGGGAGAAGAGCTGATCACCCATTTGGGTCTGGATTATTACGACGAATAACTGCAAATGAAGCTGGTGATTATTGCCGCTGGGGAGGGATCCCGTGCCCGATCCGTCTCTTCAGGGAAGCCGAAAACATTACTGCCGGTGAAGGGGAAACCCCTGATCCGTCATCTTGTGGAGAATGCGGTCAGTGTGGGGATTCATGATATTGTGGTGGTCACCGGTTATCATCACGATGAACTGGAAAAATACCTGGAGGAGAGCATCAAAACGTCTGCAATTGAAACGGTGTACAATCCCCGCTGGGATCTGGCGAACGGCGTCAGCGTCCTGGCAGCGGAAGCGTTTATCCCCCTGGACGACCCTTTCATCCTTTCCATGAGTGATCACTACTATGAAGCCGCTTTTCTGGAAAAAGTTGTGCAATCGGACTTGGGGGAAGACCAATCCCAAGTGGCACTGGACTTTAAGATTGATCAAATCTTCGACCTGGAGGATGCGATGAAAGTGACCGTGGATCCTGAAAACAGAACGAAGATCACCGCCATGTCCAAGGACCTAGACCAATTTGATGCGGTGGACTGTGGCGTCTTCAAATGCCATCCTGATTTTTTCACTGCCCTGGAGTCCGCCCGGCAATTAGGCCGGTGCAGCCTGTCGGATGCCTGTAATCTTTTGATTCAAAACGGTAAGATGGGGGGGATTGATATTGGCGAGTCGTTCTGGCTCGATTTGGACACACCCGCTGCCTGGAACCACTTAACACAGCGCGGATAATCCGCAGACATGACATTTCCTTAGTAAGAATAGTCGATTCGGGAACAGACTGAGATGGGGAACGGGGTTTATTATTTCGCCAATAAAGAGTACCAGTATTCCCACGGTAAATCCGTGTATGCCGAACTGGGCGGACGTTTTGTTGCCAGGGATACAAAACACTACCTTCGTTTTAAGTGGTATTTCCGGCATTGGCCCGAAAGCCAGGTAATCATTCACGATTTCCAATCCGATCCGCTAGCAGGGGTATTGATTTCCATGAGCAATACCAAGATCCCCCATGATTCCCAGGTGAGTACCACCCTCTTCCTGGGTCACGGAAGCGGCGATAAACGCTATGGCGGTTCCGTTGAAAATCTTCTTTCGTACGATTTTTTATTCGTTTCGGGCGAAAAGCAAATCGCGAAATTGAAGGATGAAGGTCTGGAAATACCGGAGGAAAAATTGGTCAGGGTGGGTAATCCCCGGTTTGATGCGTACGTGAAGGGTGAATTAAAGCGGGAGGCTATCTCCCAATATCTTGGAATTAAAGATCCCACCCGGAAAACAATTTTATATGCTCCCACCTGGAGGTGGGGCAACGGTTCCCTGCTTTCTCATTATCAGCTGTTCTGTGAAAGATTGACACCCGAATATAATTTGATCATTCGACCCCATTTTCACGATCGTCGCCTGATTCCTAAAATGAGGGCCTGGATATGGGTAAATAAGATCCGTAATGTGTACTTCTCAAACCCGGCTTCCTTTCTTCAGCATGATACCATGGAGGCGTTCGCCGTTTCGGATCTTCTGATCAGTGATACTTCTTCCACGGCGTATGAATACCTGATTACAGGGAATCCGGTCGTCATTGTTGAAACGGGGTTTAAAGATCTGCACCCCATGCCTCCGGAATTGAATATTCATTCGATCGCCACCCGTTTTGAAAAAAATACTTCTCCTCCCATTGAAACGGTTGTCCAAAATGCCATCAGTCAGCATGTCCGGGCTGATTATGAACAGCTGCGGAATAATTGTTACTATTTTAATGATGGAAAGAGTACAGGCCGTATTGTTGATTTTATTCACTCCCTGCCCACATTTCAGACCACGTGACTTAAAAGAACGATTTTTTCATTGGTCAGGGTAGATTGATTTTTCCGAAAAACTGTTTCTCTATTCACGTCGGTCGGCAGATAGCTTCCAATTATGAAGGAATGGGAATAAATTAACAATATCAATTTCCCAACCATTGCTTCATGAAACTGAACAGGCCCATCTATTATTACGCCAACCAGGTATATGAATATTCGTTTGCCCGTTTGATCTATAGTCAACTGGGGGGCGGTTTTGTGGTCCGGAAGCAGAACCGGAAACTGCGTTTACAATGGTATCTCCGGAAGAAACAACGCCGTCAGGCAAGCAGCCCCCTCTTCGCTCAGACGCCCCAAATACTGGTTAAGGACGTGAATCACGAACCCTTTGATTTACCCGGGATTCTAATCTCAAACAGCAATACGGTTGTCAGGCGCGACAAAAGTATTTGCACTGCGATTTTTATGGGACACGGGACGGGGGATAAAAAATACGGAGGTAACGCTTCGGATTTAACCACCTTTGATTACCATTTTATCTCCGGGCCGAAACACCTCCATAAAATGAAGGACCTGAATGTTTCTATTCCCGAAGACCGGTTAATTAAAATCGGCAACTGCCGGTTTGATGAAATTGTGAATGGGAATATCGACGTTGAACAATACCGGAAATATCTGGGGTTTAAGGACGCGGATCGTCCAACAGTCCTGTATGCCCCCACCTGGAAGTGGGGAGCTGGCACCTTACTGAAATATGGTAAAAAGTTTGCCCGTGAATTGACACGGGATTATAATTTGATTATTCGACCTCACTATTTTGACCGGAAGTACATTCCACGGTTTAAAGCCTGGGCCCGGTTCCAGGGAATTAAACACCTCTATTTTTCCAATCCGGCGAATATTCTTACCAATGATACCATGTATGACTTTGCCGTTTCAGACCTTCTCTTGAGTGACACGTCCTCCATCCTGTATGAGTATTTAATTGTCCGGAAACCGATTGTGGTGATTGACAATGAATTTGATGATCTCCACACTATGCCTCCAGAGTTGGATGTAAATACCATTGCCAATCATTATGACGGCAAGGCAGCTATTTCTTCCCGGGTTGCCAAAGCATTGCTGGATCATGATCCTGAACCTTATGATACCATGCTGAAGAATTGTTTCTATTTTAACGACGGTAAATCGGTACAACGGATTTATGACTTTCTGAAAGGGTTGGAGAAGTAACGCCGTGATAACCTCACCCCGGGTGGAATCATGACGCTAAAAAAGTCTGCAACTATTTCGGTTTTGTTCGAATGCCACCACTTGTACTACCTGCCTAATTTTATTCCCATTATGGATGAAATGCGTCGCCGTGGTGATTACCAGATTTTCGCCTCCATTCCCCGATCTGTTCATCCGCGGGAGCAGACCATTTTTCAGCAGGCTTGTACAGAAATGGGCATTGCCACTGTCAGCGGAGAGGATGAAGCGGAACGGCTGGCGGAACTGAATCGAAGGAAGTTCGATGTAATTGTTGTAGGCAATATCGGAAAACTACATTCGATCGCCCACGAGAATACTATTACAGTCATGGTCTATCATGGTATCGGTATGAAACAAACCTACTACCGTGACATTGATGACCGGATTGATTTACGGGCGGTGGAGTCTCAGTCACGAATGGAGGTATTAAAACAGGCAGGCTATTCTAACCTTGTGCTAGTTGGCTTTACCAAGTGTGATCCTTTAATACAATCAACCACGTCTCCTGAAGATCTATTGAACCAACTGGGGTTGGACCCCCAACGGAAAACGGTTCTGTTTGCGCCTACCTTTTATCCTTCCTCCCAGGAAAAGCTAATCCCGCATCTGGAAAAATTGAGCTATGAATTTAACCTGGTAATAAAACTTCACAGTTTCAGCTGGCACCAGCAGCGCTATCGCTACCAGAGTGAAAAAATGCAACAGGTGGCCCGGGCCTATAAGCATGTATATTTGGTTCCTCCGGACGAGTTTAATATCATTCCCTACTACAACCTGGCAGATGTTCTGGTTTCTGATATTTCTTCCACAATCTATGAATTTCTGGTGCTCGACCGCCCCATTATCATGGCTGAATGTTTTACCCTCCGGCTGAAACACCGGCTTTTTTATAAACGATTCAGCAAAAGACTGGATCTGGAACGGATGGAGTCGGTGGATTTTGCCTACCGCTTGGAGAATCCAGCCGATGTTTTGTCCCTGACCTATCATGCCCTAGAACACCCCGGGGAAATGCAATCTCAGCGCCTTCGAGCTCAGGAAACCTATTTGTACAAAGCAGATGGGAAAGCCTCCTGGCGTCTGGTGAATGCAATCGCAAAGCTGCTGGAGCATTCATGAGCCTGCGGATCGGAATCATTGCTCCCAACTGGGTGGGAGATGCTGTCATGGCGCTTCCGTTTATAAACACCTGCCGTCACCTGTATCCTGAAGCAAAAATTATTGTCTTAAGCAAAACCTGGGTTGGCGCTGTTTACGAAACCCATCCTGCCATTAATTCAATCCTGACAATGGACAAACAGTTTCAACAGGGCTTTCGACTCACTACCCAATATGGAAAAGATTTGCAGAGTCTGGAACTGGATCGTATCTATCTCCTTTCCAGCTCGTTCCGGAGTGCCTATATCGCCTGGTTATCCAAAACCCCTCACAGGATTGGATTCCCTGCCCAGGGACGATCGCTGTTCTTGTCGCATGCGGTGCCTGTACCGCCCGGGAATCTCCATCGTTCTCAACGCTATCTGGAGCTCTTACGATTTCCAGAGCCGGATCAATTTGACGAATCCCCATTGGTGAACCGTTCGGGTATCCATTTAAGAGCTGAAGAGTTGGCCTGGGCTGGGGAGGAACTGGAACATTTAGGTTTCAGTCGCGCCATCGGACTGTTTCCGTTTAGCGTGGCGTCGGCCCGCAATATTCCTTTCCCCAGGATTCGGGAGCTGTTAGAGGCGGCAACCGATCCCGTTTTAATTTTTGGCAACACCAGTGATCGTGACTCCGGGAAGCGTCTTGAAGCGATCAATGGGAATGGAAAAGTGAAATCGGTTTGTGGTGATTATACGTTAAGAGAGGTGATTGCCCTCATCAGCTGTTGCCGGGGAGCCATTGCCACCGATAGTGGCTTGGGACATATTGCTGCAAATTTAGATGTTCCTACTGTTTCTCTTTTCGGGGCCGGCGATCCGCAACGAACGGGTCCCCAGGGTGCCAAAACAGCCGTTATAAACAAGCAGGTTTATTGTCACCCCTGCCGAAAAAACGTATGCCGGAACAGGCGGGAACCACTGTTATGCCTGAATTCCATATCCACAGAGGAGGTTTGGCGGGCTCTGGATCGTCTCATGGATTAACAAGCCGGTGGTAACCATTGTATTTTTTCCCATTTAGACTTTAATTCTGATCAGTCACATGATAAGGTACAACCCGATTCCAAATCTGTCGCAACGCTTCATATTGGTCCTTAGTCTTCTGCTTTTCCTTATTTTTTACGGTTGCGAGGATAAAAAGAAGAAAACGGATCCACTGGTTGGGACCTGGGAGTTGACAGAATCTTCCGGAGGCACCTATCTGCTGGTAAATCAGTCCCAGTTAGCTTATTTCCCCTGGCTTCCGGCCCAGGGTGATTTAAGGTTATCAGAGTTTGATAACGGCGCCTTTCTGGATTCGGTTACAATGGAATATTTTTCTGTCTTCCAAAATGAAGATTTTACCAACATCCACGTGGACTACCGGAGCCCGGAACTGGAGTACAATTACAACATACAGGACTACCGCCCGGTCCTGAGTCAGTTTGACCGTTCCTCTCTCTCCAAGCGGGTGCGGAATGAAATCTATCCCTATGCAGGAGGAACGTTTAATTACATCTTGACAAATAACAATCGGACGGTGACAATTAATCAAGACACCCTTTATCGGGAGGTAGCCATTGATTCTGATGTCATTATTGATTCTTCCCGAATGGTAGTTCTTGCGGGGACATTGTCTAAACAGGGAGAAGCAATTACTGCCGGTGTACCCTATCTTCTGGACGAACAACCGGGGGTCATTATCAGGGACGGGCAAGAGCCACTTTTAATAACGTTGGTTTTGAACCGGGATGGAACCGGCAAAATGACCAATCGTAACCCCTATGGAGGTTCTTATACCAGGGATATTGAGTGGGTGGCAACCGATACAACACTTATCATTACAGAATGTTTTGAACTGGATTGTTTTGACAATGGGTATCATTACACTCTCATAGATAATGAACTCTCGCTGACGCAACAATTCCGAATTTGTGGTGATTTTCCAGACTGTTACCGGGAACAGGAACAGACGCTGGGTCTGGAACCGAATACGCTTGAGGATCTCTGGACGGAATCCGTTCTGGTGTTTAAACGTCGCTAGGTTTTAGCATCGTGAAGGGACCTTGCAGCCCTGACGTTTATTTCTTTTTATTTGTCCTACTCTCGAAAAGGCTTAGGGGAATCCTCCGGAGAAGGGGCAGTAGGAATTTGACCTGCCAGGGGAATATAAACGTTTTTCTTTTTCTCTGAATCGCTCGTTTGATTTTTATCGCCGCTTCATTTACTGGGACGAGAAAAACCTTGTTGCTTTGTTTTTCGATCATGGGAGTATCGACAAAACCGGGACAGATTGTGGTCACCTGAATATGGTATCGCTTCAAGGTGGGGCGCCAGCTGTCCGCCAGCCGCACCAGTGCTGTTTTAGCAGCTGAATATCCTCCGTGGTAGGGCATGGTCAGAAAGGCCATTACTGAACTGATCAGCACCAAAGTTCCCCCCGATTGTTTTTTCATGGTTGGAATGAATGGAACCAGTGTATTGATGACTCCTTTCAGATTAATGTCGATGATACGGTTAATGGTCGTAGCATCCCCGTGGATTATATCATCATGGCCCCCGATTCCCGCATTGGCAATCACCAGATCGATTCCCTGAAATTGATTAACGAAGTCCTTTGCCGTTTCAGCGACCGCTTGTTGATCTTGAACATCCAGAGGATAACACTTGGTTTCTGCTCCCTGTTGTTCGCATTGACTGGCTACTGAACTTAGTAATTCCTTTCTCCGGGCCAGAAGCCCCAGGGATACCCCCTCTCCGGCATAGGAAAGGGCCAGTGCTTTACCAATTCCGGTGGAAGCACCGGTGATGAAAATTCTGGTGGGTGATCGTTTCATTCCTTTGGCAGAGTTGCTGGCTGAGGTGTTACAATGGCGATTTGTTGAAAACGGGTACGGGTGGTCAAATTTTGACGAAGATTTTTTTCCGATACATCCAGGCCAGAATCAACCACCACATGAAAACATGGAAAAGGGCAAACAGGAGCGAACCGTTTAAATCCCCGGCCAGGGGTTGAAATACGGTTTTATATAGATAGGCGTATCCTGAAACCGTATGTCCGTCCAGGGTGAAGCGTATTCTCAGGATCGTTTTAACCCACACACCTGAACCGGCAAAAATAAACAGGGAATTGGTCCCGAAGATCACCAGAGGAAACGCCCATTTTTTCCAACCTTTAATATCGATCAGCCAATAAAAACAGGCCAGTAACATGGTGGCTATTCCACCCGTAAAGAGCACGTAGGAACTGGTCCACAATTGTTTGTTGATTGGAAATAGGAGACCCCAGAGCCATCCGATAATGGTTGCAACAGCACCTAAAAGTGCCATCTGCCGGGCTTTTGCTACCCGATCATTGGCATGATAAAGCAGATTGCCCACCAGAAAGCCAAAAAGGACTGTGGCGATGGAGGGAATGGTACTGAGAAGTCCCTCCGGATCAAAGGAAATACCGGTTCCATGCCAGAGGTGATCCGGGCCAAATATTCGAAGGTCCAGCCAGCGGCAGGGGTTGGTTTCAAGACCATAGGGGTCCACCCCCGTCATCCATCCATATACCAGTAACAATAGCCAGTACCCCAGAAGCAGACCGAAGATAAGAGTGACCAACTGCTTTGGTTTAAAGCGCAAAACAGTTAGTGCCGCCAAGCCATAAGCCAGGGCAATGCGTTGCAGAACGCCCATAATCCGGAGATGAGACCAGTCCCAGTCCTGCCGGATAAATGGATAGAGGTTCAGCAGGAGTCCAATCAGAAAAATAGTCAGCGTGCGACCCAGAATTTTCTTTACCGCCGCTGCCTTGGATTGGGCTGTGTACTTTGGGAGTGAAAAGCGCATGGCGACGCCCACAATGAACAGGAAAAAGGGAAAGACCAGGTCGGTAAGGGTGCAGCCGTGCCAGTGGGCATGCCTTAGAGGCGGGTAGACATGGGCCCAGCTGCCGGGCGTGTTGACCAGAATCATGAAAGCAATGGTCAGTCCCCTGAAAGCATCCAGGGAGACAAGTCGGTCTTTCATTTCGACCATCAGGCTGCTTTTTTCTCTGGATTCAAGGTGAATTTCCAGACCCAGAAAAAGCCGGCTGCCGCCACCAGTGCCAGGGTAATTCCATATCCGGTATGGCCGAAAACGAACTGTCCAATGGAAAATGTGGCGCCGTAAATCATTAAAATACCTGCCAGCCAGTTCTGAACAAATCCCTTGGAAACTGGTTTCTTGGTGGCAGTGAAATCTCCAATGACAGGTTCCCACCAGCCTCCCGGCTGAACCCGCTCATAAAATGCCATCAGGACTTCTTTCGGTTCCGGCCGCGTCAATTTGGTGACAATCAGCCAAGTGAGGACAGAAATGGGTACAATAATCAGGAGCTTGTGGTGAATCTGGAGCGGGAGGCCAAATAATACAGGTGCCTTTCCAAAAAGGGTATAGGTTTCACCGGCCTGGAGTGTTTGATAGGCGGCAATCACTTCCAACATGACGGTCAATGTGAGTGAAGTGAGCAGGGCTGAAATTTCGGTCCAGGCATTAATTCGCCACCAGAACCAGCGGAGAATGAGGACCAGTCCAATCCCGGCACCCATGGCGAAAATAAATTCCCAGGCACGGGAGATGCTCTGCATTTTTATGGCTACCAGAGCTGCGAAGAGCATGAGAAAAACTGTAATAATCCGGCTCACCAGAACATAATGCTTCTGGGCCTGATCGGGGTTGGTGAAAGAATCATTCTTCCGGATAAAGCGTTTGTAAACGTCATTAATCAGGTAGGAGGCCCCCCAATTCAGGTGGGTATCGATAGTGGACATGAAGGCCGCCAGAAAACTCACTACCAGCAGCCCTCTTAACCCGGGACCCAGAAATTTTTGCATGACCAGAGGATAGCCCACCTTGTCTCCCAGTTCCCAACCGGAGACGTCGGGAAAGGCAACAATCGAAACCAGGGCCACCACGACCCAGGGCCAGACGCGAAAGGCATAGTTACTCAGGTTGAACCAGAGGGTAGCCAGAAGGGCATGCCGTTCATCCTTAGCGGCAGACATGCGCTGGATGATGTACCCGCCCCCGTCCGTATTGTGGTGAGACCACCACATAACGGTTAGAAAAATCATAAATTTAGAGAAAGGTGATTCCCAGAATGAGCGCGTTACAATATTGGCATCGGGCAGGGGTGGGATGAATTTCAGGGTGCCATCGGAAATGGTCCCGGCGGCACTCATGGCATTAATTTTAGCTAGGACAGTGTCCATGCCTCCCACGGAATTTACGGCCACGATTGCCAGTATGATCGACCCGGCCATGGCGATTCCAAACTGGACAAAGTCGGTAATAACCACCCCCCAGAAACCAGACAGGAGGGCGTAGAGCAGGGCAATCAATACGCACCCCCAGACAGCAGTCCAACGGTCAATATTTAACATCACTGCGGCCACAGAGGCCATGGCATTGATGACCCATCCCATCACAATAAAATTGTATAAGAGGGCAAAGTAACCCGCTTTAAACATTCTCAGAAAAGCGGCCGGTTTTCCTGTATACCGCAGTTCCAGCAATTCGTTATCCGTAAGCACTTTGGCCCGCCGCCAGAGTCTTGAGAACAGAAACGTGGCCAGCAGACCGGATAGGAGAATATTCCACCAAAACCAGTTTTTCCAAATGCCGTCCTGACGGACAAATTCCGTAATGGCTAACGGCGTATCGGCGGCAAAAGTCGTGGCCACCATGGAGGTCCCCACAATCCACCAGGGCAGGGAACGGCCTGAGAGAAAATATTCTTCCGTACTGGCACCGGCCCGTTTGGTAAAAAAGATTCCAATACCCAAAGAGAACAGGATATAAATTAGAATAATCGCCCAATCAATAACTTGTAGTTCCATCCGTTCCGGTTCCGTTCTTAATAAATGTTTTTCAGTTCTGTTCCAGGATAATAGTGGCGCAAAATATCACCGGTGGAATATTCTTTCAAAGCCATTCCCAGTGCCCCGATCTGACACAGGCCTACTCCATGTCCCCATCCTGCACCTCGAAAAAGGAACGCATCAGGAAGATGCTCCACCAGGAAAGCAGAGCTGAATAGGAATTTCGGGTGCAGAACCCGCCTGATTTCGTACTCGCTTTCAATAATCACATTCTCCCGGTTATCCCGGGACGTAACGAATTCAACTTTTAAGGCTTTGATTCGACCAGACCCACCCCGTTCCAAAGGAGTGAGATTATCCACATGTTTAACGTCCAAATGGCCTTTTTCCCGAAGTAATTCAGCCAGCGCCTCGCTGGTACATTGATAGTTCCAGCGGTAATAAGTAGCGTGTTCATCCACACTGCCCAGGTAGGTGCTAAGCATTGTATCAGGCACGGTATCAGGACCACAGAATGCTTTTGGGGGAAACCGGATCCATTTTCGAAAAGCCTCTTCTTGGGTTAAATCGGGGACAGGGAACGATTCACTTCCCGGTATATCAGGTATATTTTTAAAATAGGGTTGAGGGGGGCCGGGCCAGACATTTTCAAAACATTCGGTCATACCGCCGCACGATTTGGAGTAACGGGCGTCCACGATTTTATTGTCGTAGATTAGAACCTTTCCGGCTGTTTTACGGCTGGCTTCGATTGCCTCCAGTGTTTGGTTGTTAATCCCCTGGTAACGCTGGCAGCAGTCGTCATTACACACTTCCATTCCCAGGTGGGCGTGTTTCTGTTCAACATTGGCCAGAATCCAGGACCGGGCTACAATGGTCTGTACTTCCAGCAGTGTTTTGGGACAGGCAGCATTCATTTCCGACGTGGCCACACACTGGAGGTAGGTTTCCAGAGGCAGGGCATTGATTACTACCAGTTGATCCTCCACAATTTTGACATGAATCGCTCCCCGGTAAGCGACTGAAATTGATTTTTGCCAGTGGAATTCCCTCCCGGCGGGAATAGAGTCGATATGGATGGCCGATTTGTTCAAGGCTTGATTATCCGGGATAACCCGGAGTGCCTGTGTTTCAGGCAGGCTAATTCCTTCAACCTTTAAAGCATGGTTCTCAATAGTAAGATGCAATTTTTCCGGCAGGGAATTCCCCTTCACACGGGTAGTCTCTGTTTGTAAAGTAAAGGCAGGGGGTAACGCCAATTGCAGGTTTAATTCCCGACGGGAGTCCTCTGGTAAAATTACTCCTACGCGTATTATTGGTTCTGAGGCAGGAATTTTTCCTGTTACCAGTCCTGTCATGATTTTTTCCAATGTTGCCAGGCGTGAATTCCGGCTCCCAGGGCGGGGGCGATGTGGAGTTCAGAGAAGCGTATAAAATCCTTTTCCAGATTCGTTTCGTAGAATTGTTTTGCTTTTTCCGGAAGAAATGGGCAGCCGGAAATCAATTTTTTCAATTCCTTCAATAGGGGTGAATGTAAAATTCCAGTTCCTTGTGACTGTTGAAACAGGGTGGCCAGACGCTGCCCAATCACAATACGGTTCAAGATGGAATTTCTGTAAGGATGTTCCTGTATTAGCTTCCGTCTGGCGAAGGAACGCGGGTAAAAAAGATTCTGCCAACCGGAGTAGAGGGTCACAATTCGTTCATATATAATCCTGGCAAGCTGTCTGGCAATGCGTTCCAGCAAATTTTGGGCGAAACCATCTCCCTCCATTGCCAAGGATGCAATAGCGGTTGGGTTTGGTAGATCCTGCCTTTTTTCCTTCGCATACAGGGATTGAATTCCTTCCATGGAGGCATAATGCTCCAGCGGAATACGGTTTTCATCTTCTAACTCCCACAATTTAGGCATCCAGTCTCCTGCGGCCGTGAAGGGTACTAATACTCCTGATATTTTCAATGCTTCCGCGGCTCCGGTACCACCACCCAAATAGTAGGCATTCGCCACGCTCCTGAAATTCCCTTCACGGGTGAACTCTTCGCCCAATCCACACAAATCGCTGTCATTACCAATTGGAGCCGGGGGACCGTCTAACAGAATTCCGGATCGGTTTAATTCAGAAGTTAATCGTTGGATAAAATGGGGCATTCGCGGTCCGTTGACCATGACAGCGATACCGGTCCCTGATTTTGTCTTAAGGCCGGGTAAACCAATCCCAATCTGGACCGGGTGCTGTTCGGCCAGGCGCTGGATCACGGCTGTGAATGACTGGACAATTGCTGTCTCCTGGCGAGTTTCATCTGGGGTTGGGTTAATGGAGCCCGTTTCAAAATCTTCTAGTTGTTGGGTGAGATTCACCGGTTGGAATTCAGGAAGATAATATTTCGATTCCGAATAGGACCGCGTTACTGCCTCCGAATCCGCAATGAATGTGTCAGATCCCAGACTTTTTATTACGACTCCTCGTACTTTGGAGGCACCACCATCCAGCCCAATGAACCGGGGGTCGCTTTTCATGGTTTCAATACCTGTTTTAAGGTCATGATCCGCCGGTAGGAGGACCGAATCCGACGCTCACTTATCAGTCCGTCCGATACCAGTTTTGTGATCAACCTGTGGACACGTCTGCCAATTTGGGGGTTGTAGGTTAAATTGTTCCCGAAGCAGAAACAATCCACCCCCACCTGAAGCATACGCGCCAGGATTTCCTCCAGAGAATAGTGGTTTGCCAGGGCTTTCATTTGGGGGTCATCGCTGATGACCACACCTTCAAAACCGATGGTTTCTCTCAGCACACCGGAAATAATTTTTTTCGAGAGGGTGGCAGGGTAATCAGGATCCAGTTTCCGATTCATAATATGGGAAGTCATGATGCAGGGCAGGCGATTTTCTTTAACCAGGAATTGGTAGGGAATCATTTCCTGTTCTGACCATTTTTCTGTCACATCCACCAACCCGTTATGGGTATCACCCAGCGCACTTCCCTGACCTGGAAAATGTTTTCCTGCCGTCAATATACCGTATTGCTGGTGTATTTCGATAAATATTCCGGCATGCTGGCTTACAATCTCCGGATCATCTGAAAAACACCGCTGTCGTTTCACCATGAAACTTTTAGAATCTGTTGCCAGATCCAGCACCGGCGCCAGATTCAGGTTGATCCCCAGGTGGTGTAACTCTTTTGCAATTTGTTCCGCAAATGCCCCCGTTTTTCCAATGTCCGGCTCTGTTCCGATTTCCCCCCAAGCAGGGATCAGAGGGAAACCATACTCCGGCTTTAGACGATTAACTTGCCCACCCTCCTGATCAATTGCAATGAATAAAGGGATGGAGGCTGCTTCCTGCAGGGCAGCCGTCAGCGCAGCTATTTGACGGGGGGAGCGGATATTGTGGCGCTGGGGGGGATAGGTCGTCATATTTTCATCGTAGAGGATGACACCCCCGATAAGGCCTTGTCGGATGAGTTCCAACGTGGGACCGATCTGGGTCGGTGTGCTGCCCTGAAAACCGATCATAATCATCTGTCCGATCATGGTTTCCAGGGGGGTAGAAGAGGTGGGTGTACCGTTATTCATTACCAGTTAAAAGAAAAATTACAGCTTATTGAATAGAAGTTCTGTTAATTTTTAAAGCCTATATTGTTATTGGACCACATGATAAGAACAACCAGACTCATATTCTTCTGCCTGATTTTTATCATCGGCTGTGCCGGGCCGGGCCAATTCTGGTTTCAGCAGTCCTGGGCGGAGCGAACCCTTCAGCATTTGACTCTCAGGGAAAAAATTGCTCAAATGATGGTCTATAACATGAATATGCGTTTTCTCAATGAAGACAGTCGTCAATGGAAGGAAATCCAGGAGTTGCTGGCTACGGATGGTATTGGTCACATCCATGTCTGGTTCGGTGACGTCGGTTCCTCCCTGACGTTGCTCAATGAGATCCAGGCCCGTTCCAAGGTTCCGGTTCTGGTAAATGCGGATATTGAAAACGGGGTTGGACGCCGGTTTGCCTCCGGAACCCAATTACCGCCTCTCATGGCTTTGGCCGCCACCGGTGACCCTGAAAATGCCTACGAAGCGGCAAAAATCGCTGCTCTGGAGGGTCGCTCGGTGGGAATTCAACTCAATTTTTCTCCAGTGATGGACGTGAATAATAATCCCAATAATCCTATTATCAATACCCGTTCATTTGGGGAAGATCCTGAAACGGTCATTCGTTTTGGTACCCGATTCATTGCCGGGCTTCAGGATAATGGTATGCTCAGCACAGCAAAACATTTTCCCGGGCACGGCGACACGGAAACCGACTCCCATACGGCACTGGCAGAAATACCCAGTGATTCTGTACGCCTGTGGACAGTGGAACTGCAACCATTTCAAGCAGCGGTCACGGCAGGGGTCGATTTGATTATGGTAGCCCATTTAACCGCACCGGATTACCAGCCCTATGCCGAGGAACCGGCTACCATGTCCCGGTTCTGGATTCAGGATATTCTCAAGGACCGGCTCCATTTTAAAGGGGCCGTGGTGACGGACGCCATGGCAATGGGGGGGATTACAAAGAATTACTCCGATGACTATGCTCTTATCCATGCCATCAATGCGGGCTGTGATGTGATTATTCAAAATTATAACTTCAAGAAAGCGGTGGATATCGTCGAACGAGCTGTCAAGTCGGGTATGATACCAGAGTCGCGCATTGATGCAGCAGCCCTTAAAACATTGGAACTGAAAGAGAAAATCGGCTTGAATCAGTTGAATCAAGTCAGCGTAGAATTTGCCCGGGAAAATCTGGGGACTGCGGCTCACCGTAAATCAGCAACCGATATGGCTTCCCAGGCAATCACCCTGGTCAGAAATCAGGGGAATGTTCTACCCCTAAACCCTCAGGAAGGGGACACGCTTTATATTGTGGATCTGTATGATTATGATAACAATCATAGTGAGAGTCAAACCACAAGCCTCCTGAAACGGGGCTGGCCCGATGTCCGTACCTTTCAAATTGACAAATCGGACAGTCT
Source organism: uncultured bacterium (assembly GCA_964539305.1). Taxonomy (GTDB): domain Bacteria; phylum Fidelibacterota; class Marinisomatia; order Marinisomatales; family TCS55; genus CAZNUM01. The sequence goes on along the minus strand of CAZIIM010000003.1, from coordinate 26,153 downwards.
GGATGTTATTTTGACTTTAATCGAAAAAATCCCGCCCGGCGCGACTGTAGTAATTAATGCCTTTGTAAATCCGGTAGCCTACAAGGATGAGATATTCCTCCCGGAGACCGAGGCGGAATTTCTCCATCGAATCAATCTGAAAACCAACCGCGTCGTGTTAAGCAGTTTTGGAAATCCCTATATTATTCAGCAGTTTCCCGAAACGCCCGTCTACCTGTGTGCTTACCTGAATAGCGGCTTAATGAACCGCGCCCTGGCTGGAGCGATTATGGGCCAAAATCCCATCGGCGGGCATCTTCCTGTCTCCATTCCAGGTGTGGCCCGGCAGTGGGATGGTATTGAACTGGAAGCAAAACCCTGGACCCGCCCTATGATCACAAATAAGCCTGGGAAGGAGTTGAAACGGGTCATGCCTTATGAAACCAACGCCAAAATTGAACCTGTGCAGCATCTGCTGGAAGCAGCTGTGGCTGATTCCGCCTGGCCCGGTGCTGTCCTCTTGGCAGCTAAAGACGGGAAAATATTTATTCATACGGCGGTCGGATATCATACATATGACCGGCGTATCCCTACCGATCGGGGGGATATCTTCGATCTGGCTTCCCTGACCAAAGTTGTAGCCACCACCTCCGCCATCATGAAACTTTATGATGAGGGAAAACTGGATCTGGAGGAAAACGTTGTAACCTACCTTCCTGAATTCAAGGGCCGTCAACCAGCCTATATCCCACAGAAATCCGCCATTACAGTGAAACAGCTTTTAACCCATACGTCAGGATTGGAACCTTTCAGAACGTATTACCGCTTACCGGGGACGGTTCAGACACGCTGGGACAGTATTTTCAATACGGAGCCCCTGTACGCCCCGGGAGATACGACCGTTTATTCTGATATCGGGTTTATGATTCTGGGGAAAGTGGCTGAGCGACTCAGTGGTCTGCCCCTGGATGAGTGGACCGATTCGGTCATTTTCAAACCGTTGGGAATGGAGTCTACCTACTTTAATCCTCCGTTCAGCCGGTTGAAACGGATTGTCCCCACGGAATTCAGTCAGCGGGAAGGGGGCTTTGTGCATGGCCATGTTCATGACGAGAATGCTTACAGTTTAGGCGGCGTTTCGGGTCATGCTGGACTTTTTTCCACTGCCCGGGATCTGGCTATATTTTCCCAGATGCTCCTGAACGGCGGACTTTATGGCTGGACCCGTATTTTCAAACCTGAGACAGTTGCCTTATTTACCCGCAGAGCGAATGTGATACCCGGAAGCTCCCGCTGTCTTGGCTGGGATACCCCTTCCGGTGAAGCCTCCGGCGGTGTCTATTTAAGCAGTACCAGTTTTGGACACACGGGCTTTACCGGTACTTCGCTCTGGATTGACCCGGAAAACAAGCTCTTCGTCATCCTTCTCACCAATGCAGTCCATCCCGACCGTTCCTGTAAACATCCGAAATATTACGAATGGCGACAACGTATTCACTCTGCCGTTTATGAATCGGTAGGGCTGACCACGAAAAACCCAGACCTTCAATGGAAACACCGCTGGAAGCAGGCAAATTAAAATGAGAAATAAACGCTTTATGTTAGGGGCAGTCATTTTATTAATGGTTGGATTGGAAACCCCTTCCTCAGGCCTGAATGCTCAGGATAACTGGATCGATTCCCTTCCCAAACCCTGGACCTTGAATCAGGATCAAATATCAAAGATTTTACCCGGGTTCTACCAGCATTATCCCGACTTTCTGGGGCGCTTGCGCGCCTTTGCCCTGTGGCAGGTAGGAAAACCCTATGAAATTTTCAGCCTGGGGGAGGAGCAGGGACCGGATCCTGACCCCCTCCTGCGACTGGATGTTTCCGATTGCACCGTGCATGTGCTGACGGCCCTGGCCGTATCCCAGAGCCATTCCTGGGAAGAAGCTCGTCAGAATATGATCCGGATTCATTACAAACCCAACCGGGAAGGGGTGATTCAGCCTTCCTACCAGACCCGCTGGCACTACACCACTGACCGCCTGCAGGAGAATCCCTACACAGTGGATATTACCACCGATTTATTCCCCCGGGAACTGCTTGAAAAAGTAACCCTGGTATTGAACCGGAAAGCAGACAGTACCCGTTTTCTTCCTTTGGACTGGGAAAAGCCGGTGACCGTTTATTACATTCCGAATCATTTGATAAATGAAAATCTGTTGAAGAAAGTACCACCCGTTTGCGGAGTCGCCTTCGTACGTAAAACATTATTTAAATCCGGTCTGATTATCGCCCATGAAGGCATGTTGATCGACGGGCAGAATCTGGTCCATGCCTCTGCCGAATATAAGCGGACAGTCAATGTAGATTTTCTGAATTATTATTTCCGGGATACGGGACCCGTCTTTGACGGTATTTTGATTTACGCTTTTGAGCCCCTGAACCAGAAGGATTCCTCCCATTCACTGGATTGACACGACCATTATTGCCATATTCCTGGTCGGGCTGGCGGCCTCTGGGATCTGGCAGAGCCGTTTAAACCGTTCTTCCGAGGATTATTTCCTGGCCAGCCGGACCTTGCCCTGGCCGGTGGCCATGCTCTCTATCGTTGCCACTGAAACTTCTGTATTAACCTTCATCAGTGTGCCGGGTTTGGCATACCGCCAGGACTGGTTTTTCCTCCAACTGGCCATGGGCTATATCCTGGGGCGCATCCTGGTAAGTATTTTTTTACTGCCCCAGTATTTCAAAACAGGCATTACATCCATTTATGAAGTGTTGGGTACCCGTTTTGGCCGGGACATCCAGAAAGTAGCGTCGGCGGTGTTCCTGGTGACCCGGATTCTGGCCGACGGAGTCCGCTTCCTGGCCACTGCCGTCATCGTTCAGGTCGTAACGGGCTGGTCACTGCCCACCGCTGTTCTGATCATCGGATTATTCACCCTTTCCTATACGTTACTGGGAGGAATCCGGACGGTAGTGTGGGTAGACAGTTTCCAGTTTGTTCTCTACATACTAGGGGGGGTGATTTCGATCGTTTTTATTCTCCAGACTCTGGACCAACCAACGGCTGAAATATTTTCCAACTTGTGGCGGGAAGGAAAACTGAATATTTTTCGCTGGGATTGGGATTTGCTGAATCAACCTTACGCCTTCTTCAGTGCCCTGTTGGGCGGGGCCTTTCTATCCTTTGCTTCCCATGGGGCCGATTATATGATGGTTCAGCGGGTTCTGGGTACAAAAAATCTTTCCTCCGCCCGTAAGGCCATGATTGGCAGCGGCTTATTCGTTTTTTTCCAGTTTGCCGTTTTTCTCTTAGCCGGGTCCCTGATTTATGCTTTCATCGGCGGCCAACCCCTGGAGAAGGATCGCGAATTTTCCACTTTTATCGTCAATTATCTTCCGGTGGGATTGAAAGGGCTCCTGCTGGCAGGCGTCCTCTCGGCAGCCATGTCCACGTTAAGTTCCTCTATTAATTCGCTCGCTTCTTCTACCGTCTCCGATTGGTTCAAGAAGAAATCGACACTGAAATTTTCCCGGTTTGTCAGTCTGCTCTGGGCTCTGGTTCTTATTGCCATTGCTCTGCTCTTTAATGAACAGGATTCTGCCATTATTGTGGTGGGATTACAGATTGCTTCTTACACTTACGGTGGACTTTTAGGGCTATTCCTGTTGAGCCGGATGAAACAGACATTTCATTCCAAGAGTTTGATCGCCGGACTGCTTGCCAGTCTTCTGATCGTATTTTATTTGCAGCACCAGGGTCTGGCCTGGACCTGGTTTATTGGAATCTCGGTCGTCACCAATATTATCATTGCTTTGATGGTTGAATTAATCCTGAAAAAAATGAAGGGCTCCAATGTCAAAGGTTGAAGCGGCTTTTCCAACTTCCTATCCCGTTTCAACTGCCAGGGTGCCCTTCAAGGTGGTGAAGACCTTCCCCCAGTTGGGCTTTTTCACGGCCCTTCGCTTTCTGGAATGGGCGGCGGAACATCCGGAAGGCACCATCAGTCTGCCAACGGGGAAAACTCCGGAATATTTCATTAAATGGGTCCAGTATATTCTGGAACACTGGCAGGATTCCAGGATGGAAGCACTCCGGAAAGATCATGGTCTGGAACTCAAACAAAAACCAAATTTGAAAGGGTTGCAGTTTATCCAGATCGATGAGTTTTATCCCATCGACCCCCGGCAGCACAATAGTTTTTACAATTATGTCCAGCGATTTTATATCCAGGGTTTCGGCCTGGATCCCCGTCGGGGTTTATTCATGAATTGCCACCGGATTCCCACTCCTGACAATAAACCGTTAAATGAGATTTTCCCTGAAAGTGTCGTTGATCTGAGTTTGCGCTTCCGGGACCCGGAATCGAAACTGGAAGAGCTACAACAACAAACCATATTTTTAGTGGATCAATGGTGCTCAGAGTATGAGGACCGGATTCGGGAAAAGGGGGGTATTGGATTCTTCCTGGGGGGCATTGGTCCTGACGGGCATATTGCCTTTAATGTACGCGGTTCGGACCATAATTCCACCACCCGCCTGATGGAAACCAACTTTGAGACCCAGGCGGCGGCAGCGGTTGATTTGGGAGGAATCGAAATTTCCAGGCGACGCCTGGTTATTACGATTGGTTTGGGCACAATCACCTTTCATCCGGAAACAGTAGCCATCATTTTTGCCGCTGGTGCCGCCAAGGCGGAGATTGTCAAAGCCACTCTTGAAAGCGAGCCTGACAACCGCTACCCGGGAACTGTTCTCCAGCGGTTGAAACACAGCCGTTTTTATCTTACCCACAGCGCTGCCCAGACTCTGGAGGATGTGAAATCTTTTGAACTGAATCACCTCCCGTGGGATAATAAACGGGTGGAACGGGCTGTCATTCAGCTCTGCCAGCGCCTAAATAAATTCGGTCACCGCCTCACATTGAAAGATTTACAGGAGGATCCGGTTTGTTCCCGGATTCCGGGGTTAAGTGAATCCACGGTTCCATCGGTCCTGGCATCCCTTAAACAGAAGCTTGATTTGGGAATCACACTTCTTGAAAATGAGACCTTTTTACATACGGGGCCCCATCATGATGATATTATGCTGGGGTTTTTACCCCACATCACCCACCTGGTCCGGTCCCCGAAAAATCAACATCACTTTGCCATTCTCACTTCCGGTTTTACCTCCGTCACCAACCGCTTTCTTTACAATGTTCTGAAGACGACCCAATCCTTTCTTGACCGGAATGAAATTCAGATGGTGGATTATCCGGATTTTTTCCAGTCCGGGTACCGCCGTAAGTGGGACAAGGATGTGTACCATTTTCTGGACCGGATTGCATCCCGGAATCAACGGGGGCAGCAGCGGGGTCTGAGTCACCGGGTCGTCCGCGCCCTGGTGGAGATTTACCAACTGGCTTCTAAAGAAGATTTAAGTCGGAAAATCGATGAAATTCTGGACTATTTAGGGCGATGTTACGACGGTGAAAAGAACATACCCCCGGTTCAGAAGTTAAAAGGCATGATCCGGGAATTTGAAGAGGAATTGGTGTGGGCTCACTTCGGGGTCAGGGTCCGGGATGTCCATCACCTGAGACTGGGTTTCTACACGGGAGACATTTTTACGGCCAATCCAGAGCAGGCCCGGGATGTGGAACCAATTTTAGAGTTACTCCGGGAAATAAAGCCCACCGTCATTTCTTTGGCCATGGACCCGGAAGGCAGCGGTCCTGATACCCATTACAAGGTATTACAGGCCATTGCAGAGGCCCTGCGCCAGTGGCAGCAGGAAGCCGATCTATCCCGCCTTCAGATTTGGGGCTACCGGAATGTCTGGTACCGCTTTGACCCGGCGGAAGCGGATGTGATTGTGCCCGTCTCTCTTAATTCTTTGGCCATGCTGCGGGATACGTTCCTGAGCTGTTATTTAAGCCAGAAAGACGCTTCTTTCCCCAGTTATGAATTAGACGGACCGTTCTGCGATCTGGCCCAGAAAATCTGGGTGGAGCAACACGCCCTTCTGGAACTGGTTCTGGGGCGGGATTTCTGGTACCGGCATGACCATCCTCGCCTGAGGGCTACTCACGGACTGGTCTTCTTAAGAACCTTGAATCTGAAGGATTTTCTCCGTGAAGCGCGCCGTCTGGAGGCTTCAATGGAAGGAACACTGGTGTAATATCGCCCGGCAACCAGATTCTTGGAATCGTTTCATTTCACTGAATCGGAACCTAAATTATTCCCTGGTTCTGTCTCCGAAGTGATTCTAGAAAACCTCAAAATGGTTATTGGTCAGAAATAAAAATCAAAGGAGCCTGTTTTGAATCGAATTAAAATCTTATTTCCTTTCCTGGTTCTCCTTACCCTTGCTCATTCCCAGTATCGTAATGTGGGGATTATGATTAACGATTCCAGTTCTTACGTGGGGTATACCCTGTTCACGCCGAAATTTTCCCATAATACCTATCTGATCGACAATATGGGTTTGCTGGTTCACAGGTGGGAAAGTCAGTACAATCCGGGGGCATCGGCCTATCTGTTGGAGGACGGCACCCTATTGCGTTCGGCCCAGCTTCCCGATGGTCCCCAGCACGGTGGTTTTCAACTCCTGGACTGGGACGGGACCGTCCTCTGGGAATACGCCTACGGGCGGCAGCACCATGATATTGAACCCATGCCCAATGGGAATGTTCTCATGATTACCAACGATCGCCGGAGCGCAAACCAGGCTATTGCGGCCGGACGGAATCCTGATCTGGTGGGGAATGCCATTCGATCGCTCAAGCTGATTGAAGTGGCCAATACGGATACGGGCACAGCCATCGTCTGGGAATGGACATTATGGGATCATCTGATCCAGGACTATGACTCCACCAAAGCCAATTATGGTGTAGTAAAGGATCATCCGGAATTATTGGATCTGAACTATGCCCGGGATGCGGCTGAAAACTGGATTCACCCCAATTCAGTGGATTACCATCCTGAGTTTGATCAGGTGTTAATCAGCAGTCGGAAATTCAATGAAATCTGGATCATTGACCACAGTACCACCACGGCTGAAGCTGCTTCCCATTCGGGTGGGAGGTATGGACGGGGTGGTGATCTGCTCTACCGCTGGGGGAACCCGGCGGCCTATGAGCGGGGGGATTCCACCGATCGGCAGCTATTTGGGCAACACGATGCCGCCTGGGTTTTACCGGACCGGCCCGGGGCAGGAAATATTACTGTTTTTAATAACGGCGTGGACCGTCCCGAAGGAGCCTACTCAACAGTGGAAGAAATCATTCCGCCCGTAGATTCTACCGGCACTTATTATCTGGAAAATGATTCCACCTATGGGCCCGTGGCTCCTGTATGGGAATACAAGGCTCCCAATCCGGAAGATTTCTATGCCTCCCGCTTTTCCAGCGCCCAGCGTCTGCCCAACGGGAATACACTCATCTGTTCCGGTGTGGGTGGCATCTTCTTTGAAGTGACGCCTGAAAAGGAGATCGTCTGGAAATACATTAATCCGGTTACCCCGGACGGCCCCATCGTACAGGGCGATAGCGTCTATCAGAATGATGTATACCGCATTGACCGGTACGGACCCGATTATGCCGGTCTGAAAGATAAGGACTTGACCCCCATGGGGACGATTGAACGGTTCCTGGCGGTGGCGGACGACGACCTACAATTTCCCCAAATTTCCCTGGACCCGAACTTCCCTAACCCTTTCAATGCCTCCACGGTGATTCAATATCATTTGGACCGATCCGCCTTGGTGAAACTTGCTATTTTTAATCTCCAGGGTCGGGAGGTGGTGCGTCTGGTGCAGGAACTCCAGAGCCCCGGTGAAAAACGGATTATCTGGGACGGGAAAAACGCACGGGGCGTTTCCATGCCCTCGGGAATTTATTTCTACCAACTGGATACGGGTCATTTCCGGCAGGTCCGGAAAATGATTCTGATGAAATAGCCAGCACTCGAATGGTTCAATTACCCGAACAACAACCGGCAGATATACACGGCTGTCAGAATACCCGCCGCATCGGCTAATAATCCCGCCGCCAGGGCATGGCGGGAGCGGCGGATGCCTACGGAACCAAAATAGACTGCCAGGACATAAAAGGTCGTTTCGGTGGACCCGAACATGGTGGCGCCGATTTTGGCAAACAGGGAGTCAGCACCGTACTGGTTCACTAAATCCGTAAGTAGTCCCAGGGAACCGCTGCCGGAAAGGGGTCGCATGAGAGCCAGGGGCAGGTTTTCCGGTGGAAATCCGATGGCTGTTAAGACAGGGGCCAGGAGCTGCAGTAGCAAATCCAGCGCCCCGGAAGCCCGGAACATGCCAATCGCTACCAGAATGGCCACCAGGTAGGGGATAATCCGGACGGCAATGGTAAAGCCGTCCTTGGCCCCCTCCACAAAGGATTCGTACACCTTTACTTTTTTTACCACCAAGCCATAAAAGGGAATCCCGATCAGCAGGAGCGGAATAATGTACCGGGAGACTTCGTTAATGGCCTTTAAAATTGTTTCAACCATTGTCCTGTTCCTCCACCTTGAACCGGTCCAACTTTTCCAGTGTTTTTACCGCCAGGATGGCTACAATCGTGGAAACACTGGTAGCGATGATGGTGGTAATGAAGATTTGATTGGAAACCGTCCCCATGAGCGCCACCACCGTAGCTGGAAGGATTAACTGAACGCTGGAGGTATTAATGGCCAGAAAGGTGCACATGGCATTGGTGGCCGTATCTTTGCGGGGATTCAGCTCCTGCAATTCCTCCATGGCTTTCAGCCCCAAAGGGGTGGCGGCGTTCCCCAGACCCAGGATATTGGCTGCCATGTTCAGGACAATTGAGCCGATGGCCGGATGATCCGGTGGCACGTCGGGGAATAAGCGGATGGTAATGGGCCGCAGCAGCCGGGCAATGGCCCGGATCAGTCCCGATTCCTCTGCGATTTTCATCACCCCCAGCCACAGAGCCATGATACCGATCAAACCGATGGAGATTTCCACCGCTGTTTTAGCCATGGAAATGGCTGCCTCGGTTACTTCATCAATCCGACCGGTAATCGCGCCGGCAATGACGCCGACCGCCATCATTCCGAACCAGATGTAATTCAACAAGTCGTCGCTCCGGTAACAGGGGATTCAAGCAGGGTTAAAACTGGAACGGTTCCAGTCGCTTCCAGTTGTACGGGAATGGAGAGGGGCAGGGTCGCCTGATAGGTTCCATGTCCGCAGGGGTAATGTGAAATGATGGGGATTTCCAGGTCTCCACAAATATCCATTACAATTTCATCGGTGGTTTTCCCGAAGGAAGGTTCCCGGTCTGTAATATTTTCCAGTTTACCGATGATGAGGCCTTGAATCCGGTCCAGCACACCGGCGGTACGGAGATGGAGTAATAGACGGTCGAAGGCGTACAGGTATTCGTCCACTTCCTCAAGGAAGAGAATTCCCCCATCCGGGATTAACTGGTCCCCTGTTCCCAGTCGCTCAACAATCAAAGTCAGGTTTCCACCCCATAAAGGACCGGTCCCGGTCCCCTGCTTTAAGATGACCGGTGCAGGAGTAGAAGGAATGGGGATGCTCACCGGACCGTCTGTTCCTAGAACTTTTTCCATGGTTTTGAAGCTGTATTCTTCCAAGCCATCCTTGAAGGTGACCAACATGGGACCGTGGAAAGTGACCAGACCCGTGCGCTGGGTGATGGAAATGAGCAGGGCCGTAATATCACTGTACCCCATGAATATTTTGGGATGGGATTGAATCAGATCAAAATCCAGGTGTTCCAGAACCCGGTTGGCCCCGTAGCCGCCCCGGGCGCATAAAATGGCCCCCACCTGGGGATCGGTAAACATGCCATGAATGTCGTCAGCCCGTTCCTGCGGTGTTCCGGCGAAAGGGCCATGATGGCCCTGGGTGGTGGCACCCCGCTTAATCCCATGTCCCTGTCGGGCAAACAGATGGGTTGTTTTTTCCAGCACTGCCTCCTCCAGTGGGTAAGAGGGACATACAATCCCCAGGGTGGTTCCGGGAGTAAGGGCGGGTGGTTTCAGCAGATTCATTGGAAATTCACCAGGACGGTGCAAATTTTATCCTGCAGCGATTGGTAGGGTTTTGCATCTCCCACGTACCCATTCATCAGGATGGAAAAGGCCAGGGGTCCCTGATATTTTGTAAAGATATAGCCGGAGAGACAACTGACACCGGAAAGGGTTCCCGTTTTGGCGCGGATACGCCGGTTTACCTCCCGGTCTCGCAGGCGTTTTCTCAACGTTCCGTCCCATCCTCCCGTGGGCAGGGCCGCCAGGAACTCGGCATTGATGGAATAATCCCGGTAAGCGTACGCAAGGAGCTGAACCAGGTGGTCGGGACTGGAATAATTGTAGCGGGATACACCGGAGCCATCCGCCAGGGACAGGGTGGTTGTGTCAATGCCAACGGAGTCGGCTAAAAAGGTTTTCATGGCAGCGAGACCGTTGGTCCAGGAGCCGGTCTGGCCGGTGGTGACGTGACCGATCGTCTTGACGAATACCTCCGCCGTAAGATTATCGCTGGTTTTCATCAGATTTAAATTGGATTCGGTCAAGAAGGGTGATAGGTGGGCCAGGACTTTCACATCGGACGGAGGGACGGCGCCTTTTAAAACGGGACCGGCTACTTTTACATCTGCCGCCTCCAGCAGCTCTTTGAAAACAGTCCCTGTATACAAGGCTGGATCCTCAATATTCCGGATTCGGGTTAATTCCGGTGAGGTAGGCAGGAGGGCTCCTTTAATATCGATGATGTTTGAATGTGTTTCCCAGCGCCGCGCTACCGTGAGGCGTGGATGACCGGTCGTGTCTGCCAGGGTAAGTGCTTCATTATTAACGGTGACATAGGCTGTGGGAGGATACAGGTTTAATAAGGGAGGTTTGCCGGTTGTTCCCGGCCTCAGATTTAACTGAACACAATTGTCATTCAGGTTTAAGCCGCTCACCGATGCAGCATACCAGCCATCCCCTTCATCCCACATCCAGCCGTTTCCCTGGGGAATGGTGTCAAAAATAAACGGATCAACGAACAGAGTGTCGATTCCATCGATTTTAAGGGCGACTTTCCGAACCAACTCCTGTAACTCCGGCAGGGAAAAGTCCGGGTCACCGCCCCCTTTTAAGGTGAAATGAGAAAGTTGACCTTTCAGCCATTCAAGACTGTCTGCCCAGATGGAAGTTTCAAACCGGAACTGGGGTGTCAACAGTTTCAATGCAGCCAGGGAGGTGTACAGTTTATTGTTACTGGCAGGGTTGAAGCGGCTTTTGGCATTATGGCTGTAAATCGTCTCCCCCGATTCCAAGGCGACCACTTTAATGCCCAGGTTGGAATCCAAACCTGCTTCCCTGATAACCGTATTCAATTCCCGGATCAGGCGACGGTTTCCCCCTTCCTGAAGCAGGGAGGGGCGCAGGGAACACCCTGCAACGAGCAGTAATGAAAGCAGGATGATTTTTACAGTGTTCAGGGCAGGGTTGTATTTTCTATCAGCCATAAAAAAATCCGGTTGCTTCGGGATTAATAGAGGTAATATTGCCTGGAAAAGTTCTGAAACGCCTCTGCTTCTGTTTTGCTTTTTTCCAGCAGCGCTTTAACGGACCCTCCTTCCTGAAGCAGGTTGAACAGTTCATTGCTGCCCCAGAGCCGCTTCAAACTGGATTCCCGGAACTGAATCTGGTCCGGGTAGAGTCCTCTCAAAACAGATAGGATCATGACGCCGGTGGTCACACTTTCATAGCGGATCCGGTCCAGCACAATGATTTCCACGCCGTGGCATTCCTGGTTCTCGAACTTGGGATGGAGAGCGGCTCCCGGAATAGGGACTGGTGTAAAAGTGATGGGCTTGAATACAACACCTGGAAGATTCAGATTATTGAGGGCTATTGCCAGTTCCTGCCGCTTAATCCAGGGTGCCCCGAACCAGCGGAAAGGGTGGGGAGTTCCCCGTCCTTCGCTTACGTTGGTGGCCTCCAGATAACAGGTACCGGGGTAAACGGTGGCGGTGGCCAAATCGGGGATATTCGGCGATGGTTTTATCCAGAGAAGGCTGGTTTCATCCAGCCAGAGGGACCGCCGCCACCCTTTCACGGGAATCACCGATAAAGCGGGAGGTGTTTCAATCCACTTTTCTCCTACAATCATGCGGGCTAGTTCTCCCACCGTCAGACCATACCGGGCCGGGATGGGGTAATAACCAACGAAGGAGCGGAATTCCAACTGGAGAAGGGGGCCTTCTACTGCCGTACCGGTGATTGGGTTAGGTCGATCGAGAACCAGGACGGGAATTCCCGCTTCACCGGCTGCCTCCATCATCAGACCCAGGGTCGAAATATAGGTGTAGTAACGGGCACCAATATCCTGGATGTCGTATAGGATCAAGTCCAGATCTTTCAACTGTTCAGGACGGGGTTTTCTGTTCTTACCATAAAGGCTCACTAATTTTGGTAGGTTGGTTTTTTTCTCTTTGTATTCTACTTTCTCACCGGCAGCTGCCTCTCCGAATAAACCATGCTCCGGAGAAAAAACCACCTTTAAGTCCACCCCGGCCGAGTCCAGCAGTAGCCGGTAATTCGCCTGGCCATTACGGTCAATGCCGGATTGATTCGTCACGAGCCCAATGCGCTTCCCCCGGATGTCAGCCAGGCGGGTGGACAGTAATACTTCCAGGCCTGTCTGAACCGGCACCTCATTCACGACGGGCGAGGGCTTCCCTGCCTGTTCCTCGGACTGTAGCTGATGAATGGACTGGCGCTGGGGAATGCAAGCGGAGAGAAAAAGCAGGAACAGAACCGGCAGTTTAGGGAAATTCATTTCAGCAGGGTGAATTTTCTGGTTTTTATGACGGATCCCTGTTTCAGGGTTGCTACATAGATGCCTGACCCAGCCTCCGACCCGTCCCGGAGTAACCCGTTCCAGCGGTATTTCTGCAGCCTGGTTTTCAAGGCGAAAACCTGAATTTTTTGTATCTCCCGCCCCAGGATGTCTGTAATGATGAGGGTGGCGGCCCGTTCCTGCAAGGAAACATTGAATTCAATGGTGACAGCGCCATTGGAGGGATTGGGGTAAACGGCCGTTATTTCCAACCGATTTGGTGTCAGATCATCTTCATCTGTCACGGCCGTTTCCGGTCCTTTCAGGTATTCCAGAATCCGTGCCATAATTTCATTGCGGGTCGATTCGGGGTAAATGGCTTCGAATCCAATGGCTAGATAAACGAGGGAGCCGGTCAGGAAACTGGAACCGAATACGCCCCGATACGCAATTCCTGCTCCGCCGCTGGAGGTGTAATTAACACCGTCATATTTTAAAATTGTTTCTGCTCCACCTGTCGGTTTAATTCCATCCGGCCAGTCCACATCGTAAGTCCCATGCTGGCCATTGTCAAAATTCAGATGAATATCTGCCAGGAGGGTATTGACAACGCCCTGGGCACCGTAAGTCCCCTGCTTACCGGCTGCCGCATCGGTAAGATAAGTGGCCTTGAGATAATTCTGGTAAAAAAGTTGATCATTCAGGTCGCCCTTATCAGACAAATCATAACCGATTTCGCTCCCGGAAACCAACAGATTCCCGCCCCGTTCCAGGTATTCCTGAACTAGTTGTTGTTCTGTGGTTGTAAAGGTACTGGTTGCCGTCCCTTCTTCTCCCAGGATCCAGTCCACAAAGTCATATTCTGTCAACCGGACCCGGCCAGCGATCACCGCTTCATTACTGGCGGCGTCAAATCCATACCCGGCACTATGAATAGCACTGCCATGCTGGCGGATGAAATCAAAGGTATTGCGAGTGCCTGAAATCCGGTCAAATCCGTTAACCACCAGGACCCTCGATTCCACTCCCGGGACGGTACCCAGAACCTCCGTATAATGACTTTCACCCAGACTATTCCTGGCTTTGATTTTCAGGTAATAGGGTTCATTTTCAGTTAATCCCTGCAACAGAATGGGGCGGTTGGTAAACGTGCCCAGATCCACCGTGTCGGTGGAGGACAGAAAAACGCGTGTAATGGAGAAAGCTGTGGCTGATTCCGCGCCGGTAAAGTCGAGGGAAATAACTCCCTGCCCTAAATTCCGGATGGTAAGTTGCTGGGGAGTAGAGGGAGCTGTGGGGGTTCCGAATTTTGCTGCCAGGGCATCCCAGAGAACGGTGTAGCTCTGGTCGTAGCCCAGGGCCCACATTCCGACGCCCTGAAGATTTTTACTCAGAGCCAGATCATATTTTTTACAGAGAGACAAACTGTCATCGTACCAACCCTGATTCCAGCCACCGCTCTGGAAGCGATACCAGGGGGTATTGGTCGTTGTGTCCCACAGTTTGCCATAGGACAATGCTTTGGCTTCCGCCGTAGAGAAAATCACAGCTTTTCCGGTAGCGGAGACGGCCGCTCCCGGATCCCCGGAATTGGCCGGCCATTCATAGCCATAATAGGGACAACCCAGAATGATTTTGTCTGCCATACCGCCGGTTTTTGTCAAATAATCGGTAACACTGTTGGTTACGTTGTAGGTCCCACCTGTCAAGGGGGCTACTGCTCCTGTAAAACTGCTTCCACTCCACTGAAAGTCGTATCCCATGATAAAAAGGCCATCGCTAGCCTGGGCTAAACCTTTGTAATCCCAGGCGCTGTTCCAGTCCACCGCCGGCGTTGCCAGTGTAACGGTAGAATTGGGGATGGAATCGTGAAAGGTGGTAGCAAGGTCCTGAATGAAAGTAACCAGATTGGTTTTCTGGCTGGCTGGAAATGCTTCAAAATCCACGTTCACACCGTCTGCATTAGCCCTTTTAACCTCTGAAAGCAGGTTTGTGATCAGCCGCTGCCTGTTTTGACTGCTTGAAAGGAGTGTTTCCAACTGACTGCTGCTGAACAAGGTGACAGTGAGAACCACATTGACTCCATTGGTGTGGGCCATATTAATCAGATCGGTAACGGGCCATCCGTGTAAATTGATCAGATTTCCCGATCCATCCGCCTCGGCACTGAAATAGGCGATGGTGGTAAGCAACTCATAATTATAATTCTTCCACAGGGTGCCCTGCCAGTAGGGGTGATACCCGAAGATAGTACGGGTGGGACCAGTGGTACGGGGTTGTTTATCAATGGCGGGACCGGTGAATGGTTTATAGGCTGGTTCCTTGAAATGGGTTTTGTAGTATTCCCATTCAATTTGGTGGATACTTTTGCCACCTTGTGAAAAGGCCAGGCTCATCAGGATTATTAAAGAAAAAAGCCCGTATTTAGTCATTGCATAGCCGGAATAAATCATCGATCGTTTCCCTTCTGCGGATCAAAGTGGCTTGCTCTTTCTCCAGCAATACTTCTGCTGCCCGGGGGCGGGTATTGAAATTATGGGACATGGCGTACCCGTAGGCGCCCACGTCCATGATGGCCACCAGGTCACCGGTTGTTACTGCCGGAAAAGGCCGGTCCACGGCCAGCCGGTCCGTATTTTCGCAAATGGGTCCTGTAAAATCAACAATAGTGTCTCCTGATTCCTGGTCTGTACCAACCTTGAATATGCGGTGGTAGGCCCTGTAAAGGGCAGGCCGCATGAGCGTCTCCATGCCTGCATCCAGACCGATGAAATTTTTATAGCTTGTTTTTATTCCGGTAACCCGGCTTAACAGGATCCCCGCATCTCCCACCAGGAATTTCCCCGGTTCCACCCACAATTCCGGGGCTGTTTCAGGCTTGTATACATCATAAAACACGTTTTCCAGCCGGCCACAGACCGCCTGCATATCCAGAGGAGCTTCCTCGGGCCGGTAGGGGATTCCGAATCCACCTCCCATGCTGACGTAATTCATCTTGATTTTCAAATCATTTTCGATTGACCGGGTGATATCCAAAATGGTTCGGAGTAGTTTTGGAAAATATTTTTCATCCAGAACGCCGGATCCGGACATGCATTGAATTCCAAACTGTTCAATTCCTGCATCTTTAGCTTTCCGGTACACGGCCAGAATTTTTCCCCGGGGAATGCCGAATTTGGCCTCCCGCCCGGCAGTAATGATCTGGGAAAAAGAACCGCGACCAAAGCCTGGATTGAGACGAAAAGAAATTTCGGAGGGTATGCCCACGTCCAGCAAGCGGTCCAGGGAGGTGCCGTCATCCAGATTCAAATGGCATTTCGTTGATAAGGCGTATTTTAATTCTTCCCTGGATTCATAATTACCGGTGTAGATGCATTCCTCCGGCCGTAATCCCGCCTTCTTGGCCACCTGAATTTCACCGGGGCTGGAGCAGTCCCCTCCCAGAGAGGGTAATATTGTTTTCATTGTCCGTAGCAGATTGGGATTGTTGTTAGCCTTAATGGCGTAGCAGATGCGATAGCGGGAAAAATGATCGTTCAAAGCTCGGTCCATACGCATCAGGTTTTCCTGTATGCGTTCCCGGGAATAGAGATAAAGAGGTGTGCCGTAGGTGTGGGCCAGGCCCTCCAGCAGGTCGTAATTCTTAACCAGATTCAGAAGTGGATGCATGAATATTCATTGAATAGTCTCATGCCAAACTTATTCAAGAATAAGGGAAAGGTCATAAAATAAAAAGCCCCCCAGGAGGGTGGGGGGCTTTAGGCAGGCAAGCGTTGATCGTACCCTAGGCAATGCCCAGGACGTCGTTTATTGCCTGTTTTAAGGCTTCTTTTGGAAGGGCGCCGGTTGACATGCGCGGTTTGTCGTTAAGCGGGACAAACAGCATGGAAGGAATACTGCGGATGCCAAAGACAGCCGCCAATTCCTGTTCCTGTTCCGTATCGACTTTATAAATCTGAAGTTTGCCATCGTATTCCTTGGCGATTTCCTCCAGGATGGGGGCCAGCATTTTGCAGGGACCGCACCAGTCAGCATAAAAATCGATGATGCAGGGGACCTCCCCGGCATAGTTCCATTCCTTGTTTTCTTCGTAATTAAAAACTTTTTCCAAAAAGTCTGTTTTTGTCAAATGCTCGATCATTGATATCCTTTCTTTCTAATCGTACCTGCTTGGATGCAGACAGGTCTTATTGGTTACACCGGTGGGGATTGGAGATTGATTCCCGCCGGATTATGTGACAATTCTCCTTAACTTCCGGGTCAATTAACGATCATTGTGATGTGGATTCGTAAAATATTGTCCTTCTATTTCCTCCTTAGCTGGAGCGGTGTCTGGGCCTACGGAGATTCAGGTGAAACCTCTTCAATACCGATTCCGGTCTATCAATATTTTTCAACCGGTGTGAAATCGATTTACACGGATGCACCCAACCGCTTGATTATGGGATTGACAGTAACTGCTGCTTTGGTTGCCCATTCTTACGACTCTGCAGTAAAAGATTATGCCCAGACCCATGGTTTAATGTCGAAGGATTTGTCCCGGTTCGGGGACCTTTATGGTGGAAGATACGCCCACTGGGTTTTGTTTTCCGGCCTGTTTGCTGACGGTCTGGCCCGCTCGGTTCCCAGGCCCGAGTTAAAGCGTCAGTTTACCTACGCTTTTTCTGCCATGGCTGTAAATGGCGTCATTACCGCCGGTTTAAAGGTGGCGGTGGGGCGAAAACGACCCAATGGAAGGGGGTACCGGTCCTTTCCCTCCGGTCACACTTCCCATAGCTTTACAGTAGCGACGATCGCTGAGGAGATATGGGGGCCTTCTGTCGGCGTCCCCGCGTACCTGATCGGGGGGCTGGTCGCTCTCCAGCGGATCCACGATAATAAACATTACCTCAGCGATGTGATTGCCGGTGCCGGCCTTGGTACAGTAGTCGGACGGGGATTCGCCTACGCATACAGAATGAAGGATTTGCACTGGTTTGTTTCTCCGCTCCCTGACGGGGTAATGATCGTCTATCGATTTTAATGTCCGGTCCTTTTCCTGATAAACAGCGGTGCTGTGAATGAATCGCACCCGGCGATCCCAACCCGCTTCGAAAAAAGTGAGATCATCTTGGTACAGACCGGTGTATTTGATTGTTTTACTCCTGACTTGGGGAGGCCTATTGGGGCGGTTGATTCAGGTCAATTATTTTGATCGGAAAAGTACTATTCGGGTGGTATCCCTGGAGACGGGGATCAGGGATCTTCCCGGGGATGCGGAGTGGTTGGCTATTTACCACCAGGGGAAGAAGCTGGGTTATGCCACCTATGCCCTCCGGAATCTGGGTAAGGACGGTTACCGGCTCCGCAGCTCCACTCAACTGAAAACAGCCATTGCTGGGTTTAAAACCCAAATTCAATTGGTGAACACCGTTCAGGTGGACACCCTGTTCCGTCTTCGTTCTTTCGATGTACGGTTGATCGCCGATGATTACAATACCCGGTTTAAAGGATTTCAATCAGGAGATTCCGTTTATATCGATCACATTCAGGGCCGTGACAGCAGCCGGTTTGCGGTCTACGTGCCTCAGGATATTTATATTTATGTTGGAATCCAGCCCATGCTTTCCAGTCAGGGGATTAAGCCGGGTCAGCGGTTGGTACTCCCTTCTTTTGATCCGCTTACGATGGAAGTTTCGGAGATGGAAATCGTCCATGAAGGAAAGGAAGTCCGTACCATTCAGGGCGTAGAGATGGAGCTGAATAAAATCCGTGTTTCCATGCGTGGAATACCCTCTTATCTCTGGTTGGACGATAATGGATTGACCTACCGGGAGGAGTCGCTGTTGGGTCTCTCGCTGGAACGGGTAACACCGGATCAGGCCCTGGCTACTGATTCAACCACCACCGGATTGGATCTCATCGAATCGTTTGCCATTCCGGTTGAAAGCACCATCCAGCATCCCACCAAGTTAAAGTCTCTTACACTTGAGGTTACAGGACTGGATACCAGCCTCCTGGAGCTTATTCAAAATACCCGCCAGCAGTTTTTCCGGAGTGATGAAAAACTGCAATTGGTCCTCCGCCCTGTGCCGGTACGGATGGAAGCTGCCTTAAACCTGAATTCCTACCTGAGCGCAACGCCCCTGATTCAATCTGCAGATGCCAGGGTGATACGTCAGGCTACGGAGATTCAACAACAGGCAGGACCGGGTACCAGCCCCGTGAAAACACTGGTCAGGTGGGTGTATACCCATCTGGAGAAGCGACCGGTGGCCAGTTTGAATTCAACTTTGGAAATATTGAACCAGAGGGAGGGGGATTGCAGTGAACATTCGGCCCTGTTCACCGCTTTGAGTCGCAGCTTGGGAATTCCTACAAAGATTTACGCCGGTCTGGTTTACCTGCAGGGACGATTTTTATTCCATGCCTGGCCGGTGGTGGCGAAAGATGGATTCTGGTGGGCAGTGGATCCGACCTTAGGTCAGGATGTGGCGGATGCGACCCATATCGCCCTGTTGGAAACTGATTTTACAAACCTCTACCAGTTGCTGCCTCTTCTGGGCAACATCACCATTAAAGTGGTGGACCAGCAGTATTAAAGGATAACAACCATGATCAAATTACACCAGGTTACCAAATCGTTCGGCACTCTAAAAGCGGTTAATCGGCTTTCATTGACGGTTCAGCGGGGGGAGCTGTTTAGTTTTCTGGGGCCGAACGGCGCTGGCAAAACCACCACCATTAAAATGCTGGTGGGACTGATGTTACCGGATGAAGGCGATATTGAAATCAACGGGTTTAACACCGGGACCCATCCCCTGGAGGCGAAACGAATGATTGGCTACGTTCCGGATGCTCCTTTCCTTTACGATAAATTAACCGGGCGTGAATTTCTGGAAGTGGTGGGGAATCTTTACGGTCTGGAGTCAGAGAGGATCGAACGGCAGATCGGGCAGTACCGGGAGCGGTTGAATATTGGTTCCTGGCTGGAGGAAGTGACCGAAAGTTACTCCCAGGGGATGAAACAGCGGTTGGTTTTTACGGCTGCCCTGTTTCATGAGCCGGAAATTCTGATCATTGATGAGCCCATGGTGGGTCTGGATCCCCGGACCGCCCGTACCATTAAGGAAATTTTAAGGGAGCGTGTTTCGGAAGGGGTGACCGTATTCCTTTCCACCCACAATCTGAATGTGGCTGAAGAACTCTCCACTTCCCTGGGAATAATTGATCAGGGATCTCTCCTGAAGGTGGGTTCCATTGAATCCTTTCGGGATTCCCTTCAACAACACGGGAATTTGGAGGATCTGTTTTTGCATCTCACCGGGGAGGAAAAAATGGCCTCCGTTTCAAAAGATAAAAGGAAGCACCAGTGAACTTCACGCTCCTTTTCTTCCGAATTCGGGGCAGGTCAATCCGATACCGACTTACAGCCGATCTCCGGAAGCATTGGCTTGAAATCTTCATGCCCCTGATCATTATCAGTGGCTTGATCCTCGGGGGGTATCTATTAGCGCTCCGGGGCGCCCAATTTCTCCTCAACCAGGGTGAAGTGGGCCGCCTGTTGTTGGACCGGGTATTTTATCTCGGGTGGTCAATCATCTTTTATTTGTTGATTATCTCTAATATTATTACTGCATTCTCAACCCTGTATCGATCTCCGGAGGTGAACTTTCTTCTCACCCACCCCATTGCTTATGGTGATATTTTCAAAACCAAGCTACTGGAGAATCTCCTGTATAGCTCGTGGGTCATTCTGGTATTGGGAATCCCTCTAACCGGGGCGTATCTCCAGGCCAATGGTCTCTTTAACGGGGGGTGGATATGGTTATTTCCGGTGGGATTGATTCCCTACCTGCTGCTGGCCACGATGACCGGTCTGGTAATAATTCTGGTCATAATTCGCCTATCCAAGTGGATCCGTCTTCGTATCCTGTTTCTGGCCCTGGGAGCAATAGTCTGGCTATTCTTCTGGCTCTATTTTCGGTACAACCAGCAGACGGTAATTCTTACCGGTGAAACCGCCAGTTTCAGAGTCATGAGTCGCTACCTGTTTAATCTGACCCGTGATCCTTTCCCTTTGATTCCCAGTTACTGGTTTACGGAATTATTACATAAAGCTGGTCCCCAGCGGTTGTTTTCCGGGAGTCTGTTGGTTACCACTGCCCTGGTCGGGTGGGAACTGACACGATGGTTGGGGCGAGGGATGTACTATCCCACGGTCCAGATTCTGAATTCGCACCGGCGTCAACCGGCCACCAGAAGTGTTAAACCCGGGTTTCTGACGAAATTGCTAGGCGGATTACAGCCTCCGGTCCGTGGACTGGTCTTTAAAGATGTCCTCCAGTTTGTCCGTACTCCACAGCAGTGGATTCAGTTTCTTTTATTCGGTTTCTTCATTGGGATTTACCTGCTGAATCTGGCCCGGGTGAACATCCAAATGCAGGCGCTTGCTCCTTTCTGGCGGATTCTGATTTATATTTTGAATTTCGGTTTCAGCGGTTTTGTCATTGCGGCTCTCACGGCCCGATTCGTCTTTCCACTCATCAGCCTGGAAGGAAAGGGACTCTGGATTCTAATGGCTGCTCCCGTGAAATTGAGATCTCTTTTCATGGAGAAATTCTGGCTGTCAGCAGGACTATTTTTCGCTCTGGCAGAAACGGTGGCGCTGGTCAGTAATTATTTCCTGGGTCAAGGTCTGAGAATTAACCTGCTGGCCACCGCTTTCTTGATCCTGCTTACCTTTGGACTGGTTAGCATATCCCTGGGACTGGGAGCTCTATTTCCCCAATTCCACGAACGGAATCCCATGCGGATTGCCTCCGGAACCGGCGGTACGATCACCATTCTCTTCAGCCTGGCTTACCTGGTTACCATGGTGGCGGCTTTTATCTGGTTTCTCCTGCTAATGGAAAAACAGGCTTCCATCGAAACCTTTTTCCTCGTGGGTCTGGGGGTGTTAATCTTCAACGGCATCGTGATTTACATCCCTCTGAATCTGGGGCTCCGCCAACTGGTGAATACAGAGTTGTGATTCCAGCCTCTTTGAATCTTGCCATTCGATTAAATCTGTTCCTCCAACCCGCTTCACATTAACTTTCCCAATATGTTTTCAGCTCAAGACTATCAGGAACGACGCGACCGGCTCGTGGAAGCCTTGGAGGGAGGTCTCGTGCTCCTGCCCGGGAATGAAGAAACTGCCATGAATTATGAGCACAATACCTATCCCTTTAGGCAGGACAGTACCTTCCTGTACTATTTTGGAATCGATCGCCCCGGACTGGCAGTGGTCCTGGATGTGGATTCGGGTGAAACGATTCTGTTTGGGAATGAGCCGACTCTGGAAGAAACTGTCTGGACTGGACCTCAACCCACCCTGGAGGAACTTGGTGCTCAGACAGGGATTCAAACGGTGGATACGCTGGATCATTTGTCAGCCTATTTGAATCATGCCACATCCAAAGATCGGAAAATCCACTTCTTACCCCCTTATCGTGATTCCATTCTTTTTAAGCTGGCCTCCTGGCTGGGAATTAATCCAGAGAATGTGGCCCGGATGGTTTCAAAAGAACTCATTCAAGCCGTGGTTCGGCAACGATCCCGGAAATCGAAAGCGGAATTGAAGGAAATTGAATCTGCCTTGGTGGTAACCCGGGAAATGCATTTAATGGCCATGGATCAGACCCATCCTGGTATGAAGGAAGCGGTCGTAGCGGGTAGGATGGAAGGTTTAGCTCGTTCGAAAGGAACACTGTTGGCCTACCCGGTCATTTTTACCACTCGCGGTGAAGTACTCCACAATGTGAGACACGATAACACCATGAACCGGGGCGATCTGATTTTGAATGATTCGGGCGCCGAATCTGCAGGGCATTATGCCAGTGATATTACCCGCACCTTCCCCGTCAGCGGCTCTTTTTCCACGATTCAGAGGGAGTGTTACGAATTGGTCCTGGCCATGCAGACCACGGCGATTAAACGCTGTCGTCCAGGCATTTCCTACCGGGATGTTCATCTGGCCGCTTGCCGGGTGCTGGTGGAGGGCTTAATGGATCTGGGGCTCATGAAGGGTAATTCTGATGAAGCACTGGCCGCCGGCGCCCATACCCTGTTTTTCCCCCATGGACTGGGGCATATGCTGGGTCTGGACGTCCACGACATGGAGAATCTGGGGGAGGATTATGTGGGGTACGATGAGGAAGTAACCCGTAGTACCGAGTTTGGGCTGGAAGTGTTGCGGTTTGGCCGGAAACTGGAACAGGGATTTGTCGTTACGGTGGAGCCGGGGTTGTATTTTATTCCCGCACTGATCGACCGGTGGCAGGCGGAAGGCCGGGGAAAGAATTTCATCGTATTCGAACGGCTGGAGTCTTTCCGAACCTTTGGCGGCATCAGGATTGAAGACGATATCGTCATCACCAGTTCGGGATGCCGCGTGCTGGGACCGCCGATTCCAAAGACAGTGGAGGAAATTGAATCCAGGATGGCGGCATAATCAACGCCCATGGTGAATGTTGACGTCCTTTCGGCTGCTCTGAATCATTACCGCCTGGAAAAAGTTTTAACAATAAATAATTCCAGTTACGGTTTTGTGAATCGCAGCTACCGAGTGGAAACAACCAGCGGGACCTATTTACTTCGTTATTACACTTATTCTAAACAGGAGGATATCCTTTCCGAGGTGGTTCTACTGAATGATCTGGCGGAGCGGAATTTTCCCGTGGCGCCGCCTATCCCCCGGCGGGATGGCACCTATTTAAACCGGGATCAGGAGGGGTATTCTGTATTATTTCAATTTATGGAAGGATCACTCCCCTCCTTAAATCAAGAAACGGTGGGAACCGTGGCCCGGGCTGTGGCCCGGCTGAATGTACTTCCGCCTCCGGCTGGAATCGAGAAACAGTTTTACTGTACGCCGGACTACTGCCGGAAGTTGATGGATTCCTTTCCACAGGCGAAATTTCAGTACCCGGATCTGTTCGCATTTTACCGGGAGGAATTTTCGTTCCTGGAACCGTTCCTTGAGCGTGCAGTGCCTCAGGGCTTGATCCATGGAGATGTGTTCCCGGATAATACGCTCTTTCAGGGGAATCGCCTCCGGGCTATTGTGGATTTTGACGAATTTGGGATTGGCCCCCTCCTGACTGAAATCGGAACGGCGGTGAATGGATTCTGTTTTGTGGAGGAGGAATTCCAGGAGACCCTTTATCGTGTTTTTCTGGAGCAGTATGAAACAATCCGACCCCTGGAACCGTTGGAACGTGAACTGTTACCTATTTACCTGCGCTGGGGTGCTTTTGTGTTTGTTTCCTGGCACCTGCGGGAATTGCTCCAGCGCCGGAACAAACGGCAGTTGGAACGGGTGCACCTGTTTATCAACAGAATTCATTATTTCCGCCGCCGGTTTTTTGAAGAAGTAAGGGATCAGACGGTGCTTAACGAAAGCTGGAGATAGATTTTATGGATCGGAGATTAATGGTTTTAGCCGCGGGAATGTCCTCCCGCATGAAGCGAAGTATGGCCGTGGGGGGTACAATCAGTAAACACCTGGCGGAAGAAGCGGATCAGAAACCGAAGGCCATGATCGGAATAGGGAAGGAGGGGCGGCCTTTCATGGATTACCTCCTGGATAACGCTGCCCACGCCGGATACGAGGAGGTGGTGCTGGTCATTAACGAACGGGATGAATTCACCAGACCGTATTATGCCGATCGGAAGATGTGGGGCTTGAACCTCACGTTCGCCCGTCAGGAGATTCCTCCCGGCCGGGAAAAACCATTGGGCACCGCCGATGCGGTTCTTCAAGGCATGCTGGCCCGCCCCGACTGGAAAAGAGGTAAGTTTACAGTCTGTAACAGTGATAATCTATATTCGGTGGAGGTGTTAAAACGTCTGTTACAAGATACGCACCTGTGTGCGATGGCGGATTACGACCGGGATGCACTGGGGGTGGAACTGGATCGGGTGAAAGCTTTCGCCATTATCTGGAAGGATGGGGAGGGCTATTTGACGGACATTGTGGAAAAGCCGGGACCGGAGGAAATTGAGAAAGCGCGGGATGCCAACGGGCGCGTGGGCGTCAGTATGAATATTTTCCGCCTGGATTATGATGCCCTGTTACCCGTGTTGGAAACCTGTCCTCTCCATCCTGTGCGACAGGAGAAGGAATTGCCCACGGCCCTGAAAATGCTGCTCGAAGAAAATCCCAAAGCAATATTCACGATTCAGGTATCTGAGCCGGTGCCGGACCTTACCAGCAAAGGGGATTTATTGAAGGTGCGATCCTTCCTCGAAAAGTTTGATTTTTAATCTGAATTTTATACACTCATATTTGGCCGCCTGAGCGGCGCCCAGGGGCGCCAGTCGAAGACTTATTAACCACTATTTAGATGTGAAAAATTAGATTGTTCGAGTAATGTCCGATCACCCATTCCTACCCAGCTGGTCACATTTTACCCTGACCACGATCAACCGGGAAGGGTCTGGCTTAACGCGACATTTATAACCTCCATAGGGCTTACGTTGGCCTTTAAGTCTTGGACTTTTTAGAAATGTGAGTTATTGACCAGTTTAATTAAAAATGATTGTCAATGGATTCGAGGTACAACCGGTAATTTTCTTCATCAAAGCAGCAGAAAGTTACTGTCAGCTTTGAATCATGTTGCTTCAGAAATTCCCGGGTGGTGCGAAGGGCGATTTCCGCCGCCAAGTCTTTGGGAAAGCCGTACACTCCGGTGCTGATGTTAGGGAAAGCGATGCTTTTAATGTGATGATCCTCGGCCAGTTGAAATGCATTCCGGTAACAATTTCCTAACAATTCTGCTTCCCGGTGTTTGCCGTCACGCCAGACCGGTCCGACGGTGTGGATAACATATTTAGCCGGGAGGCGGTAACCTTGTGTAATCCTCGCTTCACCCGTGGGACAGCCACCGATGGTCCGGCATTCTGCCAGCAGTTCCGGCCCCGCCGCCCGGTGGATGGCGCCGTCCACACCGCCGCCACCCAGGAGCGAGCGGTTAGCGGCATTAACAATCGCCTCTACCTTTAAGCGGGTAATATCCCCCTGAACCACTTTCAGTTTTGGCTGCATGATTTATAATGGATTTAGCGCCGAATGGAAGCTGTGCGGAAAATTAATATAGTTTTCCTGAAATTCGAAAGGCCGGCACGGGCAGGCTCAGCGCGACCTACATGTCTGTCCGCCTGAGCGGTACCTCAAAGAGGTACCAGTCGAAGGCTTAATAGCTGGTGTCTGGGATTCTTAAAATTACGTTTTCAAATACCATCTGGTCACTTTTCACTACCTGTTTGGTCATCCTTCGACAGGCTCCATTAGACTTGGGATAAGATTTTAGAGGTTAAATTAGAGTGAGTGAAAGAT
>CAZIIM010000002.1:101770-104622 GCA_964539305.1 uncultured bacterium | reverse complement strand
ATTCCACGCATCCATGGGACCGTCGGGATCATTATCCCCTGGCTTGGCCTTCCAGTCCGGTAGGGTCTTGCCGGCGGCAGCGCCAGCCATGAAATTGTCATATCCTTGGGTACCCGGAGTCTCATCTGTGGGACTCAACACATATACCCGGTCCGTCCAGGGATCGTTCAAAGCGCCAGAAGTAGAATGATCGGCACTCTCACGGCCATACTGCAGGTTCCACTGACCATTCTCGTCTTCATCCCGTAAATAGGGAATTAACTGAAAGTCATCATCTGGATTGTCCGGGTCCTTTATGTTCCACCATTCAAAGGGAACGTCTACCACCGATCCATCCCCCCAGTAGGTGATCGCTTTTCCATTACCCGTGAAACGCACTTCAAAATCATCCGGAAGTAGGGCGCTGATTCCCTGATTGACAGAGCCAATACCTCCTGAATACTCAAAAACGAACTCCCGCATAGCATACTCATCAATACCATAGTGTGGAGCTACATTAAAAAACCAAATAGCAGAGCTTATAGCCTGCTGGTTCTTATAATTACCGTCTGAAACCAGATAATCGGGGAAGAACCACCAGGCCACGCCGTCCACCGGTAGGGACAGCTCACCGTCGGCATTGGCTACCACTCCGATCCAATTCAGATCAACGGGCGGATCAGTAATCTCAATCTGGAAGCCATCCAGCACAGGCGACCCCAGATATCCTAACTTGAATCCGGTCCGCAGGTCAATCCCATTAAAAATCACACTCCCATCAATCAACACTTCATTGGTTGTAAGATCGGTCAACTGCCAATTCTTCAGGTCCAGCGTATCCTCCCCTTCTGTGTACCAGTCTGAAAACATGACTTCATAGTCATCCCCAGTGAGTACAAGCGGGTTGACGATATGAATAGCGACAGTGCCATTAGAGATACCGGAAACATGTTCCGCCGAAAAGTCATCTTCATAATACAGGCTGGTGTCGTTCTTTACCCACCGGTTGGGAATCTGGGGACGGACGGATACGATCTTCATCCTGGACTCCAAGGCCCGTGGTTCACCATAAGGATTGTACGCGTAGGCAGTGACCCCAAAATGGTACTCCCGGTTGATCTTTAAGGGAGTATTGTTATTTAACATATCTTGTTCTATCCGCAGGTAGTGCTGAATACCAGCATCGTTTCCGGTTTGTACGGGAACATTGACTACCGTACCAAAGATAGGACTGATAACACGATCGAAAATATCGGTGACACCATTAATAATGTCAAAGGTGGCGATCTTCTTAGTCCTACCCGCCCCAACTTGTGTCTCCAGCTGGTACACATTATACCCTTCAAACCGGTAATGGGTGGGCTGGTTTTTAAATAACGTGTCCACCCGATCCAGAACCTGGATATAATAAAAGACTGTATCCTGCCGTACCACCACTGTCGTATCCCCCTGACTGGAAATGACCGTATCCTGGGTAATGACGATGCTATCCCGAATATCGGTAACAAAGACAGAATCAAATGATACGGGAACAGGAACCCGATCAATATAGTCCACCTGATCATAATGATCCGCCCTGTTGCCCCACTTCAGAACGATCGCCTCGGGGTAAGCAGTGGCCTGGATTTCCGGCACTGGTACATCCTTTACGGTCTCCATCCTACTATCATAAAATTGCTGGACGATTGCATCCACTTCCTTAAGCTTCTTATAGGACTGCAAAGGGCCTCCCTTATCGACGGCCAGCATAATCGCAAACACCACCTCCTGGCTGTCACCTGGCGCCATGGTAAAGGGACCGGAACTTATTAAAAACCGTGCGTCATTGGCATAACGATAATCCCGCATCACCCAGATCTGATCGTCCTTCCCCTGATCCAGGGTTGGATCACCGGGAACCATAAATGTAGTGGGTTGAGACGTGGTGGGATCAATAATAACATTGCCATCATTATCGACTCCCTTCAAAGCATAAAAGACCTCTTCTTTCGTTCCCGGGTCCGCATACGGATGGGGAACGTTCTTGTCAATATTGCGAAAAGCCGTCATCTCCAGGTTCTTTTTATCCAGATGAAGTCGTCCAAATGCCCGCCCCGTATCCCCCGGTGATGGAACCATTGGCCCTTGAAACAGATCATACCCCACCGCCGGGGTACTACCGATCGTCCCTTCATAATCTGCGTCCAAACCATCATTATAACAAATACCCATATTAAGGGTGGTGTCACAACCTACATAGTCATCACCCGCATCCCCCAGGTCGGTATCAGCCCAAACACCAATGTAGGTTGAATCAATTGTATTCCCGCCTTTGTTAATTACCAAAACCTTTACAAAGAGGACATCCCCCATCGGATTTATACGATCAAACCCAAATATTGTATATTGTACCTCAATTCCCAATGGAGGGGTGTTGAATAAGGCATGGGATCCGGGACCACTGTCATTGGCCACGTACCAGATGATCTGATCCCCTATGAAGTCGGGATGGTCCGGACCAGAAGGTAAAGGGGAATACACCCCGTCCTCATCCTCATCCACCCAGGGCGCCCCTAATTTCACTGGCCAGTTCTGAAAGTCTTTATTCGCCAGTGGGTCTGATAGATCCGATCGACTCACTTTATAGAATTTATTCTCCGGTGCTTCCGGGTCACTGCCCCAGGGACCGGGGACCAGTTCAGGGCTGTAATCCCCAGCCGCCACCCTGATTTCACCGTTGACTTTACCACCAAACCAGACCGAAGAAGCATAAACGGCATAGGCTCTAAAACCATTCGGCCATTCTAAACCAGAATGACGGGAATAATCGCTTACAATCAGACCATTGTTTTCCATGTCACAACGGATATGATTACCATCAAAAAAACCGGTGG
>CAZIIM010000002.1:77800-101670 GCA_964539305.1 uncultured bacterium | reverse complement strand
CCGGTGGGACGCTCACCAAAGGCAGTGGCAGTCATGAGGATAAAAGCTATGGACAAAATAAAATGACGGAACATCGGCTTTTCTCCCTGAACGAGACTATTTTACATAATAATTCACCGGAATGCAAAAAAAATGGAGCATTGCCAGTAGCTAACGCCTGCCCCTACTTTCCAGGGAGAAATGTGGAATTTTTCCGCCCGAATACACCCCACAGCTTTTATTAGGAGCCTGATTGTGACCAGTCTGATTTCATCCGGAACGGCCCAGCCTGCAGACACCATTCTGTTTACCCATGCGCACATTTATGGTTACCCTGGAGCCGATGCCGTACTGGTGACGGGGGGGAAAATCGTAGGGATCGGGAAACAGGACTCCTTCCCGGGCTTTCCAACAACTGATCTGAAAGGCGGTTATTTATATCCCGGATTCACGGATAGTCATATACACCTGACGGGCTATGGCCGTTCCCTGGAGACCCTGAATCTGGTGGGTACGAAGACAAAATCCGAAATCCTGAAACTCCTCCTCCAGGCTGTCAAACAAAAACCACCGGGAACGTGGATCCTGGGACGGGGGTGGGATCAGAACGACTGGCCGGAAACGGAGTTTCCAACCAAAACGGATCTGGATTCCATCGCTCCACAGCATTACGTCGTCCTCAGGCGGGTGGACGGGCATGCCATCTGGGTCAATTCCTTGGTCCTGAAGAAAGCGGGCATTCGTTCTGCCACCCCAGATCCGGAAGGTGGAAGAATTCTCCGCGACGCCAGTGGAAAACCCACCGGTATCCTGATTGACAATGCCGTGTCTCTGGTGAACCAGCTGATAGCGGCACCTACTCCGGCTGATAAGCGTCGAAGTATCCTGAAAGCCTTAAAACAACTGAATCAATTCGGATTGACCGCCATTCACGATGCTGGAACGGACTTGGAAACGCTCTCCATTTTAAAGGAGTTGAAACAGGAAGGAAAGCTGACCCTCCGGGTGTATGCCATCCTGGACAATGAACCATCGGTATATTCCTCCTACCTTCAATCCGGCCCCGAAACAGAGAACCCTTTTTATCAGGTTCGGTGTCTGAAGCTGTATCTGGACGGAGCTCTGGGAAGCCGGGGAGCCGCTCTGCTGGAACCGTATTCAGATGATCCGGGGAACAAGGGGCTGATTCTCACCGATTCTGCTGAAGTGGCCCGCTTGGTGAAAGAATTCAACTCCCGCGGTTTCCAGGTGGCCATTCACTGTATCGGCGACCGGGCCAACCGGATCGCCCTAGACATATTCGAAGCTGTGGGAGCTACAACCAAACGGAACCGGATTGAACATGCCCAGATCATAAATCCCGCCGATATTCCTCGTTTCCATAGACTGGGTGTAATTCCCTCCATGCAGGCCACCCATTGCACCTCCGATATGTACTGGGCGGACGAACGACTGGGGGACCAGCGGCTGGCAGGTGCCTATGCCTGGCAGTCCCTGATTAAAGCAGGATCCATTATTCCCGGGGGTTCCGATGCCCCGGTGGAAACACCCGATCCCCTGGCAGGAATTTATGCCGCCCTGACCCGCCAGGACCCGAAAGGCTGGCCCCCGGGCGGCTGGCAACCGCAGGAACGCCTTCAACTGGAACAGGCCCTTAAAATGATCACGGAATGGGCCGCTTACGCCTCTTTCCAGGAACAGGTTGTGGGAAAGTTGGAACCCGACTATTACGCCGATTTTACCGTTCTGGATCGCCCCCTGGATGGAAAACATCCTAATGCCATCCTACACACCCGCGTTCTCTTCACCATCGTCAACGGCAAAATCGTTTACCAGGGTAAGGACTGACGGTTATCATACTCTCTGCCGGAACAATTAAAAAAATAAAATCCCTGTCTTTAAAGAAATACCGTCAGGAGCGGGGAGAATTCATTATTGAAGGGAAAAGACTGGTGGCAGAAGCGCTCGCAGCGGGATGGAAGATACGACAGATTTACGCCACGACTGCCTTTCTCACCACCCCCGAGGAACGAAACCTGGTGAAAACCCTGGAGACGGTCACTCCGGTGGAAACAGTTTCCGCAACTGAAATGAAGCGCATTTCACAGACCCGGACGCCGTCAGGTATCTTGGGTATCTGTCCGCTCCCTGCCGCTGGTGATCCTGTACCCGCTTTAATGAGTACAAGCTGGCTTTACCTCGATCATATCAGTGATCCGGGGAATTTAGGGACCCTGCTGCGAACGGCGGCTTGGTTCGGACTGAAAGCCGTCGCCTTGAGTTCCGATTGCAGTGATCCTTTCAACCCCAAGGTGGTCCGCGGTGGAATGGGCGCCCACTTCCACCTCAAGTTTCTGGGGCCACTTCCCCTGAAACAACTGACCAGCCGTCACCAAATCCTTGGGGCGGATCACCGGGGAACCCCCATTCGTGCCCTGGAAAGCATACCAGAACCTTGGGTTTTGGTCGTAGGGAACGAAGCTCACGGGCTCTCCCCCTCAACCCACTCACGGGTCAATCAGCTTGTGTCCGTCCCCAAACGCGGCCAGGGGGAATCGCTGAATGTGGGCGTTGCCACCGGCATTATTCTCCACCATTTGACGGCTTAACAGAGGTCACCGGCTGGATGGGAACAGCCGTCTCTTACCTTTTACTTTCGACGGGATCACCGTAAATTCCTTAATTATGAAACCCCAAGAACCAGAGCCCTATGAACCGGACCCTAACAGTACGTTCCGCCTTTGGCATTGTGTTATTCTCGGTTCTTTCAGCGCTGATTGTCAGCGGTCTGTTCAGCGCACCCGATTCCTCCACCACTGCTGATTCTGTCCCCGCTTTAAGCACCTACCTGGCCATGTTCATCGGCCAGGCCTTTCTCATCATCCCCTGCCTGGCCTATCTTAACTGGAAACGGCTACCCCTGACCACCTACCTGCGGTTACGCCCTCTTCCCCTGAACCGTCTGGCCGGGACGATCATCCTTTCCATTGGCAGTATTATTCTGATTGAGGAAATCAACATCCTCACCGGTTTAGTCCTGCCCGTACCGGATGAGTCTTTTCTCGGATGGGAGACCATGCTGAATCCCTCCAACCCCCTCTCCATGGCCTTCCTGATCGGAACCATTGTGATCCTGGCCCCTGTGGGGGAGGAAATCCTTTTCCGGGGCTTTTTACAGACCTTTCTGGAATCGGCCTGGCGGGATGTGACCAAGGCAGTTTTATTTACGAGCCTGTTCTTTGCCGTTATTCATTTTAACCCCTACTGGGTGGTCCAGATCTACCTCCTGGGGATTTTGCTGGGATACCTCACCTGGCGTACCGGCTCGATCCTGGCCAGTATTGTTTTCCATATTCTGGTAAATGGTACATCGCTTCTGCTGAATCACTCCGTTGACCGGCTGGAGGACCTATTACTCTGGCATGGACACGTGACCCCGCTACTGCTACTACTGGGAGGCGGTCTCTTTTACGTTGGATACAAACAATTGCAGCCGAAAGGAGTTGTGAACCCATGAAAAAAGAAATGTTCGAACACGAGATTACCATCCTGCGAGATACATTCCGTCGGCTGATCAGGCGTCATGCCCGGACCAATATTATTAAACTGATCGAAAAGACCCACCCGGCGGACCTGGCTCTCATCTTCCGTTATTTCAATGAAGATGAGCAGGATATGACCTTCAAACTCATGGGCCCCACCGAAAAGACGGTGGAATTCCTCAATGAACTGGATGAAGCGGTGGTGACCCGCCTGATTAAGGGCGAAAAACCGGAACACACGGCAGAACTGCTGCAGGAAGCCAGTACCAACGAACGGGCCTACATCCTGGGTCTGGTGGATGAGGAGTATGCCGCCGCCGTAGTGGAATATTTAAAAGCGGACGAACAGGAAGAACTGGAAGAAATCATGGGTTATCCGGAGGACAGTGCCGGAAGTCTCATGTACACAGACGTGTTTTCTCTCCACGAAGACACGCGGGCTCAGGAAGCGATCCGGGCGCTTCAGGACCAGGAGGAGGCGGAAATGGTCTTTTACCTCTATGCCATCGATGATGATGAGCGCCTTTCAGGCGTCGTCTCACTGCGGGATCTGGTGACCACTCCCCCCGATACACAATTGAAAAATATTATGACCAAGAAGGTGAATTTCGTACGCCCTGAAACGGATCAGGAGGAAGTGGCCCGGATCGTCTCCCGGTACAACTACCTGGCTGTTCCAGTGGTGGATGCGGATCAACACCTCCTGGGTATCGTCACGGTGGATGACGTGGTCGATGTTATCCGGGAAGAGGCAACCGAGGATTTCCTCCAGATGGCCGGTGCCGGTAAGGATCGGGAGATTCTCCTGAAACCTACCATGGAGGAATCGAAACTCCGCTTTCCCTGGCTCTTTGCCACCTGGATCGGTGGAATTACCGCTTCCTTAATTGTGAGTCACTTCAATGGCCTATTGAACGAAGTGATCGCCCTAGCCGCCTTCATGCCCATCATTGCCGGAATGGGAGGTAATATCGGGACCCAATCCTCAGCCATTGTGGTCCGGGGGCTGGCCACGGGACGCATCGATTTCGGCAATTACTTCAAGGTGATTTTCAAGGAATTACGGGTCGGGCTGGCTCTGGGGGCTATCTACGGTCTGCTCCTGGGTCTTTTCGCCTACTTTCGATTTTTGGACGCACCACCGTTACTGGGCCTCTCCGTCGGACTGAGCATCTGCATCACCATGCTCATCGCTACCATGATGGGAACGGTAATGCCCATTTTCCTGCGGAAAATGAACCTGGACCCGGCCATTGCCACCGGTCCCTTTGTTACCACCAGTACCGATATTTTCGGGATTACAATTTACTTCCTGATCGCGGGACTCCTGCTGCATCTTTAATTCTGCTCGGAGCCTTTCGCTATGACCCGGTTCCACCTGATGCTGTTCCTCTGGGGGAGCGTCATCGTGTCGGGGCAGAACTACACCGTCTCCGTCTATGGCTTTCCCATTGCACAGGCAAGTCTGGATCTTGCGTCCAGGGATACCATTCGCCTGTCTTACCAGGTTACGGGTTTGCTGAGTTACTTCTTTCCTGAAAATAATACCTACACAACCGTTTACAATGGCGATGATTTCACTCCCCGGTCTTTTATGAAAAACATCCGTCAGGGTCTCTTCAAACAAAAAGTCACCATCACTTACCGGGACAGTATCATCGCGTACGAAGATCAGGTCCGCATCCAATCAGCACCCCGGTTAACCGTCTTTACCCTTTTGGCCGCCCTGACCTATCAGAAGCCGGAGGCCTTGGATACCCGCTGGTTTAATCTGGATCACGAAGGCCAGCCTTACCGGGCCCGGTTGCTCTGGGCCAATTCCTCCCCGGTGGCAATCAACGGCGATTCGGTACGTTGTAACCATTACCGCCTGGATATGGAGCCTGAAACAACTCAACCGTCATTTTATGAAACTACCGACACTTTTATGAAATATACCGGTGATGAAGGGACCGTGAAACAAATCTGGGTGGAAGAAAGCGGGAAACATCGTATAATTAAAGCCGCTATGAAAGTTTATGGGCTACCTTTCCAGGTCCTGATTCGGCATGAATAATCTTATCACCACTCTCAAGCAACACCGGCGTCAGATTGTCATCTGGATTCTTATTCTCATCGCCATTATTGCCGCCCTGGAACTGGGGATTGATGAGAAAGTGGTTGTCTTTCTAACCCTGATTCTGGGCCTGTTTACCCATGTTTTTGCCGGACTGGGAGCTATTATTGCCGCCGTGCCCCTGATTGGTCCGTTCATTATTAAAATACTTACCATCCCCTTTTTCTGGCTGTTAAACGCCCTGGGTTACTTTGTATCCGTTATCGCCATTAAAAAAGGCTATACCAAAGAGGTGATTAATTCCAGAACGCTGACAATCGCCGTTTTGATCGGGATTGTGATCGGTTACGTCCTGGGGAACCTCATACCTCTCAAATAGAAATCATTCTCCATAAGGTCCACCATAGGCACCCATCGTATTCCGGCTGCCATCAGGATTGTTGTAGATCTGGGCCGGGTTCCCGGCATGCAGCGCCGGGGAGGCAGGAGAAAGGTGAAAATCATACGTTTCCGACAGCCCTACATAGCCGATAAAAAGTGGATCTACGTCATTTATACCGTTCGAATTGACACCGGAATGCGCCGGTTTCATTAAGGAATAATCCAATCTTACGCCGGAAAAGGCCCCCGATTCCAGAATACTGATATTGGAATAATTCTTCGGGTTGACAATAATGTTGTTCTGAAAATTCAAATCCCGGTTCTTGTTCCCAAAGGCCATACAGGAACTGCGCACAGCCTCCACAAAGGTAATGGTATTGTTAATCACTTTACCGTGGGCATCCCGGAAATAAATGTTACTTCCTGCCCGAGCGGAGTTATCATAAATAATACAATTCATTATGGTGGCATCATTACTCATGTAAATACCCCCGCCATAAAACATCGCCTGATTCCCGGTAATGATACAACGGCGTACTTCACCCGTCCCTTTCAGTAACACGCCGCCGCCAGAGACACGACTCTCACCCCCTGAAATAGTAAATCCTTCCACCAAGCCCATATTCATTGTCAATACCGTCCCCAGATAGGTGGAATCAGCCAGGAGAAAAGTGGTATCCGGGCCTGCCGTGGACTTTAAAACAATGTCCCGCTCCATAAGATTGAACTTCCCGTAGTACGCTCCCGGATGTACCCACACCGTATCTCCCGGATCAATCAAGCTGTCGTATATCGCCTGTTGAATCGTAGACCGTTCATCCGGTACATATAACTGACGTGTTAGTGGAATTTGAATTGAAGCCGTCGCCCAGCGAATATTTCCCAAGGTATCAGAAATTCCGACGCGATAATCCAGATCCTGGTCATCCCGGATGAGATCCACATACTTGGTTTGAATTCGGTTTTTGATATCCACCAAGCTGGTCCAGATAGAATCTCCGACCGGGCGCCGTTCCACAATATACCTGGAAAACCCCTCCACCATCACTTCACTCCATTTGAGGGTGACTTCCCCGGTGGTCACAATTCTCGAGATGGAATGGGTTACTTTCAGTTGAAAGAGTTCATTCTCATCCGTGGGTGTTACGTCAAACGGATTTTCACAGGAGAGAGACAACAGCGTTACGATGATCCCCCATAAGAAAGACTTCAACTACAGTCCTCCCGGCCCTCCGAAGGCTCCCATGGTATTGCGGGTTCCATCACGATTGTTGTACTGTGGATCGGGATGACCGGCGTGAATACAGGGAGAAGCTGGATCCAACTGAAAATTGAATGGATCTGCTTCCAGTCCAATTATCTGCGGGTCTTCTCTGATGATGTGGTCTCCTGTTACGGATGACGTATCCATGCAGGAATAATCTATCACCGGAGGGTGGCCCATCGTGTTTGAATCCACAATTAAACTGGTATCAGCTCCAAACACAATATTATTTAGAAACAACAAACCGGCGGGTACATCTTTAAAGGTAATATTGGTGTTGACAAGGTTCGTGTCCTGAACCGACTGGGAATCGGTGTAAACAATTGTATTATTAATAATGCGGCCGCTGCCTCCTGCGACAGCCAGATTATGGGAACCATATGCCGAGAAATTATTGAACAAGATGGAGTTCAATAGGGAACCTTGATCTTTCACAAGAACACCACCCCCATCCCGCGAACTCGTATTTTCTGTAACATAACACCGCCGTACGATCCCATCTCCTAAAATTGCGATTCCGCCGCCTGCATTCAAGGAGGAATTGCCTGTAACCGTGAAACCGTCGAACACGCCTGCCCAGAGGGTGACGCGGCCCTGAATGACTGTATTTTCAAAACCATGGACTGACAGCATCATCACCGTCTTTCCTGTCAGGACCAAATGACCTACATAGAGCCCCGTATCCACGACAATGGAATCGCCGTCATCAATCAGGGGTGTCATAAATGCGGCTGCAGGTGTCGGCTGTTCTCCAGGGACAAATAACACTGTCGTCTTCGGGATTTCAGTGGAGCCCTCCGCCCAGCGAACATTCCCATCCTGATCCATAATCCCCACCCTGTATTCCAGATCTTCATCATCATAGATTACATCATCGTACGTATGGACCACCCGATTGGTCACCGATCCGACTTTCGTCCACGATTGGCCTTTCTGACGACGCTCAATGGTGAAGGCTTGAAATGCTTCAACCGATATTTCATCCCAGGAGAGATGTACAGTGGCGGAATCACTGATTTTGGAAATCGAATGTTCCACCGAGAGGGTGAATAGCGGTTCCTGATCCGAAGGATTGGTATTGAAAACACCATCGCAGCCGGCCAACAGCAAGAACATCACCACTAGATTTAACTTCATTCTCATGGAGTCTGCTGTTTTTTCTCCGCCAGTGTCACTTTAAATGACAATAACTGGCGGTGGGCATCGTAATAATTGAAGGAACCATCCGGTGCAATATTGCCCGCATTGACAACCGGGGAGGTGTTCGAAAAAAGATTCCGGATGGCATAACTCAGACTCAAATCCAACAGCCAGACCTGTTTCCGGACCGTCAGCGTTACGTTGGTATTGCTGAACCCCATATCCTGATTCAAAATCACGCCCCCGCGGACATATTGCTGCGGGCCCTCATAAATGTGACTCAAATTCAAATGGAAAATCCCGCGGCTGTAATCCATAATAATATTTCCCCGGCGGGAGGGTTTATCCGGGAAGACCAGGGCGTCACTGGGGAAAATCCAGGTCATGTTCATGATCAGTTGAAATCGGTGATCCCAAGCATAGGTTTTTCCGCTCAACTCCATTCCGTTTACCCAGGCGGTCGTTGTATTGAAAGGCGCCACCAAACTATTGGGAATAACACGATATGCCAGTTTATCCAAATAGGTATTGCGGAAAAAGTCCACCCCAATCTCCCAGCTGGAAAACGGTTCCGTGTTTACCTGATCCAGAACCAGTGAGAAGTTCAATTCCGTAGTGGTGACATATTCCCGCTTCAACCCTCCCCGCATGGAAGCCAGTATCTGTTTCAGATTCTGTAGTTCCCGATCCCGGTTGGCAGCCGCCACCGGCCCCAATGGTCTGGATTTCTGTAGCTCTTTGTAATACTCCTGCGTCTTTTCCAACCCTACGCCCCATAGAAATCGATCATTCAAGGTGGGAGCGCGATGATTCGTCCCCTGGTTGAAAAACAAGGAAAACCGGTTCCCGTTCTCCATACGCCCTTCTGCGTACAACCCCAACCGAAATGTATTTAATGGCAATTGATCTTTAAAATTATATTGAATCTTCCTCACAAAGGTCGTGCTGTCGAAGATATTGATTTCCTGATCGTGGTGATAATCCGACAGACTGCGCCGCATCCCCAGTTCCAGCCGCAACACATCAATGTCTGAAACAGGATTCTTTTGCTGGTAGCGGATGGTTCCCGCCCAGCCACGGTCCTTCTGCCCTAAATCAGCCACATCGGTCCAGTTCTGGGAGGAGTAACTATCCCGGATTTTCTGATCCCCATTAAAAAATTGTCGTTCTTCTTCGTATTGGAATGTTCCTTCCAGATTCCGCCAGGAAGAGGTTTTTGACAATCTCAGGGTCATGGAACTGTCACGTAGAACGCGGCTCACGTTGGTAAAGAAATTGTCATCCCAGTTCCAGTTCCGGTGCCCCCAATGAAATTCCCACCCCTTCATGTGGAGAATCTCCCCGTTGAAACTAAACTGTTTAATACTCATTTCGTCGGCGGAACGGATTCCCCCGGAATGAAACTGTATTACATTCCTCTGGCGGATCATACGGGGAGTAGCGGAAAACTTTCCATCATCGAAGGAAACAGAATAGTTCTCAAACAAAGCGGTATACAGGGTTCTGCCATCATAGAGGCGGGATTTCCCCGAGAAACGGCCTCCCATGGAGAGGGGTCCTCCTTTAACTGAAACCGCCGCCGAGAGATCCTGATCGCTGGAATTGGATAAACCAATAGCTCTTGAGAAAAAAATGGAATTCCGATCCGGTTTATCGGAATGCATGAGAATCACACCACCAAAATTACCGGCCCCAAACAGGGTCGTAGCGCCACCGCGGATTATTTCAACCCGGGCCAGGTCAGATAAATCAATAAACGCCAGGTTTGCCTCCCCATCCATGGCCCGATTCATCCTGACGCCATCCAGATAGACAGAGACTTCATTTGCATTGCTTCCCCGTATACTGGCCGTCTGCCGACCGGTGGTGGAGGTGGATATGTAGACGCCCTCCATTTCACGCAACACTTCACTGATATCCCGCATCCCCCGCTCTTCAACAGTACGAAGGGAGACAATCTCCACCTTGCTGGAGACATCTTTCTCTGCAGCACTGCGTTCACCGGTGATGGTGACTTCCTCGCCCTTTAACACCGCCGGGATCAGGCGAATAGAATATTTCCCACCCTTAGTGAAGGTTCGCTCCACTGTCCGGTAAGCAATGTGGGAAATCTGAAGGGTCACCGGAAAAGATTGAACCAGAAGCTGGAACTGACCGCTTTCATCGCTTACGGTTCCCGTTTCTGTTCCCACCACCAGAATGTTGGCTCCTACGATGCGATGATTGTTCCTGTCATTCACAACCACCCCTGTAATTTTATGCTCCTGCTGCCCCCGGATGGTTGACACCATAAGAACAATCGCAATGAATTCGAGTACCCCGCTTCTTCTAATGAACAATCTATCTCCCTAAAATATTTCGGTTAGGCTCGTCTATTCTGACTGAATTAAATTAATACCAGTGGAAAGGGAATTAATACTTATTTATTGATCATGAATATTCTTGTACTGGAAGGCCCCAATCTAAACCTGCTGGGCGTCATGTCTGCCAAGACAGGTAGCCGTATGACCCTGGATAAAGTTCACCGCCAGTTGCGACGGGAAATCCGGAATACGGAACACGTGTTAAAACTATTTCAAACCCATAAAGTATTTCAGGCTATCAATTTCCTTCAACGAAACCGGAACTGGGCCGATGGTTTACTACTGGTCCCCATGGCGTGGACCCGCTATGAATATTCCATTCGGGATACGCTCTCCCTAGTTGCCATTCCCACGATTCAAATTCTGCTTTCATCTGAATACGGATCCATCCACAAACCGGAGGATTCCATCTTTTCACCGGTCTGTTCCCGGACAGTAACGGGCCCGCCGGAGAGCGTATTTTTACAGGCTTTGGACGCTTTAATTCAAAATTGATTCTTTTGATACGGACGTATCTTATCCCGGCACTGCTGCTGTTTGTCAGCTGCAGTTCCCTAAAAACACTCCCTGAAAAAGTACCTGGTTCAGAGGCTAAAATCGTTACCGAACCCGATTGGGTCACCGCCCGGCTCATAACCGGTCCAAACGCAACAGGGTTAGATTCGCTCCTAAA
Source organism: uncultured bacterium (assembly GCA_964539305.1). Lineage (GTDB taxonomy): Bacteria > Fidelibacterota > Marinisomatia > Marinisomatales > TCS55 > CAZNUM01. Next base: position 90,272 of record CAZIIM010000002.1, on the reverse strand, counting down.
AACGGTCACTGCGCCTTTACAGGGCGAAAGTATCCTGGCAATGATGGAACCGCACCTGGACGATTCCAGTCGCATGTTGTTATCCCTCATTGTCGAAAATTCGCTTTCCCCCGAAGAACGTTCCCGTCAGCTGACCCACTTCAAACAGGTAGGGAATAAAACGGTTTTAACTTTTACACTGGATACTTTGACCATCCGCACAAAATTGACGTCTGTTCTAAAAACGTACAACCCTTCTGCCGCCATCGAACCTCTGTTTCAGGTCCACCCAGCCATTCCTGATTTCCGGCGTTTCCAGACTGTATCACTTTTACTCCCCTGTGATGGGGTCCCGGTTCCTAAGAAAGCCTCCCGTTTACCCAATGCGCCCCGTGAATATCGATCCGGGGTTCATCGCGGCATTGATTTTTTTGCCTCCTGGGGGACACCCGTCCGGTCGGTCGCTGATGGTGTTGTGATTCGGGCCGATAAATCCTACAAAGAAATTGCACCTGAATTCCGTGAAGCTCTTTTGAATGCCGCCCACGCGATTGGACATACACCATCGGATTTATTTAACTCTATTTTAGTTGGTAAAGCAGTTATCATAGATCATGGATTAAATCTTTTCCCCGGCTACCGGACCATTACCATTTATGCCCATCTCTCTTACATCAACCCTGCAATTCAACCGGGTTACCAAATTAAAGCAGGAGAGGTTTTCGGGAAAACAGGTAACACAGGTACCCGGGCCAGCACCCTGGGAACCCGGGAAGGATCTCATCTTCACTGGGAACTCATTCTCCAGGATGCGGGTGGGGAATATTACTTTGGGGAAGGCCTCCCTTATCCGGAGCTCTATTCAACTTTGACAGCTCTATTCCAGTAAGCATTTCATCCTTTAAACCAATAAAAAAAGGGCCGTCGGAATGACGACCCTTTTTTATTATTCTTTTCTAAGCCGTTAACTTAGAACTGAACCGTGATCTGCATCACCTTATTGTTATCGAAATAACGAGTCACGGAACGCATGGAATAGGACAGACCCAGTTTCATGCCACCCACCGGGACTTCCACACCAGCACCAAATGTAGTACCGAAGAGGTTGTCGCTGGCTTCGGTATTGGCTTCATTCCACACAGTGGTAGGAATATCAGCCGGCCGTGTATCGCCAACCAGGCGGGTTGAAGTTCCACCGGCAACCCATGCGGGTCCAATGGAATACTTGGCAGCGAAACTCTGTGTATTCACTGCAAACGCGTTGTTGGTGAAAGCCCACATCAGGTTTAATCCAGGCATGGGCGCATAGCTGACTCCGATATTTAAATCGGCAGGCAGGTCAAACGCTTCTGCTTTCACACGGAACCGTTCTACGATCGTACCTGACTGGGCACCTTCGGGTGTTAATGTCTGTTCCAGATCAGGGCCCTGATATTCCATCCGGTTCCCCAGGTTTCTCAGACTCACACCAATCGCCAACGGCAGGTTGGCAAACTGGTACTGGACACCCATATCAATTGCCAGGCCAGTGGCTTTCGTATTGATGATCTGTTCTGATACGAATTTGAACGACGTTCCAAACCGTACCCGGTCAGCAAACGACTTGGCATACGTGGCCGTCAGGGTCTGGAAGTCGGGAGAAAACATTTCTCCTGTTCCTTCCGTAGCGTCAGCCGTTGTAACCGGAATGTCGCCGAAATTCAGGGTTTTCACAGAGAGCCCGAAAGTTCCCTTGGTCCCTAAAGTGGTCACAAAACCGGCGTAGGTGATGTCGATATCTGCGATGTAATTCATTGTTGAGGCAGTGCCTTGGAACCCGCCCTTTATTCCAGCCGCACCGGCTGGATTCAGAAACAGGGCTTCAACGCCGGAAACCGTCGCACCATTCGCCTGACTGGTCGCAATTGTCGATGCACCCACAGGGATCAGCAGTTGCGTAGCGCCTGCCTGGCCCTGGGACTTGATGGTTCCTGCGAACAAGGTGCCAAATAGAAAGACACCGCCGGAGAAGATCTTTAAAATAGTCTTATTCATGATCTCTACTTCCTTTCTGCTTTCTATTAATAGCGGTCCAGGCGCTGTTCAGGCTGAACAACTGCCAGTTTAAGAACCTTGCTGTTATTTCCGTATTCCACATGGGCGATGTACATACCGCTGGCCACTGGAATACCAAAGTCATTTCTCAGATCCCAGACGGCGAACTGAGAACCAACATCTTTTCCGGTAATCGTTTTAATATGATTCCCGGCCAGGTCAAAGATCCGGATGTTGTATTCCCCTGTCTCCGGCAAATGCGTGAAGTGCATCTGCTGATCCGTGGGAGTCCGTTCCTCCGGATTATAACCGAAGTAGGGATTCGGCCATACGTTTACCTTGGATACTTCATAGGCTTTAGTTTGTCCCTTATATGCAGATCCATCAAATGTGAATTTGTCAGATACTGTATTGGGTTTATTTGTGATCCAGCGATAAACCGAACCCACCATGGGGAATAGAATTATTCTACCGTAGGCCCAATTGGTAGAATCACTTTCAACCACTCCAAGGGAGTTGTCGGGATCGATAAACCATCCGAGCGAATCAAAGATTGCCGTATCCGCTGCTGTCCAATCTGAGGGCAATGGTCCTGATAATTCGGACAAGGCAATTGAATCCAGTTTACTCCCGTATCCATTCCAGTTATTCCAAACGGTCCGCGCCATTACCTCACCACCAATTAAACTTGGATAACCATAATTAGGATCATTGGCACACGCCTCATACCCTGCTGTTCCTGGTGACGTGTCGGCTGGATTGCGCCAATATACCCAATCTGATCCCGGATCATTATCCGCACCAGAATCCTTTAAATCTCCACTCCAACTGTATTTACCATCACCATCGTAATCGTAAATCCAGCAGATCATCTGGTAGTCATCCGTAGTATCATCCGGTGTTCCAGATCCAATATTCCACAGTTCGAAAGGAACATCGATGATCTCGCCGGTAGTGTAAGCAAGCCAGGCTTTACTACCCTTCTCAGTAAACCGCATTTCGAAGTCATACGGAATAGCTCGGGAGAAGTTACTACCACGGAAAACACGGGCGTAGTATGATTCTTCACTTGCCGGCGATCCCCCACCTTGGGTAGCGAAATAATAACCACCGTTCCCATTTTCAAGATAGGCTAGCCCGTCCGGGTAGTTAATCCATACGTGTTCCTGAAGTGCGCTGGCAACTGGCAGATCACTGTAGTCCTCGTGGGCCTCAATTCCATCATGAACCATGTAAATACCATGAATCCCATTCGAAGGACCATTAATTGCAATTAGAAGCCCATCCACTACAGGATTAGCACCTTTCCCAAAAGCATCAGATTCAGAATAGAAAACACCATCAACTACCCGATCGTACATGACACCACCTTGCATTGTCTGATGGTCCAAGACAACCGTATTCTCGTCCAAATCGGTAACGCTCCACTCCAGAAGGGATTTAAATTCATAGCCTAGCTCTGTTACTGTGGCCGTTCCGTTAGCATCCACGATTGTGCCGTCATAACCATCATCATACACTTCGTAGGCGATTTCAAACGGATAATCGTTATCATCGGGAGGTTGAACATTTATCTTCCAAACATGACCTCCTTCAATGGATCCAAATTCAGACCGGGTACTATCACCCCAGGTGATAGAGTTAGTAGCTTCATCCAAAGTGCCGTCATTATTCACACAATTCTGACCATAAGCGGCCCAATTGCAATCACCCAGTGGTTCCCAGCTATTAATAATCAGGTTATCAGGAAGATCCAGTTTAATCCCATCTACCCAGTTATCACCGCACACCATATCAAATGTCATGATAATATCAACGGTACCTACCTTGCCAGAAACCAGAGCAGCTGCTGTGATGGTGGAACCGGAACAGTCCTCTGAACGTGCACGGCCAACAGAATCAGGGTAGTTGGTGAATTTCCATTTACCATCTACATCCAAATAATAATGCTGAATACCAAAATCGACTCTGTATTCGTGTCCCGTCAAGGCGGTCGGGTCAACAACGGTTGCTTCAGCACTGCCATCGGATGGACCCTCATGTGTGAAATTATAGCCCGAGCCAAAGGCAATATCATCATTTCCTACCCATGTGTTGGGGATTTGAGGACGAATCGCCAGTATGGATTTAGTACTTTCTAATGTTTTTGGAATACCATAGGGATTATACCCATAGGCGGTGACCGCAAAATAGTATTCCCGGTTTGTTTTTAATGGAATCCCATTATTCAAGGCATCTTGAGAAATACTAATACTGCGTTTCACTCCTGTATCATCGCCGAATTGCACACGACGGTTAATCGTTTCACCAAGATTTGGGTCAAAGACATCATCCTTGATTTCCTTCACTCCATTGATTAAATCAAACGTGGCAATCCGTTTGAGTTTACCGGTACCGGAGAGCGTCTCCAGCTGATACACATTGTATCCCTCAAATACAAACTTCGAGTCTTCACCCTCGGGTGTTCTGTCAATTGGGTCATTAGCTTCATAATATTCAGCCACATCGTCCCAGTTCAGAATGATTTCATCCTTCAGGGTTGTCACCGTTACATCCGGCACGGGAGGCGAAGGTGGTAAAGCAAACTGAATATCATACGCCAACTGGGCCAGTTCATCCACGGTCTTCAGGAAATGGAATGAATCCAGTGGATCCCCAGCCGCTGCCATGAAGATTCCATAGACAACTTCCTGGGAATCTCCAGGGGCCATGGTGAATGGACCGGCGTTCATGAGGAAACGGCGGTCACCGGAGGCGTGGATGTCAGAATCCACATATTCCGTATCATTTGCATCCACATTCAAGGAAGGATCTCCAGGGTGTACGAAAGGAGTCCCACCGGTGGCTTCAACCGGGAAAGGTGAACCATCAGCGCGAAGACCTCTCATGTAGTTGTACACTTCCGTCGCATCGTTAGGGTCAAAATAGACCGCATCCGGGTTGATGTACTTCACAAAGGAAGACATGGGCAGATTCTTGAATCCCGGTAGATATTGACCGTAAGCAAGAGCTGTATCCCCAACGGAGGGAACAATTGGACCCTGGAAGAAGTCATACCCAACGGCGGGAGTACCACCGGAATAACCGGCGAAATCTGCGTCCACACCATCATTGTAGCAGATTCCCAGACTCAGGGTAGTGTCACAACCAACAAAGTCATCACCAGCGTCACCCAGATCAGGGTCGGACCACAAACCAACATAGGTGGAATCAATTGTGTTTCCACCTTTATTAATGGCCAGTGCCTTGACAAACATCATATCCCCAAAGGCGTCGGGACGGTCAAATCCGAAGATGGAGAATTGAACCTCCAGGCCTAAGGGCAGTGTGCCAAACAGACCATGGGAACCGGCACCACCATCATTACAGACGAACCAGACAATCTGGTCGCCGATAAAGTCGGGGTAATCCGGACCGTTGGGCAGGGGATTGTATTCACCGTCACCATCCACGTCCACCCAGGGGGCGCCCAGGTCCACCGGCCAGTTTTGGAAGTCATCATTGGCCAACGGATCGGCTAGGTCAGACTTGCTGGCTTTATAGAACTTGTTTTCGGCTGCTGAGGGGTCCGTTCCCCATGATCCGGGGACAAATTCGTTCGAATAGTCACCGGCAGCAACCCGAAGATCTCCATCCACCAACCCTGCATACCAAATAGCAGAGGCATAAACCGTGTAAGTGTGGTTATCCTTGGGCCATTCCAGTCCGGAGTGGCCGGAGAAGTCACTTACAATAAGCGCATTGTTTTCCATATCATTGCGGATACGGTTACCATCGAACTGCGCTGTTTGCTCTACCGACGTTTTATACAGGGAGGGTAACTTAGCACGGCCAATTGTTTTACCGGCCATGAGGTCGGACTGCGTCAACAGTAATACCGCGGCTAAGACAATTGGGACTTGTTTAAAAACTTTCATATGTCCTTACCTCTCCTCTTTTAAATATTTACCTGAAAACCAAACCGTACGATCCGGGGGATACCCCACCGTCCGGGACTGCTGAGGCGGTCAAGATAGAGACTTTCAGCTTTCCCTTTAACAGCCGGGTATTCCGTTTCCTGGCTGTGGACCCAGATTTGACCTTCAGCTGTTTTCAACCAAGCATCGTTGGCCACCTGTCCACTACCCCGGTATACCGAAGTGACATTCTGTCTGTTGAACGCATTCTGTACCAGGAGATAGAGGTTTAGGTTTACGCCAGCAACTTTCAGGTTATAATCGGCCCGCAGATCTAAACGGGCTACCCAAGGCAAGTCACCGGAGTTGATCGCCGCTGTCGGAATATCCCAACCGCGCCCGAATACTTCACTCTGTACAGTCGTTGGAGTATAGGCATGGCCGCTACCAAATGTGTAAACAGCGTTCACACCGAAGCCCATGGGATTCCGATAGTCCAGAATCACAGAACCGGTATGGGTCTGGTCATAGGACAGACGGTTAATCGTGGTTGGGTAGGTGTCACCTGTCCAGGCGATGTCAAAGTTATCATTAGCACCGGAACCGGTTCCCCGGGCGTTCATGTAGGTGTAATTCACCTGACCCAGGATTCCTTTCATCCGACGCATGGACAAACTGAAGCTGAAACCTTGGGTTACACCATAGTCACCATTCATATACTGGGCGTAGGTGTAATTGGATCCATTCTTCAGAGCATGCTGTCCATCAATGACTTCGTGGTTCTTTAACATCAGATAATCGCGGGATTCTTTATAGTAACCAGCGATATCTAAGGCTGCATACTGACCGATTTGCTGGGAAATACCCACTTCATAAGAAGTAGTCCGCTCCGGTTTCAGAGCCGGGTTTTCGGAAACAGTCATGTTCCCCTGGGTCAGATTGGCCGTAAACCCTGCATCCGTCAAATAAACATTCTGGAGCGGTGGCGCTTGCCAGTAAACTCCATAGTTTGCCCGGAATACCGTTTGATCTGTCACCGGGAAAGAGAATCCTAACCTGGGCATCAAAGCCGTCCGTTTGGGAACTTTTTTCCAGGGCAGACTACCCTTCTGAGTACCGGTTTTATCGATCCAGCCCGTATCATCCAGCCAGACGTTCCGGAATCCTTCGGCTGTACCTTCACTGGTCACAACCCATTTATCATTATCAGCATCCCACTTCCCAGCGGGGGCCTTGGTTCCGGCGTCAAAGGTTTCATAGGACAAACCAACCTGAACCACCACATCCTTCAGCTCGATTTTATCCTGGAAATAAAAACGTGATTCCACAGCTTTACCGGGCTCGGAACCGGTTTTACCGCTGGTGGTTTTCTTACCATATAAATCGTAACCCAGATTATCCACATAGGCGTTACGATAGGTGTAGAACCGCCAGGTATCATAATCCGCCTGGGTTCCAGCTGTGCCGTCCCCGTCCTGGTCACCGACCTCAGAAAGACTGACTATACCATCGTGGTCCACGTCTAGGAGCGACGTTTTTTCTGTCACTTCAAACGGCTGGGCAATACGATAGCGGTAAATCGTGGTTTTATAGAATTCCATTCCCGCTTTTAGTTCGTGGACCCCGTACTGATTCACATAATCCAGCCGTAACCCGGTCTGATCCTGGAAACGTTGCTCATAATCATCATAACGGGTTCCATATCGGGCAAAACCAACCAAGTCTTGAACCGTCAATGGATTACGGCCGTCCCGTCTCAAGTAGTAATTGGGAGAGTTGGGATCGGTGCTCCGTTTTCCATACTGGTCAAACTTGGCTTTTGTCGCATCATCCTTTGTTCCATGATCAAAAAGGTTATTGAAGAAAAACTGTTCGTATGAGTTTTTGCTGGCAATAGCCTTTAGATAAGACTTGGAGCTCAGACTCCAGGTCGTATTAGCATAGAGATACCGATTACCTGAATTATATTCATAACCATAATTATCCCAGCTCAAAAGATGGCGAATGTGGGAGTAATTATGGGAAATGTAGTTATAACCACCGATTCCTAGTTTCACCCGGAAGGGGCGGAAGTCCATATCCACATTCCCCTGATAGGTAAACCGCTCATCATCACCGGAACGTTTTTTCCCGTACAACCGGCGATAATTGGAACCCAAGACATAAGTAGTATCGTACTTCGCAACACCAGCAGTCAAGCTGTCAGGGTCGGTCTGATTATCGAACACAAATTGTTCGGCATAGATGACGCCCGGAGGATAATCTCCATCCTGCAAGGTGTAGAGTGTGTCATATCCCTTCGCTTCAAACTGCGCCTGGGTCAGGATTTCCCGATCCATGAACGGGGCGGCAGCGTAGGAGGGATTGGCATCTTCATTTTTCTCCTTTTCAATCAATCCGAAAAAGCGGATATTGCTGGTGATGGGAGCACCCACAGAGAAGTTGTAGAGATTCCGCCCATAACTATATAATTTGTTCTGCTTGGAACCGGGAGAAGAGGAACCAAGATCAGAGAGGTATTCAAATGAACCACTCACTTTCTCTGTCCCTGTGGCGGTAGCGATATTGACTACACCACCGTTGGCACCGCCATATTCCGCGGAAAAACCACCTGCCTGGAAAGCAATCTCTGTCATTCCCTGCTGACTAAGAGAAGCAGCCAGGTTTCCACCGGTCCAGTGGTTTCTCATTAACACCCCGTCAATATAATAAGCATTATCACTGGTCCGGCTACCGCGAACATTGGTCCCGACAGCACCAGCCTGCAAGCCAATCATGGCCCCCACCGTACGGACAGGTAAGGCACGAACCACTTCCTTATCGATAATGGCCGTTGAGTTTGTGGCATTTTTCTGAATTAATGGACGTTCAGCTGTCACTTCAACTTCTTCCCCCTCAACCGCGGCAACTTCCAGATTGAAATTCAGCTCGGTTGTCAGGTTTGCATTGACGTGCACATTGCTGATTGCCAACTTTTTATACCCAATATACTGTGCCTCAACCTCGTATGTCCCCACCGGAACATCCAAGATGTAATACCGGCCATCCTCGTCCGTAGCAGCACCATAAGTCGTTCCTTTGACTAGAACGTTTGCGCCAGCCAACGGCTGTCCGTCCGACGCGACGGTACCGGAGATTTTACCGGAGGTTTGCCCGAAGGCGATTACAGGCAGGCAAAGTAGTAGGAGTACCAACGCTATTCTCTTCATGAGTCTCTCCACTTTTTCGTGAATGAATTGCTATAAATTGTCTTTGGGGGGTAGACGATCCCCTCACCTCTTCCCCAGAACCTACATAGAGGATTTAAGAGTTGTCAACATTTTTTTTAATTTAAAACAACCCGCTTCCCCCCTCGAAAACATCGATTTTATTAAGCACAGATTCAGTCGAATCCCCTCGTAAAATTCTATTTAAACACTTGATCCCATATTTTACTGCCTTTTGAATCCGTTTTAATCACCCAAACGTCCGTCTCGCGGTAGCCGGTGGACTTGGAAAGTCCTGATAAAACGAAGCCCCCATCGTCTGTGGGAACAACAGCATAGGCTTCATCCGTAGTATGCCCACCAAATGTCCTTGACCACTCTTGTTTTCCATCCCGGTCCAGTTTCATGAGCCACACATCCTTATATCCGGACCCCTCTGATTCTGTATATCCGGTTACAATAAACCCTCCATCGGCTGTCTCTGACATCCCCAGGCCGCTGTCCGATAATTTTCCACCATAAATCTGCTTTGATATAACTTTTCCGGTACGACCCAACTTCAGAAAAATTAGGTCTTCCAGGCCGGATCCTTCTGAATAGGTACCCCCCGTGATGGCAAAGCTGCTATCCCCAATAGACAATATAGATCGGGCCTGATCGTCCCCTTTACCCCCATAGGTCGTTTCCCAAAGTTTGTTCCCCTTTTTATCGATTCTCAGAATCAGCATGTCCAGTCCACCCCTGGAGTTGGATGTGGTATAACCTGCGATGGCAAAACCATCTCCATTAAGACGGCAGATACTGTAACCGCGGTCAATTCCCTTGCCCCCATAGGTCTTTTTCCATACCTGGTTTCCAGATGAATCTATTTTAATAATGAGAACGTCACTGGATCCACGGCCGGGGGATTCGGTGAAGCCTGTAAAAACAAACCCATGGTCCGATGCCTCCGTCAAGTCAAACGCCCGCTCAATTCCTTTACCGCCGTAAGTGCGATTCCAAAGAATATCTCCATTAGAATTAAGCATAATGAGCCAGGCATCGTAGGTGCCGCTCCCAAAAGAATAGGTTTCCCCGGCTACCAGCAAATTTCCGGTCGACGTTTCAATAATGGCGTTAGCCCGGTCAGTACTCTTGCCTCCCAGGCGCCGCTGCCAAATCTCATTTCCCTCGGCATCCGACTTTAAAAGCCATAGGTCGTGATCCCGATAACGGACACTCTGATACTTAATCCATCCGGCAATGACATAATCACCGTCATTTGTCTCTACGAGGTCATTCCCGTAAATCCCTACCATCGTTTTTTCCTGAGGTGGAGTTTTAAATATGGAAGAATCCTGAGCGCTTCCTGCAGCTCCGAGTAAAGCACATAACATTAAACGCTGTATCATTCTTCTTTTTCCAGACTCCGCTTTAACGCCCTTTTTTCTGCTTTCCGGTCATAATCTTTTTTCGTTTTCTCAACTTTTTTGGGGGGAATCGGATGTGTTTTCTGTCTCAGTGACTTGTGAAATTTCGGTGGTTGTTTTTTACCGGCCATACTCAGAATGAAGGGTTATAATGATTCAGGAATTTACACGATCGGTGCTTATGGTGAAACGACTGAGGAAAAATCAATCAACCGCTGTCGTTTTTCTGAATCGCGCGATATCCTCCGCCAGCCAAGTATTATACCGGGCCATGATCACTGCCGTAATCTTACCCGGGACAGGCTTCGGCAACTCGTGTCCATCAATCGTTTTCACCGGCACAACCCCGGAGCCGCTGTTGGTCAAAAACATCTCACCAATCCGGTCCAAATCACGAACGTTCAAATCAGAAAACAATACGGGCTGACTGGCTTTAGTGAGAACTAATTCCCGGGTTGTTCCCGGGAGTACACCCGCCTTCTTCGTGAATAAATTCCCCTGTCTGACCCAAAAAACATTGCTGCGGCTGCCTTCAAAAACGATCCCCTCCTCTGAAATGAGTAATGCTTCAAAACAACCTTGTTGCTGTGCTTTCAACCAGGCCTGGAGACTGGATTCCGTCTGGGTTGTTTTAAGCTCCGGGGTGGGGCGACGCACCGGCAAGGAAATCACATTCACCCCACGATAAATCGTCGTATCCAGATTCAAAGCAGACGTATAAATAATAATTTGATCGGGGACAGCAATAATTCTTACTCTTTGATTCGGATCCGGAAAGGAATGTATGACCTGAATCACCTGTCGCGTAATCTCCGACTGGGTGTATTCCAGCTTCACCCCGATTCTACGGGCGGCCTGAAACAGGCGCTTCAGGTGTGCCCCTAAAAATGCGGGGATATAATCCACTGTGCGCAGCGTTTCATATAATCCGGATGGATAGGCGAAATCAGGGCCGCCAATCAACAGCGATTCCTCTGGAACCTCTTTCCAGGCGGAGTTAACGAGCGCTTTTACCATTATTAAACAAAGACAGCCATTCCGACTTGCACTAATCGGTCATTGACATTAATCCAGTCGTCATCCACCTTCAACCACAATTCCCCCAGGTAGCGCCCGTACTTACCCTTACGGTCCTTTATTGTTTGTAGAATGATTTTCTTGTTCAACACCAATTTTCTGAGATAGTCACGGGCCTCCAGTCCCCGGGGACGTTCAGACCCCTTCAGCTCTGGTGCATCAATACGGGCCAGGCGAATTTTTTCCTTGCGAATCCAAACACCAAACCCAAGGTCTAAATCTACCCGGCAGGTGTCTCCATCATACACGGAGACAACCTTCGACCGGTAATAATACAAATGATCTAATTGCATGGTTACCTCCTCATAGCTTCTTAACTAATTCATTCATTCCGGTGTCTCGAGTTCCCGGCTTAACCACTTTCTTTTTTCCCTTTCACCCGCTCTACGATTCCCATAACGGCCGGAATAACCAGAACGGTGGCTAAAAAGCAGGTGCCTACACCGATGAACAATGCGCTCCCCATGGAACCCAAGCCCCGGTAAGTAGCGAAAGTCAAAGAGCCAAATCCCAGCATGGTAGTGAGTGAGGTGAGCAGGATTGCCCGCCCGGTGGAAGCAAAAACGGTCTGGTGCTGATCCCGGCCTTCGATCTGATAACGATGGATTATGTGCACGCCGTCATCAATTCCGATCCCGATAATCAATGGGATGGCCATGATATTCACCATGGTAATTTGCAACCCTGTGAGTTCCATGGTTCCCAACATCCAGATGGTCCCGATCACCAACGGCACCAAAGCCAGGGAGGCCTTGCGCAAGGTTCTAAAGTCCCCCAATAGAATCAAGAAAATCACCACCAAGGCCAACCCTGTTGCCAGCTTCCCATCTTCAGCAAACAGGTCAATCAACCGTTTCCACACCGGGGGAAT
>CAZIIM010000002.1:62329-77700 GCA_964539305.1 uncultured bacterium | reverse complement strand
AACCGCTCCCGTAGCTGGGATAGAATCCCGGTAGAAATCCGGGGGCTCACCTTTGCCAGCGTTTTCTGCAAATCCGCCAGGCTCGTATCAGGTACAACCCCCACCAATAAACCGGTTTTGAGATACACTTTATCCTGACCCCCCAGAATAGACATATCCTGAACCTCCATAACGTTCATCTCCAGGCGACTGATCTCCTCCAATAACCTTTGGCGCTGTTTCTCGTTGAAATCCAAGGTGATGGGCGTTTTGCCAAGCCAGTCACGGACAATCCCGATAAATTCACGGCGTTTTTCCTGTTCCTCCGCGGCGGGGAGAAAGTCAACGATAGACTGAACCATACCGGACGTAGACATATCCTTGGCCGCTTTGGTCAGGCGATGGGCCTCCTCCAGGGAAGACGTCGTCAAGAAGGCATAGTCAGCACTGAGATTTAATTTTTTAATCATCTTCTTCTGCAGTTCCACCGACTCAAGACCAATGGGCTCCATATTCAGATAATTATAATCCATGGTAATGTGGGCGCCGCGATAGCCCACAAAAGCAACCAGGATGACAATGCCGGCAATAGCCAATCCGGGATGGCGCGCCAACCAGACCGCCCGGTGACCCAAGAAATGATAAGAAATATCCCGCGGTGCCGGGGACTTACGTAATGACCTCCACATTTTTAACCCCAACCGTTCCTTCAAAACCAAAAGGGTGGGGAGTACCGTCAGAGCCGCTACCATGGTCATGATAATGCCCATACCCAACGTGAGCCCGAATTCCCGATATCCCTGAGTACGGGTGACCAGCATTGTCAGGAACGCAGCAGCAGTGGTGAGGCCCCCGGTAATAACACCTAATCCAGACTTTTGTAAAGTAATGCGGAGAGCCTCCGCAACACTTTCTCCCCGGGCGCGCATTTCACTGTACATGGCAATAATGTGAATGGAAAAATCGATGCCCAACCCCACCAACACAACGCCCATCATGGAGGTCATCATGTTCAGGGTTCGTACCAGCGGCCAGGCCAGTCCCATTGCCCAAGTCACGCCCACGATCAAAGTTAGAATCGCCAGTAAAGGACTCACCAACATCCTGAAGGCAACGATAAACAACACTAAAATGCCCACCAAGGCAATGGAAGTAATGATGTAAGAATCGTTGGAGACAGCCACCATTTCATCTCTAGATAGGGGTACCATCCCGGTAAGGCCGGCTTGAATTCCCAGTTCCCGGGCGGCTTGTTTTACGATGATCTCCACCGTGTCGGTGGCGGCAATATCCTTATCGATTTCCAAAAAATCGAAGGTGGGAATGATCTGCATTATTAACATACGGCGATCCCAACTGCGGTAATAGGGATCACCGTAAAGAATAGCCTCGGCTGCATGAACACCGGCCGTGGCTCCGTCTCCGTCCAAAGCCCTGTCCATATCCGTGAGGAAAGTCTGCAGACCATCCATAAACCGGATTACTCCCTGTTCCTGCTCCTGCCCTTCAATGGACCCGCCCCCTTTTCCCGTGTATTCACGCTCAAAACTGTTATTCAAATTGTTAAGAAAGCCCACCACGTTGGGATCCTCAAAGAGGGTGTGGTTATTCTTCAAATCCTCAGCTTTCATGAGCATGAGGGCGTGCTTGGACAAGAAATCCCGGGGGAGCTTATAATCCACTTTCTTCACATAGTCTTTTATGGCCTTAATTTGCGGTGCCACGCGCTCGGCAAACGTAACCAGTGTTTCCGCATTACCTTCGGCTACGACAAGCATGGAAGCGGCTCCGGCGAACTCCTCCATGACCCGATCAAATTCTTGCACCATGGGGTCATCCTGAGGCATGAGATTGGTCATGGCAGTGGAGAGTCTCAACTGGGCCGCCATGAACCCAAAGACCACCGTCACCACCAATAAAATCAATCCTGACCACCATGGGCTGGCGCTAATAAAACGCGCTAGATCGGTCAACAGTCTGTTCCGCACTGGTGTTACTCCTTCCTAAATGTTCTTACAATCACATCCTCGAGCTCGATGGAATTTTCAACCTTCAAACGTCCCACCTCTATGAGCTTCCACCATGCGCTTACCCATCATGTTCAACTTAAACCGCCGTACTGTTTCCGGTGTAATCACCCGCCCATCGGGACTTTCGAATTGCAGAGCATCAAAGGGACACTGGACAATGCAAGCGCCGCATTGGACGCAAAGGTTGCCCCGCAGGCGAACAGCCAGGTGTTTGACGTGATCCACTTCATAACAACTGCGGGGGCACACTTGTTCACAAAAAGCGGCACCTTTACACTTGCTTTCATCCAGGGCCACATCCAACAATCGGTCGAAGTGTAAGCCGCTCTTGTACACCGGGGTGCTGCCCATGAGGTCCATGCTCAGCAGGAGAACCACCACCAGGGAAACGATCCCTTCCCGCCAGTAGAGAGGCCAGGATCCCGTTCCACTAACCTGGCCGTAGATAACCATTCCAGCCATGAGCAGAACCCAAAGAATCAGTTGGAAACCGCCCTTCCCGAAATCAAAAAAGATGAAACCCACCCGCTCGGCCCGAGGGTTCAACCAGCGCTCATAGAAAGGAAACATCAGGAAAATAAAAAAGGACAGTCCCCAGACCAAGGCTGTGACCGGTAGAATCGCACTCCGCCAGAGGAACCACAGGATCACATCCACCACCAGGGAGATGGGAAATGCCCAGGCTATGGCCATTTCAATGCGTTGCAGCAGGGGAAATGCCACCTGATGCATTTCAGGTGTAGCCTTCTGCCGCCGCCGGAGGAATTCCGGTATATCCTCCGCGTACACCGGACCCCAGACGCCACGCCAGCCCGTTTTCTTCCGAATCATTTTACGCTCGATTCCCGTGGCCGCCAACTGAGGCAGGATGACAGTTCTGTGATCCACCTTGTCCTCAATACCGCTGGTTTTAAGAACTGAAATAACATCATGATTGGTCAGCAAGCCCCCGGTGGCAGCGCACCAGACATTCACTCCCCGACTGTTGGCCACTAACAGATAGGCATTTAACCCCTTCAGCGCCCGCTTCACTCGGGCCACGGTGAGATGAAAATTGCAAGTGAGAATCACCGGTGCATGACGGTCTGGGGTTCCAAGGGTAATTAATCCTGTCCGGGTGGGAATTGGCAGCATCCGCAGGCAGGTTTCCACCACATTAATAATCCAGTATTTCAAAGCGGTCACCTGGAATCAGCCTTTGGGTTGACGGCCATTAATTCCATGAAATTCCCCAACCGGGTTAAGCGAATATTCCGAATCTGAAAACCAGCTTCCTCCACAAGATGCGGCAAATCTCTTACTGCTTTGGTGGTGGTCTGGGTGAGAAGGTAGGTCAGCGCAACGAGAGGCGCCCGGAGTAAAGTACTTAGTAAATGTTTCACTGTACCGGCAGGTCTAACTTCATCGGCAATGAGTAACAATCCGCCCGGCTTCAATAAAAAACGAAGGGTCCTCAAAGTGAACCGTATTTCATCGGGGCTCAATTCTGAAAAACAAAGTCCGCTCACCGCCGTATCGTAAGCCCCGGACGGTTCCCGATCCAGTTCCGCCACACCTAACTCTGCATAGGTCACCTGATCCTCAAGTCCTTCCTCCGTTGCTCGTTTCCGGGCAATCTCCAGCATTTCCGGATTCAGGTCAATACCCTTCACTTTGGCTCCTTTCCGGACAGCGCGGAGGGACAGGGCCCCCGTCCCACAACCAACATCCAGCACGGTGTCACCGGAATGAATCGGTTCCACCAACCGGTCGTAGCGGCGATCCAGCCTCCCTAGGGTCAGGAGGCGAATGCCCCAATCGTAACGGCCGGGCGCCGACTCCAAAATTTTCATTAAAACGTAGGTACTCATATAACCGGTTAAAAGTAAGCCCTTAAGCGTACACGCCACCCTGCATCTTGAAATCCGAATTCGGAATCCCGCTTACCCAAAGGGTAGAAATACCAGATGGAGAGGGTGCCGTTTTCGAACACATCCCAGTCGAGCTGGGGACTAATTAAAGTACTACCGTCGGTCAGGTTGGCCAGGGTCAGGAGACCCACATTTACAAAATCCCCGGCGGGATACCGGGTATAGAAAAAATCGTACTCCCTCATGAGACTGTGGGTTTCACCCTCGAAATAGGCAAAATAGTCCGGTAGTTGGAGGGTGGCTTCAGTGGCTCCCTGGGAATTATAGAGGTACTCGTTCAAGAAATAGAGACCGTTTTTGAAGGTGTAATCCACTCCTACCACTGTTTCCCAATTAACTTTTTCATTAAAGGCTGCCTGTCGTTTCCGCCATGTTTCCGCCCAGACTCCCACGCCGAAAATTTGTCCCACCAGCGACCCGCCGTAAGCGTGGTATTGGGTGGCTGTAGGAACGGTTCCCGCATACACCACATAATCCCAATAGCGGTACAGACCTTCATACTCAGCCCAGTTCACACTGAAATCGAAACTCTGCCAGCCGGATTTGAACTGCAGATACTTTGTAGCCGCATCCCATGATTCCGACGGAGTCAGGATGCCCGTGAGCCCACCCCGGGAAGACAGGGGAACATCCACCCGCAAGGCTTGAATACCCGTCTGTTCATAGGTAGGATCCACCGGCTCCTTTTTATTAAAAATATCCAGGGGATTCCAGGCATAACCGGTTCCTAAAGATAAAGGCTGCTTACCCATGATCAAGTCCAAGCGTTGAAAACTGACCTTTAAATAAGCGTTATCCAGGTACATGGAATCCCGATACGTAAAGGGAATGGACCATAAACTGTCCGGGATCCCAGCCGCTTCATAAATAGGTTCCCAATATCTTGGGGGGATAAAATCCAGGAAATTCCAGTTTTTCTTTCCCACGTACTGTAGCAGATTGAGATTCGCCGCCACGTACAGGTTCACCGCAGGGCGCGACTCTAGATCCACCCGCAATTTGTTGTAACCGAAGTTGTAGGTCTTACCCCCTACGCCGAAATTGTCGAACTCCGACTCCAGATAACCGAACCACTCCACCTGAGCTACAAGGAAAGAACCTTGGAGTCCCATAAACAGGATTAATCCAGTGAGAAACCTCATCGCTGCAGATTCCTTTCGCTAAAGAAGCCCTTGGGAGGCCGCCACTGATAAGTGATCGCTTTAATCGTCATGATTGTTTCGGAACCCTCTAACAGATTCTTCATCACCATTTTTTTTGCCGTGGGAACCCCTTCGATTGTTTCAATGTCCTCCAGTAAGAGGGTTTTTTCATGGACGTCCTGATCGTTGAAATATTCAATCCGTACCGGAGCATAATCAGACTTGCGCACATAGAGAATCACCCGGGGATAATCGGAATCGTTGGACTCGTTCTCCGTGGCCTCCAGCTTCCAACAGGGGATGCCTTTTATCTCCGTCTCACCCACCAGTGTAGAACGATAATCTTTTTCCCAGGTATCACTTGAGGAGAAATCGCTGTAAGAAAAGTCGCTGCCCTGAACCTTCTGGTTCTTGGCAGAGGAAGCCAGTTTACGGACCCGGCGGGTTCGCGGGAAATAGGTCCAGATGTCATTGGCATCATTGAGCATGAGGAAGGCCTGGCCCCGGACACTGGACGGTTTGATGTATTTGATCAACACACTGCTGCCCGTATCGGCGGAGAACATTTCAAACTCCAGGGTTCTGGTTTTACCGGAGGAGGTCTGAATGGTCTGGGTCATGGTCGCCCGGCTGTATTCCTGGCTCATGAGAGCCGTCATGCCATCGATGATCTTCTTCGCTGTGGGTTGCTGGGCCATTAAGGGAACCACCAAGGGTAATAGTGCTGCGAAAATTCTGTTTATCGTTCTATCCCCTTGAAAAATGATTTTACCGTCTCTTTCCAGACCCGGTTAAAGGCCTCCGGATCATTCATAATCATATACTGCCAGATAAGTCCGTCTAAAAAGGCCATGAGGAGGGTCGCCACGCCCTCCGTATCCATCGCTCTAAAGTCACCCGAATCAATCCCGGCCTGTAAAATTGTAACGATGGTCTTCCGGTAGGATTCATACATTCCCCGGATGGCCATTTCGGAAGAGCCGTGCCACAGTCCCCGAGCACTCTGGGCCCACAGTTCAGTCACAATAAGCAGGCTTTCACCCATGGCTAGAAAGGTTTCCATGCTCCGGTCAATAATGTATTCCAGTTTTTGGCGAGGAGGGAGGTCAATTTCTACCCATTGTTGAAGATCCTGGAGCATACCCTGGATTACAAACTGCTCAATGGCGCTGAATAGATCCTCCTTGCTGGAGAAGTACTCATAGACCGTGCCTTTGCCAATGCCCGCTTCCCGGGCAATGTCGGCGATTTTACCTTTTTCCAGGCCTTTCTCCGCAAAGACTTTGATGGCTGCCTGTACAATCTGTTCTCTTTTATCCATTCAATTCCACAGCGTTGCAATATGACTGACCGGTCGGTCGGAAGTTAACCAAAATTTGACCCGGAAATCAATTTCTACCTTTAGCTCTTTAAAACCCCCACTGCAAATCTATCGCCGGCAGCAAATGGGCCTGAACCCCAAACGGGTATTCCCCTGCAGAGAGCTTATAGCCCAGCAATACTCTCAATCGGTCATTTTTAGTCCAAATCAGTAATCCCTTATGCTCGAGGATGTACAACTCGTGACCTCCGGGCATTAGAAATAAATCATAATCCAGCAAATAGGACCATTTCCCTTTCAAAGGACCGACCAAGTCGCTTCCAAAACGGAACAGCAATTTGTTATAAAACACGGAAAAACGGGGAAAAATTAACGGTAAGTCAATCATCGTACGCCGATCCAGCGTTCCTCCCACCAAGGCGAAGGTCACATTTCCTTTCACAGTAAGTAAAAGGCCATTTTTTAATGATCTGGAGGCAATGATGGCATTATGAATTGCCACCATCTGGGGAATTTTAAACTCAGGTGAAATGAGAGCAAATTTATCCGGGTCCCCCAGTTTCATCCCCAGGGGACTTTGCAGTTTCTTCATCAGTGGCGTTGGATAAAGTATGCCGTGTTCATGGGCTAGGGCCCAGTTTTTGTACTTCATCCATGATTGTTTCACGGACACGTTTGGCATGAGGAAAGTGGAAAGTTTATAGCTTGATAACTCCACCAGTCCTGACGCTCCATAGCGAATCGGCTGAAACACACCCACTTCCATCCGGCCAGCTGGTAAAACGTAAGCGGACCCGGCCGACCAGAGTTTGCCCTGTGCCCACATCAACGAAAACCCAAGCATAGCTAACAAAATAAACCCTTTAAACCATTTCAACGGTCTTTCCATCACTTAACCACCCACTTCGCACTCACCGGCACGTGATCTGAAAGTAGTTTCGCCTCCTGATGAGTAATGCTGGATCCGGGCACCCAGGTTAAATTGGTCCATAAATAATCCAGTTTACGGTCTAACTGACTGCGTTGTCCAGGGGAATGGGTAAAGTAGGCGGATTCGTTACTGCCATACGTCGCAAGGGGTACGGCCGGTGCGTAGGAATCGTACAATGGTTGCAGCCATGTAATTTCGGCTTCAAACCAACTGCCTTCCCGATGGTAAGGTTCCCTTCCAACCTGGTGATAGGCGTCTCCCGCACATTGATCTTCCAGGCAGAAATCAGTCTTATTGGCATTGGGGGGTAGTTCATTCAAATCTCCGCCCGCCACGAAATTTCCACCCTGACTTACAATTCCATCTAGAATTGCTTTGAATTCTTCTAAATGTTTTTGTTTCGTGTCATCCGTGGCAAAAGCAGTAGCATGGACATCTACGGCATATAAATTATCTACTCCCGGCAGACGTACCGATGCTTTTAAAACATTCCGCCGCAGATAAAAATACTGGGTCAAACTGGTTTGATCCCCCCGGAGGGGCAATTGATACCGTTCAGCATTGTCCAGTTTCCATTTTGAGAGAATCGCATTCCCCACGTTGATTCGCCCTAAACCATCTGCCAGAATGACTTGTGCTTCCCACATGGAGGCAAAGGCGCCATAATTGAGTCCCGTGTGATTCAAGAGCCACTGGACCTGGTCCACATATGCTGTTCGTTTCGATTCCACGTCTGCTTCTTGGATAAATAAGATGTCAGGGTCTTCCTGAATGATTTTCTCCGCGATTGCTTTCAGGTTATTGACAACGGTACTTTTCCTCAAGATTACCAGATCACCACAATCGTCTCCGTACCAGGGAAGCCGGGCGGCTCCAAACCGGATGTTCCATGTCATAACCTTAATCGTATCCTTAGCCTGATATTGAATCTTACTCCGCGCCTCATACATCACAGCATTTTCTGTATCCGAAAAAGTGTTGACCAGGGGATCGCAGGCCAGGGCTGAAAACAAAATTACAGCCGAATAAACAGGGTAAATGATGAATCTACGGAACATGATTTTAAGGAATTGAAACTTCTAGGAAATATAAGAACCGCCTGGGAATATAGCTAACCTTCCGGATTATCGGGTACGCGTCGGATCCCGGTGGCCACGAGAACCACCGTTTCCTGTTCAGAAATCCACTGTTCGTCTAAAAGTGATTGGTAAGCCAGCCAGGCGACACCCGCCTCCTCCGAAGCATGGACATGCGCAATCTGGTTAAAGTGTTGAATGGCATTCCGAATCTCATTTTCTTTTACGGCTACAGCCATCCCGCCGCTGGCCTGCAGCGTGTTTAATATCCACGAACCTCCTAGGGGACCCGGCACATTTAATCCCAAGGCAACGGTTTCATTGTGTTTCCATTGACGGGTTGTATCCTTTTTTAGTTTAAAAGCCCGAACCACCGGGGCACACCCCTCTGACTGGGCCGCTACCATCCGGGGTGGCTTCCCCCTGACCCATCCCAATGATTTTAATTCCTGAAAGGCTTTCCACATTCCGATTAAACCGGTCCCACCGCCAGTGGGATAAACAATAACGTCCGGGAATTTCCAACCCAGCTGTTCCACGATTTCATACCCCAGGGTCTTTTTCCCTTCAATCCGGAACGGTTCTTTTAGCGTGGAAAGGTCAAACCAGTCCTTTTGTCGTATCTCTTTCATCTTCCCAGCCGCTTCAGCAATATTGTTCCCGTAGAGATAAGTCTCAGCACCGTACTGTTTTGTCTGGATTAGAAACTCTTTCGGGATTGATTCCGGCAGAAAAACATGGCATTCCAAGCCTCCTTTTTGGGCGTAAGCAGCGGCGGCGATGCCTGCATTTCCTGCTGAGGGGAGACAGACGCAGTGAACCCCCTGAACTTTTGCCATGGTCAAAGCCAGGGACATGCCGCGATCCTTGAAAGATCCGGTGGGATTCAGTGTTTCGTTTTTTATATAAAGGGGGCCGGTTGCAGTTGGTATTTTTTCCAAAGGGGTCCATCCTTCCCCTTTTGTGATGCGCTCAGCCGGTGTAACCGGGGGCAACAGAACGTGGTAGCGCCACAATGATTCTTCAGAGGTAACCGAAACGTGAGTTTCCCTGTCGTGCTGATAACGAACTTCCAGGGGCATTCCACAATGGCGGCAGGCCGACAACGGGTTACTCCCCGTGGCAACTGTTTCTAACGTACAACCGGTACAGAAAAACCGTAGTCCAAGGTCATTGCAAGTATTGATTGGAAGCCGGCCCGGGAATTTCTATTGTGACATAATTTGTTTCAGGATGCTTTCATCCTCCGGCAGTAACCCTGCCGGTACCAACCGAGGTGTCAGTATTTTCAAATCTGGATCCGCTGCAAAAACCGTTTTAAATATGGGTAAGGCTTCTTCAACCCGTCCCACGCTGGCCAGGGTCACAGCCGACCAATAGGGGAGTTCCACATTTTCAGGGTAATAGTTAGCTGCCTGACGGTATTCTTCCAAAGCTTTATCAATCGCCCCAATCTCCACATAGTGATCTCCCTTATTGGCGTGATCATAGGCACGGTTAATTCGGATCAGACGACGCAACTCTGGCAGGGGATCGGGGTTATCCTCAACTCTTAAATCCAAGATAATGTCTTTCCAGGCCACGCCTGTTGGGTTACCGGTCGCGATCACCATGGCAGCCGACTGCCTTCCACGAATGTCACCTCCCTCATTTTCAGCCGCCTCCAGAGCCACCATCATCCTTTCAGCCAAATCGCCTTTCGCAGATTTAAACGCTTTTGCCATAGCAGCAGGGACGGTACTATTCGCCATTAAATTCGCCTGAACCGAAAAACCTTCCCCTGTTATATGGCTGGCGTATTGAATACATTTACTACCAGTGTGAGCTGCCACGTTACCGTGAATATCAACCATCGCCACCTGGCGTACAGCTTCTCCCTCATCTTCCGCAATCAATTTCTTTAAGGCCTCCTCAGGTGACATCCCTGATTCCATTAGCTTTAACCCCTCAGGTCCATAATCCACTTTTACGAAAGACTGGGTTGCAACCGCTCCCACACCCGCCTTGACCCATGGGACCAAAAAGCCCACAGAAAACCAGTGGCTCTGAACGGCAACGCCTAATTGACCCGTTTCTTGATCATAAGCTACAATGGAATAGGTCGCCACTGGTCGTTCCTGCGAAGGGGTTGTCTGAGGCATGACAATACCCCATAACAGAACAATCAATAATTTCTTCATGGAATTCCTCCTCTTATTTTACGGTTGACCCTGATTCACTCAACCAGAATATACTAATCCCTGTTGCACGTGGCATGAAATACCCTCCATCGCATAACCAGGCACCAATCAGGCTTACAGGCGCCTTATTGACGAGGAGTACACAAAATGAAATATTATGTGTATGAACACATTCATTTTTTATAAGGAAGATGTCAATATTTGATTACACAAGATATTTACGAATGTGAATTATTCAAGACTTGACCACCCAATCGGCCCAATTATGCCCGAAGCGGCTCGAAATCGCCTGTCTGTCTATTTTTCTTTACATTGTCGTAATCAAAACACCGACCATTCATCACCACATAAACGCCTGGTGCGACCGTTTGGACAAAAGCCAGGGCACTTCCCAGGTTAAAGAGACCATCAGAACTTCCAAACTTAAATGGAATCATGGCCCCGGTTAGAATGATGGTCTTGGGTAAGTTCGCTTCCGCCAGCACATGGGCCGTCTTAACCATGGTGTCCGTACCGTGTGTAATAATAATTTGTGACTCCCGGGCCTTTTTACAGGCATCCAGAATTAGCTGACGGTCTTCCGCAGTCATATCCAGACTGTCGATCATCATCAGCGTTGTAATATTCACATCCAGGCGTGAGCGGCCGGATGCCAGCATCTCTTTTAAATGCGTTTTTTTAAAGAACAGTTTCCCATGGATTTCATCGTATTCCTTGTCAAACGTACCGCCGGTTATAAAAATACGGATCGCCATGGATACCTCAGACCAGGTCCAGCACTTTCTCCGGCGGTCTTCCCAGAACGGCCCGATTTCCCTTCACAGCAATGGGGCGCTCAATCAGGCGGGGATAACGGGCCATTGCCTGAATCAAGGCTTTTCCGTCCTCCAGCTTATCCTTCAAACCCAAGGATTTGAATTCAGACTCCCGTTTGCGAATAAATTGTCTGGGGTGAAGCTGCATTTTACCTGAAAGTTCTGTCAATTCAGCCTCTGAGAGGGGGGTATTCAGATAATTCACAGTTTCAAAATCAACCTTTTTGGATTCCAGAAGCTGCACGGCTTCTCGACTCTTCTTTCATCTGGGGTTATGATACACGATTATTTTCATTTAACACTCCTTTCTAAAATATTTCGACCATCTCATCAAATGGTTTTCGTTGTAAATCTGGTACCTTCGCCTCCGGCGCTGGTAACCCCACCGGAATTAACAGATATGCTTTTTCATTGGGTGGGCGCTGTAAAATGGATTCCAAAAACCCCATGGGGCTCGGAGTGTGAGTCAGGGCAACCAACCCGGCATAATGGAGAGCTGATAGTAAGAATCCACAGGCAATACCCACCGATTCATTGACATAATAATTTTTATGTTTTTCATTTTCATCCAGTTCGTAGACCTGTTTAAATACAACGATTAAATAGGGTGCTGTTTCCAGAAAAGGTTTATGCCAGTCAGTTTCAAAGGGATTCAGGGCTTCCAACCACTCTCTCGTTGCCCTATGGGTGTAAAATTCCCGCTCTTCCGCTTCAGCCGCCAAACGAATTTCATGCTTCAAGTTCTTATCTTTGACCACCACAAATTTCCACGGTTGTTTGTTGGCGCCGGAGGGGGCAGTTGTAGCCACCTGGAGGATATTTTTTATGATTTCCAGAGGAACAGGCGCATCAGAAAAATGACGGATGCTCCGCCGGGAAGCCATCCTGTGTAAAAATTCCCCGGATCGGGCAACCATTTCTTCGGCGGAGTATACCACCGGCCGGTATAATTTTAGTGCCATAATTCCCTAACCCCTGTTTATCATTGATGAATAAATTTACACCGCTTCGCTATTACGCGTCGGTATGTTCCGGCGCGGTAGAGCCCGAGTTTACAGCTGAATAAAAATACGAATTGACTATTTTCATCACCGATTGCACCCACCGATTTTTTTACAAATTCAATTTCAAGAATCGTTTAAAGCCTTAATTCCTGTGCGCCCCTTTGAAATCCTCCTTATTCTAACCTTATTGGCCTCCATCGGACTGGAGCCTTTTAAAAAATACCGCCGTGCCTCCAGCTATTTCATTAGCCTGGGGATTATGCTGTTCTTGGGACACCTTTTGTTTGAGCACCTTCGCTGGCAGATGGCACCTGCTTACACCGCCTTGACGGTACTCATTCTTTTCCATACCAAACACACAATCCTAAAATTTATCTCTAACTTGTTACTGTTAGGCCTGGCCTCCATACTTATCTATTCATTCCCCGTTATTACACTCCCGGCACCGACAGGTCCTTATGCCGTTGGCACCACAACACAATATTGGGCGGATCCTTCACGGGACGAGTGGTTCACGCCGGAAGACCCGGAAGATATCCGCGAACTGGTTGTCCAGATCTGGTATCCAACCCTCTCCACCTGGAAAGGGACGCGGGCGCCCTATATTGATCATCTGAAAATTCGGACCGCTGCCATCGGTGATGCAGGCGGTTTCCCCGGTTTTCTGGCCAGTTATCTGGAATTGACCCAAACAAACGCATGGATGGAGGCACCCCCTCTGGCTGAAGCAGCTCCCTTTCCACTGGTGCTTATTTCTCATGGTATCACTGGGATGCGATCTCTTCACACCGCGATGGCAGAAAACCTGGCCAGCCATGGCTATGTGGTAGCTGCCCTGGATCATAGCTACGATGCCAACCTGACCGTATTCCCAGACGGGCATACAGCCGACTATCGCTCCGATTTAACCGCCCATCCCGACAGTGCCTCAATCCGCCATCGTCAGCTGGATACCCGGGTGAAAGATATCCTTTTTCTCATGGATCAATTCGGGAAGATAGAAGAAGGGGAAATCGGTCACCGGCTGACCGGTTACCTGGACTTAAATCGAATCGGCGTTCTTGGCCACTCCTACGGAGGTTCAACCTGCATTCAGGCGGCAAAGCTTGACTCAAACATCCGGGCCTGTCTGGCCCTGGACGGCTGGATTAACCCACTGCCCGACAGCACTGTTACATCAGGGATTGATCAACCCTTTTTATTCCTGGGGCGACCGAGCTGGGAACAATCCGATTACCCGTCAAATTACACCCTTCTGAAAAAATTATTGAAAAAGAATCAACCGGATCAGCAATGGATAACCATCGAAGGAACGGAACACCTTGATTTCACCGATGTACCCCTCTTTTCTCCCCATATCTCCCGCCTTTTGGAAGTGGGCACCCGCAACCATCGGGAGGTGGTAACCTTGGTTAATCAAATCGCTCTCGAATTTTTCGACCAATCTCTCCGACACATCCCCAGCCCCATTCTGACAGGAAAGCAATCCGTTCCTGGAATAACATTTCATTAGGGTTTAAAAGCAATGAAAGTGGAATTACTTCCGCTCGTTGCGCCCCATCGTCTTCCCCTCCGCCAGGATATGGCCATTCATTGCCCGCTCCAGATCCTTCCAGGTTGCCTTGGGGGAGAGTTCCAGTTTTGGGACATCCAGGAAATACACTTTAAAAAAATACCTGTGGGCTCCGTGTCCTTTAGGCGGGCAGGGACCACCGTATCCCGTAACACCCCAACTGTTCCTCCCCTGGGTAAACGGAAATTGGGCGTTAGGGTCAACTCCCTCCTCCAGCCCCTTCCATTCGGGAGGGATATTCCACACAATCCAGTGAATCCAGTCTCCCATGGGCGCATCCGGGTCGATGCAGGAAACAGCAATACTCTGTGTTTCATGGGGAGCTTGGTTCCATTCCAGCGGAGGAGATGTATCTGAGCCTTCGCAGGTAAATTTTTTCGGAATCGTGGCGCCTTCCGAAAAGGCAGGTGAAAAAAGTGTCAATTGATCCATGGCCGGTTTTCCTTTCTGCCCCAAACTGATCACATGAATTAACAAGAGGGGAATGATGAGTTTTAACCACCGCATTTACGCTGAAAGGATACCTCAATTGGACTTAAGTTTTCAAGTGATCATCACTTCGATTTTCTCCATTACCGACAAATCCGTAAAATTCCAGTAGCGGGGCTATCTTATGAAACGCATCCTTTTATTCTTTTTTCTATTTGCCGGTTTTTTATTCAGTCAAAGCACCTGGAACTGGAGCGGGAGAGTTCATCCTGAATTAAAATGGAGTACGCTCAAAACAGAGCATTTTAATATTCATTACCACCAGGGTCTGGATTCCATTGCCGTAAAAGGGGCTTCCCTGGCAGAACAGGTGTACCCCATCCTCCTTAAACAGATGGAGCTGGATTCAATTCCAACGATCGATATCATTTTTACCAGCGAGGATGAAATCATGAATGGGTTTGCCCTCTGGACCTACACAACCTTTATCTGGGTGGACCAGAATGATGCGGCGATTTGGCTTGAAGACAAAAAATGGTTATTCCAGGTCGTGTCCCACGAACTTCAACATATTTTCTTTTTCCACCGTATCCGTACCTGGATGCCCCAGCCCTGGGCTTACCTCCTGTCTGGAATACCCGGATGGGTTGTTGAGGGGTTAGCAGAGTATGAAACGGAGCGGTGGCGTCCTTACCGAGCAGATATTTCTCATAAAACCCACGTCCTGAAAAATGAACTGAATAAAATGGATCCCCACCATGACGGTTTTTCAAAACTACTTTACTGGTCGGACCGTTTTGGTGATTCCACCATCGTTCAGGCGCTGCAATATAGAAACGCATTCAAATTATTGAATTTTAAAAAAGGTTTTAAAAAAGCGACCGACATTTCCCTGAAGCAGTTTAATGAGAACTGGCGGCGCCATATGAATACCTACTACTACGGTTATCGATCCCAGAAAGAGGCTCTGGAGGAGGTGGG
>CAZIIM010000002.1:0-62229 GCA_964539305.1 uncultured bacterium | reverse complement strand
TGAATACCTACTACTACGGTTATCGATCCCAGAAAGAGGCTCTGGAGGAGGTGGGAAAGGTTGTTACCCTGCCCATTAAAAAGCTCCGCGGATTCCGCTTTGCCCCCGACAGCTCCAAAATTGCTCTGATCGGCCAAGACGATGAAGATCAGCTGGATGCATCCTTCCTGATTGCTGTCCGCGACACAACGAAAGAAAATAAACGTCAAAAAAAGCTGGAACAGAGGAAACACTACAAATCGTTTTTAGCCAAATTCCTGAAAACAAAACAGGATACGTCAAAGAAAAACGCCAGATCACTTAAACCCATCTGGAAAAAGGATCTCATCGATTTCGGGCAATTCCACCCCGGTATTTCCTGGGATCCCAACGGTAAACACCTGGTTTACACGAAATATCATTTCGGCCAACAGCAGTCCCTTGTCTGGGATCTCCGTATTTACAACCTGGAGAAGAAAAAAGGGTTCTGGCTGACTCATTCCCTCAGGGCCAGCTACCCGGATTGGTCCCCGACTGGAGATCGAATTCTTTTTGTGGCTCACCAAAATAATGTTTCCAACCTGTTTACCATCAAAGCGAATGGCGATTCATTGGAGGCGCTGACACATTACACAGATGATACACAAATTGTGAACCCTGCCTGGTCTCCCGACGGCAAAAAAATCGTATTTGCCATGGCCGGCCCGGAGGGAAACATGGATCTTTACCTCATGGATATTCCGAGTCAAGCCATTAAACGCCTTACCCATAACCCGGCAGTGGACTACCGACCGGTTTGGAATCCGGATGGCCGGACCATCACCTATACTTCCCATGCCGGAGGGACACCAAATCTTTACACGCTTGATGTGAGCACCGGAGATAAATATCAGGTGACGGATGTGGGAGATGCTATCTGGTCCACCCAGTGGGTCCCGAAAGATACTGTGTTATTTGCCACCACCCTTGCAGATGTTGATACCGTCCGCGTCTTGAAGGTGAACCCCCGTAAATCCATCGTACCGAAACCACCTTCATTCCGCAAAACGTACACCTCGTGGAGAGAAGCCGGCCCGAAATACCCATTGACCCACATCGATCCCAGCAAAGAACCAGTAATCCTAAAAAAGGAACCCTACCGCTTTACCCACCACATTAAACATGTCACGTCCCTGGTGATACCTTCATCGGAACCTTTCGGTTTTACCCAGTGGAGCGATGCCATGGGTCGGAACATCATCAGTTTTGCTGGCATCTTCAATCCAGCGGATCCGGGACAATCCGGCGGGCTTATCAACTACACCGATGCTCAACACGGACCGCTGTGGGGGGTGGGTCTTTTCTATAATATTTATGGATCCTACCGCCCGTATGACAAGAGTAAATACGGTCTTTGGGATCAAAAAAATGGTGCCATTATCTCCACCATCCTGCCCTTTAACCGGGGGAATAATTTATACGCCGATCATCAGATCACCCTCTCTGTTACACTGTACGACCACAATCCGGTTGTAGCAGACAGTATTGACAGGAAGACAGGGTCATGGATTGACCGCGATCCGGCCAACTTCCAGCATCTCCCCGTCCCTGACAAGGGGAAAGAAGGTTTATTATCGCTAAGCTACCAATGGTCTGCCCGGCGACCCCATAAGTGGAACTTACTTCACCCTACCCAGGGTTACGGCATCTATGGGCGTTTTGACTACGCTAACGCAAACCTCTTTGGAAATTTTAATTATCGGCGCCTTATTACAGATGCCTTTATCAATATCCCGATTGAAAAAACCGCCCTGTACCTTCGTTTGAAAACGGTCAGCCAGTTTGGATCGCCGCCGGCTCAAGATTACATTGGTTTTACGGAGGATTTCCCGATTTATCTGAATACCCCCTTGCCTTCCATTTCTGACGCCCTTCCTGAAAACAACAATCCCCGGGGATGGGACGGTTATCGATTGGGTAATCGACTGCTGTTTGGTTCAATAGAGTATCGACTTCCATTGGTTCCTAAAGTCGTATCTGCGGCGCTGATTTCCGATTTCGGAAACGCCTGGTATTCAGGAAAAGAAAAACAGGACTGGGTTTTCACTGCAGGGGCGGAAATTCGGCTATCGCTGCAGATTTTAACTCTCTCCTACGGTACTGCCCAGTTAACGACCGACTGGCAAAAAAATAAAACTCCCGACCAGTATTTCCGCCTGGCTCTCATCAACCCATTTTAATCGGAAAACTGATATGTTTTTTGTTTATTAATTCATGCGATAATTCGTAACCTTCCAGGGCAATAATTTGTGTTTCACAGGTTTATCCACATACCAAAGGCCAGCCAGCAACTTTTATCTTCGTGAGCCACACGCAGCCCAACGTCACCGCAATTGTAGGTGCCCAATGGGGCGATGAAGGCAAAGGGAAAATTACCGATTTCTTTGCTGATGGTTCCGACTACGTAGTCCGTTTTCATGGCGGGAACAATGCGGGCCATACGGTAATCGTTGGGGAAGAAACCTATAAGCTCCACCTGATCCCTTCCGGTGTCCTTTATCCCCACCCCGTTAGTATTATTGGTAATGGCGTTGTAATTAATCCCGCGGCCCTGCTGGAAGAAATCCGTTATTTGCGTAACCGCAAGATCGAACCCAATCTCAAAATCAGCGATCGCGCCCATGTCATTATGCCCTACCATATTGCCATGGATGAAGCTTTAACGAATCATCAGGGATCCCTGGCTGCCGGCAGTACGAAACGGGGGATTGCTCCGGTCTACGCCGATAAAATGTATCGCCAGGGAATACGAATGATTGATTTACTCGATGCATCCATCCTGCAGGAAAAACTGGAAAAGGCCTATCGCTTTAACCAGCAAATACTGACTCAAGTCCTGGGCGCTTCTCTGGACCAGAGTCTGGATGAAATTCTTCATGAGTATTTAAACTTCGGACAGAAACTCAAACCCTATATCGCTGATGTTTCAATTCTATTGTATCGTGCCTTAAAGGATGGGAAGTCCATCTTATTCGAAGGGGCCCAGGGCACCAGCCTGGATGTGGATCACGGTATTTATCCCCACACAACCAGCAGCAACACGGTGGCCGGAAATATTTCCGCCGGTTCAGGAGTCGGAATCCGGCATTTAGGGCGCGTTATCGGTGTCGCAAAAGCATATGTTTCCCGGGTTGGGATCAGCCCCTTTCCAACCGAACTGCCGGAATCTTCGGCCAAAAAGCTGCGGGACAAGGGCCACGAGTATGGAACTACCACTGGTCGCCCTCGCCGTGTGGGCTGGTTGGATCTGGTCCAGCTCCGGCAGGCCGTGCGGGTCCACGGACTTACTGAAATTGCCCTTACAAAACTGGACATTATGAGTGAATTCAATGAAATCCCCGTTTGTGTTTCCTATAAGGTGAACCATGATGAAATCAAGGAAATGCCGGCCAGTTTATCTGCCTACCGTCAGGCAAAGCCCGTTTACAAAATACTTCCCGGCTGGGGTCACTTAGACGAAGATTTGCACGAGAAAAGCTTTTCCGATCTTCCTTCAAATCTGCGTCACTATATCCATTTTATTGAAGAAAGGGTCCAGTGCCCGGTTACGATCATTTCGATGGGACCCAAAAGGCATCAGACCCTCCTGAGATAAGTGATCTTCTCCACCACAAGGCCAATCTTCTAAATTCCTTCCGGTATTCATGTCACTTTCTAATGAAACATATGATTTCCGTTCCCTTACTGAAAAGGAAATCAGGGCACTTCTTACCGAACTGAAGATTCCCCTTACGCCGGAGGAGGTATTAAAAATTCAAATGGAGTGGCTTGGTCGGAGTCCCACACTGGCAGAGCTGGTCTTATTTTCAATCGAGGGGTCAGAACACTGTTCCTACAAAAGCAGCCGAAACCACCTCAAGCAATTCGTCACCGAAGGACCAAACGTGATTCTGGGGGCCAAGGAAGATGCGGGAATCGTTGCCGTGGCCACGGATAATCAGGGGGATCGGTGGTGTATTGCCATCAGTCATGAGTCACACAACCATCCCAGTCAGATCGTTCCCTATGAAGGAGCTGCCACCGGGGTGGGAGGTAACGTCCGCGATGTCCTGTGCATGGGGGCCCAGGTGGTGGCCGTCACCGATTCCTTCCGGTTTGGGGATATTGATTCCCACCGAACCAAGTGGATCCATGAAGGTGTCGTGGCCGGAATTGCCGACTACGGGAATCCGCTGGGAATTCCCAATTTAGGTGGTGATGTTTATTACGACAGTGGTTATAATGACAACTGCCTGGTGACGGTTGTAACAGTCGGCATATTAAACGAACATGATCTGATCCATTCCTCCGTACCTGCCGGAGGAGAAAACTACAATTTAATCCTGGTGGGCAAACCAACAGACAACAGTGGTTTCGGCGGTGCCAGTTTTGCATCCCTGGAACTGGAGGAAGAACAAAAAGAACAAAACAAAGGAGCGGTTCAGGAACCCAACGCCTTTCTGGAAAGGCATCTCTTAAAAGCCAGCTATACTCTCATGGATATCCTAAAGGAGCGGGGCTGGTTAAATCGGGTAGGTTTCAAAGATCTCGGGGCCGGTGGCGTTGCCTGTGCCAGTGTTGAATTGGCCGAATCGGCCGGTTATGGTTGTGAAGTCTGGCTGGACCAGGTTCATAAAGGCATGGAGAATCTGCACCCCTCCATTTACCTTTGTTCCGAAACCCAGGAACGATTTATGTGGGTAGCCCCTGAAGAAATCACCAACCTGATTGTCGACCATTACAATAAAACATTTGATCTCCCCGGTGTATCCCCCGGGGCCAAAGCCACTGTCATTGGAAAAATCCGTTCTGACGGTCAGTACATTGTCAAGGCCGGTGGTGAGGAAATTGTCCATGCCCCCGCCAAGTATGTCACCCGCGGTTTTTCCTACAACCGTCCCACAAGCCCCAAAAAACCAGCAGGGCAGGAGCCTGAAATTCCAAAACCGGAAGACTATAATCAGGTTTTATTACAGCTCCTCTCCCACGAAAATATTGCCTCCCGTGAACCTATATTTGAAACCTACGACAAACAGGTGCAGGGCCGGACACTCGTGGAGCCGGGTGAGGCGGATGCAGGAATTCTGACACCGTTTAATTCCCCGAAATATCCGGAGGAAATCCGCCATACCGGCATTGCCCTGGCGACGGACCATAATCCCCGCTACGGCCGGATTGATCCTTACTGGTGCGGAGTGAACGCAGTGATCGAATCCATGCGCAATGTGGTTGCTGTCGGTGCCACACCCTGGGCGATTTCCGATTGTCTCTGTTTTGGCAACCCGGAAAAGGAACACCAGATGTGGGAATTTGTACAATCGGTTCGAGGCGTCGCTGAAGCCTGCCAGACCATAACACTAAAAGATTTTCCCGATTCCCCGACTCCAATAGTGGCAGGAAACGTTAGCTTCTATAACGAGACTAAAAACGGCGCCATACCTCCCAGCCCTATCATTTGCTGTATTGGGAAACTGGACGACGCCCGGAAAGCGGTAACCATGAATTTCCAACGGGATGGATCATCTCTTCTGCTGGTTGGCCCAAGAAAAGATGAATGTGGTGGAAGTGCTTATTACGCCCTTTCCAACATCCTAGGATCAAAATTGCCGAAACCCGATCTAAAAGAAACGCGGCAACAACTTTGGGCCGTGGTAGAAACCATTCATCGGGGACTCATTCTTTCCTGCCACGATATTTCTGATGGTGGCCTAGCTGTGGCGCTGGCCGAAATGAGCTTTAAAAACGGAATCGGGTGTGAAGTAATGATTCAATCCTCTCTTCGGATGGATAAGCAACTGTTTTCAGAAACGGGTGGTTTCCTGATGGAGGTTATGCCGGAGAAAATACCAGAGGTGAGGCGCATTTTTCATCGGTTCGAGACGGAGTTCGAAATCATAGGTCAGACGACCGATCACCAGGTCCTCAACCTAAATGAAGTGATACACATCCCTATTCGGAAAGCCAAGGAGGCGTGGACAAACGGGCTACGATTGAAACTAACCTAGGGTGAAACATCCATGACCAAATCGGACTATAAATCAGCCGGCGTCAATATTGATGCAGGCAATGAATCGGTACGCCGGATAAAAAGGATTGTCCAGGGAACATTCTCACCAGCGGTTCTAACCGGGTTGGGCAGCTTTGGGTCCCTGTATGATCTCGGTTCTGAATTGAAGCAGTACCAGAACCCTGTCCTTGTCCAAAGCATGGATGGGGTGGGGACTAAGATGATTCTTGCCCGAATGGTTGGACGTTACGACACCATCGGTGTCGATCTGGTCAGTGCCTGTGTCAACGATATTTTAACCCTGGGAGCCCGCCCCGTAACATTCCTGGATTACATTGCCAATGATCTGCTCATACCATCGGTTATTGAAGAAATTGTTGGGGGCATCGCCCTGGCCTGCAAAAACTGTGGTGTATCATTGGTAGGCGGCGAAACCGCCGAAATGCCCGATACATACCTGCCGGGAGAACAGGATCTGGTTGGTGTTGTCACTGGACTGGTAGAACGAGATAAAATCATTACAGGCCAATCTATTCAGAAGGGGGATCTGGTACTTGGTCTTCCCTCCAGCGGCCTCCATACCAATGGTTATTCCCTAGCCCGGAAAATTCTATTCAAGGACAATCATTACACCGTTGATACTCAACTACCGGGACTGGAAGCATCCCTGGGAGACATTCTTTTAGCCCCACATATTAATTACACGAATATTCTTTTACCCCTGCTGGATACGGACATTAATATCCGGGGAATTGCCCATATCACCGGAGGGGGTCTCACTGAAAACATTCCCAGAGTTCTACCCTCCAATTGCTCCGTGATTCTCAATCCAAAAAATTGGCCCGTACCTCCGATCTTTAAAACACTCCAAAAGCTGGGTAAAGTTAAAACAGAAGAAATGTACCGCGTATTCAACATGGGGATTGGGATGGTTCTGATTGTAGGTCCTGACGCAGAAACGGATATTCGCGCCCGGCTGGAGGGTGAGATGGAAATCTATAACATCGGGTATGTCGTTGACGGGCCTGGTACCATTGTTTTTGAGTGACGTTGCTCCATGCGTGAAATCAGGATTGCTGTCGTCCAGTTCCCCGGATCCAATACGGAGCGTGAAACGTGCATGGCCCTGGAGCGGTGTGGGTTAACACCCTGCGAATTTTTCTGGAATAATCCCGCTGGAGAACTCTCCAAATTTGATGGCTTTATTCTTACAGGTGGATTCTCCTATGAGGATCGGTCCCGGGCAGGTGTACTGGCATCCCTGGACCCCATCATGGATCAGATCAAAACAGAGAGCGAAAAAGGGAAACCGGTTCTGGGAATCTGCAACGGTGCCCAGATACTGGTGGAATCAGGTTTAGTTCCGGGCTTAAACCATTATCAACTGGGCATGGCCCTGACAGAAAATAAGCGCACCCAGGGGGGACATGTGGTAGGAGTAGGGTACTACAACGCCTGGGTTAATATTCAGAGTGCCGTCCCGCCGGAGGCCTGTGCTTTTACGAGTGAACTTAAAAAAGGCGACTGGATAAAAATTCCAGCGGCCCATGGAGAGGGGCGCTTCGTTATTCCTGAAGAATTGCTTCGTCTGCTGATTAATAATGACCAGGCTGTATTCCGTTATTGTGATGATGACGGCAATATCTTTCCGGAATTTCCAACCAACCCAAACGGTTCGGTTTACAACCTGGCGGCGGTATCCAATCCTTCCGGTAATGTTATGGCGCTGATGCCTCACCCGGAACGCACTCCTGCAGGAGACGCTATTTTTATTTCCATGCGAAACTACATTCAAAAGAAAAAACCGATAAAATCCAAATCGCTCGATTTTCGTCCCCTTGAAAAAAAGGTAATTCCGTATGAGCGGGAACCATCAACTCTGGAGTGGGTGGTACAGCAAATTATCACTGATAATACAGCCGTTTCTGTAAACAGTACACTTGAGCACCTGGGTATTCCTGCCGCTGTCCACCGTTTCATCCACTGGGAGATTGGAACCAGCCGAGGCGAGGTGGA
Source organism: uncultured bacterium (assembly GCA_964539305.1). GTDB lineage: Bacteria > Fidelibacterota > Marinisomatia > Marinisomatales > TCS55 > CAZNUM01. The sequence goes on along the minus strand of CAZIIM010000002.1, from coordinate 54,209 downwards.
AGCGCTGGAAAAAGCGTTAATGGAATCCGGTGAACTGGTGAATATCAATAAAGAGTACGTGACACAGCCGGAAACCGAATCCTTTGACGCTTCTTTTCTGGTGCGCAATTCAGATGATATGATCGGGCGGCGAAAACAGGAATTGTTGACCCACACCTTCGGAATCAGCGGTATTACTTCAATCAAGCGGGGTGTGTTGTGGACTATCAAAGCACACCAACCTAATTTCGAACCCATAATTCAACAGGTTTTAGAAACTAAAATCCTGTTCAATCCTTTTTCCCAGGAGTGTTATGCCTACCACGGATTACAATGATCGTATTCGTTCGGCGCTAAACAATTGTTTAACGGAAATCAGTTTACCGGGAGGAAAACAATTTTCAGGAAAGGTGCGGGAACGATTCGAGTACGATGATTTGCTGATCCTGATTACCACTGATCGCCAGAGTGCCTTTGACCGGGTGTTGACCTCCGTCCCCTTTAAGGGACAGGTATTGAACCTTACCAGCGCCTGGTGGTTTGAACAAACGGCTGACAAGGTACCCAACCACCTTTTATCGGTACCTGACCCCAATGTTACCGTTGCCAGAAAATGTACCATCTTCCCTGTAGAATTTGTTGTGCGCGGTTACATCACCGGCAGCACCAGCACCTCCCTGTGGACCGTTTACAATCAGGGACACCGCGAATATTGTGGTAATACACTCCCGGAAGGCCTGGTAAAAAACCAGCAACTGGAAAAACCAATCCTGACCCCAACCACTAAAGAGGTTCATCACGATCGACCCGTGAGTCCGGAGGAAATCGTCTCCACCGGCTTAATGCGGCAGGAAGAATGGGATCTTTGCAGTCAGATGGCAATGACTCTATTCGAGTTTGGTCAGGAAAAGGCTCGTGAGAACGGTCTGATCCTAGTGGATACCAAATATGAAATGGGCTACGACTCCAGGGGTGAAACTATGGTGGTGGATGAACTTCACACACCTGATTCGAGCCGCTATTGGATGGCCGCCTCTTATCATGACCGTTTTGAACAGGGGCAGGAACCTGAAAGCATCGACAAAGAATTCCTCCGGCTCTGGTACATAGATCACTGTGACCCCTACAATGATCCGGAATTGCCCCCAGCACCGGAAGATTTGGTGGTTGAACTGTCCCGACGCTACATCCAGCTTTACGAATCCATCACCGGAAAACCCTTTCCCTTTCCCGATACAACTATCCCCGTTGGAGAACGAATCCGGAAGAATGTGGATTCATATTTTCAAACCAGGCAGACGCATTAGAATTTGAACCACAATTCAAGATAACAGGATAACCAGAAAACCGTGAAAGCAGTCATCATCAGTGGATCCACAAGCGATGCCGACCACGTTCGAAAAATCACCCGGGAACTGGATCGTCTCGATATTCCCTGGGAAGAACACGTGGCCTCTGCCCACAAAGAACCCGGGAAAGTGCTGGAAATTCTGACAGCCTATGAAAAGGAACCTGCACTTGTTTTCATTACGGTCGCCGGACGCAGCAATGCCTTAAGTGGATTTGTTGCAGCCAATTGTTCTTTCCCAACTCTGGCATGCCCTCCTTTCAAGGATAAGCTGGATATGCTCGTCAATATTCAATCCACCCTCCAGATGCCCAGCCAGACGCCCGTTCTAACGGTTCTGGATCCTAAAAATTGTGCTCTGGCAGTAAAACGAATCTTCCGTTTCTGTGAGAAGTAAGGCCTGACGGATGGCGAATCAATCCAGCGCAATAAATTGCCTTTCTCCTTTGGATGGCCGATACGCTGATAAGTTGGAGGTGCTAGCTAGATCTTTCTCAGAAAGGGCTCTGTTCCAATATCGAATTAAAATTGAAATAGAATATCTAATCGCCCTTGCCGAAATCGATCACCTTACCGATTTGACCCCGTTTTCACCGGAGGAAAAGACCAATCTTCGTACCATATACGAATCCTTTACAACAGAGGATGCCCTTGAAATCAAGCAAATTGAAGCAGACACACGCCATGACGTAAAGGCGGTGGAATATTTTTTACGCTCGCGAATGGAATCAACGGTACCCAAATCCGTCCTGCCCTGGATTCACTTTGCCCTGACTTCCGAGGATGTCAATAACCTGGCGTATACTCTCATATGGCGGGACGCGCTCAAGGCGGTTTACCTTCCAAAACTGCTGCTACTGCTGAAAAAGCTGGAACAATGGGCTCACAACCATGCCGATGTACCTCTTTTGGCCCTGACCCACGGTCAACCGGCCACACCCACCACTTTCGGTAAGGAAATGAATGTTTTTTATCACCGGTTGAAACGCCAATACACCGCTTTGAAAAACCACCGCTTGACCGGGAAGTTGAACGGTGCCACCGGTACCTGGGCGGCCCATACTATTGCCTATCCTAATGTGGACTGGGTTCAGTTCTCCAAAGCGTTTATTACCCGCCTTGGGTTGGAGCCGGCCTCTGTCACCACCCAGATAGAGCCCAATGACTCCGCCGCCGAGAGCTACCACACTCTCATGCGGATTCACACTATTCTGATTGATCTTTGTCGGGACATCTGGTTTTACCTCAGTCGCGGATTACTGCTACAGGAGAAAAAAGCCGGCGAAGTGGGTTCTTCGACCATGCCCCATAAAGTGAATCCGATTTATTTTGAAAATGCAGAAGGAAATTTACAGTTAGCCAATGCCCTCCTGAATGAACTGGCGGCCACCCTGCCCATATCCCGACTCCAGCGGGATCTGTCCGGCAGCACCGTCAAGCGCAATCAGGGAACGGCCATGGGACACGGGCTCCTGGCACTGGAAAGTTTATTAAATGGTCTTTCACGAATCACGGTCAATGAACAGGCTATGGCAGAAGAGCTTGATCAACACTGGGAGGTTCTGGCGGAGGCCGTTCAGACCATTCTACGGAAGCACGGACAGAGCAGCGCCTATGAACGGCTTAAAGACTTCAGTCGCGGAGAAACGATCACCAAGTCTCATCTGGAAAAATTCATTACGGACCTGGATATTCCCGAGAATGAAAAGCAGAAACTGCTTTCATTGACACCGGCAGATTACACCGGGCTTGCCCCCTATCTAGCGAGGAAATCATAAAATGTGCGGTTTAGCTGGTATTTTCTCCAACAGTCCAGTGGCCGGTGAATTGTACGAATGTCTGATCCACCTTCAACATCGAGGTCAGGACGCTGCTGGTATCACCACCTACAGACAGCGAATGCACAAGGAAAAAGGTCTTGGCCTGGTGCGGGATATCTTTACGGAGGAAAAAATCGCCCTACTGAAGGGGAATATCGGTATTGCCCACACCCGGTATCCTACCCACGGCGGCTTTGGTCACGGAGAAATCCAGCCTTTCTGGACCTCAGTGCCCTATGGGATCGCCCTGGCGCACAATGGTAACCTGACCAATTACACCGAGTTGGCTGAAAATATTACCAACCGGGACAGCCGTTACCTGAACACCACCAGTGATACGGAAGTGTTGCTGCACCTGTTTGCCGATTGCCTCCACACACCCACGTCTCCCGATAGCAGCGAAGCCTTTTTTGATCTTTTATGCACCGCTGTCGGTTCAATTTTCAACCAGGTTCAGGGGGCTTACTCCGTTGTTAGTCTGATTATTGGGCGGGGGCTGGTTGTCTTCCGGGATCCCCACGGCATCCGCCCGCTGGTGAAGGGGGTACGCTCCAATGGTCACGGAACGGTGGATTACATTTTCGCCTCCGAAAATACCATGTTTTATTCCCTGGGGTACACTCCTGAGGGAAATGTTCTACCCGGAGAGTTGATTTATATTGATGAACAGGGTAAGTATTTTAGTAAACGGCTGAAGAAAGAAGCTTTTAACCCCTGTATTTTTGAATACGTCTATTTCGCCCGCCCGGATGCGACGCTGAATGATGTGAGCGTCTATCGGTCGCGGTTGCGGATGGGGCAAAATCTGGCGAATAAATGGAAACAGAATTACCCGGATATTATACCGGATATTGTTATTCCGGCACCCAGTACAGCCAATACGGCTGCCCTTTCTCTGGCCCATGAACTGGATGTGCGCTATTCCGAAGGGCTGTACAAAAATCCCTTTATCGGTCGGACCTTCATAATGCCGGGCCAGAAAATCCGTAAACAGTCCATTCATTACAAACTGGTGCCACAGGAGTTTGAAATCCGGGATAAAAAAGTCATGATTGTGGATGACAGTATTGTCCGCGGCAACACCAGCCGTGAAATCGTGAGAATGATCCGGGATTTCGGGGCCAGGGAAGTATATTTCGTAAGCGCCTGTCCCCCTGTGACCTCTCCGTGTTTCTATGGTGTGGATATGCCCACCCGGGAAGAGTTGATTGCCGGCAATCAGAATGTGGAGGCAATTCGCCAGTACATTGGTGCAGATATTCTTCTGTATCAGGAGACAGATGACCTGGTGGAAGCAGTGACCCGGAAAGGAGACCACCATATTGACCGCCCCTGCATGGCCTGTCTGAATGGGGAGTACATTACCCGCGGCGTTACAGCAGATAAAATGAAGGAGTTGGAACGGCTCCGTAAAGAGGAACGATCGGCATGAGGGTCCTGCTCATTGGTTCCGGCGCCCGGGAGCATGCCTTGGCCCGAGCCCTGAAAAAATCACCCCGGCTCACAGAATTGCTATGTTACGGTTCCAACTGGAATCCCGGCATCCGAAAGCTTTGCTCCATGATGGCGGTGGGATCCCTTACAGACGCCAACGCAATTGGTGATTTTGCCCGACGACACTCGGTTGATCTGGTAATCATCGGTCCGGAGGCACCCCTGGAGGCGGGGGTGGCAGATCAGCTCTGGGACTTTGAAATTCCCTGCTTCGGTCTTAGACAAGCCCTTGCCCAGGTGGAAACCAGTAAAGGCTTTGCCCGTGATTTGATGACAAAATACCACATTCCCGGACTACCGGTTTACAAACGATTTGAAACTCTTTCTGGGGTCGAGTCTTTTCTGTCTGAGCTCGGTAATCAATATGTTGTCAAGTTCGATGGGCTCATGGGTGGAAAAGGGGTGCGCGTTTCGGGAGACCACCTTCACTCACACACAGAAGCAATTGAATATTGTCAATCACTCCTTGATCGGGGCGGCACTTTCCTGATTGAGGAAAAGCTGGAGGGAGAAGAATTTTCACTCATGAGTCTCAGTGATGGAGAGCACCTTTTACATTTTCCCCCGGTGCAGGACCATAAACGAGCATTAGAAGGAGACCGAGGACCCAATACGGGAGGGATGGGCTCTTATTCGATGGCCGATGGACTGCTTCCATTTCTGCAGCTAAAGGACGTTGAAGCTGCTAAACAAATCAATCAGGATATTATTCAGGCGCTTAATCAAGAATGTGGTTCCAAATATGTTGGTGTACTTTATGGCGGTTTTATGGTGACTGCTGGAGGAATTAAACTGATCGAATACAATGCCCGGCTCGGAGACCCAGAAGCAATGAATGTTCTTGCTGTGCTGGAGTCTGATTTACTGGAATTGGTTTCGGCGGCGATCGGGGGCCATTTGAACCAGCACCAGATTAAAGTTCAGCCCAAAGCGACGGTCTGCAAGTATGCTGTTCCGGAGGGTTACCCGGACAATCCCGTAAAGGGACAGCCCATCGATGTGTCCGGCGTCCGTAAGCCAGAAAACCTGTACTACGCCTCTGTCAATGCCGAGGAGGGCGGACAACTGTTAGAGGCTGGGTCCCGAACGGTGGCTTACGTTGGCATTGCAGATACCCTGAAAGAAGCGGAAGAAATGGCAGAAAAAGAAATTTCTGCCGTTAAAGGACCCCTCTTTCACCGGAAAGATATTGGAACGGAAACCCTAATCCAGAAAAGGGTCGCCCATATGGCGCGCCTGAGAGGAACGTAAACTCGGTTGGGGGTCAAAACCAGCGTGGCTAGTACAATTAAGCTCGGTATTCTCGGTTCCACCAAAGGCACCGATTTAGAGGCCATTCTGAATGCGATTCAACGGGAAGAATTGAACGCGGAAGTGGCGGTGGTCATCTCCAACCGGGAAACGGCCTATATTTTGGAGCGGGCTAAAAACCATCATGTGCCCGCTTATTTTATCTCTCATAAAGGAAAGACACGGGAAACATTTGACCAGGAACTGACGGAGGTATTCAAACAATACAGCGTGGATTTAATCCTACTCATTGGTTTCATGCGTATTCTTTCAGGGGCGTTCTGCCGGGAATGGCAGGGAAAAATTCTAAATGTTCACCCTTCCCTATTACCCAAGTACGCAGGAGGCATGGACCTGAACGTCCATGCCGAGGTTTTAAAAAATGGTGATCCCGAAACCGGTTGTACGATTCACTTTGTGACCGAAGAGGTGGATCACGGACCAATCCTCATTCAGAAACGGTGTGCCGTTGAACCGGGGGATACGGCAGAAACATTAAAACAAAAAGTTCAGGCGCTGGAGGGAGCAGCGTTCATCGAAGCGATCAAAATCCTGGCAAATGCCTAAAACAATAATTTTATTCTCATTAAACAGTACCTGTTTATTCCTGGATAATTGAATGCTGCAGAAGAGGTCCGTTAAGGTCGCAAATCTATTAAACTGAGCCCGAAAGCCTGTTTCGGTGGATATCAATTATGCTAAATTATCCTAATATAATACGGACCTTCGCTGGTCCATCGGTTTTGAACCCATCGTTCCTCTCGATAAATTGAAACTCTGAAAAACAAACCACCATGCTTGTCAACCTTCCCTTAAATAAAAACTTAACGACAATTCGCCGCGCACTCATCTCCGTTTTCGACAAAACGGGAATAGTGGATTTTGCCCAATCACTCCACTCTTTGGGGGTTCAAATCATCTCAACCGGAGGGACAGCCGCCGCTTTGAAATCGGCTCAGGTTCCCGTTACAGAAGTCTCCGATCTTACCGGTTTTCCGGAAATTATGGACGGGCGCGTAAAAACTCTGCACCCACGAATCGAAGGGGGAATCCTTGGTTTGCGGGATAAACACCAGGACGATGCTAAAAACAATGGGATCCAGTGGATTGATTTAGTCGTTTGTAACCTTTACCCCTTTGCAGAAACCATTGCCGGGGAGAATGTTAGTCTGGCGGTTGCGCTGGAAAACATTGATATTGGGGGACCAACAATGATTCGGAGTGCTGCTAAAAACAGCGGGTGGGTAGGTGTAGTGGTGGATCCGGAAGATTACACCTCTGTTCTGGATGAAATAAGACAACAGGGTGGTTTCACATTTGAAACCCGCAGAAAAATGGCCGCCAAAGCCTTTGGATACACAGCGCGCTACGAGAGCCTGATTCACCAATATCTGCAAACCGAATCTTATCCGAACGTTCTGAATCGTACGTTTGAAAAGGTCTATGACCTCCGCTACGGCGAAAACCCTCACCAATCGGCAGCTGTCTACCGCGAAGCCGGAAATGCACCGCCAGGCCTGTTAAACAGCACTGTTATCCAGGGCAAACAATTATCCTATAACAACCTGATGGATGCAAATGCGGCCTGGACCTGTCTCCAGGAATTTGATGAAATCACCTGTGTCGTGGTGAAACACGCGAACCCCTGTGGAGTCGCCTCTGGTAAAACATTGCTGGAGGCTTACCGGGATGCTTTTGAAGCGGACCGTCAGTCTGCTTTTGGGGGCATCATCGCTTTGAACAGACCGTGTTCCGAATCAGTGGCTAAAGAAATTAAGCGTGTTTTTGTCGAGGTGGTACTAGCTCCCTCTTTTGACCCGGGGGCTCTGGAAATTCTGGCAAAGAAAAAAAATCTGCGATTAATTGAAATGGGTGATGTAAAACCTTTAAAACCTGAAACGGTGCTACGGCAGATTACCGGCGGTGTCCTCGTTCAGGACAAAGATAACCACCGGCTAACAAAAACAATGCTGAAAACCGTAACCCGGAAACATCCTTCTGCAACCGACATTCATTCACTTCTGTTTGCCTGGAAAGTCCTAAAACACGTCAAATCCAATGGAATCGTAATTGCCAGAGGAAACCGAACAACAGGAATCGGTGCCGGTCAACCCAGCCGGGTCGGGGCCGTTGAAATTGCATTAAAAAAAGCGGCTCAACTGACGGAAGGTGCCGTGCTGGCCTCGGATGCTTTTTTCCCTTTCAGGGATAATATCGATCTATTAGCGAATACGGGTATCCGGGCCATTATTCAACCGGGAGGTTCCATCAGGGATGGGGATATTATTGAAGCTTGTGATGAATTGGGAATTGCCATGGTTTTTACAGGTATCCGGTGTTTTAAGCATTAATCATTCCCATCTATTCTCATGCAACCATTAAAAAAACAATTCACCTGGCTCACAATCTGGGGAATTGCTTTTGCGGCGATTGAGGCAGCTGTTGTGGTGTACCTGCGGAAAATCTATTTCCCGGAGCATTTCTCTTTCCCGCCCCTTCCCGTCGACGGGTTGTTTGTCAGCGTGGAAATAATGCGGGAGCTGGCTACCTTAATCATTATGTGGGCCGTGGCAGAATTAATCCGGAATCGCTTTACTGAAAAACTGGCCGTATTCATGATCCTGTTTGGCATCTGGGATATCTTCTATTACCTGTTCTTAAAAATCCTGATTCACTGGCCAGAGCGTTTTACAACCTGGGATGTTCTTTTTCTAATCCCGGTGGTATGGATCGGGCCCGTATGGGCACCGGTGCTGGTCTCCGTTTTCCTGATCGCAGCAGGCGCCTTGGGACTCGTCTTTACTTCGAAAGGCTTTGACCTCCGGCCACCTTTCTGGCTCTGGTTATGTGAACTTTTTGCCATGATTGTAATTGTCATATCCTTCCTCATTCCCGGAAACAGGGTCACTCAAAATCTGGCACCGGCCCCTTACCCCTGGGAATTGCTGGCGGGAGGACTAATCTTTGGTTTAACCCTGTTCGGTCACTACCTGTATCGAGCCCAACAAAGACATTGATCGTTTCTGTTGTGAGGCGCGGAAAACAGATGTCCTATTTGATTTTCTGGTACGGCCTGATCCAGTCTGCTCACATTGTTGTTCTCATTGTTGCGGGATACCTTTATCTTAAAACAGGATCTGTTGGTTTTCCCGCTCCCGGACCACCGGCGGGCTGGTCTCCACAGGTAGAGCCTTTCCTCGTTGGTATGGCAGTTCTGGATCTAATAATTGCTTCCGTATCACTGGTATTTGTGTACCAATACTTTACAGCTGTCCCAAAAAGAATGTTAGGGTCTGTCGTACTGACCGGAGCGCTGGTATCGGCCATCCTGTTCGGGCTAGGGACTTTCCCTTCCGGCGCCTGGGGAGAACACCCGGTCGTGTATTACACAATGTTAATACTTTTTCTTCCGGTGGTTTTCCTGTGGTATCGTTTCAACTTTAAAAATTAAAATAAATTTGCTTCAAACCAACAGAATCCTAATCGCCCATTTAAAGACAGGAGACGAACCATGGAATTCCAGCAGTTTTACACACCTCTGGCTGAAAGCGCTAAATTTATCTTTTACCTGTTTCTCGCAGCGCTGATTGTTGTTGGTATAATCAAAAAGCGGCAGTCAAAAGATGGATGGGCCAACTGGATCCATGCTGCCATTTATCTAAATTTCCTGGTAGGTGCCATTTATTCAGGATTACGAATGCTGAGTACAGATCCGGTTACCAATATGTATGTTCGGCGTATCTTTGCTCTTGAGGCCTGGTTTTGTTTTGCCTGTGCCAGCTTTTATTTTTTATTCCTCTACCTGTTCTCCGATCGCACTCCCAAATCATCACCCTAAATCTCAAGTTTTCGCTGGTGTGGGAGATAATATTTCATCTCTAAACTCCGGCCGGTCCGTAATAATACCGTCCACACCTTTTCTTAATAACCATTCCATCGCGGGCCGGGTATTTACCGTCCACACATTAATACTCAGGTGACGCTGCCGGGCGAAACGCACTAAATCGTCAGTCACAAAATCCGCCCGGGGATGAAGGCAGTCGGGGCGGGCAATGCGGATAAGCGAAAAATGTGCCCAGGTTTCAAATATGTACCCTGTTAAAAGAGCGGGATAGACCAGCTTAATCATTCCAATCGAAAAAGGGTTAAAACTGGAAAGAATCACCCGATCGCCCAGTCCTAGCTGTTTCACCATCTTGGCTGCTTTTAATGCTGTTCTGAAATCAAAAACTTTTCTTGTCTTCAGCTCGATATTTATCCGAATCGGTGCCGGAATCTGTTCCAAAACCAACTTTAGAAGTGGTATTTCTTCCCGCCGGTCTGGCCACTTGGAGGCTGCATTGACGGAACGGATATACTCGTAATCTCTCTGGAAAATATAACCAAGACCATCGGTTTCCCGTTCCAGGTCATAATTATGGGAACAGACCACAAATCCATCCCGGGTGCAGACCACGTCCATTTCAAGCGCAGGTACCTTTTTTTTCACGGCAGTCAAGTAGGAGGGCAGGGTGTTTTCCGGCGCCAGGTGTAGCAATCCCCGGTGGGCAAACCACAGGGGACGATTTATATAGAAAGGTTCTGTATTATTCGGTCTCCAGGAAAACAGGTACCCAAGGATGACGACAGCTAAAGCAGCCGGGATTACAACGAAGAGTGTCATTCACCGGGCAGCAGGGTCATTCGACTGAACGAATCGGAATGACGAATAAACGTTTCATCGAAATGGGTCGTCCGATACTCCCCCCGGTAATACATTTCAGCCTGATCCGCATAGTGGGGACTGTTTGGCAATCCGGACTGGCCGGTGGGAAGAATGAACTGGGTTTTATCCAGATCGCTGAAATCAACAATCCTGCGCATGGAAGGACCCACAATCTGGTCATAATTTTTCAACAGGGCATATTCACCCTTGTTAACGGTTCCATCTGATCCACCCGTCTTAAAGGGTCCCACATTAAACCCGAACAGCTGATCCAGAAATTTCTTACGACCCATAATGTGGTAAAACGTCAGGGTATGAACATTGCCCCAGGTCCAGGAGCGTACATTCTTACCAACCCGTATTTCAAGGTCACTGGCAGCGTTAACCATCGAGCGGTACAATACATCGTCCAGTGTTTCCGTTTCCGGGGTATTAATATCATCAAACCATTCCGATTCTCCCTGCCGGATCATGGCGAGTAAACTTCGTGTGGGCACCATCGGTTGCGCCACAAAGGCTGCTAACGCCTCCGGCCCCACAGTTTCCAATTCGTCACCGTACACATTCTTCAGCAGATAGTTATAAGCCACTTCAAAGACCAGGGCGGCTCCCGATTGAGGACTCTCAATAAAATCCCAGTTTTCAAGCAAGTCGAACGCCTTTTTAAGAGTCCCTGTCTCTGTTCCTTTCCGTACTCTGAGAAAATAGGGGGTAAGTTCCCGGGCCCTCGTAGCCAGCTGGTCCAGCTGCATTTGTTTCACATCTTCCACAGAAAGTTTACCTTTACTCCGGATCATTTCCCGAATGCGCTGGATGCGGTTGGGAGGCGCCCATTGGTTGGAAATATAGTAGGGAAAAGAATCATCAATCGTTTTGTTATTTGCCGTAGCAATAAAACCTTCTGGTGGATTAAAAAGGGAGGGCATCTGGTCATAGGGTACAAATCCCTTCCAGTCGTAATCAGGGTCAGAGCCGGGGCGGGGCAACAGGCTGCCTCCATTTTTCCGAATGGGAACCCGAACGGCTGGCCTCCACCCAATATTCCCCTGCACATCGGCATAAATAATATTCTGCCCCGGGATCCAGAAGTCATCCAAGGCAGCGTTGAAATCATTCCAGTTTTTAATCCGGGCCAGGTTTAACAGCCCTGGTAATTCGCGCGTTACCCGGTGCCCAACCCAGGCCATTGTTACAACCTTATTTGAAGAGCGGAGCAGGGGATGAATATCGCTAATGACAGGACCATGATTGGTCAGCCGAATCACAACGGTAGTATCCCCATCCGATTTCAGAGGAATCTTTTCAATGCGGGTCTGTATCTCTTCCCACCGGTCCCCATGTAAATAGCGGGCCGGCGGACCGGGTTGGATGGTCTCGACGAAAAAGTCAATGTCATCCATCATGACGTTTGTAAACCCCCAGGCGCAGGAATCGTTCTGACCAATAACAGGAATGGGTACGCCGGTCAGACAAATGCCACTCACGTTGAATGAGCCGCCTTTCAAATGCATCTCAAACCACTTGGCCGGCTGGCTCAACCCTAAATGGGGGTCATTGGCCAGAATTGGTTTTCCCGTGTTGGTGCGTTCTCCTGAAATGATCCAATTATTGGAGCCCATGACAGTCCCCTCCATTTTCATCAGAGACCGAAGGGCATTTTCCTGCTCAAGCATTGCAGGTAAAAGCACACTTAAATCAGCGTTGGGAGGTACAATCGTGATCGTATCCACATCCTGTGGAAAAAGCATATCCACTTTTTGGCGGCCCAGTTTTTCCACCATAGCTCCCATAACAATCTCCACTTTCCATGATTGTTGCAGATCGTGGGCCATTAACCGTATATAACCGACCACATCGGCAGGGGTCCACTTTATCGGCTCGACCCCCAGCAATTTGAATTCCACCGGCGGATCCGACTTCACCTCATCAATGGAATAATTAATCCCGGCACAGTACTGTTCCAAAACCCGGGATGTGGCAGAATCCAGTTCAGACGCAATTTTCCTGGAAATGGCAGGAATTCCCCAGGTGCGTAAATAAATATCCCGAGAGACCAGGTCGTCTCCCAACAACTTTGCCAGCTCTCCGCGGGCAGCAGAAGCAATCACTGACATCTGAAACAGGCGCTCCCGGGCCACTAAATACCCCGCCGTAAAAAAAAGATCATCCTCATTCCGGGCAAATACATGTGGAACGCCATAGGTATCCGTATAAACCTCTACCGTATCTTTTAGCCCGGGGATATTCAGGGTTCCTTTGTAATCGGGGAGCGGTGAGAAAAAATACATCCGCCCTATGAGAACGAGACCCACAATTCCCAGAAGGAGGCAACCCCAGAAATATTTTAAATTAAAGATAGAATTCTGTCCAAACAACTTATTCACGATATTTTCCTGTTTTATTTCAGTGAAAATAGGGACGTCATCCCGACAATGGAAAGGATCATCTCCACGGGAAAACAGTATTTAGTTGGATTAGAGCTTTTCCGGAATTTCTGTTGGAACCGTTCCTTAAATTTCAGCATTACATCCATTAGGTTTTTACCAAATCCATGCCTTCAAAATTTAACTTGAAATCCTTTCCAAAGCCCCGGCAGCACGGCGCCTGGATTATGTTCCTGGTCCCTGCGTTCATGGCAGCGGGCCTCGATACACATTATTTATGGCCAGATCTGATCTTGATTACCGCCTTCATTTTCATTTTTCTCGCATACCAACCGTTTCAGCGCTTTCTGCGGAGGCGGATTCAAAGGAATACCTTTGATCGGGAAGCCCTCCTCTGGAGTAGTCTTTTGGGAGGAATAGGCGCTCTCCTCGCTACCGGAATGTTTATAGGGTTCCAGAGGTGGTCCGCATTTCTTTTCGGTATAATAATTGTCATTTTTCTGTTCATTCACCTGATTTGGGCAATTCGAACCAGTACTCTTGCACTGCCGGTGGAGATGGTCGGGGTGGCTGGCCTGACGGCCTCAGCACCCATGATTATTCTCTTTAATACGGGGACACTGAATACCCTTGGCTGGACCATTTGGCTGGTGAATTTTCTTTACTTTGCCGGAAGTCTCTTTTTTGTAAAACTGAAGCTGCGGATCCAACCGAGTATGCCCGCACCCTCCATTCCGGAAAAAATTAAACGGGGAATACCGCTCCTGGGCTATACTGCCTGCGTGTACTTTATTCTCTATCTGCTTATTCGATTCTATCCGTTTGAAAAACTTCTGCTGGTTGCCTTTCTTCCTTTTGCTCTCAAAGCGGTGATCGGCGTTTTTTCCTGGTATGATAAACAGCTGGCAAAGCCGAGCAGAACCGGATTTTATGAAATTTTCCATGCAGTCATTTTCACCGGAATTGCCTTAATCGTGCTTCGCCATTTCTCCTGAACCATGCCTGAGCTCCCGGAAGTCGAAACGGTTGTCCACTACCTGAAACCATATTTACAGGGTCGAATCATTGATTCTGTTGAAGCTCTCAACCAAAATACCAAGGTTTTTATTTCTCTGGATCCGGATATAACACCGGATAGTTTCATTGGCCACTCGATTAAGAGTGTTCATCGGCGGGGGAAATTCATTGTTCTGAACCTGGACCGGGGATACATCAGTATTCATCTTCGAATGACCGGACGACTGATGGCAAGCGTTGATAAAGCTGACAAAGCACATCATTTTACCGCCCGGTTGATTTTTCAGAATGGAGCGGCTTTGTATTTTAAGGATTACCGCAAATTCGGACGCATTTATTTTTCCAAGAATCTGGACTGGTTAGAAAAGAAACTTGGCATCGAACCCCTTTCGAGGGAGTTCACATCAAAATGGCTACGGGAGGCTTTTTCACGCTCTGGGCGGATGGTTAAACCGCTGTTACTGGATCAGAAATTCATTGCCGGCCTCGGAAATATTTATGTAGACGAAACCTTGTGGAAGGCGAATATACACCCGCGTTCAGCGGCTAACGCGATTGAGCCACACAAAATATCCTCATTGCACCGATCTATCCGTTCCATCCTCCGGAAGGCCATTGAATTAAACGGGACAACAATTATTAATTTTTCATTCGGGGAAAATCAGACCGGTGCCTACACTGATCATCTCCAGGTGTTCGGGAAACAGAATCAACCCTGCCCGCGTTGTAAAACCAGCCTAAGAAAAATTCGTGTCGCCCAGCGTGGCACCCATATCTGTCCCCACTGCCAACCGCTTTAAACCCTGAAATTCAGGGGGTCTGATAGATTTATTCGTTTTTATGCAAGCCGTTTTAAATTCTACCCTCGTTATTTTTCGGTAGACTCAAGCAGCGAGAAAGCTGAATTCTTTCACATGGAAGGTGCACCCGTAATATCTCGGAAAAAAGCAGCCAGACGGCTGGGTCCCTAATATGAATGTAACCAGACACCTTTCGTCCAGGATGGGTTTATATGCCGGGCCAGTGCTGGCCCTTCTTTTAATTCTCTTCGCAGATCTGAATCCGGGGCACCCTGCTGTTACCAGAACCGCTGCCATCGCTCTGTGGATGGCAACCTGGTGGATGACAGAAGCCCTCCCTCTGGGCGTTACTGCTCTGCTGCCCATTGTGTTGTTCCCCCTTATGGGTATTATGAACGGCAAGCAGGTGGCCCCCCAGTATTTTAATCATATTATTTTCTTGTTCATTGGTGGTTTCATTGTTGCCCTGGCCATGGAACGGTGGAACCTGCATCGTCGCATTGCGCTGAAAACACTGATGGTTGTTGGTGTACAACCCAGAAATATTCTCTTGGGATTCATGGGGACTACCGCTTTCCTGTCCATGTGGATTTCCAACACGGCTGCAACCATGATGATGGTTCCCATTGCTTTGGCTGTTATTCAGCAGCTGGAAGAGCTTTCCGGTGGGGAATCAACCAGGAAGTATGCCATCGGCCTTTTCCTCAGCATTGCCTACGGGGCTACGCTCGGCGGAATATCCACCCTGGTTGGAACTCCACCAAATCTGGTTTTTGCCAAAGTGTATGCTTCCACTTATCCCCAGGCCCCTGAAATTTCCTTTGCGTCGTGGATGGTATTCGCCCTGCCGATTACAGCTGTTTTCCTGGTCGTGGTTTGGCGTTTGTTGACATTTCTCTTTGTCTCCAAGAATCAAAATTTAGCCGTTTCACAGGATATATTTAATAATCAGTATTCTGCTTTGGGTTCAACCACCTATGAAGAAAGGGTGGTCCTGGCCGGCTTTTGCACTCTGGTGATTCTATGGTTATTCCGTACCGACATTCACCTGGGC
This sequence comes from uncultured bacterium, assembly GCA_964539305.1. GTDB lineage: Bacteria > Fidelibacterota > Marinisomatia > Marinisomatales > TCS55 > CAZNUM01. Next base: position 38,318 of record CAZIIM010000002.1, on the reverse strand, counting down.
GCTCTTACAATCCCCGGTTGGTCCCACTGGTTCACACATCCTGAATATTTCAATGATGGAACAGCGGCCATTTTTATTTCAATTCTTCTTTTCCTGGCGCCGTCAAAATCAGGGACAGGCGAACACATCATGAACTGGGGTACGGCCAAACGGTTGCCATGGGATATTGTTTTATTATTTGGTGGCGGTTTTGCTTTGGCCTTTGGTTTTAAAGAATCGGGCCTGTCTCAGTGGCTGGGAGACCAGCTGGCCATTTTAAAGGATTTAGCTCCTCTCGCAATCGTAGCCGGAGTTTGTACACTCCTAATCTTTCTTACAGAACTAACATCCAACACGGCCACGGCTCAAATCTTTCTTCCCATCCTGGCTATTTTGGCCACTGAGGTACAACTGAATCCGGTTTTTCTCATGGTTCCGGGGACACTGGCCTGCTCCCTGGCATTTATGTTACCGGTGGCAACACCCCCTAACGCCATTATTTTCGGAACAGGTCGGATAAAAATCGGAGCAATGGCAAAAGTCGGTTTGGTTTTAAATATGGTGGGAATCGTTCTATTGACCCTGGCCATCTATTCGTTAGGAGCGGTTGTCCTCGGAATTGACCTAACATCCTTTCCGGCCTGGGCGGGGATGTAAGGAACAATTTAAACCGTTTACTTTTCAGTGGTTGTGATCAATGTCACGGTTTACCCGGTACCTGAATTGATAAATACCCGTTTCCCCGGTTACGGCCTCCACCCGTTCCAGGTCTAATACCAGCTCCTGTTCCAAGCCATCGAACAAGGGGACACCTTTCCCAAAGACTAAAGGATGGATGGTTAAAAACAGGTGAGTAAGATAGGGGGCAAACCGGGCGTTGGTCCTCCCACCTCCGGCAATGAAACATTTTTCAGTACGAATTTGATCCAGAATCTGTTGCGGATCATCATTCCGATGCGCCACGATCACCTTCCGGCCAGACAACTCTCTGTCGAGAGTTGCTTTTGTGTTAGACCCCATCACTATCGGCCACCCCATGGTTAGTTCCTTAAACAAAAACAGGTCCTGCGACCATTGAATGACTTCATGATGATGGCGGGCTATGTAGCCGTCTGCCGTAACAGCTGCAATCAGGATAACGTCCATGAACAGCCGTTAACGACGGGCGTAACCATCGGCGTTGCTGGTTTTCAGGATTTCGGCCCTTATTGCTCCAGCGGTTGACCTTTATCATCTACAGAACCAGCAGCCACAATGACAAGGTTGTCCAAATCCACATATTTTTTTATGGCCCTATTTACCTGATCCAGGCTTAACTGGCTAATAATCTGTGGGTATTCATCCAGATAAGAATTGGGTCGGCCCCGTTCTGCATTCGTCAAAATTTGACCGGCCAATCCCCGCGTGGTGGCCAGGCGCACTTTATACGTACCAGTGATCGTGGTTTTTTTACTTTCCAGCTCTTCTTTGGACACTCCTTCACGGGCCCACTTTTTTAATTGTTCCAGCGTTGCCTCTTCTCCTTTTTGCAGCAAAGATGGAGCAAATGTACCCCAGATAGTCCAGTATCCGTCATTTCCGTTATCCACGCCGCGGACGGAAGATCCAATTCCGTAGGTCAATCCCTGCTCATCGCGAACCGTCTGCATCAGGCGGGCCGAAAAATTCCCACCCAGAATATAAAATCCGACCATCAATGGATAATAATCCTGGTGGTTTCGATCAATGCCAATTGCCTGACCGATGTACATATCCGTACTGGTTTTATCCTGAATGGTCACAAACTCTGTCTTGGCGGTTCGTGGTTTGGCATGCTGTTTGGCCTCCACCATGGTAAGGGGGGACTCTTTCCAGCCTGTAAAATCCTTTTTCAACTCGGCGTTAAAAACCTGTTCATCCACATCCCCAACAGCCACAACCGTCATGGATCCCAGCCCGTAAGCAGATTGATGATAGGCTTTCAGATCTTTAACCGTGATGCTATTAACAAATTCAATATCGGCATCAATTTCCCGCCGGTAATTGGGGTGACCCTCCGGATACAGATCCCTCAGGAACGCTCCGGCGGCACGGCTGCGGGTGTTCTCCTTGGAGCGTTTTAAGTTCCCGATCATGCGTTTTTTGACAACATTCAGTTCTTTCGTGCCAAACGCCGGTTCCCGTAACTGCTCAGCCAGTAAACTCAAGACCAGGGGAACATCATTTTTCAGGCACCGGACATTGAAACGTACCCGGTATTGACCACTTGAAAATCTTAACTGAGCCCCCACCGACTCCAGCATATTGCTGATCTCATACTTGCTGTGTTTCTTGGTCCCTTCATCCAGCATCGCTGCCGTGAGATCGGCAATCAAAGGATTATCATCGGGACTAAACTCATCCCCTCCCAGGAAACTACCAGTAATGGTGACCACGTCCTCCACGCCAGTTTTCATGGTCAGCAACCGAATCCCAGGCAAGGGTGTTTGTTCAATAATCTGTTTGGCAATTGAAAAATTACTTTTCGCTTTTGATGCCCTGTCACCATAGGCTGCTAACGGGTCCAGTGCCGCCAACTCCGGATTGCTAACTGAATAGGGGTGGTGGCCTTTTGCGCCCGGTTGTTCACCCCCTCCGGAGCCGCTGTTGTCTTCCGGAATGAAATAGCCGGTGGTGCTTTGGTCTTCGCGGAGGTACTTCTGGGCTACTTTTTGAACATCGGCTGGCTTGACCGCTTTGATTTTTTCCACATAGGTGGTGTAATACGTCCAGTCACCCATGGCAATCGCTTCATTTAATCCGCTGGCAATCGAGTAAGAGCCGTCACGGCTATAGGCCGCTTCCGCTTTTATCTGAGCGATCGCTCTGGAAACTTCCTCGTCAGTGACACCTTTGGTTTTAATGTTTTCATACTCGTCCAGGATAATCTTTTCCACCTTTTCCGGATCGGTCCCCGGAGTTAAAAAGGCGTAGGTGATAAAGAGGCCGTTATCGTGGAAAGGAAAGTCCCACATGGAGAGATTGGTGGCCAGGCCCTTGTCGACAATTTTCTTATTCAGCCGGCTGGACCTACCCCCTCCCAAAATCCGGGACAGAACCTGAATGGCATAATAATCTTCGTTCAAACCCTCCGGTGTTTTATGGGCAATACCCACGATCCCCGTCTGGCCGGTGCGCTTTACAATCAGGCGGCGGGGGCCTTCCTGTTTTGGTTCTGTTGTGTACATCTCCGGAATGGGTTTGGGACTCCGACGATACTGGCCAAAATATTTTTTCACCATCCCCAACGCCGCTTTTTTATCAATATCTCCGATGATAGTAACCGTAGCATTGTTTGGCCAGTAATAGGTGTTATAAAACTGACGTAACCGTTCCGTGGACACGTTTTCAATGTCGGAGCGCCAGCCAATGGTGGAATGATGATAAGGGTGAGCCTGGTAGGCTGTTGCCCAGATATTCTTGTCCAGTGCTTCAAAAGGATCGTTTTCGCCCCGTTCAAACTCATTTCTAACGACTGTCATCTCCGGCTGCCGATCCGAGTCCCGCAGGAATGCATTCCGCATCCGGTCCGATTCAATCTGCATGGCCCTTTCCAGGTGTTCACTCGGAAGTAGTTCAAAGTAATTGGTCCGGTCCATCCAGGTGGTGGCATTAATCTGGGCGCCCACATTCTGGAGAACAGTCCAGATCGGTTTTCCATTCTTCTTATTGTATTTTCGCGACCCTTTGAACATCAGATGCTCCAGTAAATGGGTGGACCCTGTATAGCCGATTGCTTCATTTCTTGAGCCCACATGGTATGTCACCATAAAGGTCACCACCGGCGCAGAATGGTCTTCCTTGAGCAGAACAGTTAAATCATTAGAAATCAGCTGATATTCCTCAATGCCACCCGATGATTTTACGTATTTGAAACCGGGATATTTATTTCCTGCCATAATCGTTCCTATCAGTAATAAATAAGTGATAATTACAATACTGGTCTTGTTTTTCATGGTACTTTCCCCGTTGGTTCACTGAAAAATTACTTTAAGAAAGTAACAGTTCTGGTATCTGACCTTCCAGTGTTTTCATCGATCAGATCATGAGTAAATGGCCCCGTTATGAGCCGGCAACCTTCTTCGAACAACGGGTGAGTTACCGGATGCCTGCCAACTCTTGGAGTAAGTGCCAGTTTTTCAGGCGATCCTCCTGAGATTTGTAGAGGGTATCGTCAGGGTTTCCGTCCTTATCAAAATGTTTGGCAAACCGACCTTCCGTTCTGGCAAAGTAGATGAAATCAATCTGTTCACCTGTTTTGGGATTCTCGTACCAGTCCTTGTTTTTCGCCGGATTTCCCTGAAGCGACAACCGCTCCGACATCCGTTCGCCCTTGGTAGGGTCATAGATGAAAATTGGAAAGGTTCTGCTATCAGCTGCCAGTTTGGCCTGATGAACGGCTAAATCATCGGCTACACCATGTTCTGGTTGGCACGTAGTGTACACATTGATAACAGCCGGGCCCGGGTATTCATTAGCAGCAATAATTGCCTTGTAAAAATGATTAACATGAGCCGGGGTGGTTTGTGCCACAAAAACTTCCGGGTGCATCATTGAAAGGTTGGCAATCTCTTTCCGTCGTTCTGTTTTTCCGAAAACAGTATTTCCGATCATAGACATTTTGGCATCCTGTCCAACAAAGGAGGCGGTAGATGTTTGACCGCCCGTGTTGGAATAAACCTGGGTGTCCAGAATAAGAACATTCACATCCAGACCGGAGGCCAGCAGGCGCGATAACGATTGAAACCCGATGTCCAGCATGGCTCCATCACCGCCAATGGCCCATAATTTCTTGGAGTGCCAGCCCAGTTGATTCCAGCGGATCCGGATACCCATGGCATCGGCAGCCACGTTTTCGAACAATGAGTTGGTCCAGGGAACTAAAAACGGGTTGTAGGGGTAGGTGGATCCATAAACTGTGTTACAGCCGGTGGCTGCGACAAGCCCTATACTCTCTGCGCCGTAGACAAATCCGGTGGCGGCCAGCATCATTCTCAGGGCACTTCCTTCGCCACACCCCATGCAGGAACCGGCACCGCCGGTGTAGAGGAGGGAACCCTCCGCCAGCATCATATCCACCAACACGCGATCGTTAATATATTCCTTCGGGGTTGGTCCCACTTCTTTAAAGAAGTCAAACGCTTTCTGATAGCGCGGAATGGTATCGTCCACCTTGGTGATCATTTTCAGAGCATTATGATCTCCGCACGCTTCCACACATTCGGCACAGCCCTTGCATTTTGTCGGGTCAATAAAAATTCCAAAGAGGGCCGGCTCCTTTCCCTGTTTTGCTGGCACCTTGCTAAACTTATTGGTTTCTGCCCACTGTTTGGATATCCACCCTTTTAATTCACCTGATTCCAGCTTTTCAAGGTGCGCTTTCAATTCCGACTCCGGTATTGCTTTCCCCAAAATTGCCGTGTCAGGACATTCCGTAACGCATTCCATACAGGCAACGCAGTTCTCAGTAATAAACTCAGGGATATCGGGTGCAATATAACTGAAATCGCGCAGTGCCCCTGTCCCGGCAGGGATCAGGCTCCGGGCTGTGGTTAGGTCTGCCGGAAGCCCTTCTTCTGCCGACCCGTCGTTGTAAGCCCCAACAACCCGGTCATTAAAATCAGCAACATCCAGGATGTCCCAGGCTGTGGTTTTGTTCATTTCAGAAAATTTTTCCTCATTCATGCTGTTACCTCATTTTTTAGCTTTATCGAGGTTGCCTGCTTGGCCTTCACGGCTTCAAGGGGGACTTCAAACACCTCCGTGTATCCCCGACGAACCGCATTTAAATTATCCTGGACGACCTGTTCGCCCCGCTTTCCAAAGTACTTTCGAAGAGAACGTTCCACACCTTCCATGAGTTGGGAATCCGTAATTCCTGATTCGCGGATAAAGGGAGTGATTTTCAGGAAAATCCCCAGCAGCACAATCCCCTGCATCCTCTGCACTAGATCTGCCCGGCTCGAGACTTCCTTGGCAATCTTGACTGTGTCTAAAGCAAAAATGCGAATATCTTTGTCGCGAATATCCTTTTGGGCCCACCGGGGAATATCGTTCCAAATATCCTTTGGGTCGGTTTTGGGGGTCTGAATAAAGATCATACCTTCGTTTTGAAGCCCTTTCAGGGGGTTTGCCAGGTTAAAAGCATTCACATCATTTAAGGGAACAAAGTCCACAAACTCCAGCTCATTGTGTGTTCTGACTTTTTGGGGACTGACCGTAAGGTAGTAAGTGGTGGGAAGCCCCTTCTTTTCCGAACCGTATTTCGGATAGGCCTGAACATACAGGTCAAACAAATCTTCCACGATGGTGGCAATAATTTTATTGGTGGTCACACTTCCATAGCCGCCCACGGAATGACCCCGCATGGAAAACGTCCCGGCCGGCCGAATATCAGGATTTTTCGTCGGCTTCAAGGACAGTTCGTGATCAATTCCAAGACTGAAAAACTTCTTTCCGTTCTCCACCATATTATCCACTACAGCGATGATATCTGCAGGCCGTACATCACGCGATCCCAGTCCCGCCGTACCAGAGAAAATTTTCGGGAAGGATATGGATCCATTTTTTTCAGTGGCAAAATCTGCAAACGCAGCCTTGATCTCCAATGTGAGGGGATTGCTTTCTGCCAGTGGATTGTCCATCCGCTCCAACACGGAAAAACCTTTTACCTTTTGAAGCGCTTCCACAACCTGCTTTCCCGGAAAAGGCCTGAAGGAGGTAACGTGGACGACCCCAACCTTGATACCTTCTGTTTCTCTCAGGTAATCCGCTACAGCCTCTGCTGTTTCAATCATGCTGCCCATCCCCACAACTGCCCACTCCGCATCTTCCATTTTATAGGTATCTACCAGATTGTAACGACGACCCGTGAGTTCATAATACGTATCCATAGCGTTTTGCAGATGAATTTCCACCTGATCAGTATAGTACCGTTGGGCAATTTTACCTTTCATATAGGAGTCCTGATTCTGGACAACACCGGACATGACCGGGTGATAAGGATCCATAAAGTTCACCAGTTTTTTCTGGGGCGCTGAAACAAATTCTGCCATTAAATCGGGCTCAGGCAGCTGAACGTTTTCAATGGTGTGGGTGGTTAAAAAGCCGTCCATAATATTCAGGAATGGCGTATGCGAGTCTTCTGCTGCTCGGCGGGCAATCAGGGCCAGGTCCCCCGTCTCCTGGGCATTTCGGGCAAACAGCATTCCCCAGCCGCAATCGGAAACAGCCATGACGTCATCGTGGCCCGCATGTACATTCAAGGATTGAGACGTAAGCGCCCTAGAGCCAATATGAAACACAACCGGTAATCGTTTCCCTGAAATGGTGTACAAAACTTCTTTCATCAGGACCAGGCCCTGACCAGAGGTAAAATTAGTGACGCGTCCGCCAGCTAATGCAAACCCCTCACAAGTCGTGGCGGAACTGTGTTCCGATTCCAGCTCCAGGAAAGCCAACCGCTCATTCCAAATATTTTTTCCACCATTGGATACAACCGACTGATAACCGGAACCCATTGTTGTGGAGGATGTAATCGGGTAGGCACAAGCTCCCTGTGAAATGTGGGTTTCCACCCATACAATGATCCCGGCCCCATCGGAGGTTGCCCTGAGCCCAGGATACTTAACTGATCGCTTTTTCATAATTTTCCCTAAAATAATTGACCCTGAAGTTACCAATAAAAAACGCTTCCTAAATACAAAACTGCTTTAGATAAAATAACTTCCGCTTACAAAAACAACGCTTAAATTTCCTAGCGGATAACGGAACTAAAACCGATGATTAACTGGGGTGATTTATTATGAAAACAACCTATACACTTAAAGATAAAACCTCTGTCATTGTTCGCGATTTAACCTCCGATGACGTGGAAACTTCCCTCCAGTTTTTCCTATCCATCCCTGATAATGAGCGGCGGTATTTGCGGAGCGACGTTACCAGCAGACAGCACATCGAAGAACGAATTCAACAGGCCTTGAGCGGAAAAATAGTCCGCCGGGTGGTGGAGCTTGATGGCAAAATCATTGCTGACGGATCCCTTGAAATTTTAACGGAGGAGTGGCGCGGCGGAACAGGACACCTTCGCTTGGTTATTGGGAAAGATTACAGAAACCTGGGTGTAGGACACCTTCTGGCCTGGGACCTGTACCACGTCGCTAATGAAAATAAATTAAATCGAATTGTGACAAAACTAATGCGCCCGCAGGTAAACACCATTGCTCTGTTTGAAGAACTAGGTTTTAAAGTGGGTGGACTTATTCCCGATTATCTGGTGGATCGAATGGGTGAAACCCAGGACATGGTTATTTTGGTTTGTCCGCTTGAAACCCTGCGGAAGGCACATGCTTTTATCGGGGAGTGGGTAGACGCAAGCCACACCTCCATTGGTGCGGGTGAAATTTAAGCCGCTTTAAACAACAATCTTTTTCCAGTCTCCCTGGCTGATTTTCCAGGTCATTACGCCGGCAAAGACAATCACTTCAATCCCAAACGCCACCCACGGTCCCAGGAATCCATACCCGAGCACCACACCTGTCAAATAACTCACCGGTAGAAGAAAACCCCATACAACGACCGTTTCCAGTACCGCCGGAAACGTTGTATTTCCAGCGCCTGAAAGGGCAAACCACAAGGTGAGGCCGATGGCATCTACAAACTGAATCAGCCCCGCCAGTCGAAGGGCCATGGTTCCGTGACTGACGACCCCTGTATCCTCAGTAAACACCGTCAAAATCAAATGGGGTATTGCAAGAAAAATCAGCCCAACAGATCCCATAAACCATAATGAGAGGCGAACGGCTTCAACAATACTTTCTTCTGCGCGGTCAGGTTTTCCTTCTCCCAGGTATTTGCCCACCATGGTGGCACAGGCCTGACCAATGCCGATACCGGGCATGAATGAAGCCTGAAGAATGGTAAAGACGACCTCCGTTGCCGCCAGAGCAGTGATGCTGATTAAACCGGCAATCTTGAAGAACATGGCATAACCGGCGGTGACAATAACTTCCTGTATGCCTTGCGGTAGGGCCAGTTGCAGTTGTCGTACCATCATGGCAGAATCCACAGTGAAACGGAACACGCCGAACTTTTTCCTGAACTCCGACCCAAACAAATAGAAAACATAATGCAGCATCAACCAGCCGGATGCAATCAAGGTGGCCAAGGCTGCTCCCTCAACACCCATTGCTGGAAACTCCATCCAACCCCACAGCCAATCCAGCCAAGAAAGGTTAAACTTGGATAGAATTTCATGAAGCCCCGACGATCCATAGATCAGGCCCGCGTTCAGATAGACATTCAATAGATTGGCGGAGACGGACACTTTCATATGGACGCGCGTTCGTTCAACACCTGTGAAAAATCCCTGGAATACAAAGCCCACTGATGAGAAAAAAATCGAAATAAATGCGATTGAGGTGTAAGAAATGCACAAGGGTGTTACAACGGGATCGTTGATAAAGAAAGGGACAAACCGATCGGAAAACCAGAATCCAAGCAATGTAATCGGCGCCATAATGCCTACTGCTAATATGTGGCCATTGTGCATAGCAGTACCACATTGTTGAAACTTTTTCTGTCCCAATCGCCGGGAGGATACGGTCTGGGTCGCTGTTCGGAGACCGATGGCCATCGTCAAGAATATCCAAACCAGCATTGACCCCATTCCTGTGGCAGCCAGCGCCTCCCGCCCCAGGTGGCCCACCATTGCCACATCAGCCATATTCATGACCGTCCGACTAAGATTACTGACAATAACGGGAATGCCCAGAACTAATATCTGTCTGGATATTCTTCTGTTGACCGGGTGGTACAGATTCTTTATACTAAACATAATCCCTTTAATGACACACCAATGATTCTAAAAGAATCCGCCGGCCTTTCACCCTCCTCAACGTTTTAAATTCTTATATTCATTTATGGAAAAGGACTTATTTATTATTCAAGCAGAGGTGGAGGATTCACTCCACAATCGCACCCCTGTTTTGGCTCTGGAATCTACAATCATCGCCCACGGGATGCCTTATCCGGAAAACCTGTCTTTTGCCGAAAAAATGCTGCAAACCGCTCACGAAAATGGAGTGACACCTGCCATTGTCGCCATTCTTGACGGAAAAATACACCTGGGGCTCAACCAAAATGAATTGGATCGGATTGCGCATGCAGATATGGTGGAAAAAATATCCCGGCGGGATATCAGTTATGCGCTGGCCTTTCAAAAAACCGGCGCTACTACCGTTTCAGCCACCATGTATCTGAGCCATGCTTTTAACATCCCTGTTTTTGCCACCGGTGGAATTGGCGGTGTGCATCGGAATTCATCTGAGACCATGGACATTTCACAAGATTTAACGACTTTAAGCCAGACTCCTCAGGTGGTTGTTTCTGCTGGCGCCAAGGCCATACTGGACCTGCCTAAAACACTGGAGCAACTGGAAACATACGGTGTCCCTGTCCTTGGTTATGGCGTTCACCGTTTCCCGGCTTTCTACTCCCGCTCTTCTTTACTGGAATTAAGGTACTCGGTAAACACACCGGAGGCAATTGCTCATTGGTTCATTCACCACCAAAAAAGCGGCCTTAAGAGCGCCCTTCTGGTGGCCAATCCTGTACCGGAAAAGGATGAAATTCCTGAAAGCGAAATTAGCGCCTATATTGATCAGGCGGTTCAGGAGGCTGAAAAGAAAACTATCACGGGCAGAAATTTAACCCCTTTCCTTCTGCAGCGGATTGTAGAATTAAGTGGAGGTGCCAGTTTAAAGGCGAATATTTCGTTAGCGCTGAATAATGTACTGCTTGGCGCCCAGATCGCAAAAGCAATCCGCGTGCTACGTTCCTGATTCTTGTTTATCTCATTTCATCAATCAAAAACGATAAAATATCCATCCCAGTAGGAGCAGCGACGGCTATCACCCTGACACCAACATATGACCATACAGGAGCGATAGAACCAACCCATTCACAGAGGGGGTGTGTATTAATATTTTCAACTTTGTTAAACCGCTCGGACCCCACAGATACAACAACACGGCCACTCCGATCTTCCGGTAATGAATAAATACCACTGGAATCGGGGAAGGTTGGACTATCCTCGGAAAAAGTATTTCCAACCAGAAAGTTTATTCCACTGCGGTTAATGTGGTCGGAAACGTACACCGGGGACTTTATTCCCCTGGCCTGATCCGCCAGCCATATTGTATCGATGGTTAGACGGTCCTTTAATATTCGAAACACCTGAGGGGAAATATTTTCCCGGTTGATAGTCTCGGGCCATAAAAATGAAAATGGTTTACTCCTGCTTCTGAAATGGTTTGGTCCAATAGGTTGTTTGTTCAGGTCAAGATTCCATCCTTCCGGACCAGCGGGGAGATAAATCAGGGAATTCATTTTTCCCTGGGGCCAAACAAAGCTGTACCCAGCCTTATCATCGTACTGCCCTCTTCCACCGCCAATGTGTAATCTCCGCTCATTCCCATCGAAAGCGTTGTAAGAGGATCGGTTGTACTGGAACGCCCCGTATTCAGCTGCTCAAAGATGCGCCGGAGTGTTGCAAAGGATTGTCGGATTTGATTCTCATCGCGGGTGAGGGGTCCTACGGTCATTAATCCTTCTGCTTTCAGGTGTTCCATTTCCAAACAGGTCAGCATGACCTCTATTTGGTCCGGCTGAAAGCCGCTCTTCTGTGGTTCGCCGCTGGTGTTCACCTCCAGCAGAACCGGAGTTGTTTGATTTAAAACCTCAGATCGGCGATTAATCTTCTTTGCCAGTTTTACGGAATCAACAGAGTCAATAGAATCGAACGTCTCCAGCGCTTTGTTCACCTTATTGGACTGGAGATGGCCAATCATTCGTTTGTACACCCTCAGGCCCGGCGGCAAGGCCGCGAATTTACCCATCGCTTCCTGAAGCCGGTTTTCCCCGATCTGGTACAAACCTGTGTTTACCGCCGCTTCGATTGTTTTTGGTGGGTGCGTCTTGGTGACAGCTACAATCGTTACTGTATGTTTCAGGCCGGCTCTCGCCTGGGCATCAATAATCGATTCCAGTACGCGGGAAAGGTTTTCCTTAAGCTTCACTCTACCGCTGGTTCAGTACCTACACCATCAGGATTTGCCTCTTCCGTTTCGGGTGTAGCCGTCTTTTTTTCAACATCCAGATCCTTATCTTCGTGAACCACGCGGGAAATGGAGGAAATACTGGTTCCCTTATCCAGTTTGACCAACTTAACCCCCTGGGTTACGCGGCCAATTGTGCGGATCTCGGAAACCGGCTGCCGCATTAAGACACCCTTGTCTGTAATTACCATGAGGTCGTCTCCGTGAACAACTTCCATTATCGAAATCATTTTACCGGTTTTTTCGGTGGTTCGCATGGTGAGGATACCCTTTCCACCCCTTTTCTGAATCCGGTACTGAATGACATCCGTCCGTTTCCCATAACCCTTTTCCGTTGCTACGAGAATCGTTCCCTCCCGCTTTACAACCAACATTCCCACAACCTCATCGTTCGGGGAGCTGAGCGTTATTCCTTTGACACCCATGGTTTTCCGCCCTGATGGACGAATATCTTTTTCGGAGAAGCGGATGGATTTTCCCTCTCTGGTACCGAGAAGGATATCGTGTTCTCCATTGGTGATTCTGGCCTCGATCAGATGATCGCCGGGGCGGATTTCAATGGCATAGATTCCCCCCTTGCGCGGTTTCCCGTAGGCAGACAGAACGGTTTTCTTAACGGTGCCCTTCCGTGTCGCCATGACAATATAATGGTCATCCGTAAACTCATGAACACTGACAAATGCTTCCACTTTTTCCCCGGGCTCGCAACCAATCAGGTTGACAACCGCTCTTCCTCTAGCCGCTCTTCCGCCGGGCGGAATGTCATAGACTTTCAGCCAGTAACACTTTCCCCGGTCCGTGAAAAACAGCATATAATTATGCGTGTTGGCAATAAACAGGTGTTCAATAAAATCTTCTTCCTTGGAGGTGGCGCCTTGAATTCCGCGCCCTCCACGACGCTGACTGCGGTAGGTGGATAAGGCTGTCCGTTTGATGTAACCCTCGTGGGTAATGGTAATGACCATATCCTCCTGGACTATCATATCTTCTATTGAAAACTCTTTCCCGTAAGGCAGAATCTCGGTCCTCCGTTCATCACCGTAGCGTTCGCGCAGGTCCTGGAATTCCTGCTTAATAATTGCCATGCGCTGTGAGCGGCTGTCCAGGATTCCCTTAAGCTGGGCGATTAATTGAATTACTTCTTTGTATTCCTGTACAACCTTGTCCACTTCCAGGCCCGTCAGGCGCTGGAGGCGCATATCCAAAATCGCCTGAGCCTGGATTTCAGAGAGGTCAAAGGAATTCATTAACCCTTCTTTTGCCAGAACCGGATTTTTACTGCCGCGAATGATTTTGATGATAGCATCAATATTGTCCAGGGCAATTTTCAACCCTTCCAGAATATGGGCTCTCGCCTCCGCCTGTTTCAGATCATAACGCGTCCGGCGAACAACCACTTCATGGCGGAAATCCACAAAGGACTGCATCATATCCTTCAGACTCATCACTTTTGGAACGCCGTTTGAAAGCGCCAGTAAAATGATACCGAATGTATCCTGGAGCTGGGTGTGGGCGTACAGCTGATTCAAAACCACTTCAGGAACAGCATCACGCTTGGTTTCAATCACAATCCGAAGACCGTCTTTATCAGATTCATCCCGCAGGTCGGAAATACCCTCCACAACCTTGTCCCGCACTAATTCAGCAATCTTTTCCAGCAGGTTGGCTTTATTGACCTGATAAGGAATTTCAGTAATGACAATACTTTCCTTGCCCCGCTTGTCCGTTTCGGTAACGGCCCGGGCCCGAATTGTGACCTTTCCCCGGCCTGTGCGGTATGCGGCCTTAATGCCCTCATAACCCATAATAATGGCACCGGTGGGAAAATCCGGTCCTTTGATATATTCGTTTAATTCATCAATAGTAATGTCCGGGTTTTCTACCAGGGCAATTAAACCATCCATGATTTCTGTTAGATTGTGGGGCGGTATTTTTGTGGCCATACCTACGGCTATTCCTTCAGATCCGTTTACCAGAAGGCTGGGCACAACTGTGGGAAGAACAGACGGTTCTTCCAGTGTTTCATCAAAATTGGGGATGAAATCGACCGTATCTTTTTCAAGATCCTTCAGTGTTTCGGAGGCTAGTCGCGTCATCCGGGATTCGGTGTATCGCATAGCTGCAGCCCGATCTCCATCCACCGAACCAAAATTTCCCTGCCCGTCGACCAGCGGATAGCGCATGGAGAAATCCTGCGCCATTCGGACCAGGGCATCGTAAACAGAACTGTCCCCATGGGGGTGATATTTCCCCAACACATCACCAACGATTCGCGCCGATTTCTTGTAAGCCCGATTCCAGTGAACCCCCAGTTCACTCATTCCGTACAATATGCGACGGTGTACCGGCTTCAGGCCGTCCCGGACATCCGGCAGGGCCCTGGAAACAATAACGGACATGGAATAGTTGAGGTAACTCTCCTTGAGTTCGTCAACGATATCCCTGTTAATGGTGTTATCTCTCGTTAAATCCACTGTATCCTCTTAAACCTTTTAAATGTCTAAATTCACAACAAACTTGGCATTCGTTTCAATAAACTGGCGTCGAGCTTCCACATCCTGACCCATCAGGTTTTGAAAATATTTATGGGCCTCGGTGGCATCCTCTATCGTAACCTTAATCAAGGTGCGCCGTTCCGGGTCCATTGTTGTCGCCCAGAGTTGCTCGGGGTTCATTTCACCCAAACCTTTGTAGCGGGAAATATCTATTTTGGTGGTCTTATTCTCTTTTTTCATTCGTTCCAGCAGCAATGCCATTTCATCATCACTATAGGCATAAACTTCTTTCTTACCCTGGCGCAGGCGGTAGAGCGGTGGCTGTGCAATAAAGACATGGCCTTCATGAATAAGCTGGGGCATTTTGCGGTAAAGAAAAGTCAGCAGCAAGGTTCTGATGTGGCTTCCATCCACATCGGCATCCGTCATGATGATAATCTTGCCGTAGCGTAATCTTGAAATATCAAAATCCGATACACTTCTTTCGCCTTCTTCATCATCGGACCCTCCAAAGCCGGTTCCCAGTGCCGTAATAATGGACTGGATTTCATTGTTAGACAATAGTTTGTCAATTCTGGCTTTTTCAGCATTGATTACCTTTCCCCGCAGGGGCAGAATGGCCTGGGTTCGACGGTCACGGCCCTGTTTCGCCGAACCACCGGCAGAATCACCCTCAACCAGGAACAACTCACAGAATTCAGGATCCTTATTTGAACAGTCAGCAAGTTTTCCCGGCAGGGAACCCGATTCCAAAGCCGACTTCCTGCGAATCAGTTCACGCGCTTTTCGGGCAGCATTCCGACTGCGGGCGGCCAAAAGCGCTTTTTCAATGATCTTCCGACCAATGGACGGATTCTCTTCCAAAAAGTTCTGAATTCCCTCATAAACGATGGCATCGACGATACCCTTCACGTCGCCGTTGCCCAGTTTCGTCTTCGTTTGCCCCTCAAACTGGGGCTCTGCCACTTTCACTGAAACCACCGCTGTTAATCCTTCGCGAAAATCTTCACCCGACAGCGATATTTTCTCATTCTTCTTCGCTTTAATCAGATTGTTCTTCTGGGCGTAATTGTTTAAGGCCCGCGTCAGGGCGGAGCGGAAACCTGACAGATGCGTCCCACCCTCGATCGTGTTAATATTATTTACAAAGGTCAGAATATTATCAGTATACCCCGCGCTATAACGCAGAGCCACATCCACCGGTACGGTCCCCGTCTCTTTTATAACGGTAATAATTTTATTGTGCAGGGGGTGGTTAGCCGCATCCAGGAATTTTACAAAATCGCTTAATCCACCCTTGTAATGGAAATGTTCTGTTTTTGCTTCTTCCCGCTCATCGTTTAAAGTGATCGCCAAATTTTTATTCAGATAGGCTAGTTCCCTCAAGCGTTCCGCAATTATATCAAATTCAATATTAGTGTCCATAAAAATTTCGTCGTCCGGGTAAAAGAGTACTTTGGTCCCCGTCTTTTTTGACTTTCCCACATCCTGAAGTTTGGACGCAACCTTTCCCCGGGAGTACTCCTGACGGTAAACCTTCTGATTGCGCATGACTTCCACGATCATTTTCTTGGACAAGGCGTTAACCACCGACACGCCAACACCGTGCAACCCCCCGGACACCTTGTAGCTGCCTTTATCAAATTTTCCCCCGGCGTGCAGTACCGTCATTACGACCTCAAGGGCCGGTTTATTTTCACCCTTGTGGATATCAATGGGTATCCCCCGGCCATTGTCCTCCACACAGACGCCCCCATCCTGCCGAATGGTAACCTCAATCTTATCACAGTATCCAGCCAGAGCCTCATCGACTGAATTGTCCACAACTTCATATACCAGGTGGTGTAATCCACGGCGACCCACATCGCCAATATACATGGCGGGACGGCGGCGGACGGCCTCCAGCCCTTTTAAAACTGTAATCTTTTCGGCGCTATACAGATTCTTTTCCGTTTTCGTTGTCATATAAACCTGATTTCCTTAATCGTGTTTTTTCCTAACTGTTGGTTCAGCTTGTTAATAATATCTGTTTTCTGAAACTGTAGTTCCTGCCTCCAGGCCGGCGTTTTCACCTTTATTGTGAGGACTCCGTGGCTCACATCCTCCGGTTTTGTGTTTTTAGCGATCGTAGATCCAACCGTCTCTTCCCAGATAACAAGCGCCCTGTTTTGCGCAACTCCCTTCTCCAGGCCGGATTGTTTTAAAAACTGATTAATGACTGTTTTGATTGACTGGGTCATCGCGCCAAATGAAATGTTTTGATTGAATTTTCCTCAATCTCAATCCCATACTGTTGCATACCGACCAGATTCGTATTGGTAATCAGCGTCTGTGCTTTGCGGTTTAACAACTCCATAACCGCTTCACCACGACTGAGATCCAGCTTGGCAAAAAGATCATCCAGCAGAAGTGTGGGGCAAATACCGGTTCCACCGTAAATAAACCCAAATTCTGCCAGTTTAAGCAGCACGAGGCTCAATTTATGTTCTCCCTGTGATCCAAATTCTTTCAAGGGCTGGTCGTTGAACAGAAAAACTGGTTCGTCGCGATGGGGGCCTACCGAGGTCCAGCCTAACCGCTGGTCTTTTGCCAGGTTACGCTTCAACTGCTCTGAAAACCATTCTTTCTCTAGCATGTTGTCTGTGTTCTGTTTTACATCCAGGCGGATGGAAGATTCGCTAAAATCACCAGTGACAGCCGTTAATTCTTTGTTAAACATATCAAAATATTCTTTTCGCCATTCCCATAAGTGAACACCATATTGAACCAGGGGTTCGTTCCAGGCCTCCACACTCTGCGTTTCAAGTGGATGGTTTCGAAGCGCCGCATTCCGATGTTTGAGCGTTTTAGTGTAAGAAGATAACGATTCAAGGTATGGCTTTGAAACGGTTGAAAAAACACGGTCGAAATAGGCACGTCTGTCCGCGGGTCCACCAAATGTAATAACTTGTTCCTCTGGAGATAAGATTACAACCGGATTTACTCCTATCAATCCTTTTATCCCTGTCAACCTTGATCCATCAAGGACCAATTTCCGGCGTCCGTCACGCCCCAGCCCAAAGGAAACCTCTTTCTCTACACCTTTGCTTTCAAAAACACCATGAATGTAGAGATTTTCATCCCCTTCCCGGATGGTTCGATCCAATCTTTTGGTTCTAAAGCTGCGCCCCATGGAAAGGATGTGGACCGCCTCCAGGACAGAAGTTTTTCCAGAGCCGTTTTCTCCCCAAATCAAGTTGACCTGATCTCCAAAATTAAATCGGCTGCGTTCGTGGTTTCTGAAGGACACCAATTCAATCGTTTTAATTGGCATACCTGAGACGCCAGATAGTAAAACAACGGTTCTTGTCAGAATCTATCGGGTTAAATACCAAGAGTCCACGGATCAGTCGTTCAGGCGGATCGGCATTAAAAGCATGGTCAGATCAATATTTTTTTCCTGGGACTCGGGATAAAACAGGGCCGCACTAATGGGCGTTTTCAGTTTTATAACGATGGATTCAGCATCAATATGGGTTAAAATATCCTTCAGGTAGGAGGCATTATATCCAATTAGAAGATCGTCACCGCGATATTCACAGACCACCTGTTCCTGGGCTCTCGACGACTTTTCCGGATCTTCGGTTGTAATCCGCGAACCGGCCTCTTTCAGATCCAAAGCAATCTGATGGGTCGATTTATTGGAAAAAATGGAAACGCGTTTAACGGCTGAAAGGAGGGCAAAACGATCAACCTTCAGCTCTTTATCATTATCTTTTGGAATTACACTCTCATAATCGGGGAAACGCTCATCAATAATGCGGGTGAAATAAGTATCGGAACCAATCGTGGCGGTCAAGTGGTTGTCCCCCAGCCACATTTGGGTGGATTCTTCTCCGGAAAGTGCGGTTGAAATCAAATTTAAAAATTTCTTAGGGACGATCACGTCGCCTGAAAACTCCTGAGACTGGTAGTCACTGCGAATGTAACGCACAAGACGGTGACCATCTGTGGCGACAGCGGTTAGTTCATCTTTTCCGAAACGAAACAGGACCCCCGTCAAGGCTGGCTTTAATTCATCACGGCTGACCGCAAACGATGTGGTTTGGATTATGCTTCTCAGGGCCTCTGTTGAAACACCTACCGATTTCCGGTTATCCACTTCCGGCATGGCAGGAAATTCTTCCGGTGGTTTGCCCATAATATCATAAGTGCCCACATCCGTTTTCAATTCGACTTTATATTTGTCATCAACGCTAATGGTTAACCGGGCATCCTCAGGCAATTCATTGGTAATATCCACTAACGTCTGCAAAGGAATTGCAGCCGAGCCTGGTTCCTCAATACTGGCAGCCAGAGTCACTACGATTGTTATTTCCAGGTCTGTGGATCTGAGGATTGTATTTCCCTCATCAACCTGAAATAAAACACAGCTTAAAATCGGGAGTGTGGATCGTGTGGGGGTTGCCCGAGACAGCTTTTGAAGAGCGGTTTGAAATTCTGTTTTTGAGGTCGAAAGTTTCATCTGTTTTTCCGGTAAATTAAAGTCGTTTGAAGCCCTAATATTTGGGTTAAAAAAGTCCAATGACATTACTTAGACTGACCTGTTTTAACAAGCATTTTTAGGTCTGACACAGGGGGATTTAGGTGGTCTCTTTTATTAATAGAAGAAGGAGTAAATCTACTTATTTTTAATATGACTGTTTACAATCAAGCAAAACCAGCGCGATAAAGTTTTCAATTAATATAAGGTGACGAATCTAACAGGTAGGGTTTAAACGATTACTTGATGTGGATAACGCCGTTGTTTCTGTGGAAAAGGTGGTTCATAATCCACAGTAATCAAGATTAAGGGTTTAAATGTAGCGGCACAGGTTTCGTTGTGTAAAACGCCTGTGGATAGTGTGGATAAATTAGTAGAGCGTGTTGATGTAAAACTTATGTCTGGATTGATCTAGCCAGTTTTCAAACCAGGCTGCCTTCGCCCGGTTCAAGGCCATGGATTCGATCTCGCTCCAGTTTTTTGTAAGGTCAGGCTTTCCGCCGGGGCGTACGCTTTCAATCCACAACAGATGATAGCCGAGAGATGACCTGACGGGACCACTACATTCCATCTTGTTAATCTGTTTAATGGCTTCCCCAATTTCCTGGATGGGGTATTGATTGGGGTCAATCCAACCAATGAGTCCGCCTGTGTTACGGGTTTGTTCGTCCTGACTGTAGGTTTCGGCAATGTGAATGAAATCCTCTAATGTTTTTACCGAATCCTTTAAGCTGGCGGCAAAAGCGTAGGCCCTGCTTTCGTCTTCCGTGGTGAGTTTCGGTGTCATGAGGATGTGCCGGACTTTAATTTTATCGCCGAGGATTTCCTCCGTCTGGATCAAGTGATACCCAAACTCGGTTTTAACCGGATCGCTGATCTGTCCCGGATCCAGCGTGAAAGCGACGGCTTCAAACTCCGGAACCAGGTTTCCACGACGAACATACCCCAGGCTGCCACCGCTGTTTTTCGACCCAGGGTCTTGAGAAAATTCCTCTGCTAGTGTGGCAAAACGTTCACCGGATAAAATTCGATCTTTAATCTTGTTAAGGGAAGAAATGGTTTTATCGATCTGTTGTTGGCTGGGTTCGACCTTTATAAGGATATGCCGCAGTTTCACCATGGTGGGAAACGGAGGGATGCTGTCCCGATATGTGTTGAAGAATTTTTCCACATCTTCACGGTTGACCGTAATTTTAGAGAGAAGCTGTTGCTGGTAGCGCTGGCCGATAAGTAATTCCTGCATGTCTGGCCAGTATTCACGCCGGAAAACGCGGATTGGTTTCCCTATCGCTTTTTCAGCAGCCTCTTCACTGCCGGCCTGAGCAATCATGTTATTAATGTAATTGTCAAGTTCCCGGTCCACCTCTTTATCGTCTACTTCGATGGAGTCCAGCTTGGCCATTTCCAAGATCACCTTTCGATCGATCATGGACTGCAGAATTTCTGAACGAAGTTTCTCAATGGCATCTGTGTCGGTCCGGATGTCCAGCCCGCGTTGCAGGGCCGTCATTCCCACTAACTGGTTAACGTCACTTTTTAGAATGACATGATCACCAGCGATGGCGGCGATCCCATCAATAATCTGTCCCTTTTGTTCCTGTTGTCCAAAAACGGAAGCGATAAAGAGAATAAAAATAATTAATTTATTGTGCACTCGGGCTCTCCAGGTTTATTTCAGAGTGGAACTCGTGTCGCAGACTGTCCAGCAAACTACCGGTCAAAAGAGACGTTTTTATCCGTACCAACCGCTGTTGGATTTCATCGTAAACATCAACAAGGTTTTTCACAGAACCACGGGGATATTTTTCAATTACCTTTAGGACGTGATAGCCTGAATCGGTTCGAATGGGACCCACGAGGGTTCGCTTGGATTTATTGATAAACAGGGCGCTGTTTAATTCATTGATTAAATGATTTTCGGTTACCACAACAGGCTGCACACCATATTTATCCAGTAACAAGGAATAGTTCTTATTTGTTTCTCCCTTTTTCAGGGTGGATAAGATTTTCTGAGCCTCTTTCTTGGTGGGAACCAGGAAATGTAGAATAAGGGCTTCATTATTCACGCGCTTAAATGATGAGCGATTTTTCTGGTAGTAAGATTCAATTTCTGACGGTGTAATGGAAATGCGCTTCTGGATCAGCCCATTCAAATATGCCTGACCAATCAGGCGACGGCGATAATCCTCAAGGGCTGCTTTTAGATTCTGATCCTTGTCGTAATGTTCTTTTAGAGCCGCCTGATACAGAAGCTCATCATCCAACCAACGAATTACAACACTTTCTAGGTCTGCATCAGACATGGGTGTTTTATGAAGTTGTTTTTGGGCTGCCTCCCTCGTAAGGGTGGATTTTCCAACGCGTGCGACGACGTCTCCAGAAGGAAGAACCCGTTTCTGGCAGCTGGTGGTAAAAACAAGAACAAGAATAATCGTTAAGGACTTTTTCACGATGACAAATTAGGTTGCTGAAGCGTTGG
This sequence comes from uncultured bacterium, assembly GCA_964539305.1. Taxonomy (GTDB): domain Bacteria; phylum Fidelibacterota; class Marinisomatia; order Marinisomatales; family TCS55; genus CAZNUM01. The sequence continues at coordinate 16,709 of CAZIIM010000002.1, read as the reverse complement.
AAAACAAACCTGCAAACAGGGTAAGGCGATCAAAGGCATGGTGGAAATCTGAAACGGTATGTTTGATGAGGATATAACCCCCTTTTTCAACCTGAAAATTCCAGGAATCGGGTAGGGTTGATAATTGCGTTTTCAGGTGAAGAATAAAATCCGAAAGATCCACATTGGCCGAGGGCTTACTCATCTTTACCGTTATGTCTTCGGCATTAATATTTACCGCCTCTACGGGGAGGGGGCGGTACAGAATCCTGAGCCGGGAGATCCTCAATAACTGGTCCACCTCCTCCGGAATGGGATCATAACGATCCCTAAGTTCCTCCGATATTTCATCAATGGTATTAACCGTCTCTGCCTCTGCCAGCCGCTGATAAAAAGAAAGCCGCTCCTGCACTAGTGGAATATATTCGGGCGGTATAAAGGCATGGCCTGCAAATACAATACGGACCGGTTCTTTCTTCGGTTCAACCGTTTTGTTTAAAGTCTCGTCCACAGCATCCTTTATGATTTTACTGTACATTTCAAAACCAACCTTGGAGATGTGACCGCTTTGTTCAAATCCAAACAGGTTTCCAGCGCCTCTGATTTCCAGATCCTTCAGAGCAATATTATAGCCTGATCCGAGGGTTGAGTAGTATTCAATTGCTTTCAAGCGTTGGTACGCTTCGGGAGAGAGGCTTTTGTCTTTTGGGATCAGCAGGTAACAATAAGCCTGTTGCTCGCTGCGTCCGACCCTCCCCCGAATCTGGTAAAGTTGAGCAAGACCAAAACGGTGGGCATTATTGATAATAATTGTATTTGCACTGGAGACATCCAGACCGGATTCAATGATGGTTGTGCAGATTAGAACATCAATCTCGCCGGAGAAAAAGCTCAGAATTGTTCGCTCTAGTTCCCGGCTTGTCATTTTACCGTGGGCCATGGCGATTCGACGGTCTGGAAACTGTTCTTCGATTTTATTGAAATAGAAGGCCATTGATTCAATGTCGTTATGAAGAAAGTAAACCTGACCGCCGCGCCCCAGTTCCTGGTCGATCATTTGATAAATTTGATTCCAGTCAAAATATTTCACCCAGGTAGAAATCGGCAGCCGCTCTTTAGGCGCCGTTTCAATCTTGCTGATTGCTTTAATGCCAACCAGTGATTGTTGCAATGTGCGAGGAATCGGTGTCGCCGTGAGCGTTAAAACATCAACCTTTGTTTTCAGCTGGCGAATGGTTTCTTTATGTTTCACACCAAACCGGTGTTCTTCGTCCAGGATCAGCAAACCCAGGTTGGAAATATCCAGGTCACCGGACAATAACCGGTGGGTCCCCACCAGAAGATCAATTTTATGGTCTTTTATCTTCTGAATAATTTCAGCTTGTTCCTTTTTACTCCGAAAACGGGAGAGTAATTCGACTGTGATACCTAGCGGCTGAAGTCGGTTTTTAGATGTGATGTAATGCTGGTCAGCCAGGATAGTGGTGGGTGTTAAAAAGAAAACCATTTTGCCGCTTGTTATGGCCTTCACAGCCGCCCGCAGAGCCACTTCCGTTTTTCCAAACCCAACGTCACCGTAGATCAACCGGTCCATGGGTACCAGTCGATCCATATCCTCCAGGACTGTCCGAATGGCGGCTTCCTGATCGTGAGTTTCTTCATACGGGAACGATTCTTCCAGAGCCACCAAGAATTCTGTGTCGGCGCTATAAGTAAAACCGCGCGGCTGGGAGCGGGCGCGGTACAGAGCAACCAACATGTCAACAACCGCCTGCGCAGATTTACGGGTGACCGCTTTTTGTCGCTCCCACTGGCCCGAACCTAGCCGGGACAGTTTTGGAGTACCATCTCCCAACCCAATGTAACGATGAACCTTGGTAAAGCTATCGATTGGGATGTAGACGAAACCACCCTCATATTCAATTTTAATGTTTTCCTGAAGGGCATTTTTATCCCCAACCTTGGCTAGGCCGCGATAAAGACCAATGCCGTAGTCTTGGTGAACCAGATAATCACCCCAGTCAAGGGATTTCAGACTGGATAATTTTTCGTGTTTAAGAACAGGCGATTTAATCGCCCAGCGAGTGCGCAATCTGGGCTTGGCCCTGCCGATTTCTCTGGGTGTTAAACAAATGACTCCAAGGTCTTTAGAATGAAATCCGGCGGGGAGCGTTGTTAATACGTGTTTAAAACCGGAAAAAGGGAACGGTTTTTCGTGGGTACGCGGATCGAAATAAAAACGACGTTGGTTCAGTCCGTAACCCGTTAGGGCGCGCGTTAGAATTTCATTACGAGCCTCAACAGTATGCTGTAAAAGAAAAAATTCTTCCTGATGGATGGATCGACTCTTTTTAGGGTGTGGATGGTTCGCGAGACTGAAGTTGTTATCCTTTTGGATTATGTATAATATAACACAGTTTAAACCCTCTATTGTTCTCAGGACAGTGATGGTGTCGGTTGCGTTTTCCATTACCGGGGGCGGTAATAGTTCCACTAAAACCCTGTCACCAATGGAACGTTGCGTAGATGGGTCAAACAGACGGATAGATTCAATACTGTTCCCGAAAAACTCAAGCCGAACAGGGTGACTGGCATATGGCAGAAAAATATCTAAAATACCACCGCGGGATGAAAAACTTTTTGGTGTGATGCAAAAATCCATCAGTTCGTAATTCCAGCGAAGAAGTGTTTTTATTAATTGTTCACGATTAAAGGTTGAATTGACTTTCAGAACAACCGCCTCGCGGGATGTATTTGAAGGTGGGAGAATGGACTGGCGGAGGGCGTCCGGTGTTGTGAAAAAGAGCCCAAATGTTTTTTTGCCAAGCGCGTGAAGGGCTTCGGTCAAATACCGCTCTGGTTCAATCTCAAAGCCGGGGACACGACGATCTTCTTCCTGGATCTGTGCCAGATAAAAACACTGTTTACCCAGAAGATTAAAGGCCTCCTTATATAGTTTTTCAGATGATTGACTGTCTGGGGCGATGACCACAACCGGTTTGGATACACTCCGAAAATAAGACGCCAGGACCAGAAGGAGTGCCGGGGTGGTTAGGTCAGACAACTCCCTGGAGCTGTTTTTCTGACGGGGACTCAAGAACCACTGGATCGGATCTGATTTGGCAATTACAGTGAGAATGGAATCGAGGGAAACGACGGTGGTTGTTTCACGTGAAACAGGTTTCATTTGGTTGATGAGACCAGAACCGAGAGTACAGCAGCATCGGAGGGAGAAACACCAGAAATCCGCATAGCCTGTCCCAGTGTTTCCGGCCGGATCTTTTGTAATTTTTCTCGAGCTTCAAGAGAAAGACTTTCGACGGAAATAAAGTCAAAGTCGAGTGGAATTGTCACCTGATCCTGCCGTTTCAAGCGAGCCACCTGTTCATTTTGGCGGCGGATATAGCCGGCGTATTTGATCCGGGTCTCAGCCTCAAGAAACAACTCCTGTTCAAATACTGATTGATTGGGGGTAACGTGAATATTTTTAAATAGACGCTTGGGCAGTTCCTGAATACCAACGGCCGGTCGTTTTAAAACATCGCAGGCCGGTTGACGGTGTTTGAGTGGATCATCATTTTTAGCCATCAATACAGGATTGATTTCTTCCGGCGTTACCGACCGATCTAGCGCCGCCGATATTTTATCCGTTGTTGTGATCAAGTCTTCGATAAACCGGCAGGTTTCAGGTGGAAGAAGTTGGTGGCGGACAGCAATATCAATCAGACGTTCATGGGCATTTGAAAACCGTAACAACAGACGGTATTCCGCCCGAGAGGTGAACATGCGGTAGGGCTCCCAAGTGTCTTTTGTGATGAGATCGTCGATCAATACACCAATATAGGCTTCATTACGTCCAAGAACAACAGGGTCGTAGTTATCCTGAACCAGGCAAGCATTCAAGCCCGCAAGCAGCCCCTGGGCGGCAGCCTCTTCGTACCCGGAGGTTCCGTTAATCTGGCCGGCAAAGTAGAGCCCTGCAATCGCTTTAGACTCCAGTGTGGATTTTAGTTGAGAAGGGTTGAAAAAGTCATATTCAATCGCATAGCCCGGACGGTAGAACCGTACCTTCTCCAGTCCTTCGATTGTGCGTAAAGCTTTTAGCTGAACCGATTCCGGCAGGCTGGTAGAAAAACCGTTGGTATAAATTTGGTCTGAATCGGCCCACTCGGGCTCAAGGAAAAGAGTGTGGGATTCATGATGGGAGAAACGGTGAATTTTATCCTCGATAGAGGGACAATAGCGGGGTCCGATGCCGGATACATCGCCGGAGAACATGGGGCTCCGGTGCAAATTAGCCTCAATAATTTCTTTGCAAGCCGGGCCTGTTTTGACGGTGTGACAGGGAAGGTTGGGCGGTGAAAAAGAAGTGGTTCGACAGGAAAATGGAACCGGATGTTTGTCACCGTGAACAGGGACAGTTTTTGACCAATCGATAGAACTTTTTACCAAGCGGGGCGGAGTGCCTGTTTTTAGTCGGCCAGACTGGAGACCGCGAGCCTCAAGCGCCTCAGTGATTCCCTGAGAACGGTTTTCACCCATTCTACCAGCATTAATTTTTTGTTCACCAATGTGAATTCGCCCATTTAAAAAGGTGCCACAGGTTAAAATTACGGCGGGAGCGTACAGGTGGATTCCACCACGTAGAATCACACCACGGATGGATCCCCCTTTATCTTTAATGTCGATTGCTTCCGATTCAATAATGGTTATTTTGGGATCATTTTTGATGATAGCCGATACGGTCTTTTCGTACTGGATTTTATCCACCTGTGCCCGCGGTGACCACACTGATTTTCCTTTGGAGCGGTTCAATATTTTAAACTGAATGCCGGCTCGGTCTGCAACGGACCCCATTAATCCACCGAGCACATCCAGCTCACGGACCATTTGACCTTTTGCCAACCCACCAACAGCCGGGTTGCACGACATGCGCCCGATCGTATTTTTATTTAAAGTAATCAGTCCCACACGCTTATGAAGAACAGAACAAATATGGGCCGCTTCAATCCCGGCGTGGCCACCCCCCACAACAATGACATCAAATGTGTTTTCTGAATGTTTCACGTGAAACCTACTTTCCCACACAGAAGTTTCCGAACACCGTATCCAGAATTTCTTCCGATGTGGTTTTACCCAAAATACGATCAATACATTCTAGGGATGTGCGTAGTTCAAATGAAATTAACTCGAACGATGGGTCTGGCCTTGATACGAGATCCACACTGGTTTTTAACCCATGGAGTGCTTTCTGAAGCAAGTCTCTTTGTCGAGCGGAGGTTATCATAACAGCAGGGGTGGTTTTATGGGTGAGCCCCAGTTTGTTTATTATTTCATTCATAATCAAATCCAAACCCAGCCCTTTTTGGGCTGAAATGGGGATAGCGTCTATTTTGGGAATTGTGGTTAAACGATCGATCTTGTTCAGAATTTTCAGGACGGGGGCATCAGTGGAAAACGATGTATTTAAATCGGCAGGGTCGTCGATGACCTCTAAAACAAGATCGGCTGATTCAATGGTTTTACGGGTTCGTTTTACTCCTTCGGCTTCAATGGGCTCCGCCGTGTCACGAACACCGGCTGTGTCAATCAGGCGAACAGGGACTCCTTTTACAACCAGGGTTACATCCACTGTATCGCGAGTCGTTCCCGGAATATGGCTGGTAATCGCCCGTTCGGTTTTGGAAAGAGCATTTAGTAGAGTCGATTTGCCCACATTAGGTTTCCCCGTGATTACAACAGCGGCACCACGGGTAAGTAATTTCCCCTGCTGGTGAGAAGCAAGCAGTTGTGTGGCCATCTCGAGCAACTCAGCTGTTTCATGTTTTACAGTTCGAAGGGTGGATGGGTGTGTATCCTCTTCAGAAATATCCAGCTCAAATTCGACATAGGAAAGAACTTTCAGTAGTTTATCCCGCATTTTATTTAAGTGGTTTGAAAGCGCGCCCTGGAGGTTTTTATAACTGAGGCGAACGCTTTCAATGGATTGAGAGCTGATCAGATCAGCAATGGCTTCCGCCTGTGTTAAATCAAGCTTACCGTTAATAAAAGCGCGCCGCGTGAATTCCCCTGGCTCAGCAACACGAGCACCGAAATGGCAGGCCGTATTAATGATTTCTTCGAAGATAGCAGGACTTCCGTGACACGATATTTCGACAAGGTTCTCACCGGTATATGTATGAGGCGCCTTAAAACAGGTCACCACCACATCATCGAAGGGTTTATTTTCTGGCGTAATCCACCGGCAGAGAGACGCCTGGCGGTGTTTAAAGGTAAGGTTACTGTTCGCCCCGGTGGCTTTTTTTGTGACCCGAAAAGCATCGGGACCGCTGATTCTGACAATCGCAAGTCCGCTGAAACCGTAGGGAGTTGCCAGGGCCACGATTGTGTCGCCCGAAGTCATTTTTTCTTCTTGCGTTTTCCTTTAGCTGGGGCGGGTGGTTCAACAGGGGCTGGAACCGGAGTGAAATACTTTTGCTGAATGATGGTGAGAGCATTAAATACGGTGTAATACAGGTTGAGCCCCGAAGGGAAACGGTAAAAAATAAACAGGAAAAAGACGTTCATAAAATACATGGAGTATTTTTGTTGTCCAGCAGCCGGGGCCTGCGTCATTTTTTGCTGGAAAAACATGGTTATTCCCATAAGCAGGGGCAGAATGTTAATTGGAAAGCTGCCGACATAAGTCAGGGTGTCCGGAACAGACAGGTCTTTAATCCAGAGGATAAAGGGTGCGCCTCTGAATTCAATAGTGGTCCTAAATACGGTAAAAAGGGCAAACAATAAGGGCATTTGAAGAACGACCGGCAAGCAGCCCCCCAGAGGGTTAACACCCTCTTTTTTAAATAACTCCATCTGGGCCTGGTTTAATTTTTGAGAGTCGTGCTTGTACTTTTCTTTCAGCTGGGCGATTTTAGGCTGAAGGGCCTGCATTTTCTTGGTGGACTGGTAACTCTTTTTGGTGAGCGGGTTTAAAACGATCTTCACTAAAACTGAGAAAAGGATTAATACAATCCCGTAGTTGGGGATCACTTTGTGCATGGCTGTAAGGGACCAGGTAATAAACCGGCCAATGGGGCGAATCAACGCCCACCCAAGATTCATGGTATTTTCGAGGCCTACACCAAGTTTTTGAATCCGTTTATACTCGAGAGGCCCGAGGAACAATTTAAATTGGCCATCGGAGCGGATATTTTGATAAAGGGTGAAGTCATAAATGGGGGTGTCACCGTTTTTCATCCCTTTTATTTTTACACCAAGACCACCCTCTTTTGGAATTAAGGCGGCAATGAAGTATTTTGTTTGGGTGGCGACCCAGTCGGTTTTACCGGTTTGTTCTTCAACGACGGGACCACCGTTTTTAACCTTTACAGAGAGGAGTTCACCCCCTAGAGAAGCGGAACCTTTGAAATAATTGTAGTCATCTTTTTCATTCTTTTCGGTTGAGGAAAGGCCGCCGATCCACAAAAGGGAATATTTATTTTGGGAAATGACCGGTTCAAGGTTGGCTATATCAACATGAATATCAATCTGGTAGTTATCAGGGTAAAAGGTAAATGATTTGGTGACCTTTCTTCCCTGGTACAAGGTTGTAAAGGAAATCGTTTCAGGCTTTTCTTGAAGTTCAATGGAGGTTGTCCTGCCCTGGATATTCCAGGCGCCGCCCAGGACGGTTGGTTCTCCATCGATGGAAATAAACTCGATTAGAAGGTTTTCAGTATTGTTTTCGTTGATGAGATCAACATTGGTTGAATCGTATTTGGAATATTTGTTTAGAACAAAACTTCTAAATGAGCCACCAAAACGATTACTGAGTTTGGCAGTGAAAAGGGGGCTGGAGATGGAGATGAGCGTTTCTTTAATTGAATCGGGATGTGATACCGCCTTGAGAGGCGATTCCTCAGCAAGTACCGGTTTCAGCTCCGGTGCTGTTGGTGGCGGCGCTGGTTCTGTATGATTTTTGGTGGTTGTAGAGTCAGGCTCTAAAGCCGGCGTTGGAGCGACCAGGTTGATATACCAGGGCGTTAACACCAGGACAATAGTGATCAGAATAAAGGCGATGATTGTTCTTCGGTCCATTGGTGTTCAGCCTCTCAGGGCAAAGGATCAAGACCGCCCTTGTGGAACGGGTGGCAGCGCAGAATACGTTTTAGACTTATCCACAATGCACGGTGGATAGGAAATTTTTCGAGCGCCATGATCGTGTAGGTTGAGCAAGTAGGATGAAACCGACAGTTATTACTAACAAAGGGGGATATGAGTGTACGGTATAGCATAACACCGGCAATAACAAAGCGGCGAAGGAGTGCATCCCCCAATAATAAAATGCGGTTAAAAAAGGTCACTGGGCGGACAGAATTTTCCGCCCTCTTTTCCGGCGGCGACTGAGGACTTTCCTTCCGCCGACGGTAGACATACGGGACCGGAACCCGTGCTTGTTTTTACGTTTGCGTTTACTTGGTTGATAGGTACGCTTCATTATTGCTCCATTTTTAGCCCGGGAAAATAGGGATGTTTCTTGTTATGAACAAAGAAATTGAAACGAATAAGGAATGAATTTTGATAATTAACTAATTAATGAAAATCCTGTTTGTTGGGCATTGAAATTCGTGTCTAAATTGAATGGAAAGTAATTGTGGAAAACCTGTGGAAAACTTAAATCTATCCCATACTGATCTCTGGAATGAGGTAAAAGAAAATCTTAAAGCTCAATTTCCCAATCACGCCTTTTCGACGTGGTTCGAACCAATTAATCCGATTGGTTTGAATGAGAACGAGCTGGTTCTGGAGGTGCCCAACCAGTTCTTTTTTGAGTGGATAAAAAGTCATTACAACCAGACGGTTGAAAGAATTGTGCACAAGGAGCTTGGTCGGAAAGTAGCAGTTAAGTATACTGTATCGCCGGAACCTGAAAAGGTGGAAATCAACGCTGAGTATGCCTTGAATAACACTTACCTCATCAACAAGCAGAGAAAGAATGCTCAAATCAATGAGAAATACGTTTTTTCTAATTTTATCGAGGGAAATAACAATCAGTTTGCAAAGGCTGCGGCTCTCACTGTTGCAGAGGAACCAGGTAAACACAGTTTTAATCCTTTGGTGATCTACGCCGGCGTGGGAATGGGGAAAACCCATCTTTTACACGCTATTGGAAATAAAATACTCGAGGAACAGCCCAATTTAAATGTTGTCTGTGCTTCAAGCGAAAAATTCACAATGGACTTTATCTCCTCCATTCAGAAAAATAAAACGGTTGAATTCTCAAGAAGTTACCGTAATGCAGATCTGCTCCTGATTGACGATATTCAGTTTTTTCAGGGGAAGGAACAGACCCAAGAACAGTTCTTCCATACGTTTAATGAGTTGTTTCAGGCGGGAAAACAGATTGTCATGACAGCAGATCGCTATCCTGGCGAAATGGTTGGATTGCAGGATAGGTTGTTGTCGCGCTTTAAATCCGGTTTGGCAGTGGATATTCAGCCTCCTGATTTTGAAACACGGGTAGCCATACTGATGGAAAAGGCAGAACAGAACAGCCTTAGACTTGATTATGAAATAATCGAATTAATCGCGACACACATTAAGAACAATGTGCGCGAGCTGGAAAGTACCATCATCCGTATTCTGGCCCACTCGTCTCTTTCCAATCAGGAAATAAACTATTCTCTGGCAAAGCGGGTAATAAAGGAAAGGATCGGGAAACGTGTTTTAACGGAAATAACGGCAGAAGACATCATCCGGCGCGTCTCAGAATCTACCCATGTTCCTGAACAGGACATTGTCAGTGCAAGCCGGAAAATGGAAATATCGGAAGCACGCCAGATTTCCATCTATTTGATTCGTGAGATTCTTGGAACACCCCTTATCAGTATTGGAATGCATTTCGGCGGGAGAGATCACAGTACTATACTGCATGCCTGTCGACAGATCGAGTTGAAATCAAAAAAAGACAGCCGCATACGAACGTTGGTTACAGATTTAAAAAATGAGCTGTCGTTCGCAATGAATTGAGCTCTCAAAGGGGTTAATCAACCCCTTGACAATTAATTTATATCGTTAAACTTTCTCCGCTGGTATTACTGTCTTTTGCCAGCTTTTAGGGAGGTGATCAACCACAAGGAGCAGTGGGCAAGCGGCCATTTGATTTAATATTATATTTAATTGTATTGAGTGTGGGGGGACAGGGGCAGACTATATTATTTTCTGAAAGCTTCGAAACGGATGGGAGCGGAACCCGTTACACTGTATTCGGTGGATTCAGTGATAATGTTGGTGATTATTTTGTAAGAACAGATGGCCAGAATACAGTGGATGGGTACAAGAAGCCTTCAAACCTACCTACATACACAGGTCAAGACAGTCTTTACTTTTTCGCCGGAGAAGATACCGAAAACCCTGATAATCCCAATGGCACAACTTCGGGCATTTTGTTTAATGATATTACTATTTCCGGATACGATTCACTTCTCATTACAGGACTGTTTGCCTGCGGTGGCAAACCGAAGTTTGATCCGCCCGATTATATGCACGTACTTGTGGATTTTGACAATAGTGGTTCTTGGGTTATTGTAGGATCCTTTGAGGCTGATATCAGCTCTGGAACTAACTCTTCCGTGTTTGGACTGGACACGGATTTCGACGGGCTTCAAGATAGTACAGTATTAGATACGGCTTTTAAGTCATTTTCTTTTCCAGTATCCGGGACAGGATCTTTGCTGGATGTAAAAATTGAATTGTACCTCTCGGCTGGAGACGAAGAAGCGGGATTTGATTTTATCCGGTTAACGGGAGTGCCCGCTGCCAGCATTATCCAACCCAGTTCTCTTTCTGCTGTTACGGCAAGTGCTGACCAGATTGATTTAACCTGGACCCCGAATGCGGACAACGACAGCGTTTTGATTGCCTATGATACCCTTGGTAACATTGGTAACCCAATTGATGGAAATTTTTATAATCCGAATGACCAGTTGAACGGAGGCGGAACGGTTCTGTATGCAGGAAACAACAGTTCATTTAGTCATGCGGGCCGGGAACCGGGTACTAAGTATTATTATAAAGCGTGGTCCATACATAACGGTAAATATTCAGCGGGAGTCTGTGATTCAGCGGTAACGGCATTTATAGAGCCAGCCAGTTATCCGGATAGTTTTACGGTACAACTATTGGGCTTAAATGCTATTTTAACTTGGAACGAGCCCAACCTGCCCGCCGGATCTCAGACCAGTGACGGCTATTTAATTGTTGCCGGAAGCGATACCAACCTCAGCAGGCCGAACGATGGAATTGTTGTTCAGGAGGACACAGTATTGAGCGATGGCCATGGTGCTGTACTGGTACCGAGTCCTGGAAACAGCTACATTTTTAAACAGCTGGAAATTAATACAACGTATTATTTCGATATATTTCCTTTTACTAATTCGGGGACCTTGATTGATTACAAGACTGACGGATCGATTCCCCATTGCCAGATTACAACCGGAAACAGAGTTGTTGATTTGTTTTTCAGTGAATACGTAGAGGGATCGTCCTATAATAAGGCGCTCGAATTATTTAATTCGTCTAAGGATACAATAAATCTAGCGGAATACAGGATTCGATCAGCCTCAGGTGGAGCTGGTTTCACCGGCCAGTTTCATCCAACGGGTAGGGTTCCACCAAAAAGTGTTTATGTTATTGCCCATTCCGGTGCGGACAATGCGATTATAGCAATAGCGGATACAACACTTGGATCGGGCGTAATGTCATTTAATGGTGATGATGCCCGACTGCTGGAGAGAACCGTGGATGGACAGGAGTGGGTACCGCTTGATCTTATTGGGGACCCCAACCACGATCCCGGTTCCGGGTGGGATGTAGCAGGAGTAGGGGGTGCAACCCAAAATCATACATTGATTCGAAAGGAAACGGTTTCCGCAGGGAACACGAATTGGAGCGCAAGTGCAGGGTCCGACTCAGTTGGTTCCGAATGGTATGTTTTGAACAAGGACCAGTTCAGCAATTTGGGACAACACCGTTGGGAACTCATTGAGATCATTGAATCAGGTGGTTCAACCCACGTGCTTGAAGGTTCAAACGGGGACAGCTATAGCTTAAAATTATCTATTCAACCAACAGCGACTGTCGTTATTTCTCTGGGTTCAGATAGTCAACTGAATGTTTCGCCTAATGCCGTTAGTTTTAGTCCAGATAACTGGGATCTACCGCAATCCATCCTCGTGACTCCCGTTGACGATTCAGAGATTGAGGGGGACCACTATGGATACATTTCCCACAGTATCTCTTCCGAAGATGGGTTTTTTAATTCCTATTCTATTTCCGATTTAGCTGTGGCGATTTCGGATAATGATGTTGCTGGTATCACAATTGAACCGAACCCGGATCTCCATTCACTGTCAGAGGGGGACAACGGATATTCCTATTCTGTGATGTTGAATACGACACCGTCCGATGATGTTGTTATAACAGCATCGATTCATCCGGAGGATGAAGCGGTTCTTTCTCCTACAACCTTAACCTTTAGCAGTCAGAACTGGAATCTAACACAATCAATTACGATATTGGCGGTAGATGACAGTGTCGTTGAAAAACAGGATACATTAATACTGACCCATCACATCAGTTCGAACGACCCGAATTACAACAACCTATCTGTGGATGATATTCACATTCTATTAAATGATAATGACAACTACGCGGTCGTTATCAATGAAATCATGTACAACTCTCCCGGTAACGATGAAGAATGGATCGAGTTATACTGTGTTGAAACAAACGGGATAAATTTTAATCAGGATTGGGTCCTGATTAATTCTGACCCTGCTTGGCAAGATACCTTTCAAACGGGGACAGTTATAAACGAAGGTGAGTATTTCACTATTCAGTTGGGCAGCAGCGGGAATTTCCCGTTTACACCAGATTTGTTGCTCAGTGCAAGTTCAAATCGGCTGAACAACACGAGTTCAACGCTACGCTTGTCCTGGGATAATCGGGTTGTGGACAGCCTTACCTATCACGATTCGGGGACCTGGCCAGCGAAAGCAGATGGACAGGGATACAGCCTAGAGCTGAAATCGGTAACACTGGATAATGCCGTAGGCTCGAACTGGCAAGCAAGCCTTTCTATTGGAGGAACACCGGGCAGTCCCAATTCAAAAGATACACTCGGTCCGCAAATTGCATCATTGTTAATCTCTCAATCCAACGCATTTGTAGATATCGGTTTTACGGAAGGCGTTTTTGGAACCGACAGTGGTCAAGGTGGGTTGTCAACGGGTTGTTTCGTTCTTGATCTGGTCTATGGGAATGTGGTTTCTCCGGCCATTGATACAGTCACAGCGACCGACACCTCCGCCTTAACCGGAGGGGAAACGACCATTCGTCTGTTTTTTTCTTACACCGGAAAGGCTGATGGTAATGAAGTCCTTGAGATCCTTCCTGTTGAAAACAGGATATTCGATGAGGTCGGGAACCCGGCTTCAAGCAATCAGCCAATCAACACGGTCAAACTTTATGACCAGTTGCCACCCGAGCTGTTAACCAGTTTTCCAAAAGATGATACGACCGGGTTTGAGATTACGACGGATATTATGCTTTTGTTTTCTGAAAATGTCCGTGCTGGTCCCGGCAAAATAGTTCTCAATCGATATTCTGATCAGTCGGTGGTACAGATTTTTAGCGCCAAAACGGAAGCGGTTATAGTAGATAATAGTGTGAAAGTGAAGCCGTCTGATGCGCTGGAGTATGCAACCAGCTATTATGTAACAGTGGATGACACTGCCCTTTCCGATTTAGCAGGAAATTATTTTAAAGGTGTCAACAGTCGAGAAGCACTCAATTTTACAACAAAACCTCCACCGAATACAGCGCCCCAGATCAGTAGTGGCGGTGGGCAGGATAGTTTATTTATATCCTTCCCCGAGAACAACAGGAATGTTTTGATGGTCACAGCTGTGGACCATGAGAACGATACACTGACCTACAGTTTATCGGGTGGGGTTGATGCAGGGTTATTTCAAATTGATTCGGATTCAGGGTGGCTGGCATTCCTGACACCCCCTGATTACGAACACCCGGAAGACAGTGACACTGATAATGTTTATGTGGTAGAAGTCACAGTTACCGATAACAATGTCGTTCCTTTATCGGACACTCAAGTAATCGTAGTCTTTGTGACAGACCAGGATGAGGACCCGCCAGAATTAGTGAGCAGCGATCCTGTCAATGGTGCGACAGGTGTTTCAGTTGATGGTATGGTTACGATGATTTTCAATGAGATTATTTTAGCTGATTCTGGACAGCTTGCGTTGTACCAATATTCAGATGATTCAGTTGTGGATGTTTTAGATATATCGAATGATGTCAAAATTGATTCAATGACGCTAAAGGCGGTTTTTGCACAAAATCTTAGTCACGGGACTTCTTATTATGTATTAATTGATAGCACCGCGATCACCGATACGGTTGGTAATCATTATCCAGGGATCCAGAGTAAGAACGATTTTCATTTTGAGACTGTACAGAAGCTGAATACCGCTCCCGTTATATCCAGCAATAACGGATTGGATAGCGCGATTGTCAGTATTCCAGAAAATCAACGGGATGTTTTTACTGTAACCGCGAGTGATCCTGACGGAGATACACTCAAATTCCTGTTGTCAGGTGGGGAAGATGCCGATTGTTTTGTATTAGACAGTTTGGGTGGCGTCTTGTGTTTTACCATGGATCCTGATTTTGAGGATCCCGTTGATAAGGATGCTGATAATCAATACCATGTCACTGTTTGTGTTTCCGATCCAGGTGGGTTAATGGATTCGCAACAATTAACTATTGTTGTAACTGATTTAGATGAAATTTCTCCGGAATTAACGTTTCGTTTACGAAATAGTCTGTATCAGGGTGTTACCAACCAGAATCCCGTCCCGTTATCGGTACTTTTCAGTGAGAATGTAATGTCGTTTAGCTTGGATAGTATTTTGATCGAAAACGGACTCATTGACAGTTCCGGGTTTACTTTTGTATCCGGATCTGATTCAGCCCAGTTTTCTGTTATTCCCAGGTCGGAGGGGTTCATAGAGATGACGGTGGTTCCCGGCGCGGCTAAAGATGAAGCGGGGAATTCGTCGCCAGAATCAACATTTAAATTTAAATACGATTCCACAGCACCTGTAGCAACGCTGGAGTCTGAACAATCGCCGATTACCAACGACAGCCTTTTAGAGATATCTATCCATTTCAACGAGAATGTTCTATCATTTACGGATGAGGATTTGAAATCGGTCCCGGATTGTAAATTGGTGTCATTCCTTAAAAACGACCCACGAGATTATGTGCTGACGGTAAGCCCGCTTCAAGAGGGCAACTATTGTTTTTACCTTGAGCCAGAGGCAGTTAGCGATAGTGCTGGAAACCTGAGTTCCTCTTCAGACTCCCTTTTTATTGTTTACGATATTACTCCACCGTTTTTACTGGCTGAAGGAACAAAAATTTGTCAGGAAGATTCCGAAAGTGTCAGATTTACAATCCTGGGGAATGAGGACGGGTGGGTTTGGTATTCCGTTACGAAACAACCAACATCTTATTTTAGGCCGGAAGAAATTATAAGTGATAGTGGCCAAATTTCAGTTACCCACGCCAGCCGGCAGATATTTGCTCTTGAACCTGATACGGTGATTCTGAGTAATCTTGAACGCGGTGGAAGGTATTTTATATTTATTACATTAATAGACCGGGCGGGTAACCTTTCAGAGCAGCTAGCAATTTTAAAAATCAGGAAATATGGTGTTCCGAATGATCTGTTTTTTTCTGAGTACTTGGAGGGAAGCGGTGAAAACAAGGCTCTCGAAATATATAATCCAACAGATGTTGATATTAGGTTAGAAGACTATGGAGTGGTGGGATCAACAAACGGATCAGGGTGGGTGTATTGTTTTTCGTTTCCGGACAGTTTGGTTATTGAAAGGAAGAAAGTTTTTGTTATAATGAATGCAGATATTGATACGGAGCTGGATACCCTTTTTATACCCAGCGGGATGTTTTCCGAGTCAGGAGTTGTTCAGTTTGATGGAGACGATGCCCGAATGCTTATTTCGATTGATACCCGCGTTGTGGGATTAGATACTATCAGGGATACGACCTTTCTCGATGTGATTGGTGACCCCAATAAAAAACCTATTGGTGGTTGGAGTGTGGCCGGAGTTGTGGGAGCCACGAAGGATCATACGCTCGTCCGTAAACAGAAAGTGCAGAGCGGAAATGTTAATTGGAATCTTTCGGCTGGCGATACATTCCAGAATTCGGAGTGGGTCGTTTATCCTAAGGATTATTTTGAGAGCCTGGGTTTTCATGTGCAGTCTACCCCGGTAATGGAGATTTACTTAACAGCGAGCCCCTTCGACACATTGATATATCGCCGCGGTCCAACGGTTTTATTTCCAGATCTGGATATTCAAGGCATCGCCGGGGATACGAATTTGAGCGCCGGGACAATTTACGTTGCTGGATGGATTCCTGATGAGGACAGTTTGTTGGTACAACAGTGTGGTAATATTAAATTAAAGAAACGACCATTATCTGACGGGAATTTTAAGTACGAGCTCACAGGGCGGAGCCATTGTTCCGATTATTTACAGACATTAAAATCAATTTCCTATTTCCACCAAAACCTGCTTTATTCTGGGCACACGCTGGAATTCAGGATTAGCGTGAGGGTTGATTCAATTGTAAGCTATCCT
>CAZIIM010000001.1:130445-142709 GCA_964539305.1 uncultured bacterium | reverse complement strand
CTGTTTCAGGGACAGGCACATTAGCCTACCTGGTGTTCAGTGCCACGGCGCCGGGACAGTCGGTCTTAAGCTACAGCACTGCCTGTGAACTGGTGGACCCGGATGACAATCCCATTATTCTCAATGGTCTGGGAGAAGGGGTGGTGAATGCGGAATAACAGACAAAAACCTTTCAAAGAACCTTTCAGAGGTTTTGAACCTTTGAAAGGATTTAACTGTGAAGTTGTCATGTACAATATAGTTAATTATGCTTCGATGGTTTCAAGTTGGGCATTTTTAGGAAGATCAACCTTAAGGGTGCGCATTTCTCTGGCAGCTATTTTTAAGGATTCGATTACTTCCTCACGGCTTCGTTCCTGGGCATTTACACCCGGAAAATCTACCAACCAACCGATCCACCAGCCTTTTTCCTGTTTAATAATAGCTCTGTATTTCATAGTTGTTCACTTTTTAAAGGGGATTTCCAAATCTTTGCAGATTTTCCGTGCCAGATTGTCAACAATTTCAGAATGTCGGGGTATGGCAGTTCGTCTCTGTTCTTTTCCCCAGAAAGAATGGCGACTGCCTTCACGAATCAGTCTGGCACCATTTCTTTTCAGCCAGCGAATGAGTTCTGACCGCTTCACCGATAAAATTAATACCTTTAGGATTATAAAGGTAGAGACTTCTTTCCCATCTTATACGTTCAGTTACAATACAATCTTGAATCGTTAAAGAAGAGGGTGGTTGAATGCAAATTGAGAGAAAGATAAAACCTTTCAAAGGTTTGGAACCTTTGAAAGGTTTAGGAAACTGGTGGACCCGGATGATAATAACATCACTCTCAATGGTCTGGGAGAGGGAGTGGTGAATGCGGAATAAGGTCTCAATATATATTTTCTTTATCTTCTTACAATCAATAGGTAATGCTGCTGAAGGTAGTTTAGATACATCCTTTGATACGGACGGAATTGTTACTACAACGATCAATAGTGGTGGGGATTATGCTTATGATGTTGCGGTTCAACCTGATGGTAAGATAGTTGTTGTAGGATATACAAATTCTGGGAGTGAGTATGATTTAGCCATTGTCAGATATAATGAAGATGGGTCCTTAGATGCTTCCTTTGATAACGATGGAATAAAAGTTATCGATATCGGCCAAGAAGATTTTGGTCAATCGGTTGTTCTTCAATCGGATGGTAAAATCTTAATTGGTGGAACGACACGTATAGGGTCGAACGATTTTTTATTAGTTCGTTTGAATAGTGATGGTTCATTAGATACGTCATTTGATTCTGATGGAATTGTAATTACAAGTATTAGCACAACTCTTGATTATGGAAAGGCTTTAGCAATTCAATCAGATGGTAAAATTCTGTTAGCAGGACATTCACATGATGGCAGCTATTATAATGTTACACTAGTGAGATATAATACAGATGGATCATTAGATACATCATTTGATTCAGATGGAATAGCAACCGCAAGTGCAGGGACAGCATCAGACTATGCCGAGGCAATTATACTTGATTCATCTGGTAAAATACTTGTTGCTGGTTATAGCTCAATGGGAAGTAGTACTGATTTCAGTATATATCGTTTTAATAGTGATGGGTCATTGGATACTTCATTTGATTCAGATGGTAAAAAAACTATTGATTTTTCATCAGGAAATGATTGGGGGAAAGATATTGCTGTCCAATCAGATGGTAAGATATTAATTAGTGGATATGCAGTGGACAGTAATGGAAAACAAAAATTTGCGATTGCGAGATTATTAGCGGACGGCTCTTTGGATACGAGTTTTGACTCGGATGGGTTATTATTAGCTTCAGTATCGAGTTATCACCATTCAAATGGAGGAATTGTAATTCAATCCAATGGTAAAATTCTTATTGGTGGTGAAGTTGATCATTCACCGAGTGATATTGCATTAGTAAGATTAAATACGGATGGTTCATATGACTCAAATTTTGATTTAGATGGTAAACTTTATACCGATTTAGGGAGTGCTGATTATGGAAATGCGATTGCAATTCAGCCCAATGACAAATTATTAGTTGCTGGAACCTCGAACTCTCATTTTGCAGTAGTGCGATATATATTAGATGAAATTTCACCTGTAACTCCCATTAATCTCATAGCCGCCCCCGGCAACCAGAAGGTCACCTTAACCTGGGATCAGAACTCAGAGGCTGACTTCGGTAAATACATTATCTACGGTGGTACTTCCGCCAATCCCACTACGAAAGTTGATTCAACCACCAGTATCACAGATACGACAAAAACAATCACTGGACTCACGAATGGAACTACCTATTATTACCGGATTACCGCTGTAGATAATGCGGGGAATGAAAGTGGGTATTCCAATGAAGTAAATGTAACGCATAATATTAGTGTAACGAATGTTTCCTCATCTAATTCTGATGGTATTTATGGTTTGGGATCTACAATTTCTATTCTCATTACTTTTGATGGAACAGTTACTGTAGGAGGTCAACCGTATTTAACATTAGAAACTGGGGCAACAGACCAGAGGGCATATTATCAGAGTGGCGGTGGTA
The DNA here is from genome assembly GCA_964539305.1 of uncultured bacterium. Classification (GTDB taxonomy): domain Bacteria; phylum Fidelibacterota; class Marinisomatia; order Marinisomatales; family TCS55; genus CAZNUM01. The sequence continues at coordinate 140,160 of CAZIIM010000001.1, read as the reverse complement.
CAAATATATTAACGTTTGATTATACGGTAGGTTCGGGAGATGAAAGTTCAGATTTAGGTTATCCTTCATCATCAGCTCTTAATCCAGCTGGAGGAGGAAGCAGTAATATCAGAAGTTCAAGTAACATTGATGTTAATCCTACATTACCTAATCCAGGAGCAGCAGGATCATTAAGTGCTAATAAAAATATTGAAGTTGATGGTATTAGACCCGCTACACCCACAGGATTCACTGCATATCCAGGTAATGGAAAAATTATATTAAGCTGGAATGCTAATACTGAGTCTGATCTATCATATTATAAAATTACTGGCGGTAGTGGAACTACTGGACTTTCTTTAATAGCAACAGTAAATGCAGGGATTCAGACATACACTCATACAGGTCTTACGAATGGATCAACACAGTATTATAAATTATATGCAGTCGATAAAGCAGGAAATACAAGCTTAGATACCGATATAATTAGTGCAACTCCTGATGGCACACCCCCATCGACCCCCACTAACCTCACCGCCACTCCCGGTAACCAGCAAGTTACCTTAACTTGGAACCAAAACACCGAGACTGACTTTGCAAAGTATTACATCTACGGAGGAACTTCAGCCAATCCCACTACAAAAGTGGATTCAACCACCAGTATTACAGACACGACCAAAACGATCACTAACCTCGCCAATGGCACGATCTATTATTACCGGATTACTGCTGTAGATACAGTTGGGAATGAGAGTGGATATTCCAATGAAGTCCATGTGGCGCCTACCATTGTTGACAGTGGCTTAGTCGCCTACTATCCCTTCAACGGGAATGCTTTAGATGGAAGTGGGAATGGGAATGATGGAACTGAAAATGGGGGTGTTGGATTAATAGCTGATAGATTTGGAAATGTGGATAATGCTTATAGTTTTGATGGGATTGATGACAAAATCACTATACCGCACAATTCAAGCCAGGTTTTTGCAAATGGGTTATCCGTATCTGCTTGGATAAGTCGCCAAAATATCAACCATATTGGATTCATTTTTTCTAAATGGGGCGGAGGATCAAATTCCAATGAATCGTTTTATATTGCAGAGAATAATGGGTATCCCTACGGTAAAATCAATTTTACCGACACTCAAGAAATTGTACCAACCAGTAATGACTCTATTCCTGTAGATGAGTGGCATTTTATAACATTAACGTATGATAAAGTAGAAGCAACACTATATGTGGACGGTATAGTGAAAGCTACCATCCAGGACACTCGACAGGTTCTTACCGGAACATTAGATTTAATAGTTGGAAGTGATAACAGTACTGGCCATGAATTTAAAGGTAAAATTGATGATATACGCTTATATAACCGGGGTTTATCAGCAACAGAGGTTGATTCTCTATTCCACCTGAATAACTGGGACCCGGCCCCATCGGCCCCCACCAACCTCACGGCTACCCCTGGCAACCAGCAGGTCACTTTAACCTGGGACCAGAATACCGAGACTGATTTTGCTAAATACATTATCTACGGTGGTACTTTTGCCAATCCCACAACAAAAGTTGATTCAACCACCAGTATTACAGACACAACGAAAACAATCACTGGCATTGCCAATGGTACAACTTATTATTACCGGATTACTGGTGTAGATAATGCCGGGAATGAGAGTGATTATTCCAATGAAGTCCATGTGGCGCCTACCATTGTTGACAGTGGATTAGTAGCCTATTATCCATTCACTGGAAATGCCCTGGATGGCAGTGGGAACGGGAAAGACGGGATATTGGGTGATGGTTCAGATTCAAATACATACCCTTCCCTGACCAGTGATCGTTTTGGCACTGCAGGTGCAACCTATTCTTTCGATGGCAGCGATTTCATCAATTTAAATGTTTTAGGAAGTAGTCTGTTACCGGATAACCATGATTGGACCGTTTCATTATGGGTTAATGTGGATAAGATTGATTTTACTTCTACAGGCAGATTTATAAGCAGTCGTGACAAAACCAACAAAAATGGTGCTTTATTGGATGTTGCTGCTCAAATCGATAATTATCCTTTCCGTTTGATAGTTCAAAATCAATCTGGTGGTTCAGCGAATACTTCAATAATCTCTTCCGGATTAAACCGGAATGATGGAAACTGGCATCATTTAACGGGTATTTTTATCAATAATGATCTGGGGAATGACACGATTAAATTGATTGTAGATAATGGACCGGTAAGTGTTAACAGTAATATTGATTATGTCATTAACACGGATAATAATGTTTACTTAGGGAGCGAAACAGACAGAAGTAGTTTTCTTTTAGGGAAACTTGATGACATCCGCATCTACAACCGTGCTTTAACAACCTCAGAAATCCAGACCCTATACCACGAGGGCGATTGGGACCCAGCCCCGGCTGCCCCCACTGGACTCACCCCCGCACCCGGCAACCAGCAGGTCACCTTAACATGGAACCAGAATACTGAAAGTGACTTTGCAAAATACATCATCTATGGCGACACTTCCGCCAGTCCTACCACGAAAGTTGATTCAACTACCAGCATCATAGACACTACCATTACTATCCCCGGCCTTACCAATGGTACAACTTATTATTACCGAATTACTGCTGTGGACAGTGCCGGGAATGAAAGTGGTTATTCAAATGAGGTTGTTCTTGCTCCTTATGACAGTTCAATACCGCTGGTTTTTTCTGAATATTTTTCAAGCAATTTTGATGGATCAAAGTGGCAATTTAGTTCAGGTAGTACTGGTGCTTATCAATCGGTTAATTCGGATTCCGGATATATCGAAATTCATAGTGGTACCACCAGCGGTGGGGGTGGGAAAGTATTATCTAAAGATACTTTTTCATTGACCGCAAATAAAACCATAATATTTAAAGCCCGTTGTAAAACAAGTAATATAGATGGCGGAGACTGGGGTCTATGGGGAGATAATCATGAGGGACAAATTCTTTTTAATGTTTATTATGGTGGGCAAACGGGCATTTTTGCCCAAGTAAGAGAAAATTCCACTAGCACTGTGACATCTGTAGACTTGGATCATGATTCCACACTTATAGACTGGCACGAATACAAGCTGGTTTGCACGTATTCAAATGTAATGCTTTTTATTGATGGTGTGCTTGAAACAACTATTACGCAGAATATACCCCTGAATAAACCATTAAGAATTCGGTTAGATCGTGTTTCCTGGGGAACAAATGAACATATTACAGTTGATTATGTCGAGATTCAATCCTCAGATGCGACCATTCCCAGTGCCCCCACCGGCCTCACCGCCAACCCCGGCAACCAGCAGGTCACCTTAACCTGGAACCAGAACACCGAGAGTGACTTTGCCAAGTATTATATCTATGGTGGTACTTCTACCAGTCCTACAACGAAAGTTGATTCAACCACCAGTATTACAGATACGACCAAAACAATCACTAGTCTTACTAATGGCACCACCTATTATCACCGGATTACTGCTTTAGATAATGGGGGAAATGAAAGTGGGTATTCTAACGAAGTCCATGTAGCACCTACCATTGTTGACAGTGGATTAGTAGACTACTATCCCTTCAACGGGAATGCCCTGGATGGCAGCGGGAATGGGAATGATGGAACTGAATATGGGGGTGTTACACTAACACCAGATCGTTTTGGCAATGCAAATAGTGCCTTTAGTTTTGATGGGGTGGATGATTATATTAGTTATCCTTATAATACTTTAAATGATTTACCAAAAGCTACAGTTGGAATTTGGGTTAAGATTAATAACTATGATAATTCACATTGGTTAATATTTAAAGGATACAAAGAACGCAGTTCTGCGGATTATGCAATAAAATTAGAAAGTGGAGGTAGTGGTTTCGATCCGGGTCAAGTTAGAATTTTTGTAAGAGATTCTGATACGGTAAAAGGCTATTTAGTATCCTCCAGTGTTAAAATTCCATTAAACAATTGGGTTTATATTGTTCATACGTGGGACGGAAACACTCATAATTTGTACCTAAATGGCAAACTTAAAGAATCTCTTAGTAGTACACGAACATTATGGTCTAATACAGATCAGGGTGTGTTTGTAGGTGGAGGAGATTCGAATGGAGGAAACTCGCCTAATTTATATTGGACTAATGGAGATATAGATGCCATTCGTATATACAATCGCGCTTTAACAACATCAGAAATCCAAACTCTGTACCACGCTGGTGGCTGGGACCCGGCCCCGTCGGCCCCTACCAACCTTACGGTTACTCCCGGCAACCAGCAGGTCACCTTAACCTGGAATCAGAATACTGAGAGCGACTTTGCCAAATACATCATCTATGGTGGTACTTCCACCAATCCCACAACTAAAGCTGATTCAACCACTAATATAACAGACACAACCAAAACCATCACTGGCCTTACCAATGGCATTACCTATTATTACCGGATTACGGCGGTGGACAGTGCCGGGAATGAGAGCGGTTTTTCCAATGAAGACAGTGTTACTCCACACCCAGTTAAATATGTTGTTAAAACAGATAGCACCGGGGATTTCACAACGATCCAGGCGGGAATTGATTCATCCTCAAATGGGGATACAGTCCTTGTCTATGAAGGGACCTATTTAGAGAATATCAATTTCAATGGTAAGAGTATTGTTCTGGGCTCGGAATTCCTTTTAGACGCGGATACGAGCCATATCTCAAAGACAATTATTGATGGAAATCAGGCTGGTCGAGTCGTTACGATTGAGAATGGAGAAGATTCCACCACACAACTCATTGGATTTACCATTCAGAATGGATTGTTGACAGGGGAGTTTGATCAGGGCGCTGGGATAAATATTGCCGGTAGTAGTGAACCAGTATTATCACATCTAATTATTCGTAATAATAAATTAACTGCATTTGAAAATATAGGTGGAGGAATCAATATTAGTAGTTCTGGGCATCCTATACTAAGAAATAGTATTATTGAGAACAATACCGGTAGAGATGGTGCTGCAATTGCAGGAGGTTCTATAATTGAAAATGTAATAATTAGAAATAATCATGCAGATCCAACTTCGATTATAGATATTCCTGGCGGTAGTGTTACAAAATTATCTAACATATTATTTTATAATAATTTTAATGGATCAGCAATTTATGCAGAAGGGGGCACTTTTGTATTAACCAACTCAATTATTATAGCCCCAGAGAACAACGGGACTAATTTTTTTTCATACGGTATCAATTTGACTGAAGTTGGCGGTATTACGTCGAATGCATTCATCATCAATTCTATATTTTGGAATAAGTTAAATAGTCCAGCAATTACATTTAGTGGGGCAAATACTTTAGTAAAAAATATTACAGTTAGTCATTCACTAATCCAAGGCGGCCAAAACAGTATTCAGAACCAGACTGGTAACACCGTCAACTGGCTTTCAGGCAACCTGGATGTGAACCCCCTGTTTGTGGACCCTTTGAATGGTGATTTCCATTTAAAAAGCGAGAGTCACTGCATCGGCGCCGGAATTGATTCCATTCTCATTGATACGACCTGGTATTATGCCCCTTCCACCGACTTTGCCGGAAATCCCCGTCCTGATCCCGCCGGTTCAAGACCGGACATCGGCGCTTTTGAAAACAGTTTAGGAATGCCTGTTTTCACACCCCCCACCATTACAAAAGTCTATCCCCCCGATGACAGTACCGGTGTTGCGGTCAATGCCAACCTGAGGATTATTTTTTCTGAGCCCATCTTCTCCGATTCAGGTCTGATTTCTGTCAAGCGTTCCGATGGCTTGAATGAGCAGAATATCCAGGTGGACAGTTCTGCCCTCCGGATTACCGGAAACACAGTCACAGTAGATCTGGATTCCTTGGGGGGCAATACTTCCTGGTATGTATTGATCGATTCAACCGCTTTCAGAGATAATGCCGGTAATTATTTCCCGGGTATTGCATCGGATACCACCTGGAACTTCACCACCGCCAGCGAAGCAGCGCCCACAGTGACTATTTCCTCCACTGAATCCTCCCCAACCAACGTAACCCCGATCCCCATTACAATTACCTTTAGCAAGAATGTTACCGGTTTTGATTCCACTGATGTGATTATTACAAACGCGTCTTTAAGCGGCTTTACGGGCTCAGGGACAACGTACGCCTTTGATCTGATTCCAGCCCAGGATACCACCATTACCGTGGACATCCCGGCTGAAGTGGCCCAGGATGACCAGGGAGTCGGCAATGCGGCCGCAGCCCAGTTCAGTATTGTCTTTAATGGCACCGCTCCCACGGTCGTGATATCTTCATCCATAGCGTCTCCCACCAATGTAACCCCCATTCCCATTGGAGTCACCTTCAGTGAACCGGTTACGGGCTTTGATTCCAGTGATGTAGCGGTTGTAAATGGTACCTTAAGCACCTTCACCGGAACTGATTCCAGTTATTCCTTTAACCTGATTCCTGATCAGGATGGAACTGTGACCATTAATATTGCCGCCGGTGCCGCCCAGGATGAGGCGGGGAATGATAATTATGCCGCCACCCAGTTCAGTATGGTCTATGATGGCACAGCGCCAGTACTTGCTTCCCTGTCCCCGGCTGATAATGCCACCAATATTGCCACCGATGCCGATTTAGTGCTCACCTTTACCGAAGTGGTACAAACGGACACAGGCTCAATTACCGTAAAACAGAAATACGATGGATTCACTGTGGAAACCATCGCGGTAACGAGCGACAGTGTAACGATCTCCGAAAAGTCCGCCAGCATTGCCATTACTACCTTATTAGACAGTACTGAATATTATATTCTCATTGACAGCACTGCTTTTCAAGATGCCGCCGGGAACTATTTTACCGGGATCACCAGCGACACTACCTGGAACTTCACCACCGCCAGCCCCGCCGCTGCCACGGTAGCCATGAGTTCTACCCTTAGTTCCCCTACCAATGTCTCCCCTATCCCTGTTACGATTACATTCAGTGATTCGGTGACTGGTTTTGATTCCACCGATGTAGTAGTGGGGAATGGCACCCTTACCAGCTTTTCCGGCTCAGGTACGACGTATATCCTAGAGGTGACCCCTACCATTGATGGGGATGTTACGGTGGATATTGCTGCTAATGTGGCCCTGAATAACGCCGGTGTGGGGAACGCTTCTGCCACCCAGTTTAGCATTACCTACGATGGGACTGCTCCGGAGGTGGTCTTTTCTTCCAGTGCCGCCCCGGCCACCAACAGTTCTACCATTCCCGTATCCGCCTCCCTGAGTGAAAGTGTTACTGACTTTAACTCCGGTATGGTGGACCTGTCTTCCGGATATATCACTGATTTCACCTTAAATGGCTTAAACGCCACCTTCAATATTGGGGGTATCAGCGAAGGAGTGATTACTGTTGCGGTGAAAGACAGTGCTTTCCAGGATTTGGCCCATAATTACAATACGGCGGTTGAATACAGTATCATTTACGATGCTACCGCCCCCACACCGGGAATTGTGAATGATGGAAATGGAACGGATATTGATTATCAATCCTCAAAAACAACCATTACCGCCAACTGGAGTGGCTTTAAAGATCTGCTTTCGGGGATTGATTCCTACCAGTGGGCCATCGGGACCTCCATCGGCTGGATTGATGTGATGAACTGGACGGATGTGGCGGATACCGTTACTGAAAACACTTCCCTGACACTAACAAACAATCAGACCTACTTCATCTTTGTCCGGGCCAGGGATGCGGCCGGGAATCTGAGCCCCGTGGCCGTGAGTGATGGTGTCACCATTGATGAATTGCCCCCCACCGTAGGCATCCCCTGGGAAGGGACGGAAACTACCGATGTGGACTGGCTATCTCCAAACATAGTCAGTATCCAGTGGAATCAGATTCAGGATGAAAGTATTGCCTATTACGAGTATTCCATTGGCAAAGCACCAGGGGACCCGGATGTGGTGGACTGGACCCCAAACAGCACCGATACCATGGTAACAATGACCAATCTGAGTTTGTCTGAAGGCGTGGATTACTATTCCAATCTCCGGGCCATTGACCAGGCTGGAAACCAGTCAGATGTCACCAGCAGTGATGGATTTAAAGTCGATGGAACAGCGCCCATAGCCGGTTCAGTCGCTGTTCAAGATCTGGTTAACAGTTACTATCTCGAAAGTACCAGCACTATTACGATCCAGCCCTCGGGCTTTTTTGATCAGGCCAGTGGCATTAAAACCTTTAAGGTGGGAATCGGATCGAGCAAAGGCAATAATGATCTGGTGTCCTTTGTGGAAGTGGATTCCAGTGGTATTTTAACCTTGAACAATCTTTCCCTTACCGATTATCAGACCTGTTATTGTAATGTAGTGGCAGTGGACCAGGTAGGGAATGTTTCTTCTCTGGTCACAAGCCCGGAGTTCATGACCTATGAGACCTACCTGGGGGATTATAACGGCGATAGGCAGATTGATGCCATTGATCTGGCTAATTTGACTGTCAACTGGCCCAACGTTGATTTGGGTCCGGTGACAGGGGAGCCCCCCTACTTTATTCCCCAGTTTGACGGGGTGGCCAACCTCCGGGATGTGATGGTCTTTACGCGCATGTGGCACTGGTCAAAACAGAGTGCCGGTTCTACCCGGATAGTAGCAAAAGTGGGTTCAGAACCAGTTGTAAAACAATCCGGGAAAACCCTCATTGTCACCCTACCTGAAAATACAACCACCGGCAGCATTGAACTGACATACCCGGTGAATCTGATCTCAGTGGAAAACCAGTCTGAGAGCGTAAGTGAAAAAGCACTTTCTATTTTCTACAATAATGAGGTAACCGGAAGAGCGGATCTTACCTTTACTGACCTTTCCGGAAATCCAGTCCATGAAAAACAGATTACTGTGCAAGTCAATGGAAAGAACAACGTATCTCTGGATCTAACCTATCATCTCTTCAACCAACAGGCTGAAAAGATCGGTTCAGGGACAGTCCCGGTAGAGATCACCCCGGTACCGGAACGATTTGCCCTGCACCAGAATTATCCCAATCCCTTTAATCCTATCACGACCATTCAGTACGACCTGCCCCAGGAAAGTAGAGTAGAACTGGTGATCTACAACCTGATGGGGCAGGAGGTGGCACGGTTGGTTAGTAAAAAGCAACAGCCGGGGTATTATGAAGTCCGCTGGAATGGAATTGACCACCACGGCAGAAAAGTGGGGTCGGGGATTTATTTTTATGCTTTACAGGCTGAAGCTAAATCACAGCATCAAACCTTCCGTAAGGTTCGGAAGATGGTGCTGCTGAAGTAGAGACGGCGTTAGAACGGGCTCAAGGGGAGGACGCTTAGTTAATTTTAAACAGATGCTGAATGCCTGAGCAGCACCACACAGCGGAACGTATCTAAGGCTATTGAATCAGACTTATTTTTTGTCATTTAAAGCATAACCTTGAAAAGGTGGGGAACAATGGTACGCAACTATATTTGTGTCTCATTCAAAAGCCCCTACAATACGCCAATATTTTGTTTTAATTATGTACGAATATTGTAGTTAATCATTGTTTATTGCTGTTCGACAATGTGCTATAGGTGTTAAAAGAAAAAGCCCATTTCCTGTCTTTTTAGACGGGGGATGGGCTTTTTCGTCAGCGGGACCGACGGGGCTCGAACCCGCGACCTCCGGCTTGACAGGCCGGCGTTCTAACCAGCTGAACTACGGTCCCAATGTAAAATAACGTGGTTAGATTAATAGCGGGTTCGCCCCGC
>CAZIIM010000001.1:71824-130345 GCA_964539305.1 uncultured bacterium | reverse complement strand
CTGCCTGTCCGTCGCAATTCCGGTTTTCCGGAATGAAGACGGAAACTACGGTCCCAATGTAAAATAACGTGGTTAGATTAATAGCGGGTTCGCCCCGCGACCTCCCCGACATATAAAATGTCGGGACGTTCTAACCAGCTGCCTGTCCGTCGCAATTCCGGTTTTCCGGAATGAAGACGGAAACTACGGTCCCTAGAGGGTAATGGTTGTGCACTGTAAGTCAAGATAAACGACTGAGCGCCAAAACGGAATGGTGATTACTTTTTCTTATGGTAAATCAGGGCAACAGGAATCGCCACCACATACCCCAGAAACAGCATGATCGGTGCCAGAGTCAGACTCTGGAAACTGTTCACTGATCCTGCGGCCATGATCGCATACCCGCTGAGGATCAGTGCCAGACCGATCCCGAAAAAGATGTAATTAATCTTTCCGAAGGTCCATTCGCTGAAAAACTGAATTTTATTTTGGTCTTTTTTCTTGCTCACGGCGGCGGCAAAATTACGGCAGGTGAGCACGGCAGCCAACTCTTTTTCAGCGAGGTGCCAAGGCGCAACAGAAATAGGGTAATATACTTTAAAATTTGACTCGGAACAGATGAGGGGGGTAACTTCCGCCCCCTATTATGGTGAAAAAACGCCACTTTCATCTCGACCAGAATTTCATCAGTGGATTTGCAGCCCTCGTCCTCGGAGTCCTGTTAGCCTTCTATGGTCTGATTATTCTCTGGCCCCAGGGGAACCCGTATGAATCCGTGAAAGTTATGATCCCGAAAGGAGCTTCTCTGGGAGTCGTGAGTACCGCTCTGGCAGACAAGAATATCATCAGCAGCGAACCGGCTTTTCTGCTGGCCGTACGGATGCTGGGATATGAAAAGGATATTCCCGCCGGACGATTCAACCTGATTAATGCCCAGTCGAATTTCGACATTATTGATCAACTGGTCCATGGCCGCCAGGTCCAAAAACGGGTCACCGTGCTGGAGGGCTGGACCATCGCCGACATTGCCAAGGAACTGGAACGAAAACTGCAGATTGATCCAGAGGATTTCATTAGCCTCTGTTCAAACCGGATGCTGCTGTGGAAACTGGGAATCGACGGTGATTCCTTTGAAGGATACTTGTTTCCCAATACCTATTATTTCCCTGAAGACATTACACCTAAAGAAATAATCACTATCATGGTGAATCAATATCATGCCAGTATTAATGACCAGATGCGCGCCCGGATGGAAGAACTGGGAATGACCGAACGGGAAGTCCTGACCCTGGCTTCCATTATTGAGGGAGAAGCCATTTATGACCGGGAGCGTCCCTTAATATCCGGCGTGTACCATAACCGTCTGAAAAAGGGGATGAAACTCCAGGCCGATCCCACTATTCAGTATATTATTAAAGACGGACCGCGACGGTTATTAAACCGGGATTTAAAAATTGATTCGCCTTACAATACCTATTTATATCATGGATTGCCGCCGGGTCCGATCAATAATCCCGGATTGGAGTCCATTAAAGCCGCCCTCTATCCGGCGGAAACAGAGTTTCTTTATTTCGTCGCCCGGGGTGACGGCTACCACACCTTTTCAAAAACTCAAAATGAACATAACCAGGCCAAGCGTGAATTCCAGCGCTTTCGTAGAAAAATGCGCCGACAGAATCTTAATAAAAGTTAACAAGCAGGATCTATGGGAAGAAAAAATCTGAATCCAGAACAGAAAGCAGCGGTGGAATTCGTGGGACAGCCAACCTTGATCTTTGCTGGAGCCGGAAGCGGGAAAACCCGCGTATTAACACATAAAATCGCCTTTTTAATCCAGGAGGGGCTTTTTAAGCCGGAAGAAATTCTGGCGGTTACCTTCACCAATAAGGCTGCCAAGGAAATGCGCAACCGGGTGGCCAAATTGTTAAAAGCCAAAGCGCTGAATGTGACCATCGGCACTTTCCATTCCATCTGTGCCCGTCTGCTGCGCCAGGAAATCCATCGGCTTGGTTTTACGGCTGATTTCACGATTTACGACTCTCAGGACCAGAAAGCACTGTTAAGGGTTTTGATGGACGCCAAGGGTCTGCCGAAAAACCAGATCACACCGGCAGAACTGAGTGCCCGGATTAGTCTGTTTAAAACGAAACTGGTCGATCCGGAAAAAGCCCAAAAAGGTACCCGGACGGTCCGGGATCGGATCATGGCTGAACTCTACGGAGATTATCAGAAAGAATTGAAAAAGAACAATGCCCTGGATTTCGATGATTTATTGTTATTCCCCCTTGAATTGTTTGAGAAGCATCCTTCCGTCCTGGAAAAATATCAGCGGCAATGGAAGTACATTCTGGTGGATGAATACCAGGATACGAATCGTCCCCAGTTTTTGTTCATTAGTCAACTGGCCAAAGAACATCAGCAGATCTGCGTTGTGGGCGATGATGATCAGTCCATTTACGGCTGGCGTGGAGCCGACATCCGAAATATTCTTGATTTTGAAAATGCCTTTCCGAATGCGAAAATATTTACCCTGGAACAGAATTACCGTTCCACCCAGTATATTCTGGATTCAGCTTCTGCCGTGGTTCGAAATAACATGGATCGGGCACCGAAGGAATTGCGGACGGTGAACGGCACCGGTGAAAAACTGGGCCTGATTGAAACCCACGATGAAATGGAAGAAGCCGATGCGGTTGTCCGGGCACTGGAAAAGGAAATCAAACTTCATAAACGACCCTTCAGTCATTTTGCCGTGCTTTACCGGACCAATGTCCAGTCCCGGGCACTGGAAGACAGTTTCCGCCGGTCGGGCATTCCTTACAACATTGTGGGGGGTACGCGCTTCTATGACCGGAAGGAAGTGAAGGACATCCTGGCTTACCTGAGTCTGGTCGTGAACCCGAAAGACACAATCTCCCTGCGCCGGGTCATCAATTTCCCGCCCAGGGGGATTGGGATGAAGACGGTGGACAAGTGTGTTCAACTTTCCAAAAAACGAAAAATTGATTTACTGGAAGTCCTGGCGGACCCAGAAGCGATGGATATCCGCGGCAAGCAGGCCAACGCCCTCTCCGGGTTCAACGCCATGATTAAAAAATACAATCAGCTTCTGCCGAAACTGAATGCCGGTGAACTGGTCCGAACACTGGTGGAGGAAACCGGTATTCTCACCTATTACAAGGGCAGCGCCGCCCACGACGACCAGGAACGGTACGATAATGTGATCGAATTTCTGAGCAGCGTGGATGAATTCATGGCCCGGAATCCGGAAGGGGATCTGAAACAATTTCTGGAAGAAGTGTCACTCCTGTCCGATATTGATCAATGGAATGACGAGACCAACCGGGTGACTCTCATGACACTCCACGCCGCCAAGGGTCTGGAATTCCCGGTAGTTTTCATGACCGGTCTGGAGGACGGATTATTTCCTCATTACAATTCCCTGGATCAGCCGGCAAAGCTGGAAGAAGAGCGGCGGTTGTTTTATGTGGGCTTGACCCGGGCCAAGGAAAAGGTCTATTTAATGTATGCCGATCGCCGCCGCCGGATGGGCGGGGAAGACCTGTATGGACTCGTTTCACGGTTTGTACATGAAGTTCCCGAAGAGAATATGGAAAAAATATCCTTCTCTTCCGCCTTGACCAGAAAGGTGGTCATTTCCGCCAAGGGGCGTACCCGTTTGGAAGTGAAACGGACCGTTACCACCTTTGACGATTTCAAAGTAGGGGATTTTGTGGAACACGCCATTTTCGGTATTGGCAAGATTATGGCCCTAAGCGGTCAAGGCGAGAATCAGCGCGTCGGGGTTGTCTTTAAAGATGGCGAAAAGAAAAAATTCATCGTCAAATTCGCCAATTTGAAAAAAGTGGACGCTCCCATTACCTGATTTCGACGGGTCGCGGCCACTTTTTTTCAATCAAAACAATTCCTTTTAACAGGCTTTTTTTCTGTTTAAATTAATTGAGACTCAATCTCATATTAATAGGGAAAAAGGTACCCATATGAAAAAGAAAGCAGACCAGTTCAGAGAAGTCCTGAAGAAAGAAGGGCTTAAATATACCAAGCAGCGCCAGGCGGTCTGGGACGAACTGTGTTCTACGACCACCCACCGGGATGCAGAAGAAATTTATTTAACTATGTTGAAAAACGGAATCCAGGTTTCCCGGGCAACCGTGTATCGGACAATTGATGTCCTGGTGAAAAACAGGATGGTCCGCAAACTGGAATTAGGTGAGGGCCGAGCCCGGTATGAGCACCGGCTGGATACAACGCACCACGATCATCTGGTGTGCATAGAATGTGGTAAAATAGAAGAGTTTCTGAACGAGGACATTGAATCCCTCCAGGAAGTAGTGACCCGGCAGCACGGGTTTGAATTAAAATATCACTCCCATCAATTATTTGGTGTCTGTCAATCCTGCCGTCATTCATGACACTGGATGAATTAAAAGCAGGTGAGACGGCCGTCATTAAACGGTTTTCCGGTAACCTGGAACTTCAATCCCGACTGGTGGAAATGGGGCTCCTGGTTGGGACAAGGCTGCGGGTGGTGAAAAAAGCACCATTCGGCGGACCGGTGGAGTTAAAGGTCCGGGATTATTACGTTACCCTGAGGCGGGAAGATGCCTCTCAGATTGTTTTATCCTCATGAAATATCATTATTCTGCATCTGAAAATACCGGTGAATCTCCGGATCCCTGGGTAGCGCTGGTGGGAAATCCCAATTCCGGAAAAACTGCCATTTTTAATCTTCTCACCGGTTTGAATCAGAAAGTATCCAATTACCCCGGTGTGACCGTGGAGAAAAAAACCGGTCTTGTCCGTTCCAGCTCTCAGCCGGTATTTAAACTGCTGGATTTGCCGGGCACTTACAGCCTGACACCTGAATCTTTGGATGAACGGATTGTAGCCCGGGAAGTAGTGGACTGGATCCACGGGCCCAATCCGCCAGCGGTTATTGTATCTGTTGTGGATGCTTCCAATCTAAGTCGTAACCTCTATCTTACCTCCCAGCTCCAGGATTTGGGAATTCCCATCGTGGTTGCTCTGAACATGATGGACCGCGTGGAACAGACCCACGCTCCCCTGGATGCCGATGCTCTTCGCCGGCAAATGGGTGTCACCGCCGTCGTTCCCCTCTCGGCAAAGGAACGGTGGGGTCTGGATGAATTGAAATTGGCTGTCCTGTCAGCCATTAAGTCCAGATCTGCTCCCAAACCGTTGCCTTTAAAACTTTCTTCCGCTGTTCGCCGGCATCTGTCACCGCTTCAGGATTTCTTTGATTCTGAATTTCACTATACGCCAAAATTGGCACTGGCTCAGGCCCTTCGGGTGGTAACCCGCCAATCAGCCCTGGCCATATACGAGCATGTATATAAAAGCTACCGGACCAGCGATCACCCGGGATTCCAACGGCTCGTATCCCTTCGGGAAGAAGTGGTAGCACAGTTGGAGGCGGATCATATTTCCCACCGGACCTTGGAAGCGAGTTTACGCTATCAGGCGATTGATCGGATGCTCGCTTCTGCCGGGATTCCCATTAGCCCGGGTCTGGAAAAGGCCACCCGCAGTGAAAGGATGGATCGTATCCTGACCCACCGGTTTTTCGGGCCTTTGATCTTTGTAACGATCCTGTATTTTATTTTCCAGTCTATTTTTACCTGGGCGACTGTACCCATGAATGCGCTGGACGCGGGAATGCGCTGGTTCGGCCAGCAGGTCATGACCTGGATGCCTGAGGGTATTCTTCAGGATGTTCTGGTGGAAGGTGTCATCGGTGGCGTGGGAGCAATCATTATTTTCCTTCCCCAGATTTTATTGCTGGTCTTTTTCCTGGCCTTGCTGGAAGATTCAGGCTACATGGCCCGGGTGGCCTTTATGCTGGACCGCCTTATGCGTAAGGTAGGCCTCCATGGACGGAGTGTATTGCCCCTCATGAGCGGTTACGCCTGTGCCATTCCCGGGATTATGGCAACCCGCACCATTGATAGCTGGAAAGACCGACTGATCACTATTCTCATTCTCCCCCTCATGAGTTGCAGTGCCCGGATCCCCATTTATACCCTCATGATTGCTGCCTTTATTCCCGCCACGACGGTCTGGGGTTTTCTGAACCTTCAAGGTCTTACATTGGTTTTTATGTACTTTCTTGGAACTGCCACGGCCCTTGTGCTGGCGAAAATATTCAGCCGTTTTATCAAAGGAACCGGCACCTCCTCCTTTGTTATGGAACTGCCTCCTTACCGTACCCCCATTCTGCGCTCCGTCCTGCACCAGGTGTACACCCGGGGGAAATTATTTATTAAAAATGCGGGTAAAATCATTCTTGCCATCTCTATTGTTTTATGGTTTCTCGCTTCCTACCCGAAAGTGGATTCGACGGCCAACCCCATGGAAACGATTCAGAACAGCTACGCCGGGAAAATCGGTCATGTGATGGAACCGGTGATTAAACCCCTGGGGTTTGACTGGAAAATAGGGGTCGGACTTTTAACCTCCTTCGCTGCCCGGGAAGTGGTAGTCAGTACCTTGGCGACGCTCTACAATGTGGAAAGCGCGAACGGGTCAGTCGTAAATCTCTCCCATGCTCTTCGGGATGATCGGGATCCAAAAACCGGTTTACCCCTGTACTCCCCCCTCATGGCTGTGGCTTTAATGGTATTTTATGTGTTTGCTGCCCAGTGTATGGCCACGTTCGCCATCGTACGCCATGAAACCAATTCCTGGCGCTGGCCCCTGTTTATGATTGTTTATATGACCGGACTGGCCTATTTCGCCGCCCTGATTGTCTTCCAGGGGGGTAAATTATTGGGGTTTGGATAAGGGAATAGAAATCAATTTTCAGGATGAAATAGGGTTAATATCTTAAATGAACGGTAGGAATCAATAATGGATTGGCAGACGATCGTGGCGGCAGCCATGTTTGCGGTAGCCCTGGTTTATGTATTGCTGACCTTCAGGCGTCAGTTATCAAAACCGGAAGTGGATCCGAAATGTGACAATTGCCCGGTACCTGATTTACATCGTCAGCGCACCCAGAAGTCAGACTAACTTTTTCTCCATTTTAAGCTGGTTTTTCTGGTTACTCTCAACCCTGGAAAAACCGAGGGATTCATACAACCGAATAGCCGGGATATTCTTGTCCACCACGGCTAATATTAGCGATTTCATCCCCAGTAATATTGCTTCCTCTTCTAAAAACTGGATCAGATGCCGTCCCAAACCCCGGTGACGATACTCGGGGGCGACAAAGACATGAAATAAATTCCCCTTTTTCTTGACCGTATCCGCGCTCAAACTACCCATTCCTATGATCCAGTCTTTCTCCTTGAGAACGTAGGTGTGAATGTTCCCGGCCTGGTAGGAGCGGGCAACCCACTTTTCAAAATTGAAAGGATAGGTCATGTTTGGGTCTGTCAGGTGCAGGTCCTTTGGATTCTGGAACCAGGTCCTGAGGCAGGCTTTCATGATTCTGGCATCTTTTGGCTGGTGATAATTTATTTTTTCGATTTGGATGGACATGGCTTTTCTTATTACGAAAAGTAGTAAGTTTTACTGTAAAATTTAGAACCGATGAAACCGATAATACCCATTGTAAAATTCAAGGAGGGGGCCACTGTTCAGGGTTTCTACCTATGCGTGGAAAAGCATCTTCGCCACACCCGCGCTGGAGACTTGTATCTGGATCTGGTTCTGCGGGATAGGACCGGTCAGATTCAGGCCAAAATCTGGGACAAGGTGGCCTCGTTTCATGAGAAATTCTCCAGCGGGGACCCGGTGGCAGTAAAAGGGACGGTGGAAAGTTTTCTTGATCGTCTTCAGCTGGTGGTGAAACAGATTAACCGGGCCACGGTGCAGACCTACGCCCGGTACGGGTTTGATCCGGCCCTGATCGTTCCCACCTCCAGCCAGGATCCGAAAAAAATGTGGAAAGAAGTCATCGGGATTATTAAAACCATTCAGAACAAAGATCTGAAACGCCTGGTGCAGAAAATTTATTCCGAACAGAAGGATAAGATTCTCACCCACCCCGCTTCGATTTCCATGCACCACAATTATCGTTCCGGTTTTCTGGAACATGTCCATTCCATGGCCCAGATCGCCGTATTTCTGGCTCCTCACTATCAGGTGGATCGGGATTTGGTTCTAAGCGGCGTCTTGCTCCATGATATTGGTAAACTGCAGGAGATTGAATCTGATTATGACCCATCCTATACCACGGAAGGGAATTTTTTAGGTCATATTGTTCTGGGGCGGGACCTGGTCCGGGCCGCCATTGGGACCCTGAAAAAATTTCCGACGGATCTTCAAATGAAACTGGAGCATATACTCCTGTCCCACCAGGGAAAATATGAATGGCAGAGTCCGAAAAAACCGGCGTTTAAGGAAGCGCTGCTGGTCCACCTGATTGATATTCTGGATGCCCAAATGAATCTGATGGATCAGGCCCTTCAGGATGATCCGGAGGAAGGCGACTGGACCAGTCGCCACAATTATTTCCGCATTCCCCTGTTCAAAGGTAATGCAGGATCTAAATAACCTCGTCCGGGCGGCTATTTTTTGTGCTTTGGCCGTTGGTTTGGGTTATTCCCTGGTTCTGGTTCCGAATGTGGAGCTGATTACTGTCACCGTCTTTCTGGCGGGACTCACTCTGGGGATTGGATGGGGAACAGTGGTGGGGGCCGTAGCCATGGCCATTTTTTCCGGTTTGAATCCCATGGGTTCTGGCCTCAGCTTCCCGCCTCTTTACCTGGCGCAGATATTGGCCATGGCGATCACAGGTTCTGTTGGCGGGGGCCTGAAACCGGTCTTTTTCCGTTCCTCATTGAGTATGATTTACCTGGCTGGCCTTGCTTTGACGGGACTGATTTTGACCTTGTTTTACGATGGTATCACCCTTGTCAGTTATCCACTTACCGCCGGGTTGGGATGGAACGGGGTGGCCGCTTCTCTCATCAAGGGGTTGGGGTTTACGCTCCTGCATGAAATCTCAAACGCCTTCATATTTTTTGTGGCGGTGCCCAGGGTGACTAAATATCTGGCGTAATCGAAGAGAATGGTGAAAAATTTTATCCTGAGTGGGCTTATTCTGGTCACGGGCCTTGCAGCCCAGGAGGATGAAATACTTCCTTTCGACTGGGTGAACCAGAACGGCCTTCTCCAGGTGAACGGCCATCTTTTCTGGAATCAGGATTGGGTTTCCGGTCCCCTTCTCTTTGACGGGACCTATACCGCTTATCCTGTGCGGTTTGGACCTTCACTGGCCAGAGGTTTTCAACTCCATGCCACAGGAATGACCCGTTTCCCTTTACAATTACCGGACAGTAATACCGTAATCACCTATTTTGATTACCGTCGCGGGGATCATTTTCTTGACCAGATTGAAGTCGGTGGTGATTTTGGTACGTCCCGGCGTCAGGTTACTCTTCGCGGTTTTAAACGGAATTATGCGGGAGATCATGGCCAATATATTTTCCCCGGCGGTGGCAATTCACCAATTCAACAGTCCTATCTGATGGAATATCTTTCCCGACAGGGTGAGCGTCAGGTACGCGTGGGTGCCGGACGATTTATCTCCCAAAGTGGAATTCCGGATTCTACGTCAAACGGCAGGTTTAACGATGACATTCTTGCTGCCGGATTGCAATTGTTTCAACCCCTGGAACGGTTTGATCTGGAAATATCCTTCCAACAGTTTTTGCAACGGCGACGGGTACTGCTTTCGTTTCAATCCGATTCCAGCTGGCATTCTTTGAACCGCAATCATTTTGCTGGGAAGATTTCGGGGGAAACCGGTTTTTTCCTGGGGCTGGAATCGGACAGGCAATCCCTGATACAACAGTCTCAACTTCAAACCCTGACCTGGACTACCCTTTACACCGGCAAACGTATTCGTTCATTTTCGCTGGCACTGGGGTACACATTTTTGGATCCTAATTCCCGCCACCAGCCTTTTTACCGTCTTACCTACTCGAAAAAGACCTCCCGGATACAGATCCAAGCCCGTTCTGCTTATGAACACCATCCCCGCCACCCCCGGGATCGGTTATCGGATGGAAATGATTTGTTTGACTCCTGGCTGCGGAATCAAGTTTCATTCGCTTACCAGGGCGACCGGTTGAATATCGGTCTGAAACTGGGTGCCGGGCAAAATACGGCTACGCTTGCGGGTAGAAGCCCGCGATACACGGGTTTAAGGTTGAGTTCCCGGTTGGAATTTCTCCCCCACTGGTTTCTGGAAGGTTCCTACCAGGCGCAGCTGGACACCTCCCTGTATTTAATGGGCTGGGATGGCATAATCAACGTTGGTTTACGAGGATCAGCGGATCTGTTTAGTGGGAGCCTTCACCTGAAAGGACGCTTCTGGAGTCAGGGGTATCTGGGGCCCCATGACAATTTTGCCTTTGACCCGTTTAATCAGATTCCCCGCTCCGCACCTTCAAATCGCTCCCTGAACCGGAACCAGTGGGTTGCTAATTTTGAATTGCGGGCGTTTATTTCTTCCGTTGTTATTTCCTACCGGATCTACAATCTTATGAATTCACTCTCTTCCGCGGTGAGCGGGATTCCTGATTCTCAGCGCTGGATCCAGACAAATCCCTATTATCCCCCCCTGGGACGGATGGTCTATTTCGAAGTAAACTGGCTGTTCCGGAATTAGGGCAAGTTTGTCAGCGTTCGAAAAAGGCAAATGCACCGGGAATGGCACCGGTCGTATAGGATTGGAGTAGGGTTCCCTGCACATCCAATACCTGGATCTCGTCCGGCGCTTCGTAATCGGATAACCCGAAGAAGAGATAGTCTTTATAGGCAGCAGCGGAATACAGCAGGGGTGCGTCGCCGATTTTTTCATTGATGGCCGCCGTCAGATCTTCATTTAGGGGAGCAACACCCCCGGCAAAAGTACGGTACACCTGGTTTTGGAATTCAAAGATGTCATCCCCGTATTCGGTAGTAGTGCCATAATCCTTTGTCTGAACGGTGCCGGTGGCCAAGTTGATTCGGCTGGTGCCGGCATAGGAATTCCAGTTTTCATCGTAATATTTACTGGCAACATAAAGGAACCCATTGTGGATCGTCATTTCCCCCGGTCCAGGAATGACATCGTAAGTAGCTAGAAGGGTACCGTCAGGATCCAGCTTAAGTACCTGATGACCGTCACTCCAATCGGAATTCATTTTCATGCTGACGTAAAAAGAACCCCCGTATTCCAGAATACGCTCCGGCATTCCATTGACCTTGAGGGTATCTACCGGGGAGTAAGTATTCAGATCCAGGACGATAATGCCGTTTAAATACCAGCAGGTCACATACGCTTTCTGATTGAAAACCGTCAAATACCGGGGACTGGCTCCTGGAAGCGAAATCTCTTTTACCACGGATATTTCATCCCCAAGTTGCAAAACTTTAATGGTATGGCTGTTATTATTCACTACGAATAAATGCTCTCCATCGATTGTAAGAGACTGGCCCACATCACCCAGCGGATTCCCGGTCAGGGTCTGGTAAAGGGGCCCCTGGATGGTTGAATCTTCAGGATCGAACACCCATAAGCTGGCGTTCGACTGGTTAAAATTCCCTTCGCATAAGGCAAATACATTTAAGGAGTTCAGGGATTCGACTGTTCCTTTTTGTTGGTCCTCGCAACCAGCGACCAGGAGAACCAGGAATAGGAGGAAGGTCCATGGTTTTTTCATGCTCTTTGATCTTTCTGCTTTCATTGTGTTTGATAGATAAAGGATATCCGTCCCTGGCGACCAGGCTCCGGATACCCGTAAATGGTTTGATAAGGAGTGTCCAGAAGGTTTTCAATCCAAAGGCTGATTTTGATTCGCTTTTCCCATGAGAAAGGTTGGAATTCAAGTCCTGCCGAGATTAATTGATAGGGAGGTAGGGACACATCCTTGGGCCAGTCATAGGAAACAATTCGACGACCCACGTAGGAAATCTGGCACTTCAGGGTGGTTTTGCCGGTTACTACTGTCAGCAGGAAATTCCCGGTAAAATCGGGGACATAGAGGAGGGATTTTTGTCTGCTTTTGTCTTTGGTTTGAAAGTGGGTGAGGAATCCTTCGTATAGAATCCATTCTCGCTTATTAGATCCCTGAGTGTGGATGGTCACGGTCCGGCGAAGGGATCGGGAGACATTCTCAGGCTGCCAGATGGACCCGTTCGGAATCCATTGAATCAGATTTCTTCCATCTTTGCGGCTGATTTCCAGATCCCAGGTACTGTTTTCATGAGGAGAAAAAATCAGGGTCAGACGTTGAAATAAAGTTGATTCCGATTTCAAATCTGGATTTCCGCCTGGATTCCAGTAAAGATCATTGAAGGAAGGATATTTAAATCCACGGCCTGCAACCATCTTTAATCTGGTCTTACCATTGAGAGGGGTGACGAATTGAGCCTGCCAGGTAAACTCCCGATAATGATCCGGATCCCGGTCCAGCCTCAAACCGAGGAATACTCGTTGCAAGGGGGAGGGCTGAAACTCCGCCCGGCCGGTGAGACCCAGATTAGTACGATGATGGTGGCCCACATCGGAACTACGGATGAATTCTTGTTTAACATCCACAATGGTTAGTAAGCGTACTGAAGGATTAGTTTGCCAGTCCCAACGCGTCTTAAACTGCCGTACTTCGATTTTGTGACGGCTGTTTACCGAGATTCGAGGATCACTGTAGTGCTCATCACTGTTTCTTTGGGTAAAGATGGCCGTCAGAATTCCTTTCTCCAGGATACGACCTGTTTTTAATTGGAACAGGTCCAGAACATCATTCCGTCGTGCTTTCGGATTCGGTGACTGAATAACGCCGGGGATCCCCCGATGTTGATCTGTGTGAAGCACCTGCAGATTGAGGAATTGGTGTGTTCCCACGAGGCCTTTAACCTTTCCCCCCAAAAATATCTGCTTGAAATCATTATTTTCACGCATCAGTCGCTGGCCTTGGTAATGCACAGGATAGTTACCGTCAGCCGTGGTGGTACCGAGGGATAACAGTGTGGACCAGGTCCCTTTCTTTAATTGAACCCGTCCTGCCTGTGATTGAAGGCCATAACTTCCCTGTGTGAGTTGAACTTTACTCCCGTTGGAAGAAGATTTTATTTGAATCGACCCATCGATGGCGCCGGACCCATAGGTTAACGCTGGGCTCCGGGAAAGAGTAAAATGATCCAGAATAAAGGCGGGGATTTGAGAAAGGTCCGTTTCGCCGTTCTGCGGACTGGAAAGATCCATGTCATCCAGCAGAATTTTGGTATGACGACTTAAACCCCCGTCCAGGGAAACGGTCAGAACGCCACCGGGACCGCCATAATTCCGATACAGAAGAGCCGGAATAGGTTGAAGGTTCAGGGCAATATGATTGGAAAAGGATGCAGGATAGGTCTGAGGGGATGGCAGCAGTGATCTGACTGTAACCGCAACACTGTCGAACACCACCGGAGCCGGTTGCAGTATTACCTGAACATAACGGGTTTGGGAAGCGGCCAGAACGCGTGTCCTGTAGCCATACCTGCGAAAAACCAGGGAATCACCGGGGTCGGCCGTTAGCTGGAAATAACCCTCTTCATCTGATAAAACCCAGGAATCTCCCGGTTGTATCAGTATGATGGTGTAGGGTAAGGGATGGCCATCGGGAGTGTTAACGGTTCCCTGAATCTGTGGTGCTGCCGCCGGGAGGGACGTTAACAGCAGAAAAAAAAGAAATAGAAGCGAACCCAACTACAGTAATCCCTGGCAAGAGGGATTGCAGTGGGTCTGGAACAAATATGGGGAGGAAAATATTCGTATCATGACCTTTATCCCGAAAGTCTGTCGATTGGCCGCCTGCCCAGGTCTCCTGACTTACGCTTCGACGGTTTCCCCCGCCTTCTCACCGGTACGAATACCGGCGATGGCCTTTGGAGGACCTCCACGTTTACAGTAGCGGGAACTGTGCCCGGTTTTCACGGGCTTCCCTGCCACAGACGGTTTAAAAGAACGCCTGAAATTAGAATAATTTTGATTGGAATGAAATTATTGTTCTCCGTTAAAACGATTTTTCTCAGATTCAGGTTCTGATCTATTCATTGTTTCCCAGAAGACAAGGGGGATAAATTCACCGTCTCATTTTTCGAAATAAAATGGAAAAGAAATATTTTACAATCAACGTTTCGGTTGCCAATGTGTACGCCCAACCCGATTTCAATAGCCCTGTGCTCACCCAGGCATTACTGGGAGAATCCTGCACCTGGTTGGAAACCAAGGACCGGTGGAACCGGATCCACCAGTGGGACGGATATGAAGGTTGGGTACACTCCAATTTCGGTGTATCGGGAGATGGAGCCTATCCTGCCAATCTGACCTTTGACGGTTTGCATGGAACCGTTTATCTGAATCCTGGTTTTACCCAAGCCCACCGAAACCTGACTTTTGGAAGTGCCGTAAAAGGGGAACGACTGGATGGGAAACTGTACGTAACCCTGCCCGACGGATCCCATGGCTGGGCCCGGGGTAAATTCCGCGCATCGAGTCGGAAACCAAGCCGGATTAATCTGGTAAAACTGGCCCGCCGCTTTTTAGGATGCCCCTATTTCTGGGGAGGAAAAACGCCCAGTGGTTTCGACTGCTCCGGTCTAATCCAAACGGTTTTCAGGGCTGTGGGTATTGCTCTACCCCGGGATGCAAAAGACCAGGCCGAGTATTTTAAAAATCACCAAATTGATGAAAACACCACCCGGATGGGCGATCTTCATTTTTTCGGGAAGCATAATGACGTGACTCATGTGGCGATTGTCACGGGACCAAAATCCTTCATTCACGCCCGGGGGTGGGTTCAGGAAGAATCTCTGGATGAAAATCAACCGAATTTCAATCCACGATTGAAATCCATTTATATGCATTCTGTGACGGTAAATGCCTTTGTAAATTCATGACCATGTTTCATCCTTCACTAAATGGATCTGTTTTAAACCGGGCGGTTTTGATTCTGAATAACAATTACGCCCCATTGGACATCTGTTCCACTCGGAGGGCTATTTGCCTGTATTACACCGAAAAGGTGGATATTCTCGAATCCTATGATGAACAGGTTCATGCCCCTTCCATGTCCATGGCTTTGCCCAGTATCGTGAAGTTAAAATGGTTTGTGAAACATAATAGTCTGGATGTGGTTTTGAGCCGGAAGAATCTTCTGTTACGGGATCATCACCAGTGTCAGTACTGCGGCAGCAAAACAGCACCCCTGACGATTGATCACGTCATCCCCCGGGAGCGGGGTGGGACGGATACCTGGGATAACCTGGTGACCGCCTGCCAGAGCTGTAATCGCAAAAAGGGAAATCATACGCCGGAAGAAGTGAAAATGCATTTACTTCGGATCCCCAAAAAACCCAGCCGGATTCACTATTTTCAACAGTTTATTAATGAAAAACAACGGTCCTGGCGGCCGTACCTGTTTCTGGAATCCTTCCAGGCGAAAGGAAATCAATGAAACGAGTATTAAGCGGGATTCAGCCCTCCGGTCAGTTGCACCTGGGAAATTATTTCGGTATGATGTCCCGAATGATCCAGTACCAGGAAGAAAATGACCTATTCTGCTTTATTGTCAATTACCATGCTCTGACTTCGATTCAGGATCGTAGAACACTGGAGACCAATACATTGGAAGCGGTTCTGGATTTTCTGGCTCTGGGTTTGGATCCTGAAAAGGCCACGTTCTGGGTCCAGAGCGATGTTCCCCAGGTTACGGAGCTTACCTGGATCCTTACCAATGTCACTTCGGTAGGTTTATTGGAGCGATCTACCTCCTATAAAGATAAACTGGCCAAAGGCTTGTCCCCGAATATGGGTTTGTTCTCTTACCCGGTCCTGATGGCGGCGGATATTTTATTATTCGGGGGTGAAGTGGTCCCCATTGGCAAGGACCAGAAACAGCATTTAGAAATGACCCGAGACATAGCCATCCGGTTTAATCGTGTCTTCGGAGAAACTTTTGTGGTGCCCGAGGCGGATATTCAACCGGATAGCCAGTTGGTCCCGGGGATTGATGGACAGAAAATGAGCAAATCCTACGGCAATACCATCCCCATTTTTGATGAGGAAAAAGTGTTACGGAAGCGGGTCATGTCCATTGTGACCGATTCCACACCGGTGGAGAAACCCAAGGACAAGAATTCAGCCCTCTTTCAGTTATACAGTCTTTTTCTGAATCCAGAAGAAAAACAGGAATTAGCGGATCGATTTGATGCCCCCGGTTTAAAGTACGGTGAAGTAAAACAGGAACTCTTTGAACGGATTTGGGACTATTTCCGGCCCCACCGGGAACGACGGGCGGCGCTAAAGCAGGATCGTTCCCATTTAGTTCACATTCTAAAAATGGGTGCCGAGAAAGCCGCTACCGTGGCAGAACAGTATTTGAACAAGGCCCGCGAGGCCACAGGTCTCGTTTACTGGCGGTAGAATGTACCGCGTTCACCTGGATCAGTTTCAAGGGCCGCTGGATCTATTACTGTATTTTATCCGCAGAGATGAAATTGACATCTATGATATTCCCATAGCCCGGATTACAGCTGAGTACCTGGAAGCATTGGAAACCATGGAATCCCTGAATATTGGTGTGGCAGGGGAATTCATATTAATGACAGCAACCCTTATGCGGATCAAGTCCCGGATGCTGTTACCTCGGCCGGAGCTGGACGAGGAGGGTCAACCAATTGATCCCCGGACGGAACTGGTTCAACAATTATTGGAGTACCAACGGTTCAAGGAGGCGGCGGGTCACCTGGAAGAACTGGTAGAAGCTCAGAGCTACCATTTCACCCGAACCCTGGATTTGGGATCCGACTTTGCAGGTGATGACCCGGAAGTATATCTGAATAAAGTTACCCTGTTTGATCTGGCTCGCTATTTCAAAGATGTCCTGGACCGCCGACCTGTGATTACTTCCTTTGATTTACATCCGGAACCCATCCGGCTGGAAGACCAGAAAATTATGATTTACAAATCCTTCGATTCGAAAGGAAAAGTGTCCTTTAAGAAACTGGTCCAGCAGTGCCGCAGCAAGCTGGAAATTATTGTCACTTTTTTAGCCATTCTGGAGCTGGTGCGGCTGCAGCAGGTCCAGGTATCCCAGAATGACTTGTTTGATGACCTTGAACTTCGCCGACTGGACCTGAATTAAGTCATGCAGACCGCCGAAATTGACCTGATTATTGAGGCATTGTTATTTGTGAGTCCTGAACCTTTGACCCAAAAGCAGGTCAATCTGGTTTTTGACGGCATGACACCGGATTTAAAGGCGGCGATTGATCGTCTGTCCGAAAAGTACCACCGCCAGGAACAGGCTTTTGAAATTGTGGCGGTAGCCGGCGGTTATCAGCTCCAGACGAAAAAACAGTATGATGTCTTTATCCGCCGACTACTGAATCGTTCCGGGCAATTGCAACTCTCCCAGGCTGCACTGGAAACTTTGGCCATTATAGCTTACCGCCAGCCCATCAGTCGGTTCGGGATTGAATCCATCCGGGGGGTGGATTCCACCGGTGTATTAAAAACATTACTGTCTAAATCGTTAATTAAAATCAAGGGGCGAGGGGAAGGCCCTGGTCGACCGTTATTGTATGCCACCACCGAGGAGTTTCTCCGCGGTTTCGGTCTGAGTGATATATCGGATTTACCTAAATTGAAGGAGATTTCTGAATTAGTGACGGATGGGACATCGGCCAGTCCCCAGATTGATGCGTTTAAATAAATATTTAGCCCAGGCTGGGATCGCTTCCCGCCGGAAAGCCGATCGACTGATTCAGGAGGGGATGGTAGTGGTGAATGGCATCCTGGAAACCAATCCCGCCTACCAGGTTCAGCCGGAAGACCAGGTGGAATATGATGGCCGAAAACTGACCTTGAAATCCGGTCGTACTGTTTTAGCCTTTCACAAACCTGCCGGTGTCATTACGACGGCACAGGATCCCCAGAACCGTAAAACGGTATTGGATTATTTCCCAAGCAACAGGCGTTTGTTTCCCATTGGACGGCTCGATAAGGATACCACCGGTTTACTTCTGCTCAGCGATGATGGTGAACTGGCTAATCGATTACTGCATCCCCGTCATCGAATTCCCCGGGTGTACGAAGTGGTGATTGATCGACCTTTCCGTTCCTGGGAACTGAAACGTCTGGCCAAAGGGGTGTACATCGGGCAAAAGGAGTGGGGCAAGGGAAATGTTCTGGATCAGAAAACCATCAAAAAGCGGACCACAGTGCATTTGGAATTGGATCACGGTAAAAAACGGGAGGTCCGGCGCCTGATGTATCGGATGAAACGGGACTTGTTCAGCTTGAAACGAATTCAATTTGGTCCCATTCAATTGGGAAATTTACCGGAGGGGCAATGGCGGGAATTATCGGATCGGGAACTGCAACAGCTGGAACAGGCTGTCAAATGAGGAAAGAAAATCACAGGTTTTACGGTTCTTTTTCCGGCCAGATTGCTTCGAAAGAAGTGACTATTTTCATGAATTGTATTAATTGGTATTCAGAATAGGGCAATTTAAATTCGTCGGCTTATTGAGAGTGTAAAAGAATGATTGTCGCGATCGACGGACCCGCTGCCTCTGGAAAAAGTACCACAGCCAAACTGGTGGCGGAACGATTAGGTTTTACGTATCTGGATACGGGGGCCATGTATCGGGCGGTTACCCTGGCCGTGATTCAGGAAAAGATTCCGCTGGAGGATGAAGCTTCCATTACTTCGCTGTTGGATCGGTTGGAATTACGGTTTGTCAAACGGAATGGTGGACAGCATTTATTGATGAATGGCCAGGATGTGAGCAAGCTGATACGATCGGGCAACGTCACCGAAAACGTATCTGCTGTTAGCGCGCTTCCGGTTGTCCGGGAGGCGATGGTTAAAATCCAGCGTACGATTGGATCTGAAAGTGATTGTGTGGTGGAAGGTCGGGATATTGGAACCGTCGTATTCCCCGATGCAGAATTCAAATTTTTTGTGAAGGCCGACTATCGGACCAGGGCGGAACGCCGCCAGAAAGATTTACAGCGTCTGGGAGAAGAACATTCTCTGGATACGCTCATTGAAGACTTGAAACGCCGGGATCAGCGAGATTCCACCCGGGAATTTTCGCCGCTCCGGAAAGCAGAGGATGCGATTGAGTTGGATACAACCAATCGTACCATTAAAGAACAGGTGGACTTTGTGGTCAACCTGGTGAACCAACGTAACAAAGGAAAATAAATAAACCATGGGTGAAACAAAACAACAGGAACCCGTTGTTGAACAGGCAGACGTAGAAGCCACTGCGGCTGTCAGTGCTGAAGCTCCAGAGGGGTCAGCATCAACAACCTCTACCGCTACTGAAGCACCGGCTGAAACAGCCAAACAAAATTTGGATTATCTTTCTTCGGAATTATTCAGCGATATCCGCACTGTAAGTAAAAAAGAGCTGCTGGATTCGGAAGATCAAGAGGAACTGAGTGAAAAGGAAGTGGAGAAGTATTTATCCACTTTTTCCGATATTTCAGAACATCAGATTGTAACCGGTCGCGTGATTGGGATCAATGATAAAGATGTATTAATCGATATTGGATTCAAATCGGAAGGGATTATTGACCGGGATGAATTCCCGGAGGACGCCCTCCCGAAAGTGGGGGATAAACTGGATGTATATCTGGAATATATTGAAGACGAAAGCGGGAAAACGGTTCTTTCGAAAGAAAAAGCTGATTTTCTCCGACGGTGGCGCGAATTACGGGAAATTTATGAACAGGGGACCAACCTGACCGGCCATATTCAGCGTCGGATTAAGGGTGGCATGGTGGTAGACCTGGGAGGTGTCCAGGCCTTTTTACCAGGATCCCAGATCGATGTTCGCCCCGTTCAGAATTTTGATCAATACGTCGATCAGGATATGGAATTCCGGATCGTCAAATTGAATGAATTCCGGAAAAATATTGTCGTCTCTCACAAAGCCATTCTGGAAGAGAGCCTGGCGGAACAACGGGAATCCCTCTTCAAGGAATTGGAAGTGGGTAAGGTGGTGGAAGGCCGGGTAAAAAATATCACCGATTTTGGTGTCTTCATTGACCTGGGTGGTATTGACGGTTTACTCCACATTACTGATCTTTCCTGGGGACGCGTGAATCATCCTTCGGAAGTGGTACAGATGGATGAAACGCTTACGGTAAAAATCATTGATTTCGATGAGGAAAAAAAGCGCGTTTCCCTTGGACTGAAACAATTAACGCCCCATCCCTGGGAGCACGTCCAGGATAAATATCCCGAAGGTACCAAGATTAAGGGGAAAGTGGTCAGCATGACCAATTACGGTGCTTTTGTGGAAATTGAACCGGGTGTGGAGGGCTTAATCCATGTTTCGGAAATGTCCTGGACGCACCACGTTAAAAATCCCTCCGAAATCTACAATCTGGGCGATGAAGTGGAGGCGGTGGTCTTATCGATCGATGCAGAGGAACGGAAAATCAGCCTGGGAGCCAAACAACTTCAACCGGATCCCTGGGATGAAATTGAAGACAAATACATGGTTGGGACCGTAGTAAAAGGTAAGGTAATCAATCTGACCCAATTTGGTGCCTTTGTGGAACTGGAAGAGGGCATCGATGGTCTGATCCATGTTTCGGATCTTTCCTGGACCAAGGTGGTTCGGCATCCACGGGAAGTGATTGAGAAGGGGCAGGAAGTGGAAGTCCGGGTACTGGAAGTCTCCCGGGAAAGCCGTCGGATTGCCCTGGGGCTGAAGCAAGTGGAGGAGGACCCCTGGCCCAAGATTATTGAACATTTTGAGACTGGGAAAGAAGTGGAAGGTGAATTAATTCGCGTTCTGGATAAAGGCATCATCTTACAGTTGGAGATGGAAGTTGAAGGAATCGTTCCCCTAACCAAACAGACCAAGCGCCAGCGGAAAGCCTTAATATCCAAGTTTAAACCGGGCCAGAAATTGACCGCAGTGGTCATGGAAGTTAAACCGGAGGAAAAGAAGGTCATTCTCTACATGGAGGAACTGGGGAAGCACACTGCCGGCCCGAAGGATGAGGTTCAGGAATACTTGGCGAACCAGGAAGCTCCCGCTGCAGAGAAAATCGAAATTCCGGAAAATGCACCGGAATCGGAATCGCCGGAGGAGGCAGCCGAATAGACCTCTGCCTCCCGCTGAAAGGAATCCATGCGGAAAGGCCGTAAACAGGAGCGTTCAAAATCAATCTCCCCTTGGCAAAACCTGGGGTTGCGAATGGGGTCTGTGGCCCTGGCCATTTTATTGTGGTTTTTCGTGGTCAGTGAAAATGAATATTCCGTTGTCATGTCCATGCCGATTGAAGGCCGCAATCTCCCCGCCCAGAAAGCCCTGAAAGAAGAAGTCCCGGCCGCGGCCCAGGTGCGATTAAAGGGAACCGGCAGGGCCCTGTTTAAAACCTTCCTGATGAAGAATTTCATGTCGGACTTTAAACTGGTACTGGACCTGGAACGGATCTCGGAAGAATACGATTTTATTCTGAACGACTATTTCGAACGCTATCCCCAGAAAGTCGTCATTCCCAGTTCATTTGATGTTCAGTATGTGGAGGTTATTTATCCCGACTCTGTCCATATCAGTCTGGATGTGTACAAGGAAAAGATTGTGCCGGTGCGCCCGGATATCGTGTTGGAACCGGCCCCGGGATTTGTTTTGGTAGGCGATCCGGTTCTGGAACCCTTATCGGTCATTATTGCCGGGTCCCGGGATATCGTGGAACAGGTATCTGAAGTCTGGACTGAACCGGATACGGTCCTTAATGCGGAAATGGATGTTCACCGGGTGCTGCGCTTAAAGGTCTTGAAAGGCCAGCTGGTGGAATATACGCCGCCGACTGTTACCTACGACCAGAGCGTTCAGGCCATCAGTGAACGGATTATCAGTGAAATCCCGGTACAAATTCTCCATCCCAGGAGTGATTTGCAGGCCTTTGTCAGTCCCCAGACCGTATCGCTTACGGTCACCGGCGGAGTGGATTTTATTGCAGCCCTTCGACCCGAAGATATTACAATCAGTGTCGACTTTAATGACTGGAACCCACGCCAGCAGTTTTACAATGTTCAGGTCCAGGTCCCACCGGATGTTTTGGACTGGATGGATCTTTCGCCAAAAAATGTCGAATTAGTAGTCACGAAGAGAGTCGGTTGATTGTACTAGGCATTGAAACTTCCTGTGACGATACCGGTGTTGCCATTTGCAGGGACGGTGCCATTCTTTCCAATCAGATTAATACCCAGACAATCCACCAGCAGTATGGTGGTGTTGTCCCTGAACTGGCCTCCCGGGAGCATGAGCAGCGATTAAATTACTTGGTGGCTGCCGCCTTGCAAGAGGCTCAGCTTGAATTAAAAGATATTCACGGCATCGCCGTTACCCAT
Organism: uncultured bacterium; assembly: GCA_964539305.1. GTDB lineage: Bacteria > Fidelibacterota > Marinisomatia > Marinisomatales > TCS55 > CAZNUM01. The sequence goes on along the minus strand of CAZIIM010000001.1, from coordinate 107,963 downwards.
GGTCCGGGACTGGCTGGGACCCTGTTAACAGGCGTTTGTTTTGCCAAGGGCCTAGCCATGGCCCTGGAATGTAAATTGATAGCCATAAACCATTTGGAAGCTCACATATTTGCCAATTTCCTGGCTGAACCGGATTTAGAATTTCCTTTTGTCTGTCTATTGGTTTCAGGGGGCCATACCCAACTTTGGCACGTTAAAGATCTGGGGCAATATACTTTATTGGGGACGACCCGGGACGATGCTGCCGGTGAAGCTTTTGATAAAGGGGCCCGGATTCTGGGGTTGGGCTATCCCGGTGGTCCTAAAATTGAATCCTTGGCGCGAAATGGAAATTCAACCGCCGTTGATTTCCCCCGTTCCTTTATGAAACCGGGGAATCTGGAATTCAGTTTCAGTGGGCTGAAAACCTCCCTGCTGTATTTCATGGAGGCCCAGACATCAGCAGAAAAACCGTTGCCTCTGGAAGATATTGCAGCCAGTTACCAGGGAGCAATTCTGGATATTCTGGTATTCAAGTTGAAAGAGGCCTGCTGTCTTACAGGCGTCGGAACGGGCGTAATTGCCGGAGGTGTGGCTGCTAATCAGGAACTGCGAAAAAAGGTGAACCAATCTCTCCCTGATGTGAATATTTACTACCCTGAGATTCAATATTGTACCGATAACGGTGCTATGATCGCTTACCTGGGAGAATTGTACTTTAATCGGGGCAAGTCTTCGGAACCAGACTTCCCGATTATTCCCAATCTGAAGCTTACCTGATTAATGGATTTAAGTTTTTTACACCCGGCCGATCCTTTGTTTTGGATTTTACTCCTCTTGGCTGGAGCAATTGTTTACTGGGTGGGATCGGTTTTATTTTCAGAACGCTGGTACCAGTTCTTGGTTATACTTCGAGGGGTAGTTTTTCTGACTTTGTTGATGTTACTGTTGCAGCCGGTATTAACGGTGAAAAAAGAACGGACAACATTGAAAGGTTGGCTGTTTTTTGTAGATAATTCTGTCAGTATGCGCTATCACCAGACCCCTTCGCTCCAATCGATTAATACCAACCTCCAGGAGTTATTCGATCAACTGGAACGCAAGGATCAAAAGGTTCAAGTGTTTACGTTCGCCGATTCGATTGCTGAAGGCACATTACCTTTTCGGCTCCGGGCAGAAGGGGTGACGACGGACTTGGGTCAGGTCGTTTCCCGAATTCAATCAGAGCAGAAACAGATCGCAGGAGCGGTCCTAATCACGGACGGTCAACCCACCCGGGGTGAAGACCCGCTGCAGTTGGTCTCAGCCATTCAAGTGCCGATCCATGTGATTGGAGTGGGAGAAGCAACGCCCTTTGTGGATGTAGCGATTCAATCCATTGACGTTCCCACTGTGACCATTAAAGACGAGCCGGTAAAGGTTCTGGTGACCATTCAATCCTATGGCCAGGCCCGGGGACGACTCAATGCCTCCCTGTTCAAAGGGAAGAAATTATTGACCTCCCGGTACGTCCGGGTCCGCGGAAAGGGTTCCCAAACGGAAGTCAAATTCCAGTTTAAGCCGGGAGAGATTGGTAAAATTCAGTACCGCGTACAACTCTCCAGCCTGGAGGATGAAGTGAATATTCAGAATAACCGCCAGGCCTTTGAACTATTGATCCTTAAGAATCATTACAAGGTGGCTTTGGTAACCGGTAGCCCTAATCGCAATACGGCCATTTTAAAACGGATGTTGCGGCAGCAGCCACGGTTAAAAGTGGATCATTATATTCAGTTGAATCGCCAGCGGGTACGACCCCCCATGAAGCAGTTTTGGACTACACCCTATGAGCTCATTCTCTTTGACAATTATCCCATTCAGCCCCTTTCCCAGCGCTTCCAACGGGTGTTGGGTAAAAAGTTACTGGCGAATAAAGCTGCCCTGGGATTGGTGGTGGGCCCGAATCAGAATCAACGAATTGTGGAAGGATTATTTCCTTTTTTAGGGGTGAAGTCGGACTCCGGTGATTTACAGGATGAGGAACGGCCCTGGGTGTTCAATGATCGCGCCTTGCAGTTGGGCATGGTTCTTCCAAATGATATGGAAGCCGACTTACCTCCGCTGAAGCCGCGTTTAAACCTGATACCTGCCGATGAGCGGGGATCAATATTGGCCCATTTTATTGCTGATTCTGTAACCCTGCCGGTGGCGATGATCTGGCAAAAAGGATCCCTTCGCACACTCACCTGGACGACAGCTGATATGGCCTCCCTTTACTACCGGACGACTGAGACACCCCAAAAAGATGTAGTGAAAACCTTCTGGGAAGGGGCGTTGGCGTGGTTATTGCAAACCGGGGGACGAAATGAATTATTTTTCCGGCTTAATAAAAACCGGTTCCAGCAGGGGGAATTGATCGAAATTACCGGCACCAGCCCTTATGCCACCACCGGTAGGGGGGAAGGGGAAGATATCTATATCAAAGTGTTGAAACAGAATGAAAAAATTCTATTTAAAACGATTCCATTTAATCTGGAACATCGACGGTGGCAGGGTACCTTTAGAGCGGCGGTACCGGGACAATATCAATACGAAATTTTGCTGGGAGACGCTCCGGACACTGCCCCCATCCAGCAGGGTTCTTTTCAGGTGATGGAAAGCCAGGTGGAGTTAAATCAGGTTTTTCTGAACCAGAATTTATTACAGGCGTTGGCGAGCAAGACCGGTGGAAGCTATTTCAGCTGGTCAGAGCGGGATAGTGTTGTAATGCTCCTGGAACCAAAAGAAGAGCGGGAATTAGCCCGGAGGGTTACTAAATTTGGAGAAAACCAGGGACTTATTTATTTCATTTTGTTCCTGCTCAGTCTGGAGTGGATTCTTCGGAGGAAACGAGGGCTGCCTTAACTTTATTGCATAAATACCGGAAACTTAAATGAAGAAAATTGCAGTTGTTGGGACAGGGTATGTAGGACTGGTCACCGGAGCGGGGATCTCTGATTTTGGTCATGAAATTATCTGTGTCGATATTGATGCGGATAAAATTTCCATGCTCAAGTCCGGTAGAATTCCAATTCATGAACCGGGATTGGAACGGTTGGTTAAGCGCAATGTGGCTGCTGGACGACTTTCTTTTTCTACCGATGTGGCGGGTGCCATTCAATGGGCGGAAGTTGTATTTATCGCTGTAGGTACACCACCGGCGGACAATGGTGAGGCGGATTTATCGGCGGTGAAAGCCGTTGCAAAGGTCATTGGCCAGAATCTGAATCAATTCAAGGTCGTATGTACGAAAAGTACCGTACCGATCGGGACCGGCCGGCTCATTGCAGAAATTATTTCTGAACATAAACCTCCAGATATTGAGTTTGAATACGTTTCCAATCCGGAATTTTTAAGGGAAGGGGCTGCCGTAACAGATTTCACTCATCCGGATCGGGTCGTGATTGGTGCTGCCAGCGAGCGGGCTTTCAAAATCATGGAAGCGATTTACCATCCCCTTTACATAAATGAAACGCCCATGATTCACACGGAGATCGAAACGGCGGAAATGATTAAATATGCTGCCAATGCCTTTCTGGCTTTGAAAATCAGCTATATCAACGAGATTGCCAATTTATGTGAAGCCGTGGGAGCCGATGTACATGTCGTTGCCCGGGCCTTGGGCCTGGATGGCCGAATCAGTCCCAAGTTTCTGCATCCTGGACCCGGTTTCGGTGGATCCTGTTTTCCTAAAGATACACAGGCTTTGGTCTCAGTGGGGCGTTCCCGGGGGGAGGAGCTTCGGACAGTTGAAGCGGCGATTGAGACCAATAATCGGCAAAAAAACAGGATGGTGGCTAAACTCCGGGCGTTGGTAGGAGGAACCTTTCAAGGGAAATCCATTGCAGTCTTGGGATTAAGTTTTAAGCCGGAGACCGATGATGTGAGGGAATCCAGTGCTCTTTACATGGTAAGGGCCCTGCTGGAGGGGGGAGCACAGGTTAAGGCGTATGACCCCATTGCCGTTCCTACCATGGAGACGCAGATACCGGAAGCCTCCTATTTTAACAGCTGGCAGGAGGCGGTAGAAGATTGTGACGGATGTGTGATTATGACGGAATGGAATGAATTCAGGGCCCTAAACCTGGAAGAGTTGAAACGCCGTTTGAAAACGCCCGTTTTACTGGATACCCGCAATATCTTTCCAATGGCCAGCCTGGAGAAACTTGGATTTGTATATGACAATGTAGGCCGGAAGCACCATCATCATGCGGCTTGAAAAAACCCGAATCCCGGAGGTTATTCTTCTGCATCCCCAAGTCCATCAGGATTCTCGGGGCTATTTCTTCGAGGTTTTTAAAACCTCCCATTTCCAGACTTTGGGACTCCCTACTGACTATGTCCAGGATAACGAAGCCAAGTCTCAGAAAGGGGTGTTAAGGGGTCTCCATTATCAATTACGCCACGCCCAAGGTAAACTGGTGCGGGTTGTGCAAGGGGCTGTTTTTGATGTGGCAGTGGATATTCGGCAGGGTTCTCCCACTTTTGGTCAATGGGTCGGGTTTGAATTGACGGGAGAGAACCATTTACAAGCCTTTATTCCAGAGGGATTTGCCCATGGTTATATGGTGCTTTCACCTGAAGCTGTATTTCAGTACAAGTGTACCCGGGAATATGCCCCTGAGGATGAATATGGGATAAAATGGGATGATCCCCGCTTGGCGATTGACTGGCCTTCGGGGTCAAAGATTGTCTCCTCCAAGGATTCTGGATTACCCCTTCTGTCAGAAATTGATCCTAATTTCCTCCCCCATTGTGTAAAATCATCCGGTCATCTTTAAACTCAAGGAATCGTATGCTTGCATTGGATCTGATCCGAAATCACCCTGAAGAAGTGGAACAAGCCCTGAAAACAAAGGGAGAAAAAATTGATCTTTCATCCATTCTGGAGTTGGATCGGGAATATCGGTCCTTATTGAATGAGGGCAATACCCTGCGGGCGGAACGGAACCGGGCATCGGAATCGATAGCTGAATTGAAACGAAACGGGGAAGATGTCTCCGATGCGATTCAGGCCATGCGCCAGGTGGGTCAGAAGATAAAAACCTTGGAACAAAAGACCAGTCAAGTCCAGGAATCGCTTCGTTCCCTGCTACTGCGGGTGCCCAATATCCCCCACGAAAGTGCCCCGGTAGGAACCGGTCCTGCTGAAAATGTCCTTGTCCGCGAATGGGGTGAAAAGGCCCGTTTTTCCTTTGCACCGCGCACTCACCTGGAAATAGGTACCCAGTTAAAAATACTTGACTTTCATCGGGGATCCCGGATCTCAGGGTCGGGGTTTCCCCTGTATATTGGAGCCGGTGCAAAACTTGAACGGGCTTTATTGAATTTCATGCTGGATATTCATATTGACCAATTTGGCTGTACGGAGGTATTTCCCCCCTTTATGGTACGGGAAGAAGCAGCCCTTACCTGCGGCCAGTTACCGAAATTTGCTGAAGAAATGTACCAGTCGGAGAAAGATTCCCTTTGGCTGATTCCCACGGCTGAGGTGCCGGTCACCAATATTCACCGGGAAGAGATTCTGTCTGAGGAGGATTTGCCCTTGAATTATGTGGCCTATTCCGCCTGTTTCAGACGGGAGGCGGGATCCTACGGAAAGGAGACCCACGGTTTGCTTCGTCTGCATCAGTTTAATAAGGTCGAATTAGTCAAGTTTGTTCAACCGGAGCAGTCTTATCAGGAGTTGGAATCGCTGGTTCGTCAGGCTGAATCAGTCCTCCAGGCACTCGGTCTCCAGTATCGTGTCCTGGAACTGTGTACCGGCGATCTGAGTTTTGCCGCTGCCAAGTGTTATGACCTGGAGGTCTGGGCACCGGGGGAAGAAAAATGGCTGGAGGTGTCTTCCTGCAGTAATTTTGAAAGTTTTCAGGCCCGTCGCGGGAATATCCGTTACCGTCGACGTCAAGATCAAAAAGTGGATTATGTTCACACCCTGAACGGATCCGGGGTAGCCACACCGAGGCTGGTGGTGGCGCTGCTGGAGACCTACCAGCAGGAAGATGGCAGCGTTAAAATACCGGAGGTACTTCAGCCCTATTTTGGTGGTGAAGCGATTCTTTAGGTTGCGTTCCGCCTGGGTTCTATTCAATTTAACCGTCTGGACCGTAATTCTGGGTCTGGCGGCGATGGTAGGTTCCATTTTTGAACGGGGAGGCCGGTTTGGAGCCTGGATCGCACGTATCTGGTCTCGGATTTTATTGGCGGCGGCAGGCGTTTCCTATTGGGTCATTGGGTTAGAGCGGTTGAAACCGGATGCCCAATATTTATTCGCTGCAAATCATGAGTCTGCCTTTGATATTCTACTGGCCTATGCCACCCTGCCTTATCCCCTGGTTTCAATTGCTAAAATTGAGTTGAAAAAAATCCCTATATTCGGCTGGGCTATGGCACTGGCTGGGCATATTTTTGTCGACCGCAGTAATCATGAGAAAGCGCTGGAATCCCTGCAACGCGCCGTGGAATCGCTTCGAAAACATCCGCGGTCAATTCTGTTGTTTCCAGAGGGGACGCGTTCCACGGATGGCCGAGTTCACCGTTTTAAAAAAGGAGGACTATTGGTGGCACTCGAAGCGAACCTGCCGGTGGTCCCCATGGCCTGTTGTGGTACGGGTCAAGCCCTGAAGAAACATTCGCTTAGTTTAGGAGGCAATCAACTGGAATTGAGGATCGGAAGTCCCATTTTACCCCAGAATTACAGCTATGAAACACGCCAGGCATTTGTGGATCACGTGCGTGAGGCGGTGATTGCGCTGAAAGAGTCAGGTTCTACGCCATGATTTACAGCCAAGGAAACCATTATTCCATACCTGCTCAGTCGGCTTTGACCGGTGCTGTACGTGAACAGGATCTGGAGATACGGATTGTACGGTGGTGGGCTCAAATCAGGCCTGGGACAGTACTATTGACGCGGACGGCGGAAAAGATTCTGGTGATTGACCCAGGTGTTCGGAATCAGGGGGAAGGTCCCGATTTTCAAAAGGCCTGTTTTTTTTACCGGGGCAGGTACCTCACCGGTGACGTGGAGTGCCACCGACGAGCCCGGGATTGGTTTTCCCACGGCCACCTTCAGAATCCCCAGTATCAATCGGTAAAAATTCATCTTCTTGGGTCCGCTACTCCGTTGGATACCAAATTAAATGGAATTGTAGTGTACTGTCCAAAAGAGGGCATAGCCACTCCAACCTGCCGTTTGGAGCAGCGACTACTTTCTAAAGAATGGCCCAAAATTTTACATCAATTCAGTCAGAAGCGGTGGCAGAGAAAGGTCCGGTTTTTTCGAACGGCTCCCGAAACCGGGTTCAACACCAGACTTTTCAGCACATTCAGACTGTTGGGTAAAGGTGGGAATGAGGCTTCCTTTCTCAGCCTCGCCGCTTTGGTCGATGAACAAATCAAGGATGGTTTCGACGGGATGAAACTGGACAAAATGTTTCCAGAATGGGTGTCCAGAATACAATGGAAAAAGGGCGGGATTCGACCGGCACAGCAACCCCAGAACCGGTTCCCCCTGGCAAAAACCCTGATACGGTTTAATTTCCAGTTCCATCCACTTTGGTGGTGCCGACCAGACCAATTTGAAGCGGCATTTTCTTCCCAGTTTCATTCGCTGGGGGGTGTGGGAATCCAGACCGAATTAAAAGGGAACGTGTTTTATCCCTACCTGGCTGGTCTCAGTCTGGACCGGGAAAACCTGGTTTATTACCGCCACTGGGTCGCCCGGTTTAATGCCTTGAAATTACCCTACAGCTATGGAAAATACTGGCGACGGTTTCAATCCAGTCTGGGCCCGACGGTACTCCATTCCTTTCCGCTCTTACAAGGGCTGTTAGAACTGGATCGGCAGTATTGCAGTGGGCACCACTGTGCCCTGTGTCCTTTGAAAGGGTGGAATGGCTATTTGGAATAGGAGGGAGGCGGTCCACCGGATCGCTGAAAAGCGGGCACAGGGTAACGTGGTGGTATTTACCAATGGTTGTTTTGATTTACTGCACCCGGGGCACGTTGCCTATTTACAGGCGGCCCGGAACCTGGGAGATTTTTTGGTGGTGGGGCTGAATTCGGATCATTCTTTAAGGCGGTTAAAAGGTGAGAACCGTCCCCTGATTAATCAGGAGGGTCGAGCCCAGATATTGGATGCCCTCAGGATGGTGGATGCAGTCGTCATTTTTAACGAAGACACGCCGGCAGCCCTAATCCAGGAGCTGAAGCCGGATATATTGGTGAAAGGCGGCGATTACGAGGAACAGGAAATTGTGGGTGCTGAAACAGTAAAACAGTATGGAGGCCGGGTGGAAATCATTCCCCTTGTGGAAGGCTTCAGCACGTCCAGGTTAATTCAGAAAATTAAGGGTGAAAAGCCTTGACTGGGCGAAGACGCACCCCCTAACTTCGCCAGTTCGATTGGCGCCAACTATTTATGAAACAAGCAGTTAGAGTAATTCTTTTTACCTTCGTTGGGGTGGGATTCCTGATGAGTCAAACCGTGGATAAGGGTCCCGAGACCACGGCCGTTACCGGAAAACAGACCCAAAACGGTTTTGATTCCAGTACCGGGGAATCGGCTACCCAGAATCGCTTACCCCATTTATTGGCTGATGTGAAAATGCTGTTGTCGGATGCCATGATTGCGGATGTGCACGGCGACACGTTGGAAGTGATTTATACGTTGGATCGGATATTTGATTTATTAACCGAGGCGGATCAGCTGGGCGATATGACGGAGGATGACCGGGATGAATTCGACCGGTTTGAGTCGGCTCTGATTGAACTGTATGTTCACCGTTTTAAAACACTGGAGACCATTGACGCGGATATTACACCGGAGTTGATGCGGCGGGAAGTGACCGATCTGGTAGAACCCCTGGAAGTGGAAATGGGCGCCAGTCAATTCACGGTTGTGGATGACCGGGATGGCCATATTCCACTGGTACGCAATAAAAAGGTGGATCAGTTTATTGAATTTTTTAAAACGAAGGGTCGCCGACAGTTCCAGCGCTGGCTTACGCGGGCTGACGAATACGCCCCCGTCATAAAAGAAATTATTCAGGAATGCAATCTCCCGGAGGAATTAGTCTATCTGGCCATGATTGAATCCGGTTTCAATCCGCGGGCCTATTCCCGTGCCAGCGCCACCGGTATGTGGCAATTTGTGTATGCCACAGGGAAAAAATACGGGTTACAGCGCAACTGGTACATCGATGAACGTCGGGATCCGATTAAATCCACCAAAGCTGCCTGTGCCTATTTACGGGATTTATACGAAGAATTCGACAGCTGGTATCTGGCCCTGGCGGCCTACAATGCTGGATCCGGCCGTATCCGCCGGGCCACCCGGATTCACCAGACATCTGACTTCTGGCAACTCCATTCCCTACCGGCCGAAACCCGGAACTACGTTCCCTATTTTTTAGCGGCCACCATCATTGCCCGGGATCCGGCTGCATTTGGGTTCACGGTACCGAAGAAACGGAAGAAGCCGTTTACTTTTGAAGAGGTGTTAATTGAAAAAAGTGCTGACATCTCCGTGCTGGCCCGAACCGCGAACATTTCCTTGAAGACCCTGAAAAAGTATAATCCGGAATTGCGACAGTCGGCCACACCGACCGAACCGTATTTGCTGAAGTTGCCGGTCGGTAAAAAAGACCTGTTCCTCGCCAACTACAACGCTCTGCCGGAGAATGAACGGTTTGCGCCCCAATACGTGGTCCACCGGGTTCGAAAGGGGGAAAGCCTCTGGACAATTTCAAAAAAGTATCATGTATCCATTCATGACCTGGCAGCGGTAAATAAAATTCGGAATCGTCATAAAATCCGCATGGGCCAGAAACTGACAATCCCGATTCCAGGGACCAATTTAGCCTCAGCGCCGACGCCCAGTTCCCTTCCAGGTTATTCCAAATTTGTGTACCAGGTGAAAAAAGGCGATACCCTGGGACATATTGCTGAAAATTACGGCACCCGTGCCAGCAGTATTCGCAAGTGGAATGGTTTGCGGTATGGAGATTACATATATCCGGGTCAGAAATTAGTGTTATGGCTCAAACAGGGCTGAAAAGACCACCCCTGCACTCCGGCCGCTGGATCTGGTGGTTTCTCGGGGGTCTTTTATTGATTGTATTGATTTTCCGACTGGGGATGGCAATGGCTGAAATCGACGGTTCAGGTGGTTTGGGAGATAAAGTAGGTGTGGTCACCATCAATGGCCCCATCTATGCTTCCGATGAGACAGTGGCTGAATTGGATCGACTTCAGGAACGGGATGATATAAAGGCAGTGGTGGTGCGGATTGAATCCCCCGGCGGTCTGGTGGCCCCAACTCAGGAAATCTACGAGAAAATCAAAGTGTTGAAGGAAGAAAAACCGGTAGTAATGTCCCTGGGAGCCGTGGCAGCTTCCGGAGGCTATTATATTGCAGTGGCCGGTGACAGTATTATTGCCAATCGTGGTAGTATTTTAGGCAGCATTGGTGTCATTATGAATTACCCGGTGGCTGAGGAGTTACTGGGGAAAATCGGCATTAGTGTCGAAACAGTTAAAAGCGGACCATTGAAAGATACAGGATCGCCGACCCGGAAACCTACCCGGGCTGATAAAGAGTACCTGGAGACGGTTGTCAGCGATTTGTACGATCAATTTGTTCAGGCCGTGGCTGAAGGTCGCTCCATGTCCACGGAGGATGTTCGTTCCCTGGCGGATGGCCGCATTTACACTGGGGAACAATCCCTGGAAAAAGGTTTGATCGACCGTTTGGGGACGATGGAGAATGCCATCCAGCTGGCCGGTTCTCTGGCACACATCTCCGGAAAGCCAAAAGTGGTCCGTTTACACAAGAATAAACCCTCGATTCTGAAATGGCTACGGGGGGAATGGGACCACTCAATCGGAACCCGGTTTGATGAACTTCCAGCGTATCGTTGGAGAATGGAGTAAGATATGACCAAGCAAAATATTGTTGACGTTGTCTCTGAAGCCACCGGATTAACCAAGGTGGAGACAGAGGCCGTCATGAATGGGATTATGACCACCATTATTGATTCTCTGGCACGAAATGAGCGCGTCGAGTTAAGAGGGTTTGGAACTTTTGGGGTGAAACATCGGAAACCGAAAAAAGCACGGAATCCCGGAACGGGAGAAGTAATCTTTCTGCCGGAGCGTTTCGTTCCCACCTTTAAACCTTCCAAATACATGCGCACCTTTGTTAATAAAGAATTAAAACCATAAAGAGGAAAAATGCCCTGCGGGAAAAAACGCAAACGTCGCAAGATTAATACGCATAAACGTAAAAAACGGCTGCGTAGTAATCGTCATAAAAAGAAGAACCGTTAACAGTTTTAACTGAGCCATGAAATTCGGCCGGTTCCTGCTGATCTTTTTCGTGCCACTGGCCTTGACTACCCTGGTTAAGGCCTGGGGGTACGAGGGTCACCGTCGGATTAATCACAGAGCAGCTCAAGTATTATCAGGACCTCTGGGACAGTTCCTCAGACAGAATGATTCCGCTCTGTCTTGGTACGGCCCGGTGCCGGATTATGTAAAGGGAACCGACCCTAATGAATTCTACCGCCATTTTATTGATCTGGATAATTATGGCGAATTCCCATTCAATGATATCCCGATGGATTATGACTCCCTGATTCAAAAGTATGGTGAAGATCAAATCCGGGATTGGGGCATTGGACCGTGGGCCATTCAACAAACCTGTGACCGCCTAATCAGCCTGTTGAAACAGAAACGTTTTGACGAAGCGGTCTTCGTCATGGGTGTTTTGGGGCACTATGTAGCGGACCTTCATATGCCACTGCATACGGTACGGAATTACAATGGTCAATATACAGGGAACACGGGAGTTCACTTTCGCTGGGAAGACCGATTGGTTCATGACTATGTAAAAGAAATTATTCCCCGTGGTGATATTCCTAAAATCGAAGATCCTCTCATTTTCGCCTTTCATATTGCCCGTGAATCTTTTTCAGTTCATACCCAGATTCTAACGGCCGATACCCATGCCAGAAGTTTGCTCACGGCGGAACAGGTTCAACAGCTGAATTCATATGATCCGCTCCCGTTTGAAAAACCCTATCTGGATCGTTTATATGAGGAAACAGGAGATTTACTCCAGGAGCGACTGGGACGGGCTGTCAACCGAATTGCCGCTTATTGGTTGTACTGCTGGGAGGCGGCAGGATCACCGGAGCTTCCTGATTGAAACCTGAAACTCCCGCCATCCGCTCGGTTACGGAAGTAACCCGAATGATCCGGGAGGTATTGGAAACCTCCTTTCCCACCCTATGGATACGGGGAGAAATCTCAAATTTCAGCCAACCCGTCTCCGGCCATATTTATTTCAGTCTGAAGGATTCGGCGGCGGAAATTAAATGTGTCATGTTCCGGGGATACAACCGGTTATTGCACTTCCAGCCTCAAAATGGAATGGATGTACTGGTCCAGGGGCGTATTTCGGTTTATGAACAGCGGGGGCAGTATCAATTGCTGGTACAAACCATGGAACCGGCTGGGATTGGAACCCTTTTCCTCGCTTTTGAAGCCCTGAAAAAACAACTGGCAAAGGAAGGCCTTTTTGATGAGCAATATAAGCAACCCCTTCCCCGGTTTCCTGCCTGCGTAGGTGTCATTACCTCCGGGACTGGCGCCGCCTGGCGGGATATTCTCAATGTATTGAATCGTCGCTGCCCCCAGGTGCGGGTTATTCTGCGTCCAGCCCAGGTCCAGGGCGAGGAATCGGCGGATGACTTGGTTCAGGCCCTGAAGGAAATCGATACTCTGGAAGCTGTTGACGTAATTATCCTGGGGCGAGGAGGCGGTTCATTGGAAGATTTATGGTCCTTCAATGAGGAAAAAGTTGCCCGGGCCATTTTCAAATGTTCCACTCCTGTTATTTCGGCAGTAGGGCATGAGACTGATATAACCATCAGTGATTTGGTGGCGGACCTGCGAGCTCCGACCCCGTCGGCGGCGGCAGAACTGGTGGCTCCGAGCTTGATGGAATTGAATGATCTGATTCGCGCTCAGCTGGTACGACTTTCGGATTTGATACACCGGAAACTGGAAATCTATTGGCAACAACTGGACACACTTTCGGAGCGTTACGGATTTCAACAACCGGGGTATTTACTGGAAAAATATTTGGAAAAAACCAGCTCCCTGACAGACCAGCTCCGGGTACAGATGGAGCATCGTCTGGAACTGGCCCACTCCCGCTATCAGGGGATGGTGAAGGAGCTGGAAGCGCTGGACCCGTTAAAGATTTTGCATCGTGGTTACTCTGTGGCTATGAAGGATAACGGCAGTATTGTGAAAGCGGAACGGGACCTGGAACGAGGGGAATCGTTTACCTTGCGGACGGGCGATGGCTCTTTCCGGGCAAAAAAAGGGAAAACAGTGGTTCCATCGGCGAAGTAGTGGATATGGTCGAAAGAGGTTAAATTAAACCATGACAAAAAAGAAAAACGAATTTCATTTTGAGTTGGCCCTTTCACGGCTGGAAACCATTGTTCAGTCATTGGAGGGAGAAAGTCAGACACTGGAGCAAAGCCTGGAATTGTTCGAAGAGGGCGTCAAGTTGGCTGAGGAACTGAAACAGCACCTGGAACAGGCTGAACAGAAAGTCCAGGTATTGTTGAAGGATGCCTCCGGGAAGTTGAGTGTGGAAGATTATCAGGAATGACCGGACGCCGGAGAAAAAAGCCTAAACGATTTGGTATCTGGGGGAATACGGAGAAACCGCGCTTCTGGGAGCTGCTCCCGGAGATTGTTCAATGGGCCGAAAAGCGAGGTTTGGAGCTCTACATTACTCTTCGAATAAAAAATCGCCTGAAAGATCACCCTCCTTTTGACTATCAGGTCATTGAATCCGCAGAAGATTTTTATAAACTGGATTTCCTTTTAACTCTGGGGGGGGATGGCACGATGCTTTCTGCAGCCCGGGCCGTTGCCTACCGGAAAACACCGGTATTGGGGATCCACCTGGGAGAACTGGGATTTCTGGCAGAAGTGACGGTAGACACTATGTTCCATCGCCTGGATATGGTGGCGGATGGAAATTATTCTCTTCAGCGGCGCATGGTGTTGAAATGTGAAGTGTACAACGGTAAAAAACAAAAAATATTCTATGCCCTAAATGATTTTGTTGTAGACCGGGGAAAGTCCAACCGAATGTTAACGATTCGGTTGCTGGCCAATGACCGGTTTGTAGCCGATTATAAAGCCGATGGTTTAATCATCGCCACGCCCACCGGTTCCACTGCCTATTCCCTTGCCTCCGGCGGTCCGATTGTAATGCCCCGCCTCAGTGCCATTGTTGTTACACCAATCTGCTCCCACACTCTCACGCTTCGGCCACTGGTTCTTTCTGATGATCGGTCCCTGGAAATCCAGTTTCCTTCCACCGATAAGGTAGAGCACACCTTGGCCGTAGATGGTCAAATCAGTGAATACCTGTGCCGTGATTCAAAGATCTTTATTCAAAAGGCGGGGTATGAAATACATATGATTGATTTTGACGATTCCAATTATTTTCAGACCCTCCGGATAAAACTGAATTGGGGCCGACGGGGAGATGATTAGTTCTAATGGTTGCTATTGTAACTGCCGGTGCTGACGCATCATGCAGTTATTCATTACGACCAACAGTCCTGCCGCTTCCGCTTTCTCAGCCGCTTCCTGATTGATGACGCCGTCCTGAAGCCATAAGGCCTTGGCCCCCATTTTGATAGCTGCTTCCGCGATGGGTAGAACATGCTCTGGACGCCGGAATACATCCACAACATCAACCGGCTCCGGGATATCCTTCAGGGAAGGGTAACAGGTTTCTCCTTCAATTGTGGAATGACCGGGATTTACGGGGATGATGCGGTAACCCTGATCTCGTAAATAGCGGGCCACATAGTTACTGGGCCGTTCCCGTTTGGGGGACATACCGACTACAGCGATTGTTTTCAGTTGGAATATTTTTTGAATGGTTTCCATTTCGTTCATAATGCAGGTGTTTCTTTTGCTTTGTGGTTTGGATGGTTGGGGCAGGGCCGGGTTACAATCATGGGAAGAAAGCAGTTAATGTTTAAACAAATTTCCCAGGACGTAACCGACGATATTTGGGTTTTCTTTCAGACGACGAACTGAATATTCAAACCAAGCAGCACCGTAGGGGACGTAAATCCGAACCGTATAACCCCGATCCTTTAACCACTCCAGTCGATCCCCCATCGGTACCCCATACAGAACCTGGAACTCAAAACGGTCATGGGATAAGTCGTGGGTTTCAATGAGGTTAACCAGTCGATCGATTAAATCCTGATCGTGAGTGGCCAGACAAGCGTACCCCGGTCCCAGCAAAAGTTTTTCAGCCAATTTCAAATAATTATCCCTGATTTCCTCTTTGGTCTGGAAAGCGATCGATTCAGGTTCCCGGTAAATTCCTTTGCAAAGCCTCAGGTGCAGTTGCGGGGAAGTGAGCCGTTCCAGGTCTTTCATGCTCCGGTGAAGATAGGCCTGGAGTACAGTCCCGACCTGCGGATAAACGGCCACTGCTTTCTGATATAATTCCAGGGTCCGGTCTGTATAGGCTGAATTTTCCATATCAATCGTCAGGCCTAAACCATGATTCTTGGCCTGTGCGACGATGGCCATGAGATTCTCCTCCGCCAAATGGGGATCCAATTCCAATCCAAGGTGGGTCAATTTCAATGAGACTGTATTATCTTTCCCCAGCAAAGCCAGTTGGTGGTAAAGTTCACAGTAGGCCTCCCGAACCTGGGTGGCTTCCACCCTGGATTGTACATGTTCTCCCAGAATATCCATGGTAACAGCGAAACCTTGAAGATTCAACTTTTTTGCCACTTCCAGGGCCACCGCTAACTCCTCCCCTGCCACATAATGTTTGGCAAACGGCTTAACGGTCCACCGGGGGAAATAGGGCATGAGATAGGCAAGGGTGGTGTTAATCCATGACATCAGAAAATTAATTTAGGGTTATGTTGAAACGGCCTACAATGGGAAATCCGGTTAATTTTATGGGAAGTCTCCTAATTCATATGGTGAATAGGATTACCGGTGATGGAATAAGATAACTTGTTCTTGCTGGTGGTAATCGAAAAAATCTAAATTCATCTTCTTGATTTGAGCCAATAATCTAATGTATCGAGACTTCGGAACCATTTTTCTCTTCATCTTAATCGGTGTCGTGCTGGTTTATGTCCCCTTATTGTTACAGAAATTATTGGCACCTTCCAATCCCAGTGCTGAAAAAAATTCCATTTATGAGTGCGGGGAGGAAGCAGAAGGCACGGCCTGGGTTCAGTTTAACATCCGGTTTTATATCATTGCCCTGATTTTCCTGATTTTTGACGTGGAGGTGGTGTTCCTTTTCCCCTGGGCCGTGGTATTTAAGGAGCTGGGATGGTTGGCTTTTATTGAAATGGGAATCTTTTTAAGCGTATTAATTCTGGGGTTGGCCTATGTCTGGCGCCGTGCCGATCTGGACTGGGTAAAATACCGTGTTCGGTACGGCCACGGCCGTTATCAACAATGGACGGTTCCGGAAGATAAAACAGCGGTTGAGGAGGTGTAATGGGTAATCTGGAACATAAATTTCAGGACAATATTATTGTGGCCTCCCTGGATAAACTTTTAAGCTGGGCCCGTTCAACCTCACCCTGGTATTTTCAATTTGGTCTGGCCTGCTGCGCCATTGAAATGATGGCCACCGCTGCCAGCCGGCATGATCTGGAACGAATCGGCATGATGCCCCGCTCTTCACCCCGACAGGCGGATGTCATGATTGTGGCCGGAACGGTCACCATGAAAATGGCCTTAAGGGTGAAAAAACTCTATGAACAAATGGCTGATCCAAAGTACGTGATTTCCATGGGCAGCTGCGCCACCAGTGGAGGACCATACTGGCAACACGGTTATCACGTTTTAAAGGGTGTAGACCTGGTTGTACCAGTGGATGTTTATGTGCCGGGTTGCCCTCCCCGCCCGGAAGCCCTGCTGGAAGGATTACTGAAACTTCAGGAAAAAATCCAAACTGAGAGACCGCTTACCCGGGGGAAATAATGACATTCGAGGAAATAAAATCCCGAATTGCCGCTCAATTTCCGGAAGCGGTGGTTGACAATGAAACCCTGGCGGAGCATCAGGTAGAAATTATACCCAAACAGTGGGGGAAGGTGGCAAAATTTCTCTTTGAGAACTCGGATCTTCATTTTGATCAGTTGGAATGTGTAACCGGGGTGGATCTGGGGCCGGATCAGCCCTTCCAGGTCCGTTATAACCTTCATTCCATGTCTCACCGCCATAAAATCGAAGTGGTTGTGACGGTCCAGCGCCGCCGCCCCTCCGTCCCCTCCATTGAAAAAATTTGGCGGATTGGCGACTGGTTCGAGCGGGAAGTCTATGACATGTTCGGAATCCGGTTTAGCGGTCACCGGGATTTGAGACGCATCCTCTGTCCGGAAGATTGGGTTGGCTGGCCCTTGAGGAAAGATTACCAGACACCGCATGAATATCACGGAATCGTTGTCCCTAAAATAAAAGAAGAATGGGTATAGTCCAAGGCGATCAGATGGTCCTGAATATTGGGCCTCAGCACCCCAGTACCCATGGTGTATTGCGCTTGAGAGTACTGACGGACGGTGAAATCGTATCCCAGATAACTCCTTACTTAGGCTACCTGCACCGCTGTTTTGAAAAACATTGTGAAAATGTGACCTATGAACAGGTAATTCCGTTCACTGATCGGTGCGATTATCTGGGTTCCATGAACAATAATTTTGGTTATGTGGTGGCCATGGAACGACTCATGGGAATTCAGGTGCCGGAAAGAGTGGAATATATCCGGGTGATCATGGCTGAACTGAATCGGATCGCCAGTCACCTGTTGGCCCTGGGGACTTATGGTCTGGATGTGGGTGCTTTTACACCTTTCCTCTATATGTTCCGGGACCGGGAGCGTATTCTGGATATATTTGAACTGACCTGTGGCGCCCGTCTACTGTACAACTACATGTGGGTTGGGGGTCTTTCTCACGATTTACCGAAGGATTTTGTCTCCATCTGCAGTGATTTCCTCAATTATTTTGAACCGAAGATTGAAGAATACAATACGATTCTCACCAATAATAAAATATTTATTGAACGAACTGCCGATGTAGGTGTTTTACCGCCGGATGTGGCAGTTAGTTATGGCGTCACCGGACCCAATTTACGGGGTTCCGGCGTTCGATGGGATGTGCGCCGGGAGGAACCTTATTCCATTTATGACCGGTTTGAATTTGATATTCCGGTCGGCACCGGTGCCATGGGAACGGTGGGGGACTGTTGGGACCGATACTGGGTCCGGATGCAGGAAATACGGGAGAGTATTAAAATTGTCCGGCAAGCGCTAGCAGGTCTGCCGGAAGGGGACGTCCACGAAACCCTTCCCCGGAAGATACGGCCACCCAAAGGTTCCATTTACTGCCGGACGGAGAGTCCACGGGGCGATCTGGGTTATTACATCATCAGCGATGGAACCCCGAAACCCTTCCGGTTAAAGATGCGTTCTCCTGCCTTTACTGCCCTCAGTGTTCTGGATGAAATATCCCGTGGGTGGATGCTTTCCGACGTGATTGCCATTCTGGGAAGTCTGGATATTGTCCTGGGAGAGATCGACCGATGACCGTTGATGCATTAATCCAGTGGATGTCTTCCTGGCAAGTCTATCCCGGATTGGTATTTATCCTGGCCGTGACGATTTCAGCTATACCGATTTTTATTCTCATGGCCGTTAATGCCATTGTGGCGGTCTATGTGGAGCGAAAGGTTTCCGCCTTTATGCAGGATCGGGTGGGACCCATGGGGCAGGGGGTAGGCCTCCACGCCGGGAAATGGGGACTTCTCCAGACGGTAGCAGATGCTTTGAAGCTTCTGATTAAAGAGGATTTAATCCCCGCCTCCGCCGACCGGAAGCTGTTCATTATGGCGCCTTTTATTATTTTTATCGCACCCTTTGCTGCCCTGGCAGTAGTCCCTTTCAACTCTGTTTTGCAGGTTGCCGATATTAATGTGGGCATCTTTTACATTTTGGCGGTCGGCTCCGTGGGGGTGATTGGATTGGTGATGGCGGGCTGGGCCTCCAATAATAAATGGTCACTGTACGGTGCCATGCGCTCAGCGGCCCAGATCATCAGCTATGAAATACCGGCGGCCCTGTCCATTATTGCCGTCATAATGCTGGTCGGTTCCCTGAATCTTCAAGAAATTATTCGCTACCAACAGGGTACACAATGGGGGTTTCTCCCCAACTGGATCCTGTTCCAGAACCCTTTTTTATTTCTGGCCTTTATCATCTTTTTTATCAGCAGCATTGCTGAAACAAACCGCACTCCTTTTGATATTCCGGAAGCAGAATCGGAACTGGTGGCAGGTTTCCATACCGAATATTCAGGCATGCGCTGGGCCTTCTTTTTCCTGAGCGAATACGCCAATATGTTACTCGTTTGTGGTGTGGCGGTCGTCGCATTTTTAGGGGGCTGGTTGAGTCCGATTCCAGGTTATTTCGAATCCCCGGCCTGGGGCCTCTTCTGGTTTATGGGAAAAGTAGTCGTCTTGATCTTCGTTATGATGTGGTTCCGCTGGACCTTCCCCCGCCTGCGAGTGGATCAGTTAATGAATGTGTGCTGGAAAGTATTAATCCCATTGGCGCTGATGGATATTTTTGGTGTCGGCGTCTGGAATCTGGTGGCAGGGTAAGCTATGATCCGTTACTTACGAAATCTGATGGACACCGTAACAACCCTGAGTTCCGGTATGTGGGTCACCATCAAACACATGGTGCGTGCTAAAAAAGGGAATGTGACGCTTCAATACCCGGAGGAACGCTGGCCGCGTCCGGAACGGCATATTGGTTTTGACCATAGCCAGTACAATGTCATTCGCTCCCGCCTTCATGTAGTGATTGATGACTGCATTGGGTGTCTGAAGTGTGAACGGGCCTGCCCGGTGGATTGCATCAAAATCGATACGGTCAAGGCACCGGAACGGGGCGAGGATATTCCGGAACTGGGTCATACGGGTGTCACGTCAGCCGGGACAAAAAAAGCGCTGGTGGTCACCCATTTTACGATTGATATGTCCGAATGTTGTTATTGCAATCTCTGTACTTATCCCTGTCCGGAGGATTGTATTTTTATGGTGGGGGGACCCAACGCCGACCGGCATCCCATTGATTATGAATTTTCTGAATTTAATCGGCAGAATCTGATTTACCAGTTTGCCAAACCGGTGACCCCTGAACAAAAAGAAGCCTTGGTTGAGGCGACTAAAAAACCGAAGGTTTCCTCCTGATGGCCACCGTTACTTTCTGGTTCCTAGCCCTGTTAACCGTTGGCTCGGCGGCGGTGGTGGTGCAAAGCAAAAAATTACTGTATTCCGCCTATGCCCTTCTGTTTACGTTTGTAGGAATTGCAGGACTATATGTCTTTCTCTGGGCTGATTTCATGGCAGTTGTCCAGATCATGATTTACGTCGGTGGAATTCTGGTCCTGATTATTATCGGTATCATGCTTACGCATCGCATTACTTCCGTGAATATCAGCCACACCAGTGTTCAAAAGGGAATCGGTGGATTCATTGTCCTTGGGGTCCTGTCTGTCCTTGGCCTCATGATTGTAAGGACACCCTGGATGGAAGTGGCAGCTGAAGAGCCTGCCCAAACCGTTGCCAGTATTGGTACACTGCTGATGATGGATTATCTCCTGCCGTTTGAAGTGGCCTGCCTTTTATTGCTGGGCGCATTAATCGGTGCAACCACCTTGTCAAGGAAATCAGACTGATGGCAAGCCTGGATACGTATTTATTCATTGCTGCATTACTGTTTTCTCTGGGTCTGTTCGCGGTCATAACCCGGCGGAATGCGATTGCGGTACTGATGGGTGTGGAACTGATCCTTAATTCCGCTAATCTGAATTTTCTGGCGTTTGCCCGGTTTGGCGGTATGGTGATTTCCGGTCACATCTTCGCCCTGTTTGTGATCGTAATGGCAGCGGCGGAGGCGGCGGTGGCTCTGGCTATCATTATCAACCTGTACAACAATTTCCGCACAATTAATGTGGATGAAATCAGCAATCTGAAACAATGACAACGAACATTCTTCTAGATTACAGTCTGGTCATCTTGTTTCTGCCGGCCCTGGCTTTCCTGGTTCTCATCTTTTTTGGAAAACGGTTGCCGCGGCAGGGCGATTGGGTCGCCATTGGCAGTATTGTGATTACCCTGATCCTGGCTTTTGCCCTCTTCATGATTATGCTGGTCAATAAGGATCCTGATTTCCACCTGGAGGCTTCCTTTGTCTGGCTGGATCTGGGGTCCTTCAAAGTGGAACTGGGTTTTCTAATCGATAACATCACCATTATCATGCTGCTGGTGGTGGCACTTATTTCCAGTATGTCCCACATCTTTTCGCTGGAATACATGAAAGGCGATATTCGGTATTCACGATATTATGCCTATCTGGGACTGTTTACCTTCAGTATGAACGGAATTGTGCTGGCGAACAATCTTCTGTCGCTCTATATCTTCTGGGAGTTGGTGGGGTTGAGTTCCTATCTCCTGATCGGTCACTGGTTTGAAAAGGATACTGCAGCAGCGGCGGGGAAAAAGGCTTTTCTCACCAACCGGGTGGGAGATATCGGCTTCTTTATTGGAATTATGATTCTGTTTACCGCTATTGGATCTTTTACTTACTCGGATATTTTCGCAGGGGTGGCTCAAGGCAAGATTGCTGGTACACTATTAACCCTGGGAGGGATCGGCCTTTTCATGGGGGCGGTCGGTAAATCGTCTCAATTTCCCCTTCATATCTGGCTGCCGGATGCCATGGAAGGCCCCACACCCGTTTCCGCCCTCATGCATGCCGCCACCATGGTGGCCGCCGGTGTATTTCTGTCGGTTCGTTTTTTCCCCCTGTTTACACCGGAAGCGTTGGTTTTCATCGCCTATATCGGTGGCTTTACAGCCTTGTTTGCCGCCTCCATTGCCATCACTCAAAACGATATAAAGAAGGTGCTGGCTTATTCAACTGTAAGCCAGCTGGGATACATGATCATGTCCGTGGGAACCGGAGCCTATGTGGCGGCCTTTTTCCATTTGGTAACCCACGCCATGTTCAAGGCCAATTTATTCTACGGTTCCGGATCGGTGATTCATGCCATGCACCATAGTCTGGACCATTTAAAGGATCACAAAACCGATCCCCAGGATATGCGCAATATGGGAGGACTCAAGGGGAAAATGCCCGTGACCTACTGGTCCATGATGATTGCCACTCTAACCATTTCTGGAATACCCTTTTTCTCCGGTTTCCTTTCCAAGGATGCTATTCTGGCTGGCAGTCTGGCCTTTGCTGCCCGCCACCCCCAGCATTTCCTGTTACCCGTTTTTGGGTTCGGTGCAGCCCTGATAACGGCTTTTTACATGTTCAGGCTGATGTACCTGACGTTCCACGGAGAGCCAAAGAAGAAACGGGTTTTTTCCCATATTCACGAATCGCCTCCTGCCATGACGATTCCTTTGATGGTGTTAAGCGGACTTTGTCTTTATATTTTCTTTACGCTACCCAATATCAATCCTTTTTCCGATAGCGGTTGGTTCAAGGAAATGGTGGTTCCGGTTGAATCGGTGGTGCCGGGAAATGTCAACCCGGCAGTGGAAGTGATTGAGGAAGGGATTCACCATGCCCATTATCCTGCCATGGTATTATCCCTGTTTATGGCGGGACTGGGAATGCTGCTGGCGTGGATGTTGTACCTGAAACAAAAATATTCTCCCGCCCTATGGGCAAAGAAAATGGGCTTTCTTTACACCTGGTCATTCCGCAAATACTTTTTCGATGAGAATTATGACCGGTTTCTCTATCGTCCTTTCCTGAAGCTTTCTGAAAAAATAGCCTATCTGGACTGGGACTTGTACGATAAGTACGTAATTAACGGCTTTGGTCGGTTCACAACCTGGCTGTCGGCTCTCACCGGGCGGACCGATTATGACGGCCTTGATCAAGGATTGGTGGATGGTATTGGCCGGGGAATCCGTCGTGCCGGAGGTCGGTTGAAACTGGTTCAGACCGGATATTTACAGAACTATCTGTTATTTGCCTTAGCAGGGGTGATCATTATTCTCATCTTACAAACCATTTAATACATTGATTTTCAAAAGGTAGATTATGGAAACACATTTACTTAGTTGGATTATCTGGCTTCCAGTGATCGGGATGGTTGCCGTTGCTTTTGTTCCGAGGGAAAAGGAACTGCTGATTAAACAGATCTCGGCCGTCGCGACAGGGATTCAACTGCTTTTAGCCATCTATTTGTGGATGGGCTACAATGGCACGATTGGCAGTTTCCAGTTCATGGAGCGGGCAGAATGGATTCCATCTTTTAACATATCCTATTACCTCGGGGTGGACGGCCTAAGCCTTCCCATGGTTCTGCTGATGGCCATTCTGGGATTTATTGGCGTATTTGTCAGCTGGAACATCTCCAGAGCCGTAAAAGGATATTTTGCCCTGTTCCTGTTACTCAATACGGGTATTATGGGCGTCTTCCTTTCTTTGGACTTTTTCCTCTTTTATGTTTTTTGGGAAGTGATGCTTCTGCCCATGTATTTTTTAATTGGCATGTGGGGTGGGCCCCAGCGTGAGTATGCGGCGATTAAATTTTTCTTATACACTCTGGTGGGTTCTGTGCTCTTGCTTATCGCCATCCTGGCACTGTATTTCACCTGTGGTAAAACCTTTGATATGCTGGTGTTGATGGAGACGGCTCCCACAGTCCTGGACGGTATTGTTTGGTGGGGCATGAGCGCCATGAAAGTTATTTGGGTGATTCTGTTCATCGGGTTTGCCATTAAAGTTCCTGTGTTTCCTTTCCACACCTGGTTGCCGCTGGCCCACGTGGAGGCCCCTACTGCTATTTCCGTGATCTTGGCGGGTATAATGCTGAAACTGGGAATCTACGGCCTGCTCCGGGTGAATTACCCCATGCTTCCGGAGGGTGTCTTCTGGTTCGCGGGAGCGCTGGCTGTTCTGGGATTAATCAACATTCTCTGGGGCGCCCTGTGTGCGTTGGCCCAAAAGGATTTGAAAAAACTGGTGGCTTATTCCAGTATTAATCACCTGGGATATGCGTTGTTGGGGATGGCCGCCGTGATTGCTGCCGGTGCAACCGGAGGCGAGAACTACCGGGCAGCGGAAGCAGGATTAAATGGAGCTGTATTCCAAATGTTCAACCACGGTACCATTTCAGCCATGCTGTTCATTCTGGTGGGAGTGATTTATGACCGTGCTCACCACCGGGACATTAACGGTTTTGGGGGATTGGCCAGCCAAATGCCTGTTTACGCCGGAATTGTGGCTGTAGCCTTCTTTGCCGGACTGGGACTACCCAGTTTGAGCGGGTTTGTCAGTGAATTCCTCTGCTTCATCGGTGCTTTTCCTGTTTTTAAAACGATTGTCATTATTTCAACTCTGGGTATCCTGCTGAATGCCACTTATTTCCTGTGGGCTTTCCAGCGCATGTTTTTTGGGAAAGCCAATGAGAAATACAATAATTTACCGGAAATTAATGGTCGCGAGTTATTCACCGTCGTACCGTTAGCCGTCATTACCTTTTTCCTGGGTGTTTATCCCCGTCCTTTTCTGGATATGATTAAATCAACCATGGATCTGTTAATAGATCACGTGGTTTCCCTGGGAAGTATAGCCGGAATCATGTAGGCGACTGTATGAACAACCTGAAAAGTCTCGCTTACTTCTGGCCGGAATTAATCCTTTCCGGGACGATTCTAATTGCGATTATGGTGGATTTGATTTACCGGCGGAATCGATCCTATAAAGTCGCTTACTGGGTCTTGGCCGGGGCACTGATTACGGGGTTGGTGATTATTACCGGACGAAACGATCAGGTCCAATCATTGTTTATGAATACCATTGCCTTGGATCCCTTTGCCCAGTTTTTCAAAATTCTGATTTTACTGGCCACGATTCTGGTGATCCTGGTGAGTTTGAATAGTAAAGAACTCAAGTCTTACCGCATCGGTGAATATTATTCCATACTATCCATCCTGGCCTTTGGGTTATTCCTGATGGTCTCCGCCACAGACCTATTAATGGTTTATCTGGCCCTGGAGGTGGCTTCACTCATGTCCTTTTTCCTGGCCGGCTATTTAAAGTCGGCTCAATCCAGTAGCGAGGCTTCCCTGAAGTATGTGATTTATGGAGCCTTCTCTTCGGGCATTATGTTATTCGGCTTGAGCATTCTCTTCGGGCTAACGGGATCAACCCAGTTTGGGGCCATACGGGAGGCATTAGTAGGGTTGGACGACACTGCCAACCTGGCCTTGATTCTGGCGTCCGTTTTTATTTTAGTGGGGTTTGGATACAAAATATCGGCCGTCCCGTTTCATTTCTGGACACCGGACGTTTATGAAGGGTCCCCAACCTCCATTACAGCCTACCTTTCCGTGGCACCAAAAGCAGCCGGCTTTGCGTTACTGATTCGATTCTTCAACCAGGTTTTCACCGATAACACATCATTGACAGCGCTCCACTGGACGGCATTAAGCGGCGTCCAGTGGCCCCAATTGATTGCTGTGCTTTCCGTGGCTACCATGACACTGGGAAATATTGTGGCGATTCAACAGAACAGTGTCAAGCGGATGCTGGCCTATTCCAGCATTGCCCATGCCGGTTACATGATGATGGGTTTAACGGTCCTGTCTTCCCAGGGGATCTTTGGAATCATGATTTACCTGGTGATGTATCTGTTCATGAATTTAGGGGCCTTTTTTATTGTTATTTTTGTGGAATCGGAAGTGGGGGATGCCAGTTACGGCACTTTTAAGGGGTTGGGGTGGAAAATGCCTTTTGTTGGGGTAGCCATGACGCTCTTTATGGTTTCGCTCACGGGTTTACCCCCGACGGCCGGGTTTATCGGAAAATTTTACCTGTTTGCGGCGCTCATTAAGGCCGGGCCGGGATTCTACTGGCTGGCTGTAGTGGGTGTCATCAATAGCGTGGTCTCCCTGTACTACTATTTCCGAGTAGTAAAAAGTATGTATCTGGAAGGAAAACCCAGTAAAATTCAGACCACCCCCGGTTGGTCAATGTCCGTGATTTTACTGGTGCTGGCCGTTCCATCTCTGCTATTTGGAATTTATTGGGAACCAATTGCCAATTGGGTTACGAACTCAATGACATTATTAAGTCAGGTAATGTAATTTCACACTCAATTTTAATCAGCGGGAAGTTATTTTAATGGCACAGATTGAAATAAAGAAGGGACATGATATCCGCATGGTTGGTGTACCTTCGTTAGATTTGGTCCGTGCTCCCCGGCCTCAAACCGTTGCCATCAAGCCGATCGAATTCAGGGGTTGTAAACCAAAATTGCTGGTCAATACCGGTGATACGGTTAAAATCGGAACACCCCTCTTCCACAATAAACGCCAGCCAAGTGTTCAATGGGTTTCACCGGCGGCAGGGACGGTCAAGTATATTCAAATCGGTCCCCGAAGAACAGTAGAACGGATCATTATTTCCGTGGCTTCCCGTGAAGATAGTGTTGCCCATCCAGCCATAAAGGCGGCGGAAATCAAAACACTGGGACGAGATAAAATTAAGGAAACCCTTCTTGCAGGTGGTGTCTGGCCCATGATTCGTCAGCGTCCCTATAATAAAGTCGCCAACCCTGAAGAAACGCCGCGGGATATATTTATTTCAGGGTGGAATACGGCCCCCTGCAGTGTCGATCTGGAATTGGCGTTGGAAGGAAAGCAAGCCGCTTTCCAGGCCGGTTTGGATGCACTTTCGGTCCTTACGGACGGCCAGATTCACCTATCAATCAAAGAGACGACCAAATCAGAGGTGTTCCTGAAAGCGCAGGGAGTGAATCTTCACACATTCAGCGGCCCGCATCCGGCGGGCAACGTGGGGATCCAGATCCATCATATCCAGCCCATTAAACCCCGGGATGTGGTTTGGGTTGTCCAGGCTCAGCAGGTTGTGACCATCGGACAATTTCTGTTAACGGGCGTGTTTGACCCTGCTATTGTAGCCACCGTTGGCGGTCCGGGCGTAAAAAATCCGGTTCACCTTCAGACCCGAATGGGTGTGAATCTGGGTGCAGTACTGGAGGATCGCCTTCAGCCCGGTGACCAGCGCATTATTTCAGGCGATGTTCTCACCGGCAAAAAAACGTCTCTGGAAGGTTATTTAGGATTTTACGATACAACCATTTCCGTGATTCCGGAAGGGGGGAAACGGGAGTTTATGGGCATGTTGAGACCGGGTTCTAGCCGCACCCGTTACAGCCTGATGCGTGCTTTTTTCGGAGCGAAAAAGAACCCCTATCCGTTTAATACGCTCCAGAATGGAAGCGAGCGTGCCATGATTCCGTTGAACGCCTGGGAAGATGTGCTGCCGATGGATATTCTCCCCAACGCCCTGTTCCGGTCCATTCTGGCCAAAGATATTGAAGAAATGGAACAGTTGGGGATTTATGAATGTGATGAAGAGGATTTTGCGCTCTGTTCCTTTGCCTGTCCCAGCAAAATTGATGTGGGAGCTGTTATTCGACAGGGTTTGGAATTAATGGAACAGGAATCATAGGGGCATGAGTATCCTGAGAAAAATGCTGGATGCAGCCCGGCCGAAATTTGAACCGGGAGGACCTCTATCCAGATTCTATGCCCTGTTTGAAGCCACGGATACGATTCTATACAGCACGGATAAAAAAACAGATCACGGGCCCCATATTCGGGACAGTATTGATATTAAACGTGTCATGATCCTGGTGGTGATTGCCTTAATACCGCTCTATATTTTTGGCGCCATTAACGTGGGGTTCCAGGCAGCACAGGCAAGTGGCATTACCCGCACTGGTGTGCAAAACCTGTGGTTCGGATTCGGTAAAATCGTTCCCATTATTCTCGTGACCTTTATTACAGGTGCCTTTTGGGAGGTATTATTTGCCATTGTTCGGAAACATGATATTAGTGAAGGATTTTTAGTCACCTGTGCTCTGATCCCCCTGATTGTGCCCCCGACCATTCCTTTGTGGCAGATTGCCGTAGCTACCACTTTCGGCATAGTGATAGGAAAAGAAATATTTGGCGGAGTGGGGATGAATATTTTTAATCCGGCCCTGGTCGCCCGGGCCCTGATCTTTTTTGCCTACCCGTCCCACATTTCAGGGGAAAAGGTCTGGGTCGTGGCTCCCGACGGATTTTCAGGCGCTACCTCTTTGGCCGTACCGGCGGCGGAAGTGGGTAAAAATGCGGTTCACCTCCTCAATCAGGTTTCCCAGTTTGACTATTCCTGGTGGAATCTGTTCATGGGCTGGATTCCCGGTTCTATCGGGGAGACCAGTAAATGGTTAATCTTCATTGGGGGTGCTTTCCTGGTCATTACCAAGATTGTCAATTGGCGTGTAATTGTGGCAGCCGTACTGGGGCTTGTCTCGACCGCTCTATTGACCAATGTCCTGGCTCCCCTGTCAACAAATACGATGCTCACCTTACCACCCCACTATCATCTGGTGATGGGGGGATTTCTGTTTGGAGTCATGTTCATGGCCACCGAACCGGTCACAGGAGCCCACACGAATCAGGGGCGCTGGGTATATGGCTTTTTAATCGGGATGCTTACGGTGATTATTCGGGCGATTAACCCAGCCTACCCGGAAGGTACCATGCTGGCAATCCTCTTAATGAATGCTTTCGCTCCTTTGATTGACTGGTTTGTTATTCGGAGCAACATTAAAAAACGGATGGCCCGCTATGCGCAGTAATACCTATACCCTGGTATTTACATCGGTCGTCACCATCATATTGGGGATCTTACTGGCCCTGGCGTCTACCGCATTAAAGGACCGGCAGGATTTGAATGAAGAAATGGATATTAAAAAGCATATTCTTCACGCCCTGGGAATTGCACCGCAACCTGAGTGGAGCAGTGCCGATATTAAAACAATCTTTAATCAAAATATTCAGGGAATCGTCATCGATGATTCCGGAAAGGTCCAGGAAGGAATGAAACCGGAGGACTTGAATCCGGATGAGGACCTGCATTTACATCCGGTTTTCATTAAACATTCCGATGGCAAGGTGGAAGGATATGCTATCCCCATCTCTGGAAAAGGGTTGTGGTCAACCCTATACGGTTATTTTGCAGTTGAACCGGATGGGAGAACCGTAAAAGGGATCACTTTTTACAAACACGGTGAAACACCGGGCCTGGGTGGGGAAGTGGAAAAAGAGTGGTTCCAGAAAAATTTTATCGGGAAAAGATTTGTGGATGACCAGGGACAATTGGTCAGCATCCAGGTGATTAAAGGTCATGTGGATGAATCGTCTCCGGAAGCCTACCACCAGGTTGACGGGATTTCCGGAGCGACCATGACCGGAAAAGGGGTGACGAAATTTCTCAAAGCTAATTTGGAAGTTTATGAACCCTATTTTAGAAAGATACGCTCAGGAGCCGGAGCCTGATGGCGCTGCTGGATAAAAAATCCAGGCAAGCTTTTACCGACCCTCTGATGAGCAATAACCCCATTGCCATCCAGGTACTGGGGATCTGTTCGGCACTTGCGGTAACGGTTAAAATGGATACGGCCATCGTCATGGCACTGGCGGTTGCAGCAGTCGTATCCCTGTCCAATTTGATTATAGCTGCCTTAAGAACCTACATTCCCAATAAAGTCCGGATTATTGTTCAATTATCCGTGATTGCTTCCCTGGTGATTATTGCAGACCAGCTCCTTAAAGCGTTCATGTACGATATCAGTAAACAGTTATCTGTATTTGTCGGTCTGATTATTACTAATTGTATTGTTATGGGCCGGGCTGAAGCCTATGCCATGCAGAATCCGCCTGGGAAATCCTTCCTGGACGGGCTGGGTAATGGATTGGGTTATGGCATCATCCTGGTGGTGGTGGCCTTTTTCCGCGAATTGCTGGGAAGCGGCAGTATCTACGGTTTACAGGTGATTCCCCAGTCTTTTTACGATGCAGGTTATGAAAATCTGGGTTTGATGGTCCTATCTCCCGGGGCGTTTATCATTCTGGGGCTGATTGTGTGGGTCCAACGGATATTATGGAAGATTGAGGAAGAATAGAATGCTGGAACATTATATCAGTCTCGCCACCAAAGCAATCTTCATTGAAAATATTCTGCTGGCCTACTTCCTGGGGATGTGCTCATTCCTGGCTATTTCCAAACGGGTGGATACATCCATCGGCCTGGGTCTGGCTGTAACCTTTGTCTTAACCATTACTTCTCCCGTGAACTGGCTGATCCACCATTTCTTCCTGGAACGGGGGGCACTGGAATGGGCCGGTCTACCACACACGGATTTAAGCTTTCTCAACTACATTGTCTTCATCGCCGTCATTGCAGCGATGGTCCAACTGGTGGAAATGGTGTTGGATCGCTTTTCACCAAAACTGTATTACAATCTGGGAATTTTCTTACCGCTGATTGCTGTGAACTGTGCCATTCTGGGGGTTTCCCTGTTCCTGGTGGAACGGAATTATACCTTGATGGAATCGACGGTGTTCGGGTTTGGATCCGGTCTGGGATGGTTCCTGGCCATCGTCTCCATGGCGGCTATCCGATATCGTTTAAGGTATTCCAATGTACCCTCCAAACTGCGCGGATTGGGGATCACCATGTTGTTAACCGGTTTACTTTCCATGGCCTTTATGGCCTTTTCGGGGATAAATCTTTGATATGATCTCTGTCGTCCTGGCGGTAGTGGTTTTTACGGGGGTGATCCTGATTTTAGTGAATATCCTCAATTTCGCTGAAAATAAACTCTTGCCCCAGGGAGATGTCACCATAAAGATTAATGAAAATGGTGGAAAAGTAATCCACGCCCGCCCCGGTTCTACGCTCCTTTCCACTCTGGCGGGGGAGCAGATATTTTTACCCTCTGCCTGTGGAGGCGGAGGCACCTGCGCCATGTGTAAATGTCAGATCTTTGAAGGAGGGGGACAAATCCTGCCCACGGAAACCGGGCACATTAACCGGAAAATGGCCCTGGATCACTGGCGGCTGGCCTGTCAGGTCAAGGTCAAGGAAGACATGAAGATTCGGGTGGCGGATGAAATTTTCAGCATTAAAAAATACGTTTGCAGTGTTAAGTCAAATCGGAATGTGGCTACTTTTATTAAAGAATTGATTCTCGAACTTCCTCCGGGGGAAAATCTGAATTTCAAGGCCGGGGGTTATATTCAAATCGATATTCCTGAATACCACAATCTTCGGTTTACTGAGTTCGATATTGAAAAGGAATATCATCCGGACTGGGATAAATACAACATCTGGGATCTGGTGGCTAATAATGATGAAGCCTGTTTCCGGGCTTATTCCATGGCGAATCATCCTGCTGAAGGGAATATTGTCATGTTGAATGTCCGGATTGCCACGCCGCCGCCAAAACTGTGGAATGAAGTTCCGCCGGGGATTGCTTCCTCCTACATTTTTAATCTCAAGCCAGGGGATAAGGTAACGATCTCCGGTCCCTACGGAGAATTTTTTGCCAAGGATACGGACCGGGAAATGGTCTACATCGGCGGCGGTGCAGGAATGGCGCCCATGCGCAGCCATATTTTTGATTTATTGAAGACAAAACGTACCACCCGGAAAATTTCCTATTTTTACGGTGCCCGCTCCGTTCGGGAGATGTTTTATCACGAGGAATTTTTGGCCCTGGCAAAGGAATTTCCCAATTTCTCCTATACCGTAGCTCTGTCTGAACCGCTCCCGGAGGATCACTGGGAAGGGCCGGTTGGCTTCATCCACCAGGTGGTGTTGGACTCTTATTTGAACCACCATGAAGACCCCACCGAAATTGAGTATTATATGTGCGGGCCACCCATGATGATCGATGCGGTAGACAAAATGCTCTACGATTTAGGTGTGGAACCGGAGATGATTGCCTATGATAAATTTGGCTAATAGCACCCTCTTATCAAGCCGATTCAAAGCCCAACTGCCGTTGGGCTTTATTGTCTTCATGGTGCTATCCGGTTGTGCCCAGGAGCCAAAATTGCAGGAAATTCACGGTTTCACCATGGGGACGACGTATACCGTGAAATGGGTACCTCAGGATAGCCCTTCGTTTGATCCTTTGAATGTGAAGGCAGGTGTGGACTCGGTCCTGGTGGAAGTAAACCGGGAGATGTCCACTTATATTCCTGATAGTCAGGTTTCCCAGTATAATCGGGCCGTGCCGGGGAGTGCCGTTCCTGTCTCCCCCGGGTTTCTAACAGTTGTCCAGCGGGCGGAACAGTGGTATGAGCTCACTCGGGGTGCCTTAAATATTGCCATTATGCCTCTACTGGAAGTTTGGGGATTTGGCCCCCATGAGAAATCCGATACCTGGTCTCCTCCGGACAGCGAGGCCGTTTTAGGGGCATTGAAGAAAATTCACCTGCCGGTTGTTGACCTGAAAAATTCCCGGTTATTAAAGGATTATGCGGATCAATCTTTGGATCTGGGGGCGATTGCCAAGGGTTGGGGGGTGGACCAGGTATTTTTCTACCTCCAACATTTAGGCTTGAACCATTTTCTGGTTGAAATCGGAGGGGAAATCCGGACCAGGGGAACGAAAGCTCCGGAGAAACCCTGGTCAATCGGGATTGATACCCCGGTGAAAGGAAGCGCACCGGGACAAAATTTATCGGCCATTATTCCCATCAGTGATCAGGCCATGGCCACTTCCGGGGATTACCGAAATTATTTTGAGTATCAAGGGCGTACGTATAGCCATATCCTGAATCCGATTACGGGATATCCAGCCGACTCGGGCGTAGCTTCGGTGACCGTTACCGCTCCCAACTGTACCGATGCGGATGCTTTGGCTACGGCTTTGATGATTCTAGATCCGACGGAGGGCTTGGAACTGATTGAAGCTCTGGACGGCTATGAAGGTTATTGGATTATTCGCGGGGGAGATGGAAAATTTACGACAGCAAAAAGTTCAGGTATGAACCTGAACCCAGATCCGGCAATCTAACTATCCTCCGTTTTCAATTGATCAAATAGGAACTGACGGTTTTCACATTGTTCCGTGTCACCACCGCAGGTGGGGCAGGATATTTCAACTCCGTTCGCCGTGAGGTTCTTAATCCCGCCGCAGGATCCGCGAAGCGGTTTATGATTAAACATGACGCCCACTGCCAAACCGAATACGGCAATTCCCATCACCAGGATGGCCAGAATAATATTCATCACTGATTGTTCATCTTTCTGTTATGCATTATGAAACCTGGTTGAAATTTACGTCTGCTGGTATTGATTTAGTTGTCTCGAAAAGGACAAGTAAATCAATGATTCCTATGGTTGTCATTATTAATATTCCCTTAATTTGTGATTCATCATCACCTGTTTAAGCCGATTAATCATGGTTAAGAAATCAATACGGACTGGTGTCAAAGGCGGAATAATATGTTTTATTCTGTTGCTTCCACAGTTATTACTGGCAAGTAGTGAAGGAAGTTCCCTCCATTTGGATGGCAGTTTACTTTCCATATTCTGGATCATTCCCTTTGTTGGTATTTTATTATCGATTGCTGTTTTCCCCCTGTTGGCGCCTCATTTTTGGCATCAGCACTACGGAAAAATTTCCTTTTTCTGGGGAATTTCATTTATCATCCCCTTCTTAATAAAAACCAACTGGCAGATGACGCTCTACCAGCTATCCCACGTCTTTCTGACCGAATATTTACCTTTTATTTTACTCTTATTAGCCCTGTTTACCATATCCGGCGGTGTGCAGTTGACGGGAACATTGGTAGGTACATCCTTGGCGAATACAACCATGCTGTTCATCGGTACCGTTCTTGCCAGCTGGATGGGGACCACCGGGGCGGCCATGCTGTTAATCCGACCCTTGATTCGGGCCAATAAAGATCGGGAACATAAAATTCATATTATTGTTTTCTTCATTTTTCTGGTAGCGAATATTGGCGGGTCACTCACACCTCTGGGTGATCCACCCCTGTTTCTGGGCTTTTTAAAAGGGATTGATTTCTTCTGGACGACCAAATCCATGTTTTTACCCATGATTTTTATGGCCAGTATCCTGTTGATTATTTTCTTTTTCCTGGATTCATTTTACCACCGTAAAGAACCTCCACCGCCGGAGGAGGAAAAAGTGAAATTAAAAATCCTGGGGGTTCAGAATCTCTTTTTACTGGCAGGGGTTGTTATCTCTGTATTAATCAGCGGTGTCTGGCATTCAAAAATTCTTGTCCACGTTTACCACGTTGAACTGGATTTGCAGGATATTACGCGGGACATTCTTCTGATTCTGCTGACGATCATTAGCTGGAAAATAACTCCCAAAGCGATCCGGGAAGGCAATTCCTATACCTGGTTTCCCATTATAGAAGTGGCTAAGCTTTTCGGCGGCATCTTTGTAACCATTATTCCTGCCATTGCGATTCTGAGAGCGGGAACGGAAGGGGCCCTGTCGGTCGTGATCAATTCAGTTTCGGACGGGGGGAATCCGTTGAATTACATGTATTTCTGGGCCACGGGGATTCTTTCCAGTTTTCTGGATAATGCCCCAACCTATCTGGTCTTTTTCAATACGGCAGGGGGAGACCCGGCTGTTCTGATGAATGAACTCCACTATACGTTGGTCGCCATTTCTGCCGGTGCTGTTTTCATGGGAGCCAATACCTATATTGGGAATGCCCCAAATTTCATGGTTAAGTCTATTTCAGAATCGTCCGGAATAAAAATGCCTTCTTTCTTCGGCTATTTATTCAAGTGGTCTCTTCCCATATTGGTTCCTCTGTACATCGCCCTTAGTTTTCTGTTTTTCTGATGCGGATTTCCAAGGTTACTACCAAAACCGGCGACCAGGGAGAAACAGGCCTGGGAGACGGAAAACGGGTTTCAAAATCAGATCCCAGGATGCATTTCCTGGGGACGGTGGATGAATTGAACAGTTTCATCGGTTTTTTAAGAGCCCTGAATTACACCGAATGGGACCCCATTCTGGAATCGATTCAACAGGATTTGTTTAATATAGGGGGGGAGTGCTCCCTGCCGGACAGCAAATCGATGCTTCTGAAAGAGGATCGCACCCATGTTCTGGAAGAAGAAATCGCCCGTTTGAACGCATCATTACCTCCGTTGAAAGAGTTCATTCTGCCAACGGGCGACGAGTTTACCACCCGGCTTCACCTGGCCCGTACGGTTTGTCGTCGCACCGAGCGGTTGGCGGTTACCTTGAAAGAAGCGGGGGAGAACACCAGGAACTGGATTCCGTATTTGAACCGTTTATCGGATTTTTTATTCGTATTAGCCCGGTGCCACCAGGGAATATTGGGTACCCGCGAGACCCAATGGAAGAAGAATCCTCAGTAGTAGACCCGGCTACGGCGATAGTGTAGAATAAATTCGAAGAATAGACCTAAATTTAAGGTCTTGAGAATCTTATGATTGATTGGAAACCTATCCATGACAAAATTCTGGAAGCAGGATCTATTCTGCTTTCCACCCATGAAAATCCGGACGGCGATGGACTTGGATGTTCGGCCGCCATGTTTCATTATTTTAAATCTCTGGGAAAGAACGTCCGGATTATTCAGGTTTCAAAATTACCGGAAGAGTACCAATTCCTGGATAAGGGAAACATGTTTGAACAGTACAATCCGGAGAGTCATGATTCCTGGTTACAGGATGCTGATCTGGCGCTCATCTTTGATGTGGGTGATTTCAGACGGTTACGACTGATTGGGGATAACCTGGTCAAATCGAATGTCCCGATCGTCAATATTGATCACCATCCTGACATGGGAGATGTTCGTTTTGTTGAGAACGTTATTGATACCCAGGCTGCGGCCACCGGTGAAATGCTTTATGATTATTTTCAATTTATCGGTGTGACGCCGACTAAGGATATGTTTGAGGGTATTTATACTGCCGTATTGACCGACACAGGCTCTTTCCGCTACAATAATACGAATGTGAAATGTCATGAAATTGCTATCGCCTGTATTAAGGCCGGTGTTAATACATCAAAAGTATATCAGCACGTATACGAGACCCGATCCCGCAGCCGGGTACGCCTTC
>CAZIIM010000001.1:53890-71724 GCA_964539305.1 uncultured bacterium | reverse complement strand
TCAAAAGTATATCAGCACGTATACGAGACCCGATCCCGCAGCCGGGTACGCCTTCTGGGAAAAGTTTTGGATAATCTTCATTTTGACCATGGGGGGGAGCTGGCATGGTTCATTATTGATCAGAATTTGTTGAAGGCAGCGGGTGCCAGCCGGGAGGATGTGAACGGTTTCACGGATTTTGTTCGAACGATACGTGGTGTTGAAGTGGCTCTGATGCTGTTTGAACGAGACCCGGATTCCTGCCGGATTAATTTGCGTTCGAAAGGGAAATACGTTATCAATGACACAGCGAAAGCTTTCGGGGGCGGTGGTCACAAGTTTGCCGCTGGAGCCGTAATTGACAGAAAACTGGAAGATGTTTTACCCGACGTTCTCAAACAGATCAACCGCTCCATGGCCAAGCAGAACGGACAGATCCAGTGAAGATTATTCTGGCAAAGGATGCGGGATACTGTTTTGGCGTTCGGGATGCGGTGAATCTGGCCTACGAAACGGCGAATCAGTACGGACAGGTCTACATGCTGGGTCATATTGTGCACAATGAGAAAGTGGTGGATGATTTGGAAAAGGTCGGTGCCAAGGTTGTGAAGGATCTGGATGATGTACCAAAGGGAAAACCGATCTTATTCCGAGCACACGGCACCAGTAACCCCGTTTGGGCACAGGCAAAAGCCAAAGGATTGAATATTGTCGATGCCACCTGCCCCCTGGTTCTGGAAATCCATGCCGAAGTGAAAAAGTTGGAGGAAGAGGGACGCTCAATTATCATTATTGGTGACCATGGTCATGATGAAGTCGTAGGTATCGCCAGTCAGGTTAAGAAACCAATTGTTGTTGCCACGGAGGCGGAAGCACGGGCACTCAGAAAGATGAAACGAGCAGGTGTCGTAAGTCAATCCACCCAGACGATAGAAAATGTGCAGAAGATAATTTCTATTTTAATGACCAAGGTTTTTGATCTGCACTTTGTCAATACCATTTGTTTTCCCACCAAACGGAATCAGGAACAGTTGAAGGATTTGGCTGCCCGTTGTGATGTCATGATTATTATTGGTTCCTTCACCAGTGCCAATTCCAAACGATTGACGGCACTGGCGAAAGCCCGCAACCCGAATTCGTACCAGGTGACAGGAGCGGAAGACATTGATCCAGCCTGGCTGAAACGGGCCGAATTGGTCGGTGTGTCGGCTGGCGCTTCGACTCCCGATGACGTGATTGAAGAGGTGCTGGAAAAAATAAAATCGATCGGGAAAATTCAAGAGGAGGAAGTGGTCTATGGCTGAGAAAGGATCCATAGAAGTAAAAGTTGGCCTGGCAGAAATGTTAAAGGGAGGCGTCATTATGGATGTGATGACAGCGGACCAGGCCAAAATTGCCGAAGATGCAGGTGCCGTGGCAGTGATGGCGCTGGAACGGATTCCGGCTCTCATCCGTGAAGAAGGGGGAATTGCACGCATGAGTGACCCCAAAATGATCCGGGAAATTCAGGAACGTGTTTCCATTCCTGTCATGGCGAAGGTGCGGATCGGGCATTTTGCCGAAGCCCAGATTCTGGAAGCATTGGAAGTGGATTTTATCGATGAAAGCGAAGTCCTGACACCGGCGGATGAATACAACCACATTTGGAAGCATGATTTTAAAGTTCCTTTTGTATGCGGAGCGCGCGATTTGGGGGAAGCATTGCGTCGGATCCGGGAAGGGGCAGCCATGATCCGCACTAAGGGAGAAGCGGGCAGTGGAAATATTGTGGAAGCGGTTCGTCATATGCGTACGGTGCAGCAGCAGATTAAAGAATTGACGATTTTAGATCAGGAAGAATTGATGGCCCGTGCCAAGGAGTTGGGGGCACCCTTCTCTCTGGTTCAACAGGTGGCCAAACTGGGGAAACTTCCGGTGCCGAATTTTGCAGCGGGAGGCATAGCCACCCCTGCTGATGCAGCCCTTATGATGCAACTGGGGGCTGAATCTGTATTTGTCGGTTCGGGGATTTTCATGAGTGAAGATCCTGCCAGTCGAGGCAAAGCCATTGTAGAGGCGGTGACCTATTATAATGATCCGGAAAAATTGGTCGAAATCTCCACCGGTCTTAAAGCTGCCATGAAGGGGATCGACATAGCCCAGATTCCGGAAGAGGAACGACTGCAGGAACGGGGCTGGTAACGGGTATTGAACAGAAACTTACTTTAATTGTTGGTATCCCTTGAAAGTCGGAATTTTAGCCCTCCAGGGAAACTTTTTAAAACACGCGGAACTCTGTGCCCGGTTAGATCTGAATCCGGTGGAGATCCGTTACCCCAGACAACTGGAAGAAGTGGAAGGATTAATTTTACCCGGTGGAGAGTCTACCACCATGTCCAAACTGATGAAACAACAGGGTTTTTTCTCGGCAATTCAGGGATTTGGGAAGTCCTTTCCCATATTAGGGACTTGCGCCGGTTTGATTTTGATGGCAAAAGAAGTCCAGGATGAACGTATCCACTGTCTGGGTCTGCTGAACATTACCGCCAGCCGGAACGCTTTTGGTCGGCAGATTCATTCATTTGTTGATCAAGTAACGGTAACAACTGCCAATCAGGAATCGAAAATCTCAGCGACCTTTATTCGGGCTCCCCGGATTCTATCTGTAGGGAAAGGGGTTGAAATATTAAGCACCTACCAGGGGGAAGCAGTTGCGGTGAAGCAGGGGCGGCACCTGGCATTATCATTCCACCCGGAATTGAATGGGGAACCTCTTTTCCATGAACTTGTTTTTAAGGCTAGGCAGAGGGTAAAAGCTCTTGAAAAACAACAATCTTATGCCGCTTAAATACCTTCCCCAGATACAATCACCGGAGGATATTAAGTCCTATTCCCTGACAGAACTGCTGGAATTGTGCCAGGAGATTCGTCAATACACAATTGAAGTGGTCAGCAATGTGGGAGGTCATCTGGCCTCTACCCTCGGTGCGGTGGAATTGACGGTGGCCCTTCATAAGGTATTTCACGCACCGGTGGATAAAATCATCTGGGATGTGGGGCATCAGGCATATGCGCACAAATTATTGACGGGTCGATTTGAACAGTTTCCCACAATCCGGCAACTGGGAGGTCTCAGCGGATTTTTAAAGCGTTCTGAAAGTGAATACGATGTTTTCGGTGCCGGCCATGCCTCTACTTCCATTTCTGCTGCCACCGGTGTGGCCGTGGCTCGGGACCGGAAGGGGGAGAATTTTCATGTGGTGGCAGTTATCGGAGACGGGGCGATGACGGGGGGCCTGGCATTCGAAGGACTGAATAATGCCGGAAATCTGAAATGCCCCATGCTCGTTGTTCTGAATGATAATGAAATGTCCATCAGTCCCAACGTGGGGGCTATTAATACATACCTGACGAAACTGGTTTCGAATCCATTATATAACCGGTTACGGGATGAAATCTGGCATTTGACGGGGAAATTGCCGCTGGGAAAAGAGAAAACACGGTCCCTGCTCCACCGGATGGAAGAGAGCATGAAATCCTTTCTGGTGCCGGGGATGCTGTTTGAGGAGCTGGGCTTTCGTTATTTCGGTCCGATTGATGGCCATAACCTGGAAGAATTAATCAAGACCCTGGAAAATCTGAAAAATTTAAAATTGCCGGTGCTGTTGCATATTATTACCAAAAAGGGTAAGGGAATGGATGTGGCGGAAAAAGATCCGATTCGCTACCATGGCATTAGCCCCAGTACCACGAATGGTAAACCTTCCAAACCGCCATCAACGGCTCCCACTTTTCAATCGGTATTTGGATCCTTGGCCTGCGAAATCGGTCGGAACCGGGAAGATACGGTTTGTATTACGGCTGCCATGCGGGAAGGTACCGGTCTGGTTCCGTTTGCGAAAGAATTTCCCGACCGGTTTTTCGATGTGGGGATTGCCGAGGGGCATGCGGTCACCTTTGCAGCGGGACTGGCTTCCCAGGGAATTCGTCCCATTGCTGCTATTTATTCCACCTTCCTTCAGCGAGCCTACGACCATTTAATTCATGATGTGGCTATTCAGCATTTACCAGTTGTGTTCTGTCTGGATCGGGCCGGCATTGCAGGAGAAGATGGTCCTACACATCACGGTGCCCTGGATATGGCTTACTTGCGGTGCGTGCAGGATATGATTGTTACCGCTCCCAAGAATGGAAATGAATTACGTCATCTCTTGTATACAGCCTTAAATCAACAGGCTCATCCTTTCTCGATTCGGTACCCTAAAGGAGATTCGGTGGAATTCAACCAGGAGGAACAGAGTATTCTACTACCCATTGGAAGCTGGGTAGTGGAGCGCAATGGATCGGATGTGGCAATATTGGCCGTTGGACCTTTGGTTTATGAAGCCTTGCAGGCGGCTGATGAACTGGAGACACAGGGCCTTTCTGTCGAGGTGGTGAATTGCCGGTTTATCAAACCCATGGATGAACCTTATCTTGAACACCTTATTGCCCGCTTTAACACGGTAGTGACCCTGGAGGAAGGGATTATTACCGGCGGGTTTGGTGAAGGGGTTGTCTCCTGGCTGGGTACCCATGGATTTCAAGGCAAAACGAAAATACTGGCATTACCGGATACCTTTATTCAACAAGGTCCGCGTCCCGTACTTCTTCAACAGCTGGGTCTCACGGCCGAAGGAGTGGTTGAAGCGGTTCAAACCTTAAATCAGGGAATAAAACAAGTCGCTTAAATGAGTTCCGTTACCCTGGCGTTAATCAGTATTGCACTGTTTTTTTTGGGGTACCGTTTTTACTCCCGCTGGATTGGAAATAAAATATACGCTTTGCAGGAAGCGCCCACCATCCTGCCTGCCCACGAGTTTGAGGATGGGATGGATTTTGTACCAACTAAAAAACATATATTATTCGGCCACCATTATACTTCCATTGCAGGCGCCGCACCAATTATCGGTCCCTGTGTTGCCGCCTTCTGGGGCTGGCTTCCGGCCCTGTTGTGGGTAGTGCTGGGGACGATATTTATGGGTGCCGTCCATGACTTCGGTGCCCTAGTAACCAGTGTTCGTGAAAAGGGGAACAGTATTGCCGATATTTCATCTTCCGTACTGAACGGTCGGGTCCGGTTTATGTTTCTCTCCTTTGTCATTTTACTGATCTGGCTGGTGCTGGCCGTATTTGCCATGGCCATTGCCGATTTATTCGTAGGGGTTCCCTCCTCCGTAATCCCGATCAATATTGGGATTGTAGTGGCACTAGTGGTGGGCTGGTTAATTTACAAGCGGCATTTCAGTAGTCTTGTTCCTTCCCTGGCCGCACTCCTGATTCTGTATTTTTTTGTATGGGTAGGGTCGAAAGTTCCGGTGGATTTTACGGTGGCAGAATCGGCAGGCGGATTGGGAATGGGGGTTCAGGAATCCAAAAATCTATGGATCATCCTTCTGCTGATTTATTCAGCTGTGGCCAGCCTGTTGCCCGTCTGGACCTTGCTGCAGCCACGGGATTATATCAATAGTCATCAGCTACTGGTTGGGTTGGGTCTGTTATTTCTGGGGATATTCATTGCGCAACCTGTCGTAGATGCCCCTGCAATTCGTTCTGTTTCTGACCCCACTGCTCCACCCATTTTCCCTCTATTGTTTGTGACGATTGCCTGTGGTGCAATCAGTGGGTTTCACGGGTTAGTCGCCTCCGGAACAACCTCCAAACAGTTGAACCACTTTCAGGATTCCCGCCTTATCGGTTACGGTGGCATGATTGGAGAAGGGACCTTGGCTTTAGCTTCCACACTTGCGGCGGTTGCGGGGATCGCTCTGGTGTCCTCCTGTACCCTCCCGGCGGTGGGAGCCGTACAAAACCTCTCCTGGGGGGTTTACTATGACACCTGGGCTCACGCCAGCAGTAATAAGGCTGCTGCCTTTGTATTAGGAGGCGGTGCTTTGCTGGAATCGGTCGGATTATCCCATGAACTGGCGAAAACCCTCATGGCGGTTCTGGTGATTTCTTTTGCCGCTACCACCTTGGATACAGCCACACGGATTCAGCGGTTCATCCTGGGTGAATTTGGAAAAGTGATGAAAATTCGCCTGTTAACGAACCGGTACTTTGCCACACTGCTGGCCATTCTGCCTGCCTGCCTCCTGGCTTTCTGGAATGTGCCGGACCCGGGCACAGGGATCGTTAAACAGGCCGGTTGGGTACTGTGGCCCATTTTTGGCGCCAGTAATCAAATGCTGGCTGCCTTGACGCTCATGATCCTGACACTGTATTACTGGCAACGGAAAAAACCGGTCTTGCCCCTCTTGTTGCCAATGATATTTATTACACTTGTAACCTGCACCGCTCTGGTAGGAAATGCTCTACGATTTTATGGTAAGAACTGGGTGTTGTTTATTTTGACCCTCATTTTAACAGGGATGATTGCCTGGATGCTTGTGGAAGGTATCTCCAAGGTAATCGCTATTTTGAAAGGACGAAAATCCTCTTAAAACTCCCTCCAGGGTACGAAGCTATCGAACTGGACCTGACAGCCGTCCAATTGGCTGTAAAACACGCCTTAAAACGGACCCGATTCATACGCCGTCAATTCAGACCGGAACACGCCCCGCTTACTCATCTTGAAAGTAATTATGTGGGCGTTTTGGGAGAACTGGCAGTCCGCAGCTTTCTCGGCTTAAGTCCTAGTTTAGATGATGACTATGACAACCAGACGGTGGACCGGGGGGATGTCACCTACAAAGGGAAAGTTTACGATGTGAAAACCGATGCCATTCCGCAGTCCTTTTTCAGTGCGGTGGCTCAGGGGACTGCCCGCCATTATGAACCCTATGCCTGCCGGGTTTATACTGCCAGCCATATTCAACACCTGCCCAAATATACGGGAGGAGTTATTTTCTGCATTTACCGGATTCCGGATGAAGAGGATCGGGAAACGGAATTTATTCGGGAGTCTTTACTGGAAAACAGGGTTGTCATTCTCACAGGTTTTATACCACAAAATAAGGTAACGACCCGCAAGCCGACCTGGTATTCACAACGTGACCCGGAGGGAAATCGGCGTAAATACAATTCAAAAAATTACGTCTTTTTCCGTTCTGACCTGCGACCGGTCAATCAGCTAATCTCCTGATTGATGGCTTAAACGATTATACGCCATTGTGATATAGGCCTGGTTTACTTCGTACCCGATAAAATGACGATTCAACTGGTTTGCGGCCAAAGCTGTGGTCCCGGAGCCCATAAAGGGATCCACAACCACATCACACACGAAAGAATATAATTTTATTAAACGACGGGGTAATTCCGGAGGGAAGGGAGCCGGGTGGGAGCGATCCCGTTCCGGGGGAAATTTCCAGATGCTGGAGATATATTCCCGCCATTCCTTTTTTGAGAGGCGGCTTTTCTCCTTCACCTGGGGTGATATTTTCTCGGGAGGACCATCCTTGACGAAAATGTTAATAAACTCCACTGTATTCAATCCGTAAAAATTGGGTGGGTATGGATAGGAACCCATCATGAGCTGGTCCGTACTCCCCTTGTCCCAGATGATGAGGTCGTATCGAAACAGGGGGGTGTTCTGGAGAATAGTCTGCTCAATATCATTGTTAATATTTAAATAATCGCGATTGTAATGTGTATGGAGTACCTTTTTATTCATGGGGAGGATCGGGGCGTTAATACAGAGTTTCCCGTTTGGCTTCAGGATTCTTGAGCATTCCTTCCAGATGGGAATCATGGACACGAGATAATGGTTATAAGTTTCGCTGGTAACGCCGATCTGATCCGGGTGTTGGTAATCCTTGGCATTGAAATAGGGAGGGCTGGTAATAATTAAACGAATGGAGGCATCGGGGATTTCATCCATCTTCCGGGCGGACTTCTGGTAGATGATATCGGTTTTCATTACGGTGGAATGTAAAATGGAACACCCGTTTGATTCCCATCTAATCCGCTGGATTACATGACCATTTCATTTGGTTTCCGAAAATAGAAGTTTTATACGGAAATGTCCTTAAATTCATGTCTGTTTAAAACCACATTTCAGTATATTTTATGAACAAAGATTCAGACGCTTTCAGGAAAGCGAAAACGCAGTGGCGGGATGATCTGAAATCCTCTCCAGAACGCTCCTATTCATTTGAG
This sequence comes from uncultured bacterium, assembly GCA_964539305.1. Taxonomy (GTDB): domain Bacteria; phylum Fidelibacterota; class Marinisomatia; order Marinisomatales; family TCS55; genus CAZNUM01. The sequence continues at coordinate 63,630 of CAZIIM010000001.1, read as the reverse complement.
ACCGTCAGTGGAGAGCCTGTGGATTGCCTTTATTATCCTCACGACTCCGTTGGTGATTATTTATCCAAGCTTGGTTTTCCAGGGCAATATCCCTATACCCGCGGAATTCATCCCAATATGTATCGGGGGAAACTCTGGACCATGCGCCAGTTCTCCGGTTTTGGTACCCCTAAACAGACTAATGAGCGTTACCATTATCTGCTTTCCAAAGGACAGACTGGATTATCAGTGGCTTACGATATGCCTACCCTGATGGGGTATGATCCAGACCATTCCTTTTCGGCAGGGGAAGTGGGGAAATGTGGTGTCAGCGTTGCCTCCCTGAAAGATATGGAACAATTATTTGATGGGATTGACCTTGGTACCATATCCGTTTCACAGACAATTAATGGTCCGGCAGTGATTTTGTTGGCTTTCTATATTGCGGTGGCGGAAAACCAGGGGGTTGAAATTGAAAAATTGAGGGGGACGCTCCAGAACGACATTTTAAAAGAATTCATTGCCCAGAAGGAATGGATCTTTCCTCCGGAACCATCCATGCGTCTGATTACGGACATGATGGCATTTTGCACCAAATCCCTGCCCAAATACAATACCATCTCCATCAGTGGATATCATATTCGGGAAGCCGGTTCCACGGCAGCTCAGGAGCTGGCATTTACACTGGCTGATGGGTTCACTTACGTGGAGTATGCTATTAAGGCGGGCCTGAAAGTGGATGATTTTGCCCCCCGACTTTCGTTTTTCTTTAATTCTCACATGGATTTCTTCGAGGAAATTGCCAAGTTCAGAGCCGCCCGCCGGATTTGGGCCAGAGCCATGCGGGAGCGGTATGGTGCGAAAGATCCCCGTTCCTGGAAATTACGGTTTCACACCCAGACGGCAGGTTGCACTTTGACTGCCCAGCAGCCGGAAAATAATATTGCCCGGACTGCCTTCCAGGCTTTGGCGGCCGTGCTAGGAGGCACTCAGTCTCTTCACACCAATTCCATGGATGAAACGCTGGCCTTACCCACAAAAAAAGCGGCTGAAATTGCCCTTCGTACCCAGCAGATTATTGCCTACGAGACAGGGGTCAGCAATGTAATCGATCCATTGGGCGGGTCCTGGTTTATCGAAGATCTTACAGATAAAATGGAAGCGCAGGCGAATCACTATTTCGATGAAATTGATGCACTGGGTGGGGTTATTCCAGCTATCGAAGCGGGTTATTTCCAACGGGAAATTGCCCGGGCGGCATCAGAGTACCAGCAAAAAATTGATGCCCAGAAATTTATTCATGTGGGAGTGAATGAATTCGTTAACGACGCTGAGGAAATTGACATACCAATCCTGGAGATCGGGGATGATGTGGGTGCCGATCAGGTCCAGGCTGTGAAGGCGCTGCGGAGTCAACGCAGTCAAGCAGAGGTGGATACAGCCTTGAAAGCGGTGAAAGATGATTGTTCGAGCGGGAACAATATTATGCCGTCACTCATTAAGGCAGCAAAGGCCTATTGTACTCTGGGTGAAATTATAGCTGCCATGAAATCGGAGTTTGGGGAATGGCAGGAAGTATCTATATTTTGAAGCATTAAAAAAACAGGGGAATATATTATGACATCCAATAAAAAGTTCTTAATCATGTTAATCGGGGTAGGGGTGGTGGTCACTTCCTGGATTGGCTGGGTTTCCAGTCGCCCGGCAGATGAAAAAGCGATGGTCACCTTCTTATCGGTGAAAGATCTGGTGGAAAATAATGTAACCAATCGTACCAAAATCGGTGGCATTGTTCAGGACGGATCCATCCAGATTTCGGATACCAATTTGCTCGATTGTACATTTGTCCTGCAGGAAGGGGATGCAGAACTTCCGGTTGTCTACAAAAAAACACGACCTGATCTTTTCAAGGATGGGGCCGAAGTCATCGTAACGGGGGTGTACCGCGATGGCGTATTTCACGCCGATGAATTACAGACCAAATGTGCCTCCCGTTATGAAGGCGATTTAAGGGATGAATCAAGTTACAAGTTAAATGAGCTTGATTTATGACGCCGGTCGTCGGCAGTGTAATGCTGAACCTGGCATTCGGTTTCAGCATTCTTGCCATCCTTAGCCTGACCTTCTACCTCCGCACAGGCGACGAACGTCTCTACCTGACCGGTCAGAGAGTCGCCCTGGGAATTTCATTCCTGATCATAGGGGCCACACTGGTACTGGTTTACCAGCTTCTTACCAGTAATTTTGATGTGGACTATGTGGCTCATTACACCAGTATTGAGACACCCCTACTGTACAAGTTTACCGCCCTCTGGGCGGGCCAGGCCGGTTCCTTGTTATTCTGGCTGTTCATTTTGTCGATCTATGCTCTGGTGGTCATTTACCAGAATCTGAATCACCACTGGAAACTGATGCCGTGGGTGATCATTACGATTGCGGTAGTGGAAATGTTTTTCCTGATTCTGACCAATTATGTGACGAATCCTTTCGAAGCCACGGACGCTAATTTTATTGTCAGGAATGGAAATGGATTGAATCCGCTGCTCCAGAACTTGACCATGGCAATTCATCCCCCTTTGTTATATTTGGGATACGTGGGTTTTACCATACCCTTTGCGTTTGGCATGTCAGCCTTGATTAACCGGGACACCAGTCCGGTCTGGATTCGCAGCGTCCGGCGCTGGACCTTAGTTACATGGATGTTTCTCAGCATGGGAATCATCCTGGGAGGCTGGTGGGCCTATCAGGAACTGGGCTGGGGTGGTTACTGGGCTTGGGATCCGGTCGAAAATGCCAGTTTTATGCCTTGGCTCACGGCCACAGCTTTTGTGCACTCCATCATTATTCAGGAAAAGAAGAATATGCTCCGGGTATGGAATCTGGTACTTATTCTGATCACATTTGTTTTGGCAATCTTCGGGACCTTCCTCACCCGGTCCGGAGTCATGAGCTCCGTCCATTCCTTTGCCCAATCATCTTTGGGCCCCCTCTTCCTTGGATTTGTCATTCTGGTGTTAGTGGTTTCCATGGCATTGCTGATCAATCGGTTACCGATTCTGAAATCAGAGAAAAAAATGGAATCCTTCTCTTCGCGGGAGAGCGGTTTTCTGTTCAATAATGTAGTTTTTGTGGTCATGTGTTTTGCCGTATTTTGGGGAACTCTGTTCCCGGTTTTGTCCGAAGCGGTCCGGGGCACGAAAATTACAGTTGGCCCTCCGTTCTTCAACCAGATTAATATTCCGATTGGTCTGATCTTGTTGCTGCTCACGGGTGTAGGACCTTTACTGACCTGGCGGCGGACGTCCAAAAAGAGTTTTATCCGGAACTTCTCCATTCCAATTGTGATTGGATTGGTGGCCGCTTCCGGTTTACTTCTAGGCGGATTGAAAGGTTATGTCGTTATTTCCTTTTCCCTGGCAGTATTCGTTCTCAGTGCGATTTTGATGGAATTCTGGCGTGGCATCCAGGCCCGCCGCCGGCAGTATGGTGAAAACCCCGGACCTGCTTTGGTGCGGATGATCTCTAAAAACAGAACCCGCTACGGGGGTTATATTGTCCATCTGGGAATTGTGCTCATGTTTGTTGGTTTTACCGGGAATGCCTTTGACCAGGAGAAGGAATTCAGCTTAACTCCCGGTTCTTCGGACCATGTGGGGAATTACAATATCACTTTAAATAAAATCCGGGAACAGGAGCGTCCGAACCATTTTGCCTGGATCGCAGATTTGCGTGTTACCACCCGGGAGGGAGAGTTTGTTACGGATTTGCATCCGGAGAAACGGATTTACTTCCACCGGAACCCCGACCCTAACCGCCAACAACCCCACAGTGAACTGGATATTTACTCCCGAATGAATCGGGATATTTACTCCGTCTTTTCGGGAATAGATACGGAAAATAATGTGGCCTTCTTCAAAATTATGATTAATCCCCTGGTTCGCTGGGTATGGGTGGGAGGTTACATCCTTTTATTTGGTACCCTAGTGGCGCTGTGGCCCCGGAAGGAGATGGCATGAATATGATTTCGGATGGATTATTTTTAATCCTCTTTTTCATTTTCCCGCTGCTCTACGCCATTCAACCGCTGTTCAGTCCGCCGTTGAAGAGTGGTAGAAACCGGGATCTGGATGATATTCCTTCCCTGGAACGGCGAAAGAAAATCCTGTATCGGGAGATTAAAGATCTGGAAATGGAATTTGCCATTGGAAACTTGAACGAAGAGGATTTCCGGCGGACCCGTCTGGAGCTGAAACAGGAAGTTTCAAAAATCATTGCCCGCATAAAAAAGGCAACTTAATCCCATTCCCCTATTTTGCTTTCTGTCTCGAATCTAAGAAAATCCTTTTACCACCATTCTGTTCTGGATGGAATAACCTTCCAGGTTCATGAAGGCGAGACGGTGGTTTTTATGGGGAAAAATGGGGTGGGGAAATCCACACTTTTAAGAATCCTGGCAAGAATCAGTTCGCCGGACGGAGGAGAAATTTCCTTTCAGGATCGGGATTTATTAAAGGGTACGCCGGAAGTAAGAAACAAGATTCTTTATCTGGGGCATCATCCTGCTCTCTATCCATCCCTCTCAGCTGTGGAGAACATGCATTTAGCCCTGGAATTACGGGGGAATACGGCTGTATCCATCTCAGCGGTAAGGGATCAATTGAAAGCATTAGGCTTGACCCGACAAATCAATGACCCGATCGGTATTTATTCCCAAGGGATGTTGCAGCGGTTAAAACTGGCCCAGGCATCGCTGATTGACTGGGAATTATTGTTGTTTGATGAACCTTTCTCAGGTCTGGATGCGGAGGGAATTACCCGGGTCCAGGCTTGTCTTCAGGATTGGAAAAAAAGCGGTAAAACGATGATACTTGTGCTCCACTCGGTGGAACGCGCCCTGGAACATTGTTCCCGGTTTATATTTTTAAGCCGGGGGAAGATCGGGGCAGACCTTACGACGATTCACGAAGGCCGAGATCCTGTTATGGAGGCTTTTCAATCGCTGGTAGCCTGATGCTGATTTCATTAATTAAGAAAGAATTGCTGATCGAATTCAAATCCCGGGAGATCACCGCTTCCATGCTTACGTTTGGAATCAGTATCATCCTGATATTTTCTTTCGCATTCAATGTATCGCCGGGTCTCTTCGCAATGTTCGCACCAGGCTTATTCTGGGTTATGATCCTGTTTATTTCTGTCCTGGGTCTTCATCGTTCCTTCGCGTATGAAAAGGAAATGGACGCCTTTACTCTGCTCATTTCTTCACCGGTGGACCGGGGCCTGATTTTTTTTGCTAAATGGTTCAGTGGAACGGTATTGTTGACCTTCACTGAAATTTTAATCGTTTTTCCGTTTTTTCTTTTCCTGAAAATTCCACCACCGGAAGAAATATGGTTAGCCATCGGGGTAACAATTCTGGTGAATATCGCCATTATGGTGATTGGCAGTCTCGTTTCCGGGTTGGCCATGCGCGCCCGGTTGAGTGAGGTATTATTACCGGTTCTTTTATTTCCATTGGTTTCACCGATTATTATTGCAGCTGTTAAAATGACCAGCGGAATCATGTCAGGAGAACCATTCTCAAAATGGCAACTTTGGTTTCAGCTCATCATTACATTTATTGTAATTTTCGGGCTTCTGGGTTACGCCTTATTTGATAACATTACGGAGGAGTGATGGATACGTTCCTATCCAAACGGGTAAACCGGGTTTGGGTCATTTCGATTGGAGTATTGATGGTAGTTAATCTGATCAATATCATCTGGAATACGCCCATGGTCCCGGAACAACACTGGGCACAGAAAATCTTTTATTACCACGTTCCGGTAGCCTGGACCGGTTTTTTATCCTATTTCGTGGTGATGGTGGCCGGAATCATGTTTTTCATTAAAAAAGAAATCCGGTGGGATAATGTAGGTTTGGCTGCGGCAGAAATCGGGACTCTGTTTATGGCCATGGTTCTCATCACCGGACCCATCTGGGCGAAACCCATCTGGGGAACGCCCTGGATCTGGGAGCCCAGGCTCACGACCACCCTGATCTTGTTTTTAGTTTATATCGGCTATTTCATGCTGCGCTCTTTTGGAGGGCATCCTGAACGGGTTCGCCGATATGCCGCCGCACTGGGGATTATCGCCTTTGTGGACGTTCCCATCATTTTTGTTTCCGTAAAGTTCTGGGCTCCTGAAATTCAATCGCATCCCCAGGTGGCCATGGCTGAACAGGAAACGGGAATCTTGTTCCCCTTTTTCCTGTCTATGATTACTTTCACATTGCTGTATGTTCTGATGATGCGGTACAAACTTCACATCATGAAATTGGAGGAACAGAATTCCCATGCTTAAATATCAATTTTTCTCTTATTTTGTCGCCGCTTACACCGTAGTGCTGGGTTTTATTATCGGTTGGTTTATCGCAAAGATTCGGCAGGAGAAGCGTCTGTTACAATCCATCTCCAATCCTCAAGAACAGTAGGAGACAATCATCATGGAACGAAAAATTGTCCATGTCGTTGGCACGGGAACCATTGGGGAACCACTCATCGGGCTTCTGAGTGATTACCGCGAACAACTGGGTATTGATGAAATAACATTTAATAAGAATACTCCTCTAGTAAGTGACCGCTCCAAAGTGCTGGATCTGCTGAAACGGGGTGCCCGCCTTTCCGTTGATAAGGAAAAAGTAGAGGGGTTCAAGGCGCTGGGGATTGACCCAGAACTGGAGGCCAAAGAAGCCATCAAACGGGCGACAGTGGTGATTGACTGTACACCGAAGGGCGTAGGTCATCGAAACAAGGAAAAGTATTACAGCCAGTTTACGAAGCAGGTGAAAGGTTTCCTGGCTCAGGGCAGTGAAGACGGTTTTGGAAAGAAATATGCCCGCGGAATCAATGATTTAGCCTTGAAGAATGGCAACGACCAGTTTATTCAGATCGTATCCTGCAATACCCACAATATTGCCTGTATTACCGATACGCTAGCTTTAAAGGATAAGAGCCCTGAAAATCTGGTAGAAGGTCGGTTCCTGTGCATTCGCCGGGCAAATGACATTAGTCAACCCGGCAGTTTTATTCCAGCCCCCCAAGTTGGAAAACACACGTCCAAAGATTACGGTACACACCACGCCAAAGATGCGGCCCAACTGTTTGCTACCCTGGATTATGACCTGAATCTGTTCTCCTCCGCCTTAAAGGTGAACAGTCAGTACATGCACGTCCTCTGGTTTTATATCAAAACACGTGATCCCATCACAAAAAATGAGGTCATTGATCGACTGGAAGCCAATTCACTGGTAGCCATGACAACCAAGGATATGACCAGCACTGTCTTTTCTTTCGGTCGGGATCATGGCCACTTTGGACGGATTCTGAATCAAACGGTGGTGGTGGAACAGACGATCAATGTGAAAAATGATCACGAAATTTATGGTTTCTGCTTTACTCCCCAGGATGGGAACTCTATTTTAAGCAGTATTTCGGCAGCGGTTCGATTCTGTTATCCCCACTCATACGAGGATAAGATCCAGTGTATGAGTGAGCTCGTGTTTAAGGAAATTTGAGTCTAAGGATCCAGACGCTTGTCACCGGAGTTTTCCAGGAAAATTGCTTTATTCTCTGGGATGATACCGGAAGCGAATGCCTGCTGATTGACCCGGGAGACGATGCGGAAAAAATTTCCGCTTCAATTCAGTCTTTGGGTCTATCTCCTCTGGGAATCCTTAATACGCACGGTCATATAGATCATATTGGCGCCGTAAATGATCTCAAAAAAGAATTTGAGATTCCTTTTTATCTCCCCGTTGGTGAAAAAGCGATTCTGGAACTTTATGAAACAACGGCATTGTATTTCGGTCTAAAACCAAGGGAAAAACCGGAAGTTGATTTTTGGCTGGAGAATGAATCGAAGTTGACCCTGGGCCCCTTTTCGTTCCAGGTGTATTTTACCCCCGGCCATACTCCGGGAGGTCAATGCTATAAGATAGAAAATCACTTATTCAGCGGTGATACGCTCTTTAAAAGGTCGGTGGGACGAACGGACTTACCGGGAGGTGATTGGAATACGTTGGAACAGTCGTTAAAAATGCTGGTGTCAGAGATTCCGGAAGATACCCTGATCCATTCCGGACATGGACCTGATACTACCATGGCCCGCGAAAGAGTTGAAAACCCCTTTTTATATCCATTGCTGAGAGAACTAAATTAAAACCTATGAAAGTTATCGAATACCTGGAAAAAGCTAACTCCACCTTGTTCAGCTACGAAATTATTCCCCCTCAGCGGGGTGGGAATATTCAGCAGATTTTTAATCTGGTGGAGCAACTGATGCCGTTTGAGCCTCCCTTCATCGATTTAACGAGTCGCTCGGCAGAAGTGTATTATGAGGACGCTCCCAATGGAACCGTGATTCGTCATATCCGCCGGAAACGGCCTGGGACGATTGGCTTGAGTGCTGCAATTAAAAACCGGTATCGGGTGGAGACAGTACCCCACCTGTTGTGTAGAGGCTTCACCCGGGAAGAAACGGAAGATGCCCTAGTGGAACTGAATTATCTGGGTATCAATAATGTTTTGGCGGTCCGAGGGGATGAATTAAGGAAGGACCCTAAGGATCAACCCGGCCGTACTCGAAACCGTTATGCCAAGGACCTAGTACGCCAGATTGTCGATATGAATCACGGAAAATACCTTGAAGATCTGCTGGATGCCTATCAGACCGATTTCTGTATCGGGGTTGGTGGGTATCCGGAGAAACATTTTGAAGCCCCCAATCTGGCATCGGATCTGAAATACTTAAAAGAAAAGGTGGATGTAGGTGCCGATTATATTGTGACCCAGATGTTTTATGATAATCAGTCTTATTTCTCTTTCGTGGAGCAATGCCGTCAGATGGGCATTGACGTTCCCATTATTCCGGGGATTAAAATCCTGACCCGGGAATCCCACCTGCGGACCATTCCGAAAAATTTCTTTGTGGATATTCCGCAGAAGCTATCAGAACAGGTCCAAGAAAACCCACAGAAGGCCCGAGAAATCGGCATTAAATGGGCTCTGGAACAATGCCAGGAATTGGTGGAGGCAAAAGTCCCTTGCATCCATTTTTACATTATGTCTTCCGCTACTGAAATCGGCGAAATTGTCTCTCAGTTTAAATGAAACAGGCTCTATCAGAAAAGACCTTCGCCTCAAGGATTGCGAAGTTGGGAGTTCAACCCGGAGATGGGGTTCTGGTGGCTCTTTCCGGCGGTGTCGATTCCGTAACTCTCTTGTATCTCTGTAAAATTCTGAGAAATAGGTTCGGCCTGGCGGTATTTGCCTGCCATGTGAATCATCATTTACGTCCTATGGCCGAACGGGATCGGGAATTCGCGGGAAAATTATGTCACAACTGGCACATCCCGTTCACAGCAGTCGATGTCGATCCCCAATCCCGCCGTAAGGGAGAGAGTGTGGAAATGTGGGGTCGCTGGGTGCGCTATGGTGTTTTAGAGCAGAAGCGGATTGACTTTCGTTGTCAATGGATTCTCACTGCTCACAACGGGAATGACCAAGTAGAAACCATCCTGCAACATTTAGACCAGGGGTGTGGATTGGAAGGGTTACGTGGTATCGCTTGTCGTTCTAATCGGGTTTTGCGGCCGTTACTGTGTTTCTCCAAGAAAGATCTTTATACTTTTGCCGACAATTATGATCTTCCTTTTGTGGAGGATGAGTCCAACCGGGATACTTCATTTCTCCGTAACCGGATTCGCCATCAAATTGTGGAACC
>CAZIIM010000001.1:33801-53790 GCA_964539305.1 uncultured bacterium | reverse complement strand
CCCGGTGTTCAATGGGAATTGCTAAGGGATCGGAATAAATGGATTCTGGCACCAGCCGTATCCAAACTAACCGGAAAACCAGTAATCCTGAACCAGCCGGTGGAAGTTGGTAATTCCCGCCTGACGGTACGATGGACTGATGGCAGGGATATTCCCCTTTCCGATCCTAGCAAAGAATTAGTTGATGGCCAGGTGATCCAGGGGAAAACACTGGAAGTGCGACCGTGGCAACCGGGGGATCGATTTCGCCCCCTGGGAATGGAGGGGGAGAAAAAGGTGAGCGATTATCTCACCGATATTAAAATGGACCGGCTTGCCAAGCAGCGGCAGTTGGTTCTCACAGCAAATGGGGAAATTATCTGGATTTGTGGACACCGCCTCAGCGACAAGGCTAAGGTTACACCCGGAACCACTCAGACGGCGGAACTTTTATTTCAACCTTCAGTAAGCTGACCATGGAGAAAGATTCCTACCAGTTAGTTCCATTTCTGTCAGAAGAAAAGATTCGTGCCCGGGTCCAAGAAATTGCCGGGGAATTATCGGAGAAATTCCGAGATAAAACCCCTATTATGATTGGTATCTTGAATGGCAGTTTTATTTTCGCATCGGATCTCATTCGAGCAATGGATATCGACTGTGAAGTGGATTTTATTAAGCTGTCCAGTTACTCAGGTACCCGGTCCACTGGCACGGTTCGGCTTTTAAAGGATATATCCGCTGAGATTACCGATCGCCACGTAATTATTGTGGAGGATATTATTGATTCCGGTTTGACCATTAAGTTTATCCGGGACAGGATGTTGGAAGCCAGCCCAGCCTCGGTGACGATAGTGTCTCTGTTGGTAAAGTGGGATATTGCCGACGTGGATTTTCCGATCGACTGGGTAGGATTTGAAATTCCGCCTGAATTCGTCGTAGGATATGGGCTGGATTATGAACAGAAATTTCGAAATTTAAAGGGCATTTTTCGTCTGGAAGGAACCCCGAGTGAGTGATTTGAAATCTAAGCAACCTAAAGAACCGAAAAAAAATCGAGGACCCCGAGGGCCCAAGGGACCTGGGAATAAGCCGTCTCTTCCCCCCGGGCAAAAGGGAAAAGATGAATTTCAATGGAAGCGGGCCGGTAAAACCTCGATTATCTGGATTATTATTATTCTTACGGCTGTTTTTCTTTCCGGTTTACTAACCAGCAAGAATAAGAGCGAAATTGAAATAGAATATCCTGATTACCGGGAATTTTTAACCCAGGGTCTGATTGAAAAGGCAGCGATTGTGGACAACGTCTTTCACGGAAAACTTTCTACGCCCCAGACTATTTTGACGGATTTAGGCACAACCGAGAATGTGACCCGTTTTTACGTTACCCTGCCGTTTATTGACCATGAAGTTCTGAATGAATGGGATCAGTACAACGTGGAATACACGTTCAAAGAACGAACAATCGACTGGACCGGCTATTTTCTGAACATTTTACCCTGGCTGGCCATCCTGGCTTTCTGGATCTTTTTAATGCGCCGGATGCAGGGGGGCGGTGGCGGCATGAAAAATATTTTCAATTTTGGGAAAAGCAGGGCCAAGATCTGGACCTCCGACATGCCGCGCGTTACCTTTGATGATGTAGCTGGATGTGTGGAAGCCAAGGAAGAGCTGAAGGAAGTTGTCGATTTTTTAAAGCGTCCGAAGCGGTACCAGAAACTGGGAGCCACCATTCCGAAGGGTGTATTGCTGGTTGGGCCGCCGGGCACGGGGAAGACCCTTTTGGCGCGGGCTGTGGCGGGACAGGCCAATGTGGCGTTTTTCAGTCTCAGCGGCGCTGACTTCGTGGAAATGTTTGTGGGAGTCGGTGCCTCACGGGTTCGTGATTTGTTTGAACAGGGGAAAAAGAATGCCCCCTGTATTATTTTCATCGATGAACTGGATGCGGTTGGACGCCAGCGGGGCGCCGGCCTTGGCGGTGGTCACGATGAACGGGAACAGACATTGAACCAGCTGTTGGTGGAGATGGACGGATTTGAGGCCAACACCAATATTATTCTAATGGCGGCCACCAATCGTCCGGACGTCTTGGATCCGGCCCTTTTGCGACCGGGTCGGTTCGACCGGCAAGTGGTAGTGGATATCCCGGACCTGAAAGGACGCCTGGGGATTTTAAAGGTCCATGTGAAAAAGATCGTAATTAATAAGCGAAACGTGGATCTGGAAGCTATCGCCAAGGGTACGCCTGGAATGGTGGGTGCGGATCTGGAAAATATTGTCAATGAAGCAGCATTGCTGGCGGCCCGGAAACGGAAAGCAGCCGTCGAGATGGAAGACTTCGAAGAGGCCAAAGATAAGGTCATGATGGGAGTCCAGCGTAAAAGTGTGGTTCTGTCCGATAAGGAAAAGAAAACCACTGCCTACCATGAGGCAGGCCATACCCTGGTTGCATCACGGATCCCCGGGGCGGACCCGATCCATAAAGTTACCATTATTCCCCGTGGCCGGGCGCTGGGAGTAACCATGCAATTGCCGATTGATGAAAAACATGGCTATGCCAAGGATTATATTGAGGGCCGATTGGCGATTCTGATGGGCGGACGGGCTGCAGAGCAGTTAATTTTTAACGAAATGACCACCGGTGCCGGGAATGATATTGAACAAGCAACGGAAATTGCGCGGAAAATGGTCTGTGAATGGGGCATGAGCGAAGTTCTTGGCCCCATGACATTCGGTAAAAAGAGTGAGGAAATTTTCCTGGGGAGGGAAATACAACGGCACCGGGATTACAGCGAATCCACCGCCAGAATGATTGATGAGGAAGTCGTACGAATTATCCGTCGAGCTCAGACAACAGCCGAAGAGGTGTTGAAGAATAATGTTCAGATTCTTCATAATCTGGCTCAGGCCCTGTTGGAACACGAAACCATTGACGGCAAAGAAGTAATGCGGATTCTGGAAGGGAAGAAGATCATTCGTCCCAATAATGGACAGCCAAAACGGAAAAGAACTGCCAGCAAACGGCGCTCGACAAAACCGAAGGTTTCTTCCCCAAAGCCAGCAAAAAAGGCCTAATCTAAAATCCTGGGGAGCGTCATTCGCGCTTTTCCAATTAATCAATGACGATTGAGGAGTATTACCAGTGGCAATCGGTAGGGTACCCACGAACCCTGCTCATGGGAATTTTGAATGTTACTCCCGATTCTTTTTCCGACGGTGGTCAGTATTTCAAAACAAGCGCGGCCTTGCAACACGCCCGGGATATGATTCAAAACGGTGCCGATATTATTGATATCGGCGGGGAATCCACCCGCCCCGGTGCCGATCCCGTAGCTCCGGAAGAAGAACTAAATCGGATCATTCCACTCATCCAGGATCTACGTTCGGAATTCGACGGCCTGATTTCAGTGGATACCTATAAGTCAAGCGTAGCGGAACAGGCCTTGGAAAGCGGTGCCAGTCTGATTAATGACATCAGTGGCCTCTCCTTTGATCCCCAGATGGCCAGGGTTGCTGCCCAGGCGGCCGTTCCCGTGGTAATTATGCATATTAAGGGAACACCACGGGATATGCAAACAGACCCTCGCTACAGCGATCTCATGGATGAAATCAAAACTTATTTCCGCACCAGGATTGAACAGGCCTTGAACGCGGGGATTAAACCGGAAAATATTATTTTGGATCCTGGGATTGGGTTTGGAAAGCGGTTGGAGGATAATTTTGAATTGATCCGCAAATTGGAGCAAATTGTAGCCATGGGATATCCGGTTTTACTAGGTCCTTCACGAAAGTCCCTTATTGGGCAGGTATTGAATTTACCCGTGGAGGAACGATTGGAAGGTACCGCCGCTGCTGTAACGGCGGGTGTTCTGGCGGGTGCCCGTATTATGCGGGTTCATGATGTACAGGCGATGAAACGGGTAATTACTATTGCTGATAAAATCGCTATTGGATAAAGAGAAGTATGGTTTTATTTAAAATCGGGTTTCTCACCGTTACCTTGATCGATATCATCGACCTTCTCCTGGTCAGCTGGTTGTTTTACCGGGTTTACCACTATTTTAAAGGAACCCGGGCGGGACAGATGTTGGTAGGTCTGATCATCCTGCTGATTGCCTCTTTCCTGTTTAACGCCTTTGGCCTGCGGGCTACCTCCTGGTTGGTTAATCAATTCCAAACGGTGTGGGTAGTCGCCTTTGTGATTCTATTTCAACCTGAATTGCGGCGCCTGTTGATTTATGTGGGGCAAACCCGTTTCTTCCAGAAAATCTTTCGCCTGGGAACTTCCCGGACTTTGGAAGCTATTGTGGAAGCCACAAAACTATTACAGGAACGGAAATGGGGCGCCTTGATTGTGATACAGCGGGAGACGGGACTCCGCTCCTACAAGGAGCTGGGGACCCAACTCAAAGCGGAGGTAACCGCACCTCTCTTGGTCTCCATATTCAATCCTGGATCGCCCTTGCATGATGGCGCCGTGATTATTCAAAATGACTTAATTGATGCCGCTGCCTGTATTCTGCCCCTCACCGATAGTAAAATGATCGATCCTGAAATGGGGACCCGCCACCGGGCCGCCCTGGGCATTAGTGAGGAAACGGATGCTATCGTTGTGCTGGTTTCGGAAGAAAAAGCCCGGATTTCCGTGGCGGAGAATGGGCGGTTTGTTCATATCGGAATGGATGAAATGGACCTGCGACGGTATTTAAATGAAAAAATGTTCATTTCCTCCGGCGACTGAGCTATTTCTAACAACAGGTTTGACCTGACATCCTGGAATGATTTTTATCTGATATGAATCCTGTTTGGATTTACACCTTCGGCAGTGTCCTGATTATCAGCCTCATGTCCCTGATTGGGGTTGTGGCGCTCTCTCTTTCCACCCGTGTTCTGGGTACCCTGATGATTTATCTGGTCAGCTTTGCAGCAGGAACTTTGTTTGGGAGTGCCTTTATCCATTTATTACCGGAAGCCTTTACCAACGGGTCGAACCCGACGGTCGTTTCGCTGTTAATCATCGGCGGATTAATGAGCTTTTTTATCATAGAAAAGTTTTTCCGCTGGCGCCACTGTCATATCCCCACGAGTGAAAAACATGTCCACCCGATCGTACCGATGAATATTGTTGGAGATGGAATGCACAATTTTATTGACGGTGTTTTGATTGCCGTCACCTACACCGTCAGTATTCCACTTGGCATTGCAGCGACCATTGCTGTCCTCTTCCATGAAATCCCCCAGGAAATCGGTGATTTCAGTGTTCTGGTCCATGGTGGGCTCACGGTGAAAAAAGCCTTGTGGTTGAATTTTTTATCTTCCCTCATGGCGGTGGTAGGGGCCGGAGCTGCCCTTTTATTTGGGACCTACATGGAAGGAATCACTCAATGGTTGATTCCCATTACCGCCGGGGGTTTTATTTATATCGCTGGGTCGGATTTAATTCCCGAAATGCACCATTCCACCGATGCGCGCAAATCCCTCATCCAAATGGTCATGATGCTACTGGGTGTGGCGGCTTTGACCGGTTTGAAATTCTGGACTTAATGGAAAGTCGCTTTTTTTCTAAGAGGTGGCTTGCACAAATCAGTAAATTTGGATTATGGAATTAAGTGATTTAAAAGAACAGTTTAACACGGTTAAGGAAAAATACCTGGAATTCCGGAGGTATCTTTGACCGAGCTTCCAAGGAAAAAGATTTAGAACGCCTGCGGGTGCAATCCTCCGCGGCTGACTTCTGGAACGACCAGCGCTCCGCTTCTGCCACCCTCAAGAAGATTTCCCTGATTGAAAAAGAACTGACCATGTGGTCCGATTTAGACCGACAGTACGGGGATATTGAAGTTTTGTTGGAGTTTGCGGAAGCGGGTGAAACCACACTGGAAGAGGTTCAGGAAGAACTCGCAAAATTCCAGACATCCATTAATGACTTGGAACTGAGGTTGACCCTCGGCGATCCGATGGATATCCAGGATGCGATTGTCACCATCCATCCCGGAGCCGGGGGAACCGAGAGCCAGGACTGGGCAGAAATGTTGTTCCGGATGTATTCCCGCTGGATTGAACGGAAAGGATTCAAAAAAACGATCATGGATTACCAACCGGGGGATGAAGCGGGGATCAAGGATCTGACCATGGAAGTGAAAGGCGATTATGCGTACGGATTGCTGAAGGCGGAAGCGGGAATCCACCGGCTGGTGCGGATATCACCGTTTGATTCCAATAGCCGTCGTCACACTTCTTTTGTGTCGGTGTTTGTATATCCTTCGACAGACGAAGAAATTGAAATTGAAATTGATCCCAATGATCTGCGGATTGACACCTACCGGGCCAGTGGTGCGGGAGGCCAGCACGTGAACAAGACCGACTCGGCCATCCGGATTACTCATATTCCCTCCGGAATTGTGGTTCAGTGTCAGAATGAACGTAGTCAGCATAAAAATAAGGCCCAGGCCTTGAAAGTTTTAAAAGCTCGTCTCTATAAACTGGAACAGGATAAGGAAAAAGAAGCTGTGAAAGAGCTGGAAAATCAGAAATTGGATATTGGCTGGGGCAGTCAGATCAGGTCTTATGTATTCCACCCCTACAATATGGTAAAAGACCATAGAACCGATTATGAAACGGGGAATATTCAAGCGGTGATGGATGGGGATATTGATGGATTTATCAGGGCTTTTCTGATGGCACGGCTGGGCTCGAAAACTACGGTTAACACACTGGAAGGGGAATCTAAAGAAAATGGCAGATGAACATAAAAGCCTGAAACAGATTATCGAATTTCGAAGGGAGAAACTGGAAAAACTCCGCACGGCCGGGGTGGATCCTTATCCCCATACTTTTAAACCGGATACCCAAAGCGAGGCGATCCTTGGTTCCTATGACACCTTTGAAGGAAAAACCGTAACGCTGGCGGGACGGATTATGTCATTAAGGAAGATGGGTAAGGCATCTTTCTTTCACCTGCAGGATTCACATGGGAAAATCCAGATTTTCATTCGCAGGGATGATGTGGGTGAGGAAATCTATGACCAGTTCAAGTTGCTTGATCTGGGTGATTTTGTCGGTGTAACCGGTTATGTCTTTAAGACGAAAACGGGAGAAATCACGATTCATACCGATGCTCTGACAATTCTATGTAAATCCATTCGACCGCTGCCGGTTGTGAAAGAGAAAGATGGCTCCGTATTCGATGCTTTTTCAGATAAGGAAATGCGCTACCGGAACCGCCACCTGGATCTGATATTAAATCCCCAGGTCCGGGAAACGTTCGTTAAACGAGCTAAAATAATTGCCCACGTTCGAGCCTTCCTGGATGAACGGGGTTTTCTGGAAGTGGAAACGCCGGTCCTGCAACCCCTCTACGGGGGTGCCAACGCCCGACCCTTTACCACCTACCACAATGCCCTGGATCAAACCCTGTATCTGAGGATCGCCGACGAATTATATCTGAAACGGCTTATCATCGGTGGCTTTGGAAAAGTCTATGAATTATCCAAAGATTTCAGGAATGAAGGTATGGATCGCAATCATAACCCTGAATTCACCATGCTGGAATGGTACGAAGCATATACCGATTATGAAGACCAGATGGAGCAGGTTGAATTGTTGGTACGGTCTACGGCTGAAATGATGAATAAGCTTCAGTTAAACTGGGGGGGGATGGATATTGATTTGTCCAAGCCTTTTTCCCGCTGCCCCATTCTAGACCTGTTGGAGGATGCGACAGGGAAAGATTTATCCCAGGCGGATGAGGCTGAATTAAAATCCTTGTGTAAAACGAAACATGTGGATGTTCCGAAAGACGCCAATTACGGCATTTTACTGGACAAGATTATGAGTCAACTGGTGGAACCGGAGTTGATTCAACCAACCTTTGTGACCGATTATCCCCGTGCCATCTCACCTCTGGCTAAACGTCACCGCAGCAAGGGGCCAGACCTGGTGGAACGGTTTGAACTGTTTATTGGCGGGGCAGAATTTGCTAATGCCTTTACCGAACTGAATGATCCGATAGATCAGCGGAACCGGTTTGAATCCCAGGCCCGCTTGAAAGAAAAAGGGGATGAAGAAGCTCACCCGGTGGACGAAAATTTCCTCCAGGCCATGGAATGCGGCATGCCACCGACCGGAGGGGTGGGACTGGGAATTGATCGTCTGGTGATGTTGCTCACTGAAAACAGATGGATCAAGGATGTCATCCTGTTTCCGGTACTGCGATCTGAGGATAAATAATTCCCTCCGTGAATCTGCCCTTTTATCTGGCGTCTCATCAGCTTCGAACCACGCGGAAGGGCAGCTTCACCCGTGTGGCAGCGATTTTAGCTACGGTGGGTCTTTCCATCGGGATTGCTGCCCTGTTGATTACTCTGTTTATTTTAAAAGGATTTGAACAGACCCTGTCGGCGAAAATTGCCGATTTCGACGGGCATGTGCGAATTCATCATTTTTTAAACAAGCCCATGAAAGAAGACCTTCCCCGG
Source organism: uncultured bacterium (assembly GCA_964539305.1). Lineage (GTDB taxonomy): Bacteria > Fidelibacterota > Marinisomatia > Marinisomatales > TCS55 > CAZNUM01. The sequence continues at coordinate 45,337 of CAZIIM010000001.1, read as the reverse complement.
CTGGACAGTCTCCTGGCACAGGGATCGGGGAAAATTTTACACTCCCGATATATTCAGGCACCGGGGTTGCTAAGGAAAGGCGGTCAGGCCGAGGGAATTATGGTGGAAGGGACGGATTCAGCCGGTTTAGCCTACTTAAACAAAATTTTAATCGCCGGTTCCACCCGTCTGAATCCCAACGAAATCATTCTGGGAAATCGCTTGGCACAACAATTGAATCTTCAGATGGGGGATCAGTTGGTGTTATTTGACCTGAAATCCATGACACGGCCCCGCCCTCGACTGAAAGCATTGAAAATTGCCGGACTGTTTCATTCTGGTTTGATTGAATACGATCAATCATTAACCTATATCCAATTAAAGACAGCCCAAAAGCTGTTTGCCTACAGGAATCAGGTTTCCGGTCATATCCTGCGTCTGGAATCGGTTGAAAGGGTGCCGAATTTGGAACAACAACTTTCGGATATTCTACCCTATCCCTACATGGTCACGACCTGGATCGAGAAAAACAGAAATCTCTTCAAATGGATGAATATTCAGCGCTGGCCGATTTTAATTATTTTTGGTCTGATTGCCATTGTTGGGATTGTCAATATTGTTTCCGCCCTGACCATGATTGTAGTGGAAAAAGTGCGGCAAATTGGTGTTTTGCTCTCCATGGGAATTAGACGGGGAGATTTAAGAAAGATTTTTTTATACGAAGGTTTTTTCGTGGGGTGTGGTGGCTCCCTATTGGGGGTGGCCCTGGCGGTATTGCTCAGCTGGATTCAGGTTCGCTATCAGATTCTGGCCATTCCTGAAGAAGTCTATTTTATGGACCACGTTCCAATACAAATTGATTTTTCATCCATTCTGGGGGTGACCGGATTCGGAATCGTTGGTGCCCTTTTAGCTTCCCTGTGGCCGACAATCCGAGCGAGCAGGATCCAACCAGCCCAATCTCTGCGTTACGAATGAATTTCCCCCTCTACATAGCCCGTAGATTCATGCTGGGGGGCAAAGGATCTGGCCCCAGTCGTATGAACGGATGGATTGCCATAGTCGGTCTGGCGGTGGGTTGCTTTGCCATGATCCTATCCATTGCTGTTTTGAATGGATTTGAATCCCGGGTCGTCGATCGGATTGTAGGGCTGGAAGGTGATCTACGAATTGTCGGAATTCAAAATGCTACCGTAGATAAGCTTGTGGCTAAACTTCAGACGTTTCCAGAGGTGATGCAGGTTTTACCTTTTCAGGAACGGAAGGGGTTAATTCTCGGAAGAGGGGACGCTCAGCGCATGGTAACCTTTAAAGCCCTGGATCTGGAAAGGGTACCGGATTTTTATGATTTTAGGTTAGAACAGGGGAGCGAAAATTACGCCCTGCCGGTCGTTTACCTGGGGGATTTAGTGGCCCGACGCTTGAATGTTGAAATCGGTGACCGGGTCCGCCTTATGAGCCCTATCGATCAAAGTATTGGATTAACCCTCCCCCTTCAGATTCAATGTGTGGTCGGTGGAATCTTCCAGGTAAAGGTTCTGGATTTCGATGATCGGCTGGTCTTTATTCCGGAAGAAGTGGGTCGAAAGTTGTTTCTGAAAAAAACAGGCGTAGATGGTCTGGACGTCCGGTTAAAATCCTACAGCGCAGCAGAAAAACTGAAAGAGGAGATCGCACCATTCATTCAACCTGCCCGAGTGGAGACCTGGGAGGACCTGCATCAAGAATTGTTCAGTGCCATGCGAATTGAACGGATCGGTGCTTTGGCCGTCTTGAGCCTGATTATTGTGGTGGCCTGTTTTAATCTGATTTCAACCCTTACTCTGGTGACCGCTCAAAAAATCCGGGAGCTGGGAATTTTACAAGTCATGGGAGCCCGAAGATCGACAGTGAAACGCATCATTCTCACCCAAGGAACGATGATTGGCAGTGCCGGGAGTCTAGCGGGCCTTTTAGCCGGTCTTGGTCTGGTAGTTATCCAGCATCGGTTCGGGGTTTTTAAATTACCGGAAGATGTCTATTTCACGCCCTTATTGCCTATGGTAATTCACAGGACGGATGTTCTGACTGTATTAATAATCTCTTTCGTAATGATTGGGGTCGCCGGATATATTGCTGCCCGCAGATCGTTTTATATTTCACCTAAAGAAGCCCTATATTTGGAAAAATAATGGTATTAAAAGCAGAACATATCAGTAAATCCTATCGGAACGGCAGTCTTAAACTCACCGTTTTAAAGGATGTGTCACTGACCATTCAAAAGGGTGATTTGATCACGATAATGGGCCCCAGCGGTGCCGGCAAGTCCACGTTATTAAATATTCTCGGTACCCTGGACAAACCAGATGAAGGATCGATTGAATTCAAGGGGCAGAAAATTAACGGACTTAATGCCGGTGTTCTGGCAAAGATAAGAAACCGGAATCTGGGTTTTGTCTTTCAGTTTCACCATCTTTTACCGGAATTCACGGCCCTGGAAAATATTTTAATGCCAGTACGGATAGGAGGTTTTCCTTTACAAGAACAGAAAGCATTAGAACTGTTGGATTATGTTGGTCTGACAGATCGAAAAGATCATTATCCTGCTCAACTGTCCGGTGGTGAGCGATCCCGGGTGGCAGTGCTCCGTTCCCTGATCAATAATCCGGATTTGGTTTTAGCCGACGAGCCTACCGGGAATCTGGATCTTTCCAATGCCCAAAAATTATTGGATTTGTTTAAACAGATAAACCGGGATTTTCAACAGGCTTTTGTTATTACAACCCACAATCCTCAGGTTGCAGAAATTGGTCAGCAGAAGTTTTATCTGGATAATGGAACCCTTTCCGCTGCGGAGAGTATTTGAATCCCGTATAAGTCTGCTTAATTTCAACCAGCCATGAAAGAAAATTTTTCCAGACGTGTTCAGAATATAATGAAATATGCCAAGGAGGAGGCGATCCGCCTGGGGCATTCTTATGTGGGCTCGGAACATTTACTCCTGGGCTTGCTGAAAGAAGATTCCGGTCTGTCTTTCAAAATTTTTGAAATCTATGATTGTAGTGTTTCTGATTTACATGCCATGGTGGAGGACATGATTAAATCCTCAGGGGGAACCATGACGCTGGGGCATCTGCCATTAACCAGGCGGGCGGAACGTATATTGCGCACCGCCTTTAACGAAGCCACAGCCCTCGGTGCTACGATTGCCGACGATGAACACCTGCTTCTGGCGATGCTGAAAGAGACCGACGGCATTGCCTACGAAGTTCTATCGGCCCATGACCTCGATTATGAAAGTGTGTATGATTTAATCCAGGGGGATGAAATCACCAGTGGCGGATCCCTGACAAAAAGTACTGAAAAACCCCAGAAGTCCAAGACACCGGCGCTGGATCATTTTTCAAGGGATATTACCTTATTGGCCAAGCAGAACAAACTTGACCCTGTCATCGGGCGAGAGAAGGAAATTGAACGGGTAGCCCAGATATTATCCCGTCGGAAAAAGAACAATCCGGTCCTTATCGGTGAGCCGGGGGTAGGGAAAACCGCCATTATTGAAGGTCTGGCCCAGCGGATTATTCAGAAGAATGTCCCACGTTTATTGCACAATAAACGCATTTTATCCCTGGATTTGGCCGGTATTGTTGCCGGAACCAAATACCGTGGCCAGTTTGAGGAACGGATGAAAACGATAATGGTGGAATTGGAATCTTCCGACGACCTGATTCTGTTCATTGATGAACTCCACACCCTTGTGGGTGCCGGCGGTGCTTCCGGTTCTCTCGACGCATCCAATATGTTTAAACCGGCCCTTGCAAGGGGGGATATTCATTGTATTGGGGCCACGACCCTGGATGAGTACCGAAAATATATTGAAAAAGACGGAGCCCTGGAACGGCGTTTCCAGAAAATTACCATTAATCCACCTTCCATTGAAGAATCCATTGCCATTCTGAAAGGGCTCAAAAGCAGTTACGAGGAACACCATAACGTAGTGTATGACGAAGCAGCCGTAGAAGCCTGTGTCCATTTATCTCATCGCTACATCACCGATAAACACCTGCCGGATAAGGCGATCGATATCATGGATGAAGCCGGTTCCAGGGCGCACATGTTGCAGGTAAAGGTTCCGCAGGAAGTAATTGATTTGGAATTAAAGATTGAGGAAATTAGGGCTGAGAAAGAATCGGTGGTGGCTGCCCAGCGGTTTGAAGACGCTGCCAACCTTCGCGATAAAGAACAAAAATTGATCCGGAAACTTCAGGAACTACAGAAGAAATGGCAACTGGATGAAGCCTCCAATCCCGTTCGGGTTACCGAAGAGAATATTGCTGACGTCGTGGCGATGGTTACGGGGATTCCCGTCCAGAAAGTGGCCCAATCTGAAAGTCAGAAACTTCTTAAAATGCGGGATCGACTCCATGAATACATTATTGGTCAAAACGCCGCCATCGACAGCCTGTCCCGCTCCATCCAGCGGGCACGGGCCGGATTAAAAAGTCCCAAGCGGCCGATTGGTGTCTTCCTGTTCCTGGGACCGACAGGGGTAGGAAAAACGGAACTGGCCAAGGTGCTGGCCAAGTACCTGTTCAACCGGGATGAAGCGCTGATAAAAATCGATATGTCTGAATACGGCGAGCGCTTCTCAGTATCCCGTTTGATTGGGGCTCCCCCGGGGTACGTGGGCTATGAGGAAGGGGGAGAACTTACGGAAAAAGTGCGCCGCAACCCCTATTCAGTAGTTTTACTTGACGAAGTGGAAAAGGCACATCCAGACGTGTTCAATATTTTGTTACAACTGTTTGATGAAGGGGTGCTCACGGACGGTTTGGGGCGTAAAGTAGATTTTAAAAATACAATTGTTATCATGACCTCCAATATCGGGACGAAAAATATCCAGTCCAGTCGGATTGGATTCGGTGAAAAATCCACCCGGGCTGATTTCAAGGCTATGAAACGGCGGATTCTGGAAAAGGTAAAAGATATCTTCAATCCCGAGTTTCTCAATCGCATTGATGAAACAATCGTATTCCACTCCCTCTCCAGAGAGGATGTATTGCAGATCATTGATTTGCAATTGAAAGAATTAAAAGATAATCTGAAGAAAATGGGCTTGACCCTGAAAATCAGTAAAAAGGCCAAAGCCCTGTTGGTGGATAAAGGGTTTAATCCTGAATATGGTGTCCGCTATTTAAGGCGGGAGATTCAGACTTCACTGGAAGATCCCATCTCAGAGCAATTGCTGGAAAATGTTTTTTCCGGATGTCACAGTATCGAAGTGAAGGTGAAAAAAGGAGCTTTTATCATTGAACCGGGGAAAAAGGGGAAATCCTCTACCGGCCTGAAACGGAAAGGCGGAAAGACGGTTGATTCGGTAAAGCCCTAGCTTCTTCTGCCATTATTGATTATACACTCTCGTTTCTCTGACAGATAGGTAAACTATACCAAGTGGCATAATAATTGTCCACTTAAGATCAGACTAAGAATATTTTAAATCCAGAATAGGAGTTTATTCAAATGGGAAAAATTATTGGAATTGATTTAGGCACAACTAATTCATGTGTAGCCGTATTAGAGGGAGGGGAACCGACCGTCATTAACAGCCCTGAAGGTGGACGTACGACCCCTTCCATTGTTGCATTTACAAAGGATGGTGAACGACTGGTGGGACAGCCCGCAAAACGGCAGGCTGTAACCAATTCACAGAATACGGTATTTTCAATTAAACGGTTTATGGGTCGGAAATATAAGGAAGTCAGTACTGAAATTGACGAAGTTCCTTATAAAGTGACCAAGAACAGCAGCGGGAATGTGGTTGTAGAAGCGGGCGGTAAAACCTATACCCCGCCGGAAATCAGTGCCATGGTCCTGCAAAAATTGAAACAGACCGCTGAAGAACATCTGGGAACCAAAGTCACGGATGCAGTGATAACGGTACCCGCCTATTTTAATGATTCCCAGCGGAAGGCTACCCAGGATGCGGGTAAAATCGCCGGGCTAAACGTCCGCCGCATAATTAATGAGCCGACGGCAGCGTCACTGGCTTACGGAATGGATAAGAAAAAAGACGAAGTGATTGCTGTATTCGATCTTGGTGGCGGAACATTTGACATCTCGATTCTCGAACTGGGAGACGGTGTCTTTGAAGTCAAATCCACCAATGGGGACACTCACCTGGGTGGTGATGATTTCGATCAGAAAGTGATCGACTGGGTCGCCGATGAATTTAAGAAAAGCGATGGAATCGATTTAAAAAAGGATCCCATGGCACTCCAGCGCTTGAAAGAGGCGGCTGAAACTGCCAAGAAGGAATTGTCCAGCTCCAGCCAGACTGAAATCAACCTGCCCTTTATTACGGCGGATGCTTCAGGACCAAAACATTTAAATATCACCTTATCCCGGGCCAAGTTTGAAGAACTGGTATCGGATCTGGTGGAACGGACAACCGGTCCCTGTGAAGCCGCCGTGAAGGATGCCGGTCTTAAAACCAGCGATATTGATGAAGTCATTCTGGTAGGCGGATCGACACGAATTCCCATGGTTCAGAAACATGTGAAGAAGATTTTCGGAAAAGAACCCAATAAGAGTGTAAATCCGGATGAAGTGGTGGCAGTTGGCGCCGCGATTCAAGGTGGAGTTCTTTCCGGAGATGTGGATGACATTCTCCTCCTGGATGTGACACCCCTGTCTCTGGGAATTGAAACGCTGGGTGGTGTTGCTACGAAATTAATCGAACGGAACACGACAATACCGACGAAGAAATCACAGATATTCAGCACCGCGGCGGATAACCAGACTACGGTGGAAATTCACGTGCTCCAGGGAGAGCGTGAAATGGCGGTGGATAACAAGACAATTGGACGCTTTCATTTGGATGGCATTCCTCCGGCACCGCGCGGTGTGCCCCAAATTGAAGTTTCATTTGATATTGATGCCAATGGTATTCTGAATGTGAGTGCCACCGATAAGGCTACTGGCAAAGCTCAGAGTATCCGAATCGAGGCTTCCAGCGGCTTGTCCGAATCTGAAATCGAAAAAATGATCAATGATGCCAAAAAACATGAGGCCGAGGACAAGGAAAAACGGGAAACGATTGAACTTCAGAACCAGGCCGATCAGTTAATTTTCCAGACGGAAAAGAACCTGAAAGAGTTTGAAGAAAAACTTGGTTCTGATGAGAAGAAAAAACTACAGGATGGAATGGAAAAGCTGAAAAAGGCCAAAGAAGGTGGGAATAAAGATGATATCCGTACAGCCTTGGATGAACTGAATAAATCCTGGAATGAGGTGGCATCTAAAATGTATGAAGCGGCAAAGGAAACACCTCCGAAAGAGGAACCAAAAGGGAAGGAAGAAACTTCCAAGAAAGATGGTGAAATCGAAGACGCCGATTTCGAAGTGGTGGATTAGTTTCAAAGGCATTCCAGAAAAAAGCGTCCCTCTTAGGGGCGCTTTTTTTATATTTGGAACCACAATAGCGTAAATTCGTAAAGTTGCCAACGGCCAACCGACGATAAATGAAACATTTAAAAACAGCTATTTTGATTTTAACCGGGGTGATTGTTGCCATTGCGGTAGTGTGCTCGTTTCCGAACTGGTGGAAATCAAAAATTGAAACATATTTAAATCAGGAACTTTTTCAACCCAATGGCTGGACAATAAAAGTTGACTCTCTCTCAGGGAATTTTCTGACGTCGGTCATGGTCTGGAATGTGGAAATAAAAGGATCCGATGACAGACGAATCTCTGCCCCGATCCTTCGGGTTAATCCAAGTATTACTTCCTTTTTAGCGGGCAAAATCGGATTCGGTATTCTCTCGGCAGAGGGTATTCATATTGTCACCAGTCCCCCGCAAACAGATTCCACGTCAATCGATCTGAACCGGTCTGTTCAGGATCTACTGAAAAACCAGGTTCGAATAACGGATCTGCATCTGGACGGAATTATTGCAATGCTGGTTGATGATTCTCTGAAGGAAACCCGTTTCTCTTTTGATGGAGGGCTGAATATCAAGTCCCAGGATGCACGCCTGAATCTGAAGTCGTTTGTATTACAACTACCCGATTCACCCTTTGAATTGAATTTGCAATCCATTGAAGGTCGGTTAAATCCTGATAGCCTTGTTTTTTCGTTTGACCATTCCAGAATCAATCATCAGGATCTAGTGGGGACCATTCGATACTGCTGGGTACCTGAAAGTCGCATTGTGGCTGACATTGCCCTGAAGGATTTTCAATTGCCGGAGGAATTATTCGCTCAATTGCCGTTGAAACCCCAGTTTTCGCGGTTCAACCTACAGGTTCAATTTCAATCGGATCTTAGACAGTTTTCAGGGACAACCCGGGTAGATAACAATTTAGGGCTGCATATGGAGGGGGATTTTTATGCCTCCGGTCTACCGGAGTATCTCCATCTGAATAATCTGACTTTAAAAGGAAATGATGCGGAACTGGAAGTGGGTGGAATTCTGGAAAAATCGGGGCGTTTTAGCGGTAAAGTGACCCTTTCAAATTTAGATCTTGGCCGTTGGCTGGAAAATCAAAAAACTTCCAATGTCAGCGGTTATTTGGTGGTCGAAGGGCAGACCCGGCGGTTTGCCATTCACTCGCTTCAGGTTTCGGGGGAAGTGGATGAATCCCAATTATTTGGAGAGGAACGCGCTTCCATTTCAGGGAGTATATTGTACACCGATCAACAGGTTAAAACCTTAACCCCTCTTATGTTAACCGTCGGATCCAGCTCCATCCGTATTGAGGGTCATGAGATGTTTACGACGGACTCGCTTGAAATCTCACTGGAATTGCAGGATGCTAACACATTTTTGTTTAGTAAGTTAATCGGTGATACCCTTTCCAGTGGTCGGGCTACAGGGACCATGCAATTGGCGGGTATCCCCGGTAATCTGAATGCGAATGTGAATCTGGTCATCCAGGATTTTGAATATAAGGATGCCCATCTGGATTATTTTGAGTTAAATGGCTTATTAGGGAATTTACCCGATTTAACGAGAGGGGACGTGGACGCTAAATTCGGAAAAGGCTCCTGGCGGGAATATGGCTTTGATGGTGGAACAGGTGAATTCTTGATTAAAGGAGATACAATTGCGATATCGGGACTGGAATTAAAACAGGGAAAGAATTTTTTCCAGTTTTCAGGTTCATTGGAACAAAAAAAGGTTTTGCAGATTGACCGGCTGCAGGTGGCGTACAATAATCACTATTTAATTAATCCAGCGCCCCTCAGCATTGAACGAACTGAGGATGGTTTTTCGATTCGACCCTTTGAACTCCATGTGGATGATGGAGTGGTGGAGGGCTTTTACAATCCAACGCCTCCGGCTGCCGGGCGGTTGAAGTTTTCGAATCTACCTACTGATTTAATCTACCTTGCAGATATCACCGATAAATTTCATATCAGTGGGATGGCATTTGGCGAATTTGGCTTAAAACAGTTGGGTGATTCACCGGATGTCACCATAGACCTGAGCATTAAAAATGGTGAAATCCTTCAACAGCATTTTGATGATTTTTACTTTTCCGCTTTTTACCGCCAGGGTGTGCTTCATATCGACGAATTTACCCTGACAGAAGGAACCAAAACAGGATTGCAGTTAACAGGAAAATTCCCGATCAAGGAACGACCCGATCGGAGGGGTAAAGTAGATTTGCAATCTGATTTTAAAAACCTCGATTTAGCCTTTCTGGATCAATTGATTCCTAACTGGTTTCAAATCGGCGGAAGTATGACCGGCAATTTCAGCATGAAGGGGACCCGGGCGAGAACCCTGTACCAGTTCAAGGGTAAAATCGCGGAGGCCCGTTTTGAGTCCATACCTCTAGGTACGGTAACGGGAGAAGGTTACTATGACGGTAGAAACTTGAATTTTAACCATGTGGAATCTGTGCGAGGGCCTAATACAATCCATGCCGCTGGTTCTCTGCCGCTGGATTTTAATTTGGCTTCGGATCGTTTCGGAAAATACAAGACTAATGGTAATGAATTCGATTTTATGGTACAGGGGGATTTGACGGACTTCATATTCCTAACCAATTACCTGACAGATGTGGACTCGATTCGGGGGGACATAGTTCTTCAGCTTAAGCTGGAAGGACCGCCAGATCATATTGTCCGCAATGGACAGTTGTCCATAACCAATGGTCGAATTTATACGGTACTAATGGATGCACCCGTCGTTGATGTCAGTGCTGAGGCCGTTATTGAAAAGAACCTGTTTACGGTTGAATCCTTTTCCGGCGCTCTAGTGAACCGCCAGAAGAAAAAGAAATTGAAACCTAATCTTTTCCTGACCGGTACGATGGATTTATCCCGGTTTTTTGAACCCCGCTATGATCTAAAGTTAACCGGAAAGAGGGTCTATTACCGTTCGCTGTCCGGCGATATTGAAGGATTGGCAGATGTGGATCTGCAGGTTGTGGGGAAAGACACAATCGACATCACCGGTGTCATTGCGGCGCTCGATGGTGCCTATTATCGTGACTTTAACGCCCAGGAATCAATTGAATCCAGTGAAACATCCGGTCGGGTAGTGACCAATTACAACTTACGATTCCCGATCAAGGAACGGTTTGCCATTCGAAATGCCCAGATTGATACTGAAATTGGGGGCGAACTGGACATGACCAAAATCGGCGATAGGGATTGGGATTATTCCGGAGAAATCCATTTCCTTGACGGGAAGATTTATTACTATCTCGGCGGAGATGTGTTTGAGAACCTGAAAGGAAATATGACGTTTGATGGCAATGGATTTAATCCTTTCCTGGACCTGTCAGCAATGACGAAAATTGGTGATACGGAAATCCGTCTGGGTGTATATGGACCACTAAACAACCCTGAATGGGTCTTCGATTCCAATCAGGGACTGTCGGAAAGTGATATTCTACAGTTATTGACTTTCCACACCCGCATCAGTGAAGAAGGTATTACGTCCCAAGGACTGGGAACCCAGGCCCAATCCGTCCTCGGCGCCTATCTGGAACGCCAATTTGAGAAAAATTTCATCCGGTTGAGTGGACTTGAGTCCACCGGACTCGTGAAAGAAGTGAGTATTTCCGGTACCTCGGATCTGATACGGAAACAGGGGAGAGAAGATTTTACGATTAGTGCAAAGGTGACAGACCGCTTTTCCTTTAATTATCGCCGGTCTTTCTCTCTGGATAATCCCTACCAAAATCGGGTAGGTGTAGAATATAAATTAAATCCGTATTTTTCCATGGTGGGAAACGTGGATGAATCGGGTCAAATGCACATGAAACTGCGCCTGCGCTATTCGTATTAAATCTAAATGAAACCTAAACAAGTGTCTGTGTTCCTCTGGATCATGGTCCTCTGGAACACACCGGCCTGGTCCCAGGCGGATGTTCAGGATAAATTAATGGTGAACACCGTTACTATTACCGGGAATGATCATATTTCTTCCCGTGTTCTGAAACAACAGCTTCAGTTACGCCCACCCTTACTGTTTCGCCATGATGAATTTGACCGTCGCCTGCTGAGGCTGGATGCCATTACCATAAAAAATTATTATCGCTCCAATGGTTACCTGGAGGCGGC
>CAZIIM010000001.1:0-33701 GCA_964539305.1 uncultured bacterium | reverse complement strand
TTTTATTGGAAACAGGTTTTTTTTCTGCTGTGAATTTTATTCCAGAGCCGGAATCGGATGCGGATACCCTGGTTCGGTTAAATGTTCAGATTAAAGAGTTCGAAAAACGGGGTGAAATCTCTTTGGAACCGGGTTATTTCGAAGTGGAGTGGAGCGAAGGAATTAACAAACTTCTCGGTTTTGGTGGTTATCTGGAATGGCTGGACCGCATGTTTTTTGGCACCACCAATCGATTCAGTGCCCGGGGAGCGGCGGTCATGCCCACTGAAGAAGGGTTCCAGTATCCGCGTTTCAGTTTGGAAGCTAAACTTTCCAATCAACGACCTTTTCCAGAGTGGCTGGTGCCGTTCCGTGTCCCGACCCAGGTGAAAGTGTACTATCAGCAGTTTAAAAACTTTGGAGATGAGTCCGGCCCTTACATTCGGCGTCTCGGGCTGGAGTATTCCAATATTTTCCGCTTTTACAAGCGATCTTCCGTTAAGTTTGGGATCCAATGGGAACGATTCAATAAATCGGGGAAATCCAATGACCAGATTCTACAATCCAATGAAATTGAACAGCGGAAGCTGTCGCTGGATATTCATCTGGATTACCGGGATGATCCTTTTTATCCCCGTTGGGGGACGATGCTCCTGTTGAGTGTTAATTCATCGGGAGGTATTCTGGGAGGAACCAGGACCTTTACCAAATTCGAGACAGATTTACGGGAATACGTGACCTTATTTGACTGGATTACATTTGCAGGAAGGATCAACGGTGGTTTGATCTCCGGCTGGAATGATTCCTACGAAAACTACGAAAAAATATTATACGAGAAATTTTACCTGGGAGGCAGTAATACGTTACGGGCCTGGCGCCCGCTGAGGCGTATGGAAAATATTATCGATGGCAAAACCTATCCGGTAGGGAATACGGTAAAGGTCTTGACCAATATTGAAGGACGGTTCCCCCTATTCTGGAAAGTGGGAGCAGTCCTATTCATGGATGGGGGGATGATTACCGGTAAACCGAAATACGTGACCTTTTCCGGTTTAACCTGGAATTACGGGCTCGGACTCACCCTGGGTACTCCTTTTGGGCCAATCCGGATTGATTATGCCCAGGCGGCCGAAAATTCCAAAATTCGCCAGGTACATTTCGGCTTTTTGTATGCGTTTTAACCGGAACTATTCACCGTCGGTGGACGTTTAGATCAGAATCAATTTCGATGTTGAATAACCATGGTAAAAGGATGATGAAAAAATATACTTATTTTATTGGGTTGGGGTTGTTTGCGGTTGTTTTTATGTTGGAGGGTTGCAACCGTTTTAAATCCGTTGATCAAATGTTTCAAACCGCTGAAGCATTACGGAAGGACGGGAAAATGCAGGCCGCCATCGAGCAGCTTGATGCCATTGTTACTGAACACCGGGAACATGAGCGGGCCGCCGAAGCTCAATATTTGATCGCAGAGATCTATTACCGCGATTTAAAGGATTTTAAACGGGCCGTGGCCAATTATCAGAAAATTGCTGAATGGTTTCCCCAGTCAGAAAAAATCCCATACGCCCTTTTTATGGAGGGCTTTATTTATGCTAATGTATTATCCGACTTTTCTGCGGCTGATACGATTTACCAGAATTTTTTAAATCGTTTTCCCGAACATGAATTAGCCCCCTCGGTGGAGTTTGAATTAAAATACCTCGGGAAAGACATTGATGAAATTCCGGAATTGGAACATATTGCTTCATAGGACAGGAGACAGGTATGACAGAATTTAGTTTAGCCCGGATGAATGAACGGATTGCTGAAGAATCCCAGTTTGTGGATCAGATTAAACAAGCCTTGGCCCAAAACATTGTTGGGCAGCAGGAGCTGGTCAATAAAATTTTAATCGGCCTGTTGGCCAACGGACATTTATTGCTGGAAGGTGTGCCGGGATTAGCAAAAACACTCTTAGTGAAATCCCTGGCCCAGGTGATTGACACGCAGTTCCAGCGAATTCAGTTCACCCCGGATATGCTCCCAGCTGATTTATTAGGAACCCTCATTTTTAACCAGAAGACCGGGACATTTGAAACGCGAAAAGGTCCGATTTTCTCTAATATTATCCTGGCGGATGAAATCAACCGGGCTCCGTCTAAAGTGCAGAGTGCCCTGCTGGAGGCCATGCAGGAACGACAGATCACAATTGGAGACAAAACTTTTCCACTGGAAGCCCCTTTCCTGGTTCTGGCCACCCAGAACCCGATTGAACAAGAGGGAACCTACCCGTTGCCTGAAGCGCAGGTGGATCGTTTCATTATGAAGCTGAAAGTGGATTATCCCGGCAAACAGGAAGAACGGGATATCCTGCGTAAGGCCGCCCGCACCCGGGATATGGCTTCCCTGAAACCGATCGTAAAACCCAAGGAAATCCTAAAGGCTCAGGAAACAATTGATGAAATCTATGTTGACGAAAAAATCGAAGATTATGTATTGGATCTGGTGTTTGCAACCCGGGATCCTGCCGGCTATCACTTGGCGGATTTAAAGGATATGATTGAATATGGCGCTTCCCCACGGGCAACCATTAATTTAATTCTGGCAGCCAAAGCACGCGCCTTCATTGAGCATCGGGGATTCGTAACACCGGAGGATGTTCGGTATGTGGGTATGGATGTTTTACGACACCGGATTATTCTCACCTATGAAGCCGAGGCCGAAGAGCTTTCCTCTGAAGATGTAATTAAACGGCTTTATGAAGTTATCGAGGTACCCTGATCTGTAAGCCCTTTATTTCGCTGGGGAATGCGTTAATGATTATCAATTTTACCAGGACTGAAGAACCATGATACCGCGTGAAATCCTGGCCAAGGTTCGTCAAATTGAAATTTATACCAAGGGTTTGGTTCAGGATCTGTTCGGAGGGGAGTACCATTCCGTATTCAAGGGTCGTGGAATGACCTTCTCAGAGGTTCGGGAGTATACGCCTGGGGATGATATTCGTCTGATTGATTGGAATGTAACGGCCCGTTATAATTTTCCCTATGTAAAGGTTTTTGAAGAAGAACGGGAATTAACCGTATATCTAGTGGTGGATGTGAGCCGGTCCGGCCATTTTGGCACCCTGGACCAGTTCAAATCAGAACGGGCAGCCGAAATTGCTGCCGTTCTCGGCTTCTCTGCTATCAAGAATCAGGATAAGGTGGGACTCATTCTTTTCAGTGATCATGTGGAGAAATTTATTGCACCAAAGAAGGGTCGGTCGCACATCCTGAGGGTTGTCCGTGAAGTCCTGTACCACGAACCAAAGGGAAAGGGGACGGACATTGCCAACGGTTTGGACTTTCTTATGAAAGTGGCCAAGCGGCGTTCGGTGGTGTTCCTCCTGTCCGATTATATGGGGGAGGGCTTTTGGAAAACATTGAAATACGCCAATCGGAAGCACGATATGATTGGTCTGCGTATTTGGGACCCGGCGGAGCAAGCATTACCCGACCTTGGCCTGGTAAAATTGCACGATCCGGAGACAGGAGAATCTTTCTGGGCAGATTTGAATTCTACTCGGGATCGGGAACAGATTCAAAAAGATTGGGAAACCCGTTGGCAGCAGTTTCACCGTGAATGCGATCGCATCAATTTTGACCTCATATCCATTTCAACGGATGAGGATTATGTGGAACCCATTATGCGTTATTTCCGCCGCCGGGTGAAACGTCATTAATCCCGTGATGAAACACGTATCGGTACTCGTGATGGCGGGACTGCTTTTCTCCTGCCAATCAAAAAAGGAACCTGTTTCCACCGCCATCAGCGCGTATCTGGATACCACCTATACCACGATCGGAGATGTGGTACACTTCTCTGTCATTGTGACTACCCCGGAAGAAAATCAGGTTCAATTTCCTCCGTTAGAACTGGATGGTCCGATTGAAGTCCGTACCAGTGAAAAGGCGGATGTATCCGCTGGAATGGGTCGTGTATTCGAACTGGTATTCTGGGACACAGGTTCTGTGGCGATCCCACCGTATGAGGTTCACATTCTTGGACCAGACAGCACCCTGCAGGAAAAGTTAATATCGGATACGCTGTGGGTAAATGTTGTTTCGGTCGCCGATACTGATCCTGACTATCGCAAGACCGGTGGTCAGCTAAGGCCGATTAAAGCCCCGGTACCGGTATCTCTCCCCTGGCCCTGGAAAAAGATTGGTTTGGTGGCGGCGTTATTCTTCACAATTATAGGAATGTTCTGGACCTGGTCCCGCCGGGTCAAAGAGGCGGCTGGTTTCGAGACCAACGCAGAAGTAATTCTGGAAAATCCGGATATTCATGCTATGGACCAACTAGATAAACTCAAACTGGAGTTCACTGAACGTGGTATTGGAATGGATGAATTATACACCCGTCTATCCCTGCTATTACGGGAGTATGTTGAATTAAGTTTGTATATCCGTACTCTTTCGATGACAACGGAGGAAATCCGTGCCCACCGGAATCTTTTCCCCTATGGCGATGATGAATTCCAATTTTTATTGGCAATCCTCTCTAAAGCGGATCTGGTAAAATTTGCTCGTCAGAAACTACCGGAGAAGGAGGGTGTTGCCGATCTGGATGCCTGCCGCGCATTTGTGGAAAAAACAACGGTTTACTGGAAGATATTGAAAGAAACCCCAGATGCAGATGCGACGGTCGAATCCTCCTCAAAAAGCGATTAGACAGATCCACAATTTGAATCCCATCTCAAGGGCTTTAAATTCCCCCGCTTAATCAGGAAGGAATATGGCTACTACAGCAGATATTAAAAACGGTTCCGTCATTCTCCATAAGGGGAAGCGGATGAAAATTATTGAATTCTTACATGTAAAGCCGGGGAAAGGCCCCGCTTTCGTCCGGACAAAATTAAAAGATATTCTCACGGGTAAAATTATTGATGAAACATTCAATGCCGGTGTGAAAATGGAATTCATCCGGATTGAAGCCAAACCGGTTCAGTATTTATACGATGATGGCGATGCTTTTGTTTTTATGGATAATCAAACCTATGAGCAATACACTGTACCCAAGAGCGTGGCCAGCGATGCCGTCCATTATCTGACGGCGGGACTGAATGTGGATTTATTGTTTGACCAAGCGGAAGTGCTTGATATTCGGCTCCCCGCCCATGTGGAAATTCCGGTTAAACATACGGAGCCGGGTGTAAAGGGGAATACGGCCTCCGGCGCGACAAAACCGGCCACGGTAGAAACCGGTTACACCTTGCAAGTACCCTTGTTTATCGAAGAAGGAGACCTTCTAAAGATTGATACTCGTTCAGGGGAATATATTGAACGGGTTAAATCTTAAGTGTATTTTTCCCCGCTAACCAATTAAGGAATTGAAGATGTGGCAGGACAAACTTAAGGAATTGATCTATATTCTTGAGCAAAGTGACGTAAACGAAATTGACGTTACTTTCTGGGGAAAAAGATTTCGGGTGGTAAAAAAGCCCTCAGCTTATGGGGGGAATTCAAGTCCGGCGACGGGAACGGTGGCTGCTGCCACTCCCCTTCCTGAGGGTCAATCGGCTCAAACCGAAGCTCCGGTCTCTCCATCCGAACCGGATGGGGTGAGTGTTCTTTCTCCCATGCCAGGAACCTTTTACCGGGCCCCATCTCCTGAGGCAGAACCCTTTATTGAAGAGGGAAGCAAAGTAACCAAGGGCAGTACCCTCTGCATTATCGAAGCCATGAAAATCATGAATGAGATTGAGGCAGAATTGAATGGGACGGTCCGGAAAATCCTGGTGGAGAACGGCCAGCCCGTGGAGTACAATCAACCCCTCTTTATTATTGATCCTTCCTGATACAGGGACCTGCCTGTGTTTAAAAAAATCCTGATCGCCAATCGCGGTGAAATTGCGCTGCGAATCATTCGGGCCTGCCATGAATTGGGGATTAAAACGGTTGCTGTATATTCCACAGCGGACGAATTGTCGCTCCACGTCAAATTTGCCGATGAAGCGGTATGTATCGGTCCGCCCATGGCCAATGATAGTTATTTAAATATACCCCGGATTATCGCAGCCGGGGAGATTACAAATGCCGATGCGATCCACCCGGGCTACGGTTTTCTGGCGGAGAATGCGGATTTCTCTCAGATCTGCCAGGACAATGGCTATGCCTTTATTGGTCCTGACGCCGATACGATTCATGCCATGGGAAATAAATCCCAGGCGAAGCTGACCATGGCCCAGGCTGATGTGCCGGTGATACCGGGAAGTGAAGGCATTCTGACTGATATTCCTGAAGCCAAACGTTTGTCGGAAACGATTGGCTATCCAGTCATGTTAAAGGCGTCGGCTGGTGGCGGGGGCAAAGGGATGCGTTTGGTTCGGGAACCGGAGGAGTTGGAACACGCCTTTAGAACGGCTCACCAGGAAGCCAATCAATCCTTTGGGACGGGGGATCTATATCTGGAAAAGTTTATAGAAGAACCCCGCCACATTGAGATGCAAATTCTGGCAGACGCCTTTGGGAACGTGGTACATCTGGGGGAACGGGAATGTTCTATTCAACGACGCCACCAAAAACTGCTGGAGGAATCGCCATCGGCAGTGGTGAATGAACCCCTCCGGAAAAAAATGGGAGACGCCGCCATCAAGGGGGCCAAAGCTGTGAATTATGTGGGCGTGGGAACAATTGAATTTTTACTGGATAAAAACCGGGATTTCTATTTCATGGAAATGAATACCCGAATCCAGGTAGAACACCCGGTTACTGAAATGGTCGTTGGAATTGATTTGATTAAGCAACAGATTCGAATGCATGCCGGTGAAAAGTTTCCTGATTATCTTTATCACATGAAATTAAGGGGGCATGCGATAGAATGTCGTATTAATGCAGAAGATCCTGCTAAGGATTTCATTCCATCCCCGTTAAAAATTACCAGTTTTCATATGCCGGGGGGGAAGGGTGTTCGGGTGGATACCCATGCCTATGCCGGATATCAGATTCCTCCCTATTACGATTCTCTGATTGGTAAATTGATTGTCCAGGGAACGACCCGGGAAAAGGCTGTGATTCGAATGCAGCGAGCCTTGGAGGAATGCATCATTGAAGGACCCAAGACTACAATCCCCTTCCACCAGGCCATTATGCGCGATCCTTCTTTCATAGAAGGCAAGTTTGACACCAGTTTTCTGGAAACATTTGAATACCATCCCGAACAATAATATGAAATGAAAGGATTAAGGATGTCAGTTCCGAAAGATTTGAAATACACCAAAGATCACGAATGGGCCCGGATCGAGGGGAATATGGCCACCATTGGGATTACAGATCATGCCCAGAGTGAATTGGGAGATATCATTTTTGTTGAGTTTCCTGAAGTGGGGCAGGAGCTGGTTCGGGAAGAGCCTTTTGGAACCATTGAGGCGGTAAAAACAGTGGCAGATCTATACGCTCCCCTTTCCGGGAAAGTGGTAGAATTAAACCAGAATCTGGAGGAAAATCCGGCCGCCATTAATGAGGATCCTTATAATGCGGGATGGATTATTAAAATGGAGTTCAGCGGATCGGCCGATTTAGATTCGCTGCTGGATGCTCAGGCCTATGAGGATTTAATAGCATGAATGGCACGACCAGAAAACAGATCGAAGCTATTTTTTCCAGTCATGCTGCCGCAATAAGTCAATTAAAGCAAGAGACTGAACACATTGCCTCTGCCCTTCAACTGATGCTTGCCGCCGTGGATAATGGGAAAAAGATACTCTGGTGTGGCAACGGTGGTAGCGCAGCAGATGCGCAACATATGGCTGCTGAATTAATGGGTGGTCTGAGGGATCACAGTCGCCCGGCCATTCCTTCCATCGCTCTCACAACGGATTCATCCTTTATTACAGCCTGGTCCAATGATATTAATTATGATGTCATATTTTCCCGCCAGGTTGAAGGGCTGGGTAAAGAAGGGGATGTATTGGTCGCCATCTCCACCAGCGGGAATTCTGAAAATGTGGTGCAGGCCATTCAGGCGGCGAAAAAAATGGGGCTTTCGGTGGTGGTCCTGACAGGGAAAGACGGTGGAAAAATGAAATCTCTGGGTGATGTGACCATCCGTATCCCTACCACCGATACGCAACGCATTCAGGAAGGGCATTTGTTGGTGGAACACATTTTATGTGAACTCATTGAATCTCATTTTATTTCAAAAGTCTAGTATGGAAACCTATTTACAAGACTATCTCAGCATGCTCCGGGTGGAGCGGAATCTGGCTCCCAATTCCATTGAGGCCTACCACCGTGATTTGAGGCATTATTTCGAGTTTTTGTCCCGCAGGAAGCTGAAAACCATCCGGCAGGTGAACCAGACCCATATTCGTGCCTTTATCCGCCATTTGAAAGATTCCCACCTGGCGCCGGCCAGCGTAAAACGGGCATTCGCTTCGATTCGCTCCTACCATGGTTTCCTTTCATCTGAAGGACTGGTGAATGGAAATCCGGCTCAGACCCTGGAAGCGCCGAAACAGCCTCGAAAACTTCCACAGGTTCTTACAGTAGCAGAAGTGGACCGACTTTTAAGTGCCATTCCGGAAGATCATCCCCGCAAAGTACGAGATCTGGCCATATTGGAATTACTCTATTCCTGCGGTTTACGGGTGTCGGAATTATGCCATCTGGCCATGAGTGATCTCCGGCTGGATGCAGAAATGCTCTGTGTCCGGGGAAAGGGGGATAAACAGCGTTTTGTTCCCATGGGTCCCCAGGCCACCCGTTGCTTGGAACAGTACCTTCGTCTTCTGCGGCCTACGCTGGTGAAAAAGAATCCCAATGCTACAGCCGTCTTCCTCAGTCGCAACGGTAAACCGTTAACCCGGATGATGATCTGGATCATTTTGAAAAAATGGGCTCAGGCTGCAGGTATTACGAAAAAAATCAGTCCCCATACATTGCGCCACTCTTTTGCTACCCACCTGCTGGAAGGGGGTGCCGATCTTCGTTCTGTACAGGAAATGCTGGGCCATGCCGATATTTCCACCACTCAGATCTACACCCACCTGGACCGGGAATATCTGAAGGAAGTTCATAAAACATTTCACCCGAGGTTCAATTAAATGCTGTTCCGACTCCCCATCGAAGTGCTGATCCTGTTAATTCCCGTATTATTATTTGCACTGGTATTCCATGAGTATTCCCACGCCTGGATGGCCAATCGACTGGGAGACCCCACTGCCAAATATCAGGGACGGCTCACTTTAAATCCAGCCGCCCATTTGGATATCTTCGGATCGCTCATGATTCTATTTGTGGGGTTTGGCTGGGCCAAACCGGTACCGGTGGATGATCGCTATTTAAAAAATCCCCGGGTGGACATGATGAAAATTGCCTTTGCTGGACCGGCGGCGAATCTTTTGCTGGGGTTTGTGAGTGGAATGCTTATCCGGATTTTAGGAAATCAGGGAGCATTGACTGCCGTTCTGATGCTTTTTACCCAAATCAACATTATGCTGGCCGTCTTTAATCTGATCCCCATTCCACCCCTGGATGGTTCCAGGATTTTTTCCGGATTAATGATTCGCAGAAATCCGGAACTCACCTATAAACTGGAAATGTATGGTCCCCAGATCCTCATGGGTTTGATCATGATCGGCTATTTCACGGGTATTTCGATTTTGTGGTGGTTTATGAGTCCCTTTGTAAATTTCTTCATGTATCTGTTTGCGGGAGTGTGAGAAGAATCGAACATAAACGATTTTTCACGCGTCTTTTGCCGGAGCGGCGGTCACAGCGGTCCTTTATCTGGTTGGCAGGAATGTTGCTGGTAGTCCTGGGACTTATCATTTATTTAAACAGGATAGCCTCTACGGGGTAATGATTGAATGAAACTGGTTGAATGCGTTCCCAATTTTAGTGAAGGCCGGGATCAAAACAAGATTCGGGCAATTACTACGGCCATCGAATCGGTGGAAGGGATTACTTTACTGGACGTAGATCCGGGAAGGGACACGAACAGAACTGTTGTCACCTTCGTAGGTGCTCCGGAGGTTGTGGGTGAAGCGGCTTTCCGGGCGATTCAGACGGCTGCGGAAGTCATTGATATGCGAACCCATCACGGTGCCCATGCCCGTATGGGGGCTACCGACGTCTGCCCTTTTATTCCGATTGCGGGTCTTTCGATTGACGAGTGTGTGGCCTTAGCGAAGCAGGTGGGTGATCGGGTCGGACAGGAATTGAATATTCCTGTGTATTTATACGAGTATGCTGCCACCCGGGAGGATCGAAGAAACCTGGCAGTAATCCGGCAGGGAGAATATGAGGGACTGGCAAAAAAATTGGCAGATTCTCACTGGAAACCGGATTTTGGTCCTGCCAAAATGAATGTCCGGGCAGGAGCCACCGTTATCGGGGTAAGGGATTTCCTGATTGCCTACAATATTAATCTGAATACCCGGGACAAGCGTCTGGCAACCGACATTGCTTTTGAGCTGCGGGAAAAAGGCCGTTCCCTGCGCATCCCCAATCCGGAATCACCGAATCTGCTGGATGGTGAAATTGTCCGGTATCAAAAGGGGTTTTACCCCTGCGCTTTTTGTGACCAGGTTATGGGTTCGGTTGAAGAAATCGTTTCCCACAACCGGGAGGCACATCATCATGATCTGGAAGCGGTTTGGAAAGAGAATGGCTATGATCCTTCCCGCTTGATCGGGAAGGCGGTGAAAAAGCCCGGAAAATTCAAAAATGTCAAAGCTGTTGGGTGGTACATCGATACCTTTAAGCGGGCTCAGATTTCCATTAATTTTACCAATTACAAGGTGACGCCGATCCATGAGGTTTTTGATGAAGCCTGCCGGTTAGCGGAGGAGCGGGGCATTCGAGTGACAGGCAGTGAACTGGTGGGTCTGATTCCGCTGGAAGCATTGATTATGGCAGGCAAATATTATTTAAAAAAACAGGGGCGCACCCCGGGAATTCCTGAAGCTGACATCCTCGAGACCGCTATCCAGACTCTGGGTTTGAATGATGTGGCCCCTTTTAATCCTGAAGAAAAGATTATTGAATATGCAGTCGGTTTTGGTCAATCCGGCCCGCTGGTCTCCCGGACCATTGATGCCTTCGTAGCAGAACTGTCTTCAAACAGTCCCGCCCCGGGAGGAGGCAGTGTCTCGGCCCTGGCAGGGAGTCTGGCGGCAGCCCTCACATCCATGGTGGCGGCCCTGACGCACGAGAAAAAAGGTTTCCGCTCCTTTCAAACAGAAATGGAAGAAATTGGAACAGAAGCCCAAAAATTAAAGGATCGCTTACTGGCCCTGGTGGATGAGGATACCCAGGCATTTAATCGGGTCATGGAAGCGAATCGTCTTCCGGCCGGTTCAAACGAGGAGAAAAAACGGAAACAGCAAGAAATTCAGATTGCCAATCGTTCTGCCGTGGAAGTTCCCCTTGAGGTTGTATCGACGTCTCTGAAAATTTTCGATCTGGTGGATCAGCTGGTGGAACATGGCAATCCCAATTCCCTCAGCGATGCGGGAGTCGCTGCGGAAGTAGCCCTGGCGGCGGTTAGAGGTGCCGCCATGAATGTTCTCATAAACCTGCCCTCAATTGAGAGTAAAAAGTACCGTAAGGAAAAAGAATCAGCCGTTAGAGAATATGTTTCCCGAGCGGAAGCGAAACATAAAATAGTCTATCAGAAGACCATGGAACGGCTGGAGAAATAGAATGAAATCATTAAACGATAGGCTTCCTTTTTCCCTGACAGGGATTAGGGTTTGAAACGAATGACTTCCATAAAGCCACTTTCACGGGATTTAAGAAACAAGATCTCCGCCGGGGAGGTGGTGGAACGCCCCGCTTCAGTAGTAAAGGAGCTGGTCGAAAACAGTCTCGATGCAGGTGCCTCGGAGATTACGATAATTGTTGAAAAAGGGGGACATCAGCTTTTGCAGGTGCGGGATAATGGTTCGGGAATTCCCGCCGATGAATTAACCCTGGCTTTCCAGCGATACAGTACCAGTAAACTGACGGGCGTGGAGGATTTATTCCGGATTGAAACATTAGGTTTTCGGGGTGAAGCGCTGGCGAGTATTGCTTCTGTAGCCCGGGTCAATATTCTCTCCTGTGTTTCTGGCAACGAGGGCGCGGAACTGGAAGTGGAAGGGGGCGCGATAGGGACTGTGAAACCGGCCCCTTCAATTACTGGCACCCAAATCACGGTCCGGGAGTTGTTTTTTAATACGCCGGCTCGCAGGAAATTCCTGAAAACTCCCCGGATGGAGTTCAGGAAAATTGTGGAAATGATTCGCCGCTTTGCCCTGGCCTATCCAGAAATATCCTTTAAATTGATTTCAGATGACCGTGAAATCATGAACCTGACCCCTGAAAACCTGGATGACCGGATTGTCGCCGTCATGGATCCAGCCTATCGGGATCAATTGCTGACGGTAGACTACAAGAAGGGGGACTATTTTATATCCGGGTATGTGGGGAATTTAAATCTGGTCCGTAATCGTCCCAGGGAACAGTATATTTTTCTCAATCGCCGGTTTATCCAGAATCGTCTGTTGAATTCGGGTGTTTATCAGGCATATCAGTCCCTGTTAAAACGGGGGGAATATCCCTTCTTTGCCCTGAATCTGGTCCTGCCTCCGGATCAGGTAGATGTGAATGTTCACCCCATGAAAACAGAAGTTCGGTTTCAGGATGAATGGCGTGTGTATCACGTGCTGAAATCAGCGGTAACGGAGTCCCTGTCAGAAATACTAGCGACAATCCCTGATTTTGAGAAAAGACGGTTCGAGTCCACCGGAAACTGGCCGGCAGGAATTGGTAATCGGGTTCAATCCTGGGGGAATCCGACCGTGGATCCGTCACAACTGGGGCTGCAGGTTCCCGAAGCTGCCGTGAAGGGGGGAGGTCAAGATCAAACCAGCCTGGAACGGGCGAAGTCGTATGTTTCCACCTTACCTACCCGAAGCGAGTTTGATCAGGATACCATCGCCCTGGATAACATCTGGCAGATTCATTCCAAATACATCGTTTCCCAGATCAGCAGTGGTCTGGTGATTATTGATCAGCATGTGGCTCATGAACGGGTCCTTTATGAAGAAGCCATGGCCGCTATGGATGCCCAACCCATGACCGCCCAAACGTTGCTGTTTCCCGAAGTACTGGAGTTTTCACCGGACGAATATTCAGTTCTGCTGGATGTATTACCTTTCCTGGAAAAAATGGGTTTCCGGATGAAAGAATTTGGAACAAATACAGTTCTGATCGAGGCCATTCCGTCAGAAATGGGCTGGGGGAATGAGAAAAAAATTATCCGGGATATTCTGGACGAATTTTTAAAAACGAAAAAATCCCATAGTTCCTTTCAGGAGGCTCTGGCTGCCAGTTTCGCCTGCAAGGCGGCGGTGAAAGCCGGGGACGTGCTCACCAAAGCTGAAATGCAGGAATTGGTGAACCGGCTTTTTGGCTCCAAGCATCCCTATTATTGTCCCCATGGCCGGCCGATCATTGTGCAACTATCCCTGGAGGAACTGGACCGCCGTTTCGAACGATTATGATTATACGAGACCGTTCCCCACTAGAAGGAACTCCTATTCTGGCGATTGTGGGTCCGACCGCCGCCGGGAAAACTCATTTTGCTATTGAAATCGCCAAGCGGATCGATGGGGAAGTCATTGGTCTGGACTCCCGCCAGATGTACGCCGGGATGGAGATCGGGACGGCCCAGCCCAGCCAGGAGGAGCAGGCCCAGGTTTTACATCACCTGGTGGGGGTTCGCTTACCCCATCAGGCCATTTCTGCCGGGGAATACGTACGTCTTGTAGAAGGGGTGGTTGAAGATATCCTTCAACGGAATCACCAGCCCATTTTATGCGGGGGAGCCGGATTGTATTACCGGGCCTTGCGACAGGGAATCTTTATCGGCAGTACCACCAACCTGGAAGTCCGGGCCAAACTGGAAAAAGAATACGATACCTTGGGGGGAGAAGTGCTGCTGGAACGGTTACGGACCCTGGATCCGGCCTATGCGGGTATTGTCCACCCCAATAATAAAAAGCGCCTGGTGCGGGCGTTGGAGATATTTGAATCAACCGGGGCGCCCCCTACCGTTCATTTCCAGCGGCAGAAACAGGAGCAACAGGAATCCATTATTAATATGTACACGGTCTTAATCACCATGGAAATGCGGAAACTGGAAGAGCGAATTGCCCGGAGGACAGAAGCCATGCTGGCAGCGGGCTGGGTCGGGGAAGTGGAGCGGCTCCGATCCACAGGTTCCATTGATAACGTGCATCCTTCAGATTCGATTGGCTACCACCAGATTAAACGCCATTTGGAAGGAATGCTCTCCTATAAAGAAATGGTGGAGGAGATTAACACCAAGACACGTCAATATGCACGGAAACAGTTAAAATGGTTCCGGAAAGAACCGATTAACATGACCGTAGACCTGACCGATGTGGAGGATCTGAGTAAGCCTGTTGAGGAAGTCATTCATCGTTTTAAATCCTTTTTAAAGGGGCAGGATCCGTCGTAATTTTGATCTAGTTAGTGATCCCTTTAATCCATTCCAGAGAGAAGGAAAGGGCGAGAAATGAAACCTCCGCAAATGGAAATCCTGGATGAGGATCCATAACTGGCCGGAGGTTTTTTATTAACGGGAGGTATATGTGACAACGAGGAAAAAACTGGTGATGGATTCCACCGCCATAAACCGCTCCATTACCCGCCTGGCTCATGAAATCCTGGAGCGAAACAGTGGTGGGGAAACCTTGATGCTGATCGGTATTCTTACCCGGGGAGAACCATTGGCGCGACGTTTGCAAACATTGATGAAAACCATTTCTGGTGTAGAAATACCCATCGGATCGCTGGATATTACGTTTCATCGGGATGATTACCGGGAGCGGTTGGTTGTCCCCCAGGTGAAAGGAACCGACATCCCCGGCTCGATTGATGATACCACCATTATCTTGGTGGATGATGTTCTTTTTACCGGACGGACCATTCGGGCAGCCATGGAAGAATTAAATGCTTTTGGACGTCCGGCGGCGGTTCAGTTGGCGGTGCTGGTAGACCGGGGCCACCGGGAAATGCCCATCCGGGCCGATTTCGTGGGGAAGAATATTCCCACCCATGAAGAAGAGGAAGTGGCTGTACATCTTCAGGAAGTGGATGGATCCGACCAGGTGTTCCTGATTCAAAAAGGGGGGGAGGATTAATGCTGCAACAGAAACATTTACTGGGTCTCCGGAACTATCCTGCTGAGGACATTAAAACCATTATTAATACGGCCTTCAATTTCAGGGAAGTGCTGGATCGGCCGATTAAAAAAGTGCCCTCCTTGCAGGGGAAAACCATTGTGAACCTGTTTTTCGAGAATTCCACCCGGACACGGATCAGTTTTGAACTGGCCCAGAAACGGCTCAGTGCTGATACGGTAAATTTCTCAGCCGCCTCTTCCAGTCTGAAAAAAGGGGAGAGCTTCAAGGATACAGCCCAGAATATTGAAGCGATGAAAATCGATGCAGTTGTCATGCGTCACCCGACACCCGGTTCTCCTTACCATTTGACCCAGCACATTGATGCGGTCGTCATTAATGCCGGTGATGGAACTCATGAGCATCCGACCCAGGCCATCCTGGATATGATGAGCCTTATGGAAAAATTCGGTGATTTGAAAGGCCTGAAAGTGGGTATTATCGGTGATATTGCCCACAGCCGGGTAGCTCTGAGCAATATCTTCGGCTTGACAAAACTGGGAGCAGAAGTTCAGATCTGCGGTCCCGCCACGCTTATTCCTCCTCATATCAACGAATTGGATGTGACAGTAAACTACGATTTGGATGAAGTGATCGAATGGGCCGATGCCTTGAATGTATTGCGTATCCAGCGCGAACGTATGGGTGTTGGGCTGGTCCCTTCCGTCAGAGAATACAGGAGTTTGTTTGGAATTACGGCAGAACGACTGGCTCGGCATAAGAAAGAACTGGTCATTATGCACCCCGGTCCCATGAATCGAGGGGTCGAAATTGACAGTGTTGTGGCGGACAGCGATCAGGCCATCATCCTGGACCAGGTGTTAAACGGTGTCGCTTCCCGGATGGCAATTCTTTTCCTCCTCCTGGGGGGTAAGCAGGATGAAGAAAGGAAGGATTGATATGGATGTAAAACCACTACCGGAAGTTCTTGTTTTGAAGGGGGGCACTATCCTGGATCCATTACACGGGCGGGAATCCAAGGGAAATCTGGTAATAAGAAAAGGCAGAATCGCAGCAGTAAATGCTAAGGATTTCCCGGAAAATGCTGAAGTCATTGATTGCAGTGGAATGATTCTGACCCATGGATTCTGTGATCTGCACGTCCATTTTCGTGAACCAGGCCGGGAGGATAAGGAAACCCTGAAAACCGGGGCCCGGGCTGCCCTTGCAGGCGGTTTTACACGGGTGTGTGCCATGCCAAATACAGACCCTCCCCTGGATACACCCGAGGCAATCCGTTTCATTCGGGAAAAGGCGGAAGAAACGGATGTGTATATTCATCCGATTGGCGCCATTACCAGTAATCAGGCCGGGAAAGAACTGGTTGAAATGGGGGCCATGGTAGCTGAAGGTGCCGTAGCCTTCAGTGATGATGGAATTCCGGTTAAGAATAGCATGGTCATGCGAAAAGCACTGGAGTACAGTACCATGTTCTCGGTTCCAATAATCAACCATGCGGAAGACTGCGATCTGAAATCAGATGGTGTAATGAACGAAGGACCCATTTCAACCGAGTTGGGGTTGATGGGGATTCCGGATACTTCTGAAGCGGTCATGATCTTCCGGGACCTGGAACTCTGCCGGCTGACGGGCGCGAAACTGCACATTCCCCATGTGAGTACGGGTCGCTCCATCGAATTAATTCAGACCGCTAAACAGGAATCTCTTCAGGTCACAGCGGAGGTAACGCCGCATCACTTATTTTTTAATGATAAAGCTTTGACCACCTTTGACACGAATTTTAAAGTTGCTCCACCGATCCGGGGTGAAGCCGACCGCCGATCTTTAATCCAGGCCATCCTGGATGAAACCATCGACTGTATTGCCACCGATCATGCCCCTCATACCATCGAAGAAAAAGAAGCTACCTTTGATCTGGCTCCCTTTGGCATGATTGGCCTGGAATCGTGTTTCGGTGCTGTTCATAAAATTCTGGTTCAGAAACATAAGTTACAACTGATGGAGTTAATCCGGAAAATGACAGTAAATCCCCGAAAAATTCTGGGTTTTGAAACGGATCTATTCCGTAAGAATGCTCCGGTGGAAGTGGTTGTACTGGACCCGGGTAAGGAATGGACGTTTAAAAAAGAGAATATTTATTCCCGATCAAGGAATACGCCTTTTATTGGTCAAACCCTTACCGGCCAGGTGCGATACACCCTCTGTAAGGGCAGGATTGCTATTCATAACTGACCGGTGGGAGGAAGGAAGCAGGGATTCATTATAATGGTGAATTATAGTTGACTGGCACCAACCGGTAATACTACTTTCTCGGGCTATTTTTGAATCGAAAATCATGAAGACAAAAACACTAAAAGCATCTGAAATTGTGAAGGACTGGTACGTGGCGGATGCCGAGGGGAAAACCCTGGGCCGCTTTGCCAGTGAAATTGCAAAAATTTTAAGGGGTAAGCATAAACCCACCTTTTCACCCAATCTGGATATGGGTGATTTTGTTATCGTTGTCAATGCCAAAAAAGTAAAATTGACCGGTAATAAAGAACGGGGGAAAGTTTATTTCAAACACTCCGGTTATCCCGGTGGCACCACCTTTACGGATGTGGACCATTTACGGCGGAATCATCCGGAGCGGATCGTTGAATCAGCTGTAAAAGGGATGTTACCGAAGAATCGCCTTGGGAGAGCTTTAATCAAGCATCTTAAAGTTTATAGCGGTCCTGATCACCCCCATACCGCTCAACAACCAAAAGTATTGGATATTTAATGGCACAAGCAGTTTACCATGCCGTTGGTCGTCGGAAACGATCGGTTGCCCGGGTGTATATGGTTCCGGGAAAGGGATCGATTCTCATTAACGGCGTTCCATTTAAAGAATACCTCTGTCGGGATACCCTGGCCACAGTGGTGACTCAACCCTTGGTACTCACCGGCCAATCCGAAGCCTACGATATAAAGGTGAATGTTTACGGCGGTGGCCTGAGTGGACAGGCAGGGGCCATTCGTCTGGGAATCGCCCGGGCCTTGATAGAAGTGAATAGCGATTTTCGTCCTTTACTGAAAGAACAGGGATTCCTCACCCGGGATTCCAGGCAAGTGGAACGGAAGAAATATGGCCAGCCCGGTGCCCGTAAACGTTTTCAATTTTCTAAACGATAGAATCCTTTATGACACAAGTTACCTTTGAAGATTTACTGAGTACCGGTGCCCATTTCGGCCATGTAACCCGGAAATGGCATCCCAATTTCAAGCCTTTCATTCTGATGGAAAAAAACGGGGTGCACATCATTAACCTGGAAGAAACAATTCGGAATCTGGATCGGGCCCTCGAATTTATCCGTTCCGTACTGAAGAATAATGGCGAGATCCTGTTTGTCGGGACTAAAAAACAGGCCCGGGATATTGTCCAACAGGAAGCCGATCGTTGCGGAATGTTTTATGTGGTGGAGCGGTGGCTGGGTGGAACCTTGACCAATTTTTCAACCATTAAAAAAAGTATCAAACGGCTTCATCTTCTGGAAAAAGAAGGATCTCATATTTATGAGAATCTAACGAAAAAGGAAATCCAGAAGCTGAACCGGGAACGGATCAAACTGGCGGACCAGCATCGGGGGATCAAGGATATGAAACGCCTGCCGGATGCGATTGTCGTCGTGGATGCGCGCCATGAAGTAACGGCGGTCATGGAAGCCAATCGCCTCGGGATTCCTATTGTGGCCATTATTGATTCCAACACGGATCCAACGACAATTGATTATCCCATCCCGGCTAATGACGATTCAATCCGGACGATACAATTGATTATTGCTGCGATTGCCGATACGGTTCTGGAAGCGACGGGGAAAGCCGTTTCTGAAATGGAAGACGTTGAGGAAGCTGAAACAGCACCCCCGACTCCTGAAGAACCGGAGGTAGTTGCGGAAGAAGCGGTTCAGCCGGAAGCGGAAGTTGTGGAATCCGAAGCAGCAGTAGAGGCAGATTCTAATCCGGCAACCGAAGAATCGGTCCCGGTTGAAGAAGAAGCCGTCGCAGAAATTGAAGGGGAAAAATGACCATAGATGCAAAAACGGTAAAAGAACTCCGTGATAAAACAGGCGCCGGAATGATGGACTGTAAACGGGCGCTGGTGGAAACGGCCGGTGATTTGGACAAGGCAGTTGATTACCTCCGAAAAGCGGGAATTGCCAAAGCAGAAAAGAAAGGCAGTCGGACAGCGAAGGAAGGTCTTGTTTTCGCCTATATCCACCATGGAGGCCGTCTGGGCGTGCTGGTAGAACTGAATTGTGAAACCGATTTCGTGGCTAAAACGGACGGATTCGAGGATTTAGCTCACAATATTGCCATGCAAATTGCCGCCACCAACCCTCTGGCCATCCGGCGGGAGGATCTGGATCCCAACCTCATTGAGCGGGAGAAAAATATTTATCTGGAGCAGGCAAAAGCCTCCGGTAAGCCGGAAAATATCATTGAAAAAATGGTTACCGGTCGACTGGAGAAATATTTTCAGGATGTATGCCTGCTGGAACAGCCCTTTATCAAAGATCCCGATCGTAAAGTTCAGGATCTGCTCACGGAAGCCGTTGCTACGTTAGGAGAGAATATTGTCCTGAATCGGTTTACCCGGTTCGCCATTGGGGAAGAGTCCAGTAACGGTCAGTTGCATTAATTTTCTTATATGACCCAACCAGCTTACGGTCGCATCCTGCTGAAATTAAGCGGGGAGGTGCTGGCGGGGCAACAGGGGTACGGGATTGATCCCAAACGGGCCCACGAGCTGGCCCAGGAAATCAAAGCTATTCATGAACTGGGAGTCAAAATTGGTCTGATTATTGGTGCCGGCAACATTTTCAGGGGTATGCAGGCAGCCAGTAAAGGAATGGAGCGGGTGACCGGGGATTACCTTGGAATGCTGGCAACCATTATGAATGCCATCAGTATTCAGGACGCCCTGGAAAAGATTGACTGTGAAACCCGGACCTTATCGGCCATTACCGTTTCCCAGATTTCCGAATCCTATATCCGGCGCCGGGCGTTACGGCACTTGGAAAAGGGTCGGATTGTTATCGTCGCCGGTGGTACCGGCAATCCCTATTTCACTACCGATACCGCTGCAGCCCTGCGCGCCACCGAACTGAAGGCAGATGTTCTACTGAAAGGGACGAAAGTGGATGGTGTTTATGATAAAGATCCCGTATTAAATTCCGATGCCCGGAAATTCCGGTCCATTACCTACGATGAGGTTCTCAGGAAGAACTTGAGGGTGATGGATCTAACGGCCATCACCCTGTGTAAGGAAAATGGGCTTTCAATCCGGGTGTTCGATATTAATCGGCCGGGGGAGTTAAAGCGGGTTGTAATGGGTGAAAATGTGGGAACGATTGTAACGGAATAAATTCATGCTAAGCGATATTTTCAAAGATGCCAAACACCGGATGGATCAGGCGGTCGATCACACGCGCATAGAACTGGCTAAAGTGCGTACCGGCCGCGCCAATCCGGATTTGCTGAATTCTATTATGGTGGATTATTATGGTTCCCAGACACCGTTGAATCAGGTTTCCACCATATCGGTCCCTGAACCGCGCCTGATCACCATTCAACCCTATGAAAAATCCCTGATTCCCTTGGTCGAAAAGGCCATTATGGAATCCAATCTGGGACTGACTCCCAGTAACAACGGCACGGCAGTTTTAGTCCCTATACCTGCTCTGTCTGAAGAGCGCCGGCGGGATTTAATCAAATACGTTCACCATTTGATTGAAGAAGGCCGGGTGGCCGTGCGGAATGTTCGCCGGGATACGCTCCATCATATCAAGGAATTTGGGGCTGAAGAGCATGTGTCCGAAGACGAAATCAAACGTTCTGAACAGGAAGTTCAGACGCTTACGGATGAGCATATTAATCTTTTAAATGAAATCCAGGAACAGAAAGAGAAAGAATTACTCGAGTTTTGACGTTTAATATTTAGTAATAAAAAAGCCCCGTCCTTGATTGAACGGGGCTTTTTTATTGGTAAGGGAGCCTTATTCACATTTTGAAAAACCGCAACTGGGACAGGTGACGCACCCGCTTTCATGGGTGACAGTACCACCGCAGTCAGGGCAATTTGTAATATTCTTGTACGTGAAATCGGTCACATTCCGGCCGTGCTCTTCTTCCTGAGTGGCGATGGTGAAATGCATTTTATGTTCTTCATTGTCCTGATCTGAATAAGGATCATTCTCCTGAATCAATTTTCGGTCGCGGAGATAATCATCCAGCGCCTTCCCGATGGCATCGGGGGTGGAGAGAATCAAACGTCCGTCCTCCCAGGTGGGAGTGGGGCCGCTGATTCCTTTTAACTGCTTCACAATCGCCTGGGGATCAATCCCGGAACGGAGCGCCAGGGAGATTAGCCGGCTAATGGCTTCCGATTGGGCTGCTGCATTACCACCAGCCTTTCCAATAGCCGTAAACACCTCGCACAACCCGTCTTCATCTTCATTGATGGTAATGTACAAAGTACCCTCACCCGTGCGGATTCGACGCGTAACACCATGGGTGGTTTGGGGACGGATCCGGGGCCGTTTCGGTGAACCGTTCTGGGGACTGGTTCTGGCAGCAGTTTCTAGTCTGGCAGTTGATTGATCGACGGTTGTTTTTTCCTGTCCTGCTGGTTGTTCTGTCATCAGGATGCCTTCACGGGACCCTTCGCGGTAAACGGTAATTCCCTTAAGACCTTCCTTGTAAGCCGTCATGTAAATATCGGCGACCGTCTCCACCGTGATGTCCTGTTTCAGATTAACGGTGGAAGAGATGGAACTGTCAATATACTTTTGAATCACACCCTGCATTTTTACGCGGAAATAGGGGTCAATATTGTGGGCTGTCACCACATAATCCGGTAAATTCTCATCTGTTTTAAACAGTTTTTCAATAATGGGGTGATACACTTTGTATTCTTTGAATTTTTGGCCGTAACCGTCGCTCTCTTTTACCCGCCGCCGGTAGTAGGTTGCGAAGATCGGTTCGATTCCGGAGGTCACCCGGGCCACAATGGCACCACTGCCAGTGGGAGGTACGGTCAGGATGGTGGCATTGCGAATACCGTCGGATTTGATTCTTTCCCGGAGCTGTTTGGGTAAATTTTTCACAAATTTACTTTTAATGAATCCTTCCCATCTAAAATTGGGGAATGCTCTCTTTTCCTTGGCCAGCTCGATACTGGTTTCGTAGGCCGTGTCCCGGAAGATTTGCATAATCTGTTCTACTGTCTGGAGGGCATCTTCGCTGTCGTATTTGGTACCCATCCTCACCAGCATGTCTCCCAGACCCAGGATGCCCAGTCCGATGCGGCGATCATTTTTAGCATTTTCCTTCTGGATGGGCAAGGCGTGCCGCTCCAGGTTGTAGTCAATTACATTATCCAGAAAGCGGGTAGCGATGCTGACTGTTTCCTTAAATTCTTCGACTTTGAAATTTCCGTCTGAATCCACAAACCGTTCTAGATTGATGGATCCCAAGTTGCAACAACCGCCGTCAGGCAAGGGCTGTTCAGCGCAGGGATTTGTGGAGACGAGAGGACTGCAATATTCGGCGTTGTGGTAGTCTTTCATGCTATCCCAGAAAATCAACCCCGGTTCGGCACTGGCGTGGGCATGGGCAATGATCCGGTTCCAGATATCCCGTGCCCGGACGGTTTTAACCACTTTTCCATCCCAACGGAGATCGAAATCCTGATCCTGATCAACCGCTTTCATGAATTCATGCGTCAAGAGCACCGAAATATTGGAGTATTTGACCATGTCAATACTACTGGACTTGATTTCGATGAATTTCTCAATATCAGGATGATCCACCCTCAAGGTCTGCATATTGGCACCGCGGCGACCGTGCTGGCCAATCGTGTTCGTGTTTTCGCTGAACAGGTTCATGAAGCCCACCGGTCCGCAGGAGGTGCCACCTGTACCATTAATGGGTGTTCCCGAAGGGCGGAGGACAGATAAATCATGACCACAGCCGCCGCCGAACTTGTAAGTCAGAGCCTCCTCTTGGATGGCTTTGTAAATGGCGGAAATGGAGTCTTCTTTAATGGCGACTACATAGCAGTTGTTCAGAGTGGTGGTAATATCTTCCCGTCCCGCACCGTGCATGATGCGTCCACCAGGTGTAAAACGGAAATCCTCCAAAATGGAATAAAATTTCCACTCCCATTTTTCCCGAAGACGTTTAGTCCGCTCGACGGAAGCGAGTGCTTTTGCTTCCCGTTGCCAGAGTTCGTACGGGTGTTGCTCCCATGGTGCCAGGTACTTGTTCTTAAGCACATCGGCGCCAAGCGGATCTCCCTTGTAGTAATTTTCGATCCGGTAGCGATCCAGATGGGATTGCTCGTCCTGCCCGTCGATTTCCCGTGAAAGTTCACGGACGGTTTGCTCTACGAGTGTGTTGAGTTCCCCCGGGGATTTTTTCCTGCTTGGAAAGTTGAGTTCGATCGCTTCAGCCATAATTGAGTCCTGTCGCTGGTATGTGGTTGTTCTCTGAAAAAAAGCGCCGTGCGCTGGCTGACAAACGAAAAAGTGATAAATGAATTGGTTGGCGAAGCCAATATATTGCTGCTAAAATTTTCCTTCAAGTCAAAAAGTGTCAGGAATAGTTTTGTCGACGACAAATATTTTCATTTTTAAAGTTTTCCACAATTTATCCACAAAATTTAGTAAAATTTTTCCAGGCGATTTTTCTTGATCTGGTGGCAGAATCATCAATAAAATTCTATTCCTTCAGTCGGAAGATCACTTCTTATCACACGGGTTTGGATTTTAAACTGAATTTTCAGTAATTCGGTGACGGAACACTTAAAATATTGTAAATTTCAGCCCTCAAATGCGGGTGTAGCTCAGTTGGTAGAGCATCAGCTTCCCAAGCTGGAGGTCGCGGGTTCGAACCCCGTTGCCCGCTCAGTTAGTAATCCTCTTCGGTAAAGTCTATTTACCGAGGGGGATTTCTGCATTTTGGGGAATTATTTTTTATAAATTCAAGTGGCTCAAATGAAACCAAATGAGATCAAATTACCCGGTAATCGGATACCGATTTCCCGGATACCGGCTGAAAAAAGCCTTGGCGGGCTTACCCCAAAAGGAACATTTGGGGGACAGTTCTTTCTCCCTTGGCAGGATTGCCCGCCATTTCATTCAAGGGAACTAATTGAAGGGAATTAGTAATGGAAAAAGAAAAAACAGTGGGCCAGTTATTTGATGAAATAGTTAAGGGAACGACTCCGGCCCGTGAAACTGAAATCTTAAAAATAGTTGGGGAGAAACTAACTGAACTGGTCAGGAGGAAAGAAAAACTTGAAAGAAAGGGCTCTCTACTTCCTGCCGATGAATTGTTAATTAAAGAGATTAAGAATGAGATTGAAAATATTATTATAACCATCCAAGGAATAGCTACCGGAGAAAAGAATTATCGAATAATAGATTTTGAGTCTGGTAATAACAGAGAAATTAAGGTATGGAGAGAGCTATCAAGACAAAAAGATAATATAAACAAACCTTTGTATTGGATTGCCGATGAAGCCAGGGCTGAACAAGAGAGCGGGAAATTTAGGACATACAGAGAAGCCTATAAATGGTGGGCAAAAAATAATTTATCATTTGGTAAGGCTTTTACTTGGGAACAATTAGAAAAGGCTTACAAAGTAGCGAAGTCAAAAGGGCTTTTATAAATAGATTAACTGTTACCAGACCGTTTCCTCACTGTTACCACAATAAATAAAATATAGAGGTAGAATTGGACATTCAAATTAGGAGTTTTGAATGTCTGAAAAAATTGAAGCTCTCACAAGAGGAGATCTCTGCCAGGCGACTGGTGCTAAATTTTTCCTTATAGATTATCTCAGGTCTCTTGGCCGGTTGCCTGTTATTCGAAAGTCTGAAGGAAGAGGTGTACCAACTCTTTTCCATCCTGATTCGATTAAAATTGTAAGAAAATATTTGGACAACCGCCGTGCATTATTGGCTCGATTTAAAAGCCGCCATTGAATATTCCGGCTTATCCAGGTCAACGCTTAAAAGGGCCGTTTACGCGGGTAAGCTGAAATGTGCCAGGGGAGTTGTTGGTAAAATGATGTTCCGGCGGGAGTGGCTGGATTTATTTATTTTAGGCCATTCAGGGCGGTTAAGTGCGGTTGAGCGGACACGGCTTCGGAGGGATGGTTTGATATGAGAAAATATCCCTATATGGCCCTGTACGTTAATGATTGGTTAGGCGATTCGTGGCTGAGTCTTTGTGATCCTGCTACCAGGGGAATCTGGATTGATTTGCTTGCCATTATGCACCAATCAGGCCGGACTGGAAAAATCACAGCTTCAGTAAAAAAACTTTCTCGCTTATGCCGTTGCACTCCGGAGGAAATGCAAACGGCCTTGGAGGACTTGAGCGTTACAAAAACCGCCGATGTAACGGTAAGTAATAACGATGTAACGGTAGTAAACCGGAGAATGTACAGGGAGCACAGAGAGCGGGTTTTAGGACGAGAAAGGGTAAGAAAACACAGATCAAAACTCCACCAGAAACAGGAATGTAACGCCCCTGTAACGGCTAATATTAAGTTAAACCAAGTTAAGTTAAGTAAGGAGGGAGCTAAAACTAATGTTAGTAGGGAGGATTCCTCTCTCTCCCAAATTGATTTATTACTTTTTAAACAACAGTTCCCAGATATTGATGTATCGTTGGAGCTTCAAAAGTTCCGTGATTATGTGAAGGCTAACGGAAAAGTTTATTCAGATTATCCAGCCGCTTTTCGACGTTGGTTAAGCCAACCTTGGGTAGCTAAAAGTAGTAACGGTAATCCGCAAAAAACCCGATTGTATATGTGCCGGAACTGTGGCGGTACAGCAGAGAAAAGTATCACCGAAACTAAAATGGAGCAGTGTCCTATTTGTACAGATGACATTTGGATACTGGAGGACGCTAATTTTATTCTTTCCGAAATGAGATTCCCTTTACCGATAGGAGCAGAATAATGCCAGAAATTGATCTAAATAAAATGGAAATGTTACTGTCTGTGGATCTCCAGGCCAATATTGATTCGTTTGTCATTGAATTTGGCCGGTACGTTGATCGGCTCAGGCTCCAGGGGGTAAGCGATGAAGAGATAAATAAACTCCTGGAAAAAGACCTAAAGGAAGGGGGCCGTGTCTTTGGTCAGTTTAAAAACGGCCTCAGAAACGCGGTTGTCGGTGCAATTAACCAGGCCAGCAATGAAGCCTCCATGACTGTGTTCACTGATCACGGAATCAAGGAATTTAAATGGATAACGGTTTCAGGAAATCCGTGTCCTGACTGCACAGCCCGCCATGGCCAGGTTGAATCCATGGAGTACTGGCGTACAGTAGGCCTACCAGGAAGCGGCTTTTCAGTCTGTCAAAGTAACTGTAAATGCCGCCTGGTTCCTGAGAGCTACAAAGGCCAGGGATTAGAAAAGCCGATCATTAGAAAAAAGGTTAAGCGATGAGCTTAGTGAGCACCTCGTCTCACGAAGATCACCCCCGGCCAGTCTCCGGGTTTCCGGTATCCGAAGTCTGCATTTCTGATAATTTAACTATTTACCATGCAGATTTTTACGAGGAGTGGAAACGGGTGGGAATTGGCAAGGTGGACCTGATTCTTACAGATCCTCCCTATGGTATTTTCAGCCGTGAATTGCCTAACCTGGCTTGGGATATTCCCCTGGACATTGCCAAACTGGAATTGATCTTTTCACAGCTCCTAAAACCTACCGCTCAGGTTATCATGTTTTCGGACATATCTCTATTGCTGAAATTACTTTATCACTTCTCCGGTCGTATAGAATTTAAACACTATCACATCTGGGAAAAATCAGGTGGAATGCCTACTGGCTTAACCCGGCCAATCGTTGAAGTTGAATTTCTTTTGATTTTTAAGCGAAAGGGTACACCGGCGAAGGAGTTAACATTCAACCGGAACGGAATGGGACTAACAGGGGTCCCATACAGAAAGCGTAACTACAGCCCTGATGTTTCTACCCGGCGGATGAAAAAGAGCCGGATAAATCTGAATGAAGATGGAATCAGATTTCCAAGGACCATAATTAGAGCCCCCCATAAGCCTAACATGAAAGCTGAAGAGCGGGCCGATCACCCTTTCCAGAAGCCCGTGAGCTTGCTCAGAAAATTGATACGTACTTATTCTAACCCTGGAGATCTGGTTCTGGATGGCTTCATGGGCTCCGGTTCTACCCTGGTTGCCTGCCATAGAGAAAACCGAAAGGGAATTGGCTTTGAAATTGAGAAATCCTATTTCGACATCGCGGAAGAGCGGCTCAGAAGAGAAGTACCACAACAAAGGTTATTCGAATGATTCCATTGACAAAGGCCGTGATCTTTTTCTCTGTCCTAATTGCCGCCGGGTATGGTCTGTCATTGATCCCGTTCCCATGGCGAAATGGTTTCCCCGCTATGGTAAGCCGCTTAGAGTTTGCCCTAAATGCCAGGAATTCCTTTGAATCTGCCGGGTACGTGCCCGTTTCTCTCAAAACTCAGGCCTTAACCCGTCTGCCAAGTGAAAGGGGGAAATTTGGCTGATTCAAAAAAACTGGTGGCAAAGAAAGCTAACAAACTGAACGGGTATAAAAAAGGGAAGCCTTACAAAAGCTATGTTAAGCCCAACTTATTGAGAGCTTTCAGGAAGTCCGGAGGAGCAATCCAGGCGGCCTGTAATTCAGTTAAATTATCACGAACTACATTTTACAACTGGATGAAAAACGATCCTGCATTTGCTCAGAAAATACAGAATATCAAAGAGGAACTTATTGACGACGTG
Source organism: uncultured bacterium (assembly GCA_964539305.1). Taxonomy (GTDB): domain Bacteria; phylum Fidelibacterota; class Marinisomatia; order Marinisomatales; family TCS55; genus CAZNUM01. The sequence goes on along the minus strand of CAZIIM010000001.1, from coordinate 5,725 downwards.
GAAAATGCTTTAATGGAGGCGGCCCTGGCCGGGAATGTAACGGCTCAAATTTTTTACCTGAAACACAATTACCCGGAACGCTACGGAGACAAGAAAGGGAAGTTGCCCCCTGATAAACCAGAATATAATCCGGAACTTTTAATTAAGGCCATGGATGCCCTGACCATGGCGGGAAAATCGGTGCCAGAAAGTTAGGATTGATCTGAGTTATTTAAACCATGGAGCTTAATAACAGCGTATTGGACCGTTTAAAGGAGAAAGTGGATTCAGCCATTGAGCCTCCGGACTTAGAGGGCTTCGGTCTGCTTATCGAAGCCCTCCTATTTCCTGACTCGATTCGAAAGCGGTTTTTGATAAGAAAAGAATTTGATTCGATGAAAGGGCCCTACACAGAGCGGGTAAAGGCTCTGAGTAAAAAGCATTTCCTTTCAGAATCAAGGATCAAAGGAATTTTAACGGAAACTGGAAAAGGTGATTATCAAAGGGCCTTAAAAATATTGGAGGATTTATTCCATGAATATATTGGAAGCGTTAAATAAACTGGAAGGCGTGGACACGGTCCACCCCCGGCCTTTCAAGATTGAAACTTACGATGACCTGGTTAAACGGCTGAAATCCCTATCGGATGAAGCCCAAACCGAAGCCCGGAAAATCAGGGAACAGCGTGTCCAGGTGCGGATGCAGATGGAGGAGGCTAAACCGCGTCCTCAAGGATATGGAGTATCCAGGGAAATGGAAGACCTGGCAAAACAGGAGCGGGACCTGGTGGAAATGGAGGTCCAGGTCTCCAAACAGTTTTTCGATGACTTAAAAGCCCTGGCCGATGAAGTGAAAGGCAGTGTTCCGGAGCTGGCTGAAATGGCGGCCCTGGAAGAGATGAATTTGATGAACCGGTGGTATTTCTCCAGCCCTGAAGAGCAACAGGTCTTAGAAACTCAATCCCTGCAATTAACTAAACTGTACGGGAAATACAGCGTGAATGACCTGGCTGAAGTGTTCACAGAATCCGTAAATAAGACTGATAAGGCTTTCCTCTACTGGGTGGACCATTATTACCCGCTCAGACAGGATTTCCTTCCCCTGCTTAACAAATGGAAAGATACAGCAGTCCTGGACAGACCTTCAAACCTGAAACTGCAACGGATTTACCAACGCCGTGAACAGTTCCAGAATATCAATCTGTTCCTGTCCCTGCAAATGAAACTATTTAAAAACGTCATCGACGGGAAAGTGGCAGGATTGCAGATTTCACCGGAGGAAATGGGCGGTAGAATCAATCAGATTATCTGATGGATATTGGAAAAGTAAAAGATGGAATTGCCCTGAAATTACAAGTCGGTCTTGATATTGTATTACAAAAACACGGTTTGGATTTGGATGAAGGGGAACTGCTGAAACTTACTGAGTACGTCTATAAAAATGTGATGGAGGAACTGGAGCCTGTTTTCAATGAAATCAAGTCAAATGACCGGCCTCCAGCTTCATAAGCAGGAGGTTTGTCGGAGATCTAAGTCTACACAACTCCCGGTAATCCGTATCCGATTCACGTAAAAAGCGATTGTAAAGAGGCTATAAGTATAAATGGCGAATAAAACATACATAATTAATAACCGAAAATTCCGGTTGGTTAAGGAAGTAGAACTGGGCTTTTTCCTTGAATTATCGGAAATGATGGCCGATATACAACGGGCTCCGGAATCGGCAGAGGCAACGGGAAAATTCGTAAGGGACGCTAAACGCTTTATTGATCTGCTTTGCCTGGTACTGGAGCCAGTGGGAAAAGTGTCGGAGAATTACAATAAATGGGAGGATCTAAAACATACCACTATGCCACAACTCAGTAAAATTATTACCAGCTTCTTTGGCCCTGGTGGACCGTTAAAATTTAATTAGGGTGTATTATGGCCGATAAATACCGTTCTGAATTAGAGCTTAAAGGCGATGTAAAAGACGTCCAGAAAAAGCTGGATAAGGTCAATAAAAAGCTAAAAGGCCTTGGAGACCAGGCCGAAAGGACTTCTAAGCGGAGTATAGCCGGTTTCTCTAAAATGGGATTGGGCCTCACCGCTCTGGCCGGAACGGTTGTAATGGGTCTGAAAAAGTCAATTCAGGCCTTCGGTCAACAGGAATTGGCTGAAAAGAAACTGGAAGCCGCTCTGGGTAGAACGTCAAAAGCCCTCCTGGATCAAGCCGCCGCTCTTCAAAAGCAAACCAGGTACGGTGATGAGGCTATCATTGAAGCTCAAGCGATGTTAGCCGCCTTTACGGATGATGAAGAGCAGATCAAGGCTCTAACCAGGGCAACCTTGGACCTGGCCGCCGCTAAGGGAATGGACCTGGCTTCGGCGGCTGACCTGGTAGGGAAAAGTTTTGGATCCACAACAAACGCTCTGACCAGGTACGGTATTCAGGTGGAAGGAGCCGCCGGTTCAACCGATAGGCTGAAAGCCCTTACTGAGAATACAGCAAAATTATTTGGTGGACAGGCCGCCGCTCAGGCTCAAACCATGACCGGAGCTATTGAGCAGATGAAAAACGCTCTGGGCGATGTAGCGGAAGACATAGGCTCAGTGTTCGCTCCTGCTATCCTTAAAATGGCCAAATTGGTTACGAATCTTACAACGAAAACCGGTGAGGAAGAGACTGAAACGAGGCTTCTGTTCGCTACCCTTAAAGATGTAAACGCCTCTCAGGAGGTCAGGGAAAATGCAATCGAAACGATCAATGCCAGGTACGGGAAATACCTTCCTAACCTGCTTACTGAAAAATCAAGTCTGGAAGAGATTGAGAACGCTCAGAACCGGGTTTCTAATGCCATGCTCCAGCGAATTGCTCTATCCTTGAAGGAAAAGGAAATCCGGGACCTGCTGAAAAAGCGTTTAGACCTGGAGGAAGCGGAACCTGCTTTGATTGACAAAAATAACCAGGCTTATCAGGCCTACATGGACCAAATGGCCAAAGGGAACCCTAATATAACGGCCTATGCCAACGCCTCCGCTTTGGCCAATGAACGGCTCAAAGCGAACCGGCAACAACAGGAGGAGGTAAGAGCGTCCACAATAGCCCTGAATGAGCAGGTAACTAAGTTGGCTGAATCATTCAACAATTTGGCCGTCGGTGCTCCTGAAAGGCCGGATTTGCCCGTTCCTACGCCTGAAGAGGCTGAAATATTAGGGGACATGGTTATTAATTGGGGCGAATTAAACGATCAAATCAGTACCGGCAATGCGAATTTCGATCAATTTGTAGCTTCTAAAATGAAGCAGGTGGAATTGATGAATCAGGAGCAAGCGAATATTGAGCGATTCATTGAACTCTATCCTGTACTGGCTGAAAAGTTAGGCCTGGTGAAACAGTCAACCGATGAAACAGCAGTTAGTTGGGAGAATTTTAAACGTGGAATGGAAGAGGCCGCCGCCGCTTCCGTTTTACAGGCTTCCACAATTACCAGCACCACAGACGCGATGAAAGCGGCTGGAATAGCGGCTAAAAAGACCGCGGCAACTTTTATATCGGCTGAAATTCAAAAGGCCGTTTCCTCCTGGATTCGTTCAATGTTACAATCCTCCGGTCCCCTGGCCTGGCTTACTGCTCCGGTTGCCCTGGCTGGAGGTGCCGCTTTCGGGTCCTTAATGGGTTCGGCTATTCAACGGATTCAATTCGCGGAGGGGGGAATTGTAAAACAGCCTGTATTTAGCCCCTTGATTCGAGGCGGTGCAATAGCAGGAGAGGCGGGTCCGGAAGCTATTATTCCACTATCAGGAAACAATATTATTTCTGAGATTAGAGACAAAGTAGATCGGCTGGCCAGTGAACCAAGGCAGGTTATTAATATTGGCAATGCAATCACCACCAGGGAGTTTGTTCAAGACCATATTCAGCCTATTTCTGATGAAATAATTGAAGGGGAATTGGCTTGACCTCCAGCTATATGAGCTTATCATTTGCCGAAGAGAGAGGCCTTATTGTATCCGGGAAAGCGGTATCCAATTCCTGCATATTTCGAGAAAATTAAAATAGTTATGGATTCCCAAATTTAGGTATAATAATATACCCCCATGGAAGCTGTAAACACCTACCCAATAGTAAGTTCGTATACGGACTTAAATCAAAACTTGATACCCGTTTTTGGACTGGAAGCGTCGCAAGACCTTCCCGGTTTTACAGCACCGCATAAGTCCAACGGCGGGTATTTTCATTTAGGAGGTAATCCATGCCTAAACTCAAGCATAATCCAATAACCCTTGGCGAAACAATAGATGACGCTGGAATTAAGCCTAAAGAAATGTTGGAAAGGATCCAAAACATTCTTTGGGGTTACTCAGTGGACACAAGCTATAAAGATTGGTTTGACAGGGATAACGCTATTCAAACTTTAAGGGCTGGAATGGCCGGGATAGCTGAACTTCTGGAGGTAACCTTAATGGCGGTTGAAAATGGCAATGAACGGAAAGCGGAATTAAATGGGAAAAGACAGTTGAAGGGGACTCCAGAGCCGGTAAAACAATGATTGGTTTAAGAAAACTAAAGGGCCGCTATTATTGCCGGGTTCACTTAAAAGACCATAACGGTAAGTGGAAGGATAAATTGATTGCCCTGAATACAGAACATATCCGGGAAGCTGAAATGAGACGGACGGAAGTCAGGCAATTTGAACAACTGATAAAAGCAGGAGGGGAGTTTATCCCCTCCTGGAGGAGCGAAAACGGGAATCCTGAGATAAGAGAATACAGCCTGGATGAAGCGGCCAGGGACTATTTGAAAGCCCGGAATGGAGACGGTTTACGCCCTGGAACGCTGGATATTTATGAGCGGAGCTTTTCAACCTTTCGTAAAGTGGTGAAAGGCCATACACCGGTTAAGGAAATAACCCTGGAGCATATTGATAAGTATAAGGCTCATTACACCGGTAAAATCGGTAACGTAACCTTGAATATGAGACTGAGGGCCTTACGGACCTTCCTGATCTGGCTAAAAGAACGCGGGAAGATTAAAGACGTGCCTAAAATTACTCAGTTGAACGTTGGTAAATCTTTACCGAAATACGTTTCAAATGATGAATTTCGGGAGATCTTAAGCCGGGTACCTGACCATTTTAAAAAGGCTTTCTGGTTTTACCGTGAAACCGGTTGCCGGTTATCTGAGCCTTTCCAGGGAATTGTGAATGGCGATTTCCTTACGATCACAGCAGACACAGCCAAAGGCCATAGTGAGCGTGATATTCACCTTACCCCTAAGTTGAAGTCGGTTTTACTGGAAATGCGTGCCATGGTGGATTACAAGGTAAAAAGGGGAATTGCTAAACGGAAAAGTGCCATATTGTTCTATTCTGATGTATTTTACAAGGCCTGCAAAGGCAGTAAGGAAAAGGGATGGGGCCGTATTGAAGGCCGGAAATTCCACAGTTTAAGACATACGGCGGCGGTAAGGCTCTACCTGAAAACAAGGGATATTTACGCGGTGATGAAACAGCTTGGCCATAGCTCTGTAACCACAACGGAGATCTACACCAAGTTTAATATCAAACGCCTGGAGCAGGACTTTCCGGACCTGGTGAAACCGTTAAATACAGAAAAGCCGAAATTGCAGGAATCGGATACGGAATTGCAGGATACCGGTTATCCTGTTTTCGCCTAAATGCAGATAATAAGGAACATAAAGCGGGAGTTGATCAGCTTCCCAAGCTGGAGGTCGCGGGTTCGAGCCCCGTTGCCCGCTCTTAATT